>JAEOTR010000076.1 GCA_016839705.1 Promethearchaeota archaeon | reverse complement strand
TGGAAAAATATTTTCCAGGAGTAAGATGGGGCATACAAGATCTCTTAGAAGAGCTTCAATTAAACGTAAATATGTGTATGAATCAATCATGTTGCTCTGGTACTTTCTTTCAAAGAAATTTGATAACAAGAGCACAATTCGCTGCCATTAATGAGAGGAATTTAAATGAAATGAATCAGATAGCTGATATTGTGTTCTTTAGTTGTAATGGATGCTATAATAGTCTATTAAGAGGACGAGAATTTTTAAAAATTCCTGAAGTAAAAAAAAAAACAAATGATATTCTAAATGTATTAAAGAATAAGGGAATAGGTAATAGCTATCCTAATAAATATGAGATTCTTGAAAATTTCAGTCTTAAATTAGTACATGATTTAGATTTTCTATATTTAATTCGAAATGATGTTCTTAACTCTTTAAAGTTTGATTTGAAAGATCTTAAAGTTGCTATCCATTATGGATGTCACTATTTGAATTTATCTAGAGATAAAAGAAATGTAGATGAGTATATAAGGAATAGAACTAAACTAGATGAACTAATCCATCTTTTTGGTGGTATTCCAGTCGATTATCAAGAAAGAGAAAGTTGTTGTGGATGGGGGGCATCCCAACTTATAATTAATCCCCGTGAAGCATTGAAAATAACCGCTAATAAACTTAAAAGTGCTCAAAATGTAGGCGCAGATTTTATGATAACACCATGTCCGACTTGTTTATACACCCTTAGCAAACCTGAATATCGAGAAAAGATGCATAAATGGTTTGGAGATGATTTTGACATTCCTACGATACATTTAAATGAATTAATAGCCATTTTACGTGGATGTGAAGAAGAACGTTGTATTACCCTCAGACGAAAAACTCCTCGCTTAGAGGAAATCTTTGAAATTATAACAAAAGAGTAGTATGAAAGAAAAAAAGTTACTATTACATAACAAATCCAAGTCATTTCATAATTATTGATCTATGAAGAAGTGTTTATTTAAACTTTTGCTAATCTAAATTCTTAAAATTAATTTCATTTTTTACTTTGACAATTAATGAAAATAAAATTGCTCAACTCATTTTAATCCCTTAATCTTATGAAAAAAGAACTAGATACCCAATTTGCTCCTGCAAAACGGAAGAATCTTGAGGAAATTAAGAAGGAAGCAAATGAGTTCTTCAAAACTTATTTTGAAGAAATACTTAATTCAATTCCATTTAATGCCCTAATAGTTAATGAAGAGCGTCAAGTGGTTTTTTTAAATCAAACTGTTATTCAACAATTCGGCATTAAAAATGTTGAAGAAGCTATGGGTTCTAGACCAGGAGAAATATTTAAGTGTATTCATTCACAAGATTATGTTCATGGATGTGGTACTGCTCAAGATTGCCGTTATTGTGGTGCTGTAAATACTGTACTTCAGAGTTTGAAAACTAACACCAAAACATCTTCTGAGACTCGTATTACATCCAATTTTGATGGAAATCTAATTTCATTTGATTTGTATGTCACAGCACAACCATTTGGATTAAAAGGAAAACAATTTGTGATGGTTTTTCTATCAGATATTAGCAGTCAAAAACGTCAAGAGTTATTGGAGAGGATATTTTTACATGATTTGTTAAATATGTTAACAGTAATAACTGGATTTGTTGAAATTTTTCCACTTGAAGGTTTAAACTCACAACAAAAGCAGTACTTCAGTCAGATAAAGAAAACTTCCCAAATTTTAGTTGAAGAGTTCTCGGCTCATAGGGATCTCATAGCTGCAGAAAAAAATGAACTCAATATTGATCTAGAAAATCATAATTCTTTAGATATTATAACATCTACGGTAGAAATTATAGAAAATCAGAATGTTGCAATAGAAAAGGAAATTGTAATTGATAACAATTCTGCTTCAGACATGATCCAAACAGATAAAAGATTACTCTCTCGAATATTATTTAATCTTCTCAAAAATGCCTTAGAAGCAAGTGTTCCTGGTGAAACTGTAAAAATTGGCAGTCAAATTTCAAATCAGACTATAATTTTTTGGGTAAAGAATTCGGTTGCTATGACCGCTAGTGTTAAGAGTCAGATCTTTCAGAGATCTTTTTCAACAAAAGGTTCTGGAAGAGGTATAGGTACTTACAGTGTGAAACTACTTGCAGAACGATATCTAGGCGGAAAGGTCGATTTCCAATCCTCAGAACAAGAAGGAACTATATTTTATATACATCTCCCGATAAGAAAAAAATAGTGATATGGATATTTCCATCCATTCCTACTACATCATTCCGTTCTTTTCTGTTTCATAGGTTTCAATACTTTTTCAAGGGGTAATGTTTCAGCAGGGGGATTCAAGTAAAATTTACCTTTTTGTATCCAATTTTTAAGAGTTTCTGCAATTTTTCTTGATTTAGAAATAGATGATAAGGAGGTGCATATTATGTTTTTATCATTT
>JAEOTR010000075.1 GCA_016839705.1 Promethearchaeota archaeon | reverse complement strand
TTTACTTCGTTTCTATTATTATCAATATAATTCTCAAAAATATGCTTATGGTGCGCTTCTGAGTAATGAGCACAAATTTCAAAATCCACAATTCCTAATCCTGATAAATCCTTCATTTTATCTTGAGTCATGTACTTCTTGCCATCAGGATAATTTTCATTAAAAATTTTCGCGATTTCTAATGTGGGGGTGAGTACATAAGCTCCTGCGCTATAACCTGCTAGGATGAATTCATCTTTTTTAATGAACTCTTTAATGGTAATATCCAGTCCTGTTCTACGTAGATTAATAAGCAATTGAAATGGATCGCCCCCAGAGATTATCAAAATATTCGAATCTTTTAGTTTTTCTTTTTCACTAGCGACATCTATAGCAGAGTTGTCACATAATTCAAGTTTGACATTAAATTTCTTAGCAAACCCTTCCCAATCATCAAGGAAGTTTTGCGATGTATTAGATACCCCCTGTGATGGCATAAAAAGTGGATGCTTGTCTGTCATCTCTGGAGGGAATATTAACTTGAGAATTTCATGAAAGTTGTTGTTATTATAGGGCGTCGAAAAAAATACTATTCTCCTCATTGTCTTGAATATATTATAAGAAAAGGAGTCTTAAAAATCATATTTCTTCATCTAAATTTCAATTTCAATCTTTCATCATTTTTTTAAGTAAAATTTCTGTCTCTTCTTTAGTTGCGGCCATAATTATCACCTATTTAGGACTTACTTAACATCTCTTTAAGAAGTGATTCAAGGTGCACATTAAACAAATCCGTTTTCTTTCTCTCTAAATTTTTTTTTCAAATTAAAATTATCCCTTACAATATTTATACTTATCATTTGAGGTTTAACGATGAAGAAATTGGAGTAGAAATGTAATTCAGATTGGATTTATTCAATTTCAAATACTTCAGTGGTAACTATTTTCTGAATTTTCATGATTCTTTTAACCCCCTGATTTGGTAAAATCTTTAAGGTAAGGAGTATAGAACAAAGATTATTGATTTACTGTTAATGATTTTTATGTAATCAAATTTTACAGGTGATTCATTATTGGTAGAAAATATTGATATTGATGAGGATACTAAAGAAATAATCGGTCGCGGAACTTGGATAGATAAACAAGCACTCAGAGTTGTAGATAGGAAAGATAACCTAAAAGGGAAACATCCATCACTCATTAGGACAGAAAGTGGTTTAGGAGCTTCAGGATTTCCACATATTGGTTCTTTTGCTGATGCTTCAAGGGCTTACGCATTTAAATTAGCTTTAGAAGATCAAGGAAGAGAATCTGAATTTATAGCATTTGCTGATGATATGGATGGTTTACGAAAAGTTCCAGCGGGAACACCACCGGAATTAAAAGAACATCTAGGAAAACCTGTTTCTACGATTCCTGATTTATGGGGTTGTCATGATAGTTATGGGCAGCATATGTCATCATTACTTATTGATGCTCTAGTAAAAGCAGGAATAGAATTCACTCCTGTATCTGCATATAAGTTATATAGTACCGGTAAAATGGCACCTCAAGTGATTAAACTCTTAACTAATGCAAAACAAGCAGGTGAGATCATAAAAGAAACTACCGGTTCAGAAAAATATGTTGATCAAATTCCTTATCACGCAATTTGTCAACAATGTGGAAAGATTTATACCACTAAAGCTATAAAGTTTGATGTTGAAAAAGGAAAGATTGAATATATCTGTGAGGGAGAAGAAATTAAAGGTAAAATACTTGAAGGTTGTAATTATCATGGTTGGTCAGATATTTCCAAGGGTGAAGGAAAATTAACTTGGAAGGTTGAATTTGCAGCAAGATGGGATTTATTGCAAATAGATTTTGAAGCATATGGTAAAGATATCTTAGAGTCAGTAAAATGCAATGATAGAATTTGTAGGGAAATTTTTAATTATGAATCACCCACGCATGTAAGATATGAAATGTTTTTAGATAAGGGTAAGACAAAAATTTCAAAATCGAAAGGCAATGTTTTCACTCCACAAGATTGGTTTAAGTATGGTTCATCTCAATCATTAGCTCTTTTAACATATAAACGGATGAAAGGAACAAGAACGTTATCAGTGGTTGATATACCCCTTTATATGAGTGAAATGGATTATTTAGAGGACATATTTTTTGGGAGAATCAAAGAGAAGAACCAAGCTCGTAAAAGAAGTCTAATAGGATTATATGAATATTGCTGGCATCTGAAACCACCTGAAAAACCCTCAATTCATATTCCATATAGTCTTTTAGTAAATCTTATTTCGGTAGCACCTGATACTGCCCGAGAAGAATTCATTGAATCGAGGTTAAGACTATATGGTTATTTAAAAGAGGATGCATCCCTAGACGAGATTGCCGAGGAAATTACTTACACTTCAAATTGGGTTAATGATTTCAAATCTTTAGAAGAAACTAAGAGCGTATTATCTAATGAGCAAAAAGTGGCAATAAAAATGTTAATAGAAAGAATTGAAAATATAACAAATGCGGATTCCATCCAAACGGCAATTTTTGAAACTGCGAAAACCAATCAGATACAACCTAGAGACTTTTTTAAATTATTATATCAAATATTGCTAAATTCTAACAGAGGTCCTAAATTAGGTCCCTATATTTCTACAATGGGCGTAAAAAATGTAATTAAAACACTGAATAAAAATTTGTTATAATATGTAAAGGTCTTAAATTATGAATTGTGAGAAAAATCAAAATCTTACTAAATCCTTGAGAATCTTTCTATAAAAGAATTTAAAACTTTTTACTATATTTTTAACTTTTTAAATAAAGAGTTTGAAAAATTTTAGATGTGATAGAATTTTTACCCAATAAGGATTGAAGTATATATTTATCAAAGGTTTTCAAGGC
>JAEOTR010000074.1 GCA_016839705.1 Promethearchaeota archaeon | reverse complement strand
GTCAACTTGATATTTATGATATACCATGGATTGATTTTGAATTATTTCCATCATTAAGGCAAAATAATCTACAAGTTCTCTAATTTGTAATGAATATTTATTTACTAGTAAATTGCAGTTCCCTTCCAGAAGAGAGCATTTCCTAACAATCAATAAACATCAAACTTTGGTATTGCAGCAAGATATTCTCTTCTCAATTCCTTTTCATCAATATGATCGTACAAATCCATTACATCAGTTCTTTTATCCCCTCTCAGCTCCTTTCTATATTCCCGTTTCATCCCATTTCTACGCAAATATGTTGTAAAGCAATGTCTCAGATTATGATGAGAGAAATGATCTTCCAATCTATCAGATTTAGAATTATGTAGGCCATATCTAGTTGACCATTTAACAACAGC
This sequence comes from Promethearchaeota archaeon, assembly GCA_016839705.1. Taxonomy (GTDB): domain Archaea; phylum Asgardarchaeota; class Lokiarchaeia; order Sigyniarchaeales; family SOKP01; genus Loki-b32. The sequence goes on along the minus strand of JAEOTR010000074.1, from coordinate 1,919 downwards.
ATCATAACTTGAATTTTTACTAATCCGCCGTCCATAATCGCCTACAAAAAAGGCTTTTTCATCTGGGAGAGCAATCATTTCTCTTCGCTTCCCCCAATACTTCAACACCCGTTTACATTCATCATCAAAAAACACATATGGAAAAGTTCTCTTTTTCGATAAACGAGATTTAATTGTAATTTTCATTTTATCCCAGTCAATGTCGTCGCAATTAATCCTTCTTAAATTCTCCCTTCTAATTCCAGTTTTGACGGACAATAAATTAATTGCTTTGTCCCTAGGATTTGGAATACTATTCAAGTATCTCGACATCTCTTCAACATCTATAGCCTTTCTAACTGCAGGTTCATAACCTTTTTTATACTGTTTAAGATACCTTTTCCTAACAATTAAAATAATATTTTTCTTAACATACTTATTATATTCAAGATATTCGTAAAGATTGTTTAAGGCACTAAAAATAACTTTAATTCTTGCAAAAGAGATATTGTTACCATTTGCTTTTTTCCTTTCTTTTCTAAGATATTTAAGAAAATCTTCAACAATATCTTTATTATCCATGTCACAAACACTTAAAATAGTAAGTTTTTTATCATGCAGCCAATCAACATATACTTTTACAGCTGAACCATAGTTCTCTATGGTTTTCTTAGTACTCCCTTGTAATTCCAGGTCCTCTAGATATTTATTGAATATCTCCGAATCGCTTATCCTTTCCACAGATATCCTCCTTTATACCGAATGATCAAACCATATTCAAGTAGTATCTCGATCTGCTTGCCAATAGCCTTAACACCTTTACCATCACCTGGCCTTATATGTAAAAAATCAAGGATTTTCTCTTCTTTAATTTGATGTTTTTCTTTTAATAAATCAACAAGCTCCTGCCTGAAGTCACGTATTCCAGTGAACTCATCATCGAGGAATCTATCATTTTGCGATTTCTTGATTTGCTCTTCATATCTGTCAAGTAAAGTATTCATTCTTTCGAGTTTCTTGTTAAGTTCGAGGTTTTCGTTTCTTAGATCTCTTACCCGTTGAACTGCATCCTTTAATTTATACTCAAGTGCACTCCTAGTAGTAATAGCTCCCTGGGATGCAAGATGCTTTTCAACAATTTCTTTAACAAAAGTAGAAGTTGGTACATTTGACTCTTTAGCTGACTTTTTCCATTCATCAACCATCTGTGGAGTATCCAACCAAACCCAAACAGCACGTTGATTTTTAGGCGCTTTCTTTTTTCTTCCTCTCTTTTTTTGCTGTTTTACTTGGGTTCTTTTTTGAGAAGCCATTATTATCACACTAGTAAATGATATATTTCCTCCATATATAAAACTTACTAGTACGATAAATGCCCGCATCGGGATTTGAACCCGAGTAGGAGCCTCCGCAGGGCCCCAGGATATCCAAACTACCTCATGCGGGCAGGTACATGATTATTAACTAACTTTATTACATTTTAAGTTTAGAATATATTTAACACAACTTCATATTGCCATTAAATATCCTCTAATATATTGATTGTAAACTTTTGATATTAATGTTAGTTATATAATCGCCATTCATAAACATGTATAGGATTTATATAATTTTAAGCCAAAATGACATGTTCATAATAGATCCGATTGGTAGGGTTGAACTTAACCTATGTTAAACTTAACCCACTTATTTGTTTTAAAGAGTTTCTTAGTGAATTTATTAACTTAAAATTTTGAGTAACAAGTGAAAAAGTGCCTTATAAGACATTGTCTATTCTTATTTTAAAGTTAAAAGGGTAATATCTGTTTTTTATTACGTAGATGGATGAGTGCTGGTAATAGGAAAATTTTAGATGGGATGGGATGCACTCAAAAAACTACCAGCACTCAATTCCTTCTAATTGGAAAAATATAATTTAACTTTAAATAGTTTTTATGTAG
>JAEOTR010000073.1 GCA_016839705.1 Promethearchaeota archaeon | reverse complement strand
GCTCGTACATAAGGAGATACTGGTCCATTTGCTAATACCATTATTTTGATCTTGGAACCCATATCAGGTTTATTCTGAACCCCAAATTTTAATTGAGCTTCTTCGGGAATTTCGGTTGAAATAGTAGAGACTACTTTATCAACTTTTGATAATGTTAAAGTATGATCACCTGTTACTGATACTAAACATCTATTCACCTGTCTTGGATCTGGCTTTAATAGAGGATTATTTAACGCGAGTTTCGCTTTTTCAATTAAATCTGAGTCATCCCCTATGCATTCCGCTATACCTACTAATCCTGATGGGTATTTTCCATTTGGGTTTTCCAAAAGAGTTTTTTTCACATCTGCGAAATCAATATTGACTAACCCACAATTATTAATTAAGTTTACAACTTCGCCAATATTCCTTATTAGGATTTCATCCATTATCTTAAATCCCGTTATCATAGGAATTTTTCCAACAATCCCTAATAAATTATCATTTGGAATTGGAATTAGGAAATCAGAATATTGAGCAAGGTTTTTTAAACCTAGTTGAGCTCTTGCTGATCGTTGTTTACCTTCAGAATTGAATGGAAGTGAGCAAAAAGTAACAACGATGGCATTATTCTTTTTTGCTTCTGATGCAATAACAGGAGCTGCTCCTGTTCCTGTACCACCTCCTAAGCCACATGTTAAAAATATTATATCTGCATTCAAAGTTTGGTTTAATCTTTCACGATCTTCTTCTGCAGCTTCTGCACCAACTGAGGGATCATTACCAGACCCTAACCCATTACACGTTTCTTTTCCAATTAATATTTTGTGCTTTGAATTTGAATAATATAAATCATGTGCATCTGTATTAATATTTATAGTTTCAGCATGACTGATACCCATATCATCTAATCGAGAAACCGTATTATTCCCTGCACCACCAACACCAACTACATATGTCTTAATTTTTAAAACTTTTAAAAGATCTGCTAAAAATTTGTCATCATCACAATTAGGGTTAGAATTAGGATTCTGGTTATGAGTTGCGATTTCATTAAATCTTTCTCTTACTGATGCTCGAGATTTTGCTAGCTCAACTAAATCAAAAATTTCATCGTTGCTCATTTATCATCATCAAAAAAATAGGTTAAACACTTTATAATACGAAGAGCAATATCAGTATAATATAACTAAGAAATATCTGGGTAATATCTTAGTAACATTTTAGAACTTAATAAACTGAAAAGAATTTTCTATTAGAATGATAAAATTTTAACCACCACACATAAATATTATCTTATCATTTTTTTCTTTTGAAAAAGAAGACAAATCAGTTAAGAGGATAAATTTATAAGTCAATATTATCATGATAGTCATGGTTTAGGGGTACAATAAAATATGGAAATTGATAATATTCAAGATAACGGCAAGGAGTCTGTAAAACCATCTGAAAATAGCGAATTAATAAAAGTGAGAGCTATAATTACTTGCCCAAATGGTGATTACAAGAAAAAGTTTAGAAATCAATTTCTAAGAAAAGAAATGGAAATGATGATAGTCAGTTTTAAAGTTTTTGATTGGTTAACATGTAATAAATGCGGGGAACTTTTAAAGTTAGATTTAGAGTTCAATATTTAAGATTTTATATTTAATGGTTTTAAATTCTATTTATACCTATTTTTGGTCAAGAATTTGTTTAAATGTCTAAATATTATTCTTCATTTTAGAGATCAAAATTAAAGTGACCATAAGTGCCCCCACCACCAGGAGTATATTCAATCTCATTGTTTCTAAATGCTTGTATGATTGTTCCAATAGTTTGATCATATTTTTCAATTATATTCACTGGGATGTCTATTAATATCTCAAATTCAGTCCCAAGTTCTTGAATTATTTTGTTGTACTCATTAATCACGGTCTTGCTTGTTGAACTTTTAATTCCTTTTACTGAGCGAATAATATCGACTAGAGGTATGGCATTAATATAGAGAGGTCTATGATCTGGATGTTTAGGTTCTGAATATGTAGAGATTTTTTCAATTCTTTCACTAACTCCTAATTTAACTTTAAAATTTTTATTAAATTCTTCTTTACATGCCGGACAAATCATCTTATTTTTGGAGACTTGGTCTAAATAATCTAATCTTGAAGATATAGGATCATTTGAGTAATATATAACAAAATTCTCGATTATTGAATATTGATTAAAGATAGTATTTACTTGCTTTTTCACTTTCTTGAATATAATCCTTCTTCTACATTTATTACAGAACATATTGTAATATTTTCCAAGCTTAGGATGTAAACCAACATTTAGAGTAATCCTTCTTCCATTTTTCCGCTCTAAAGCTAATAAAATTTCTTCAAATGAAGGATTATCGATATCAAATCTATTAAACTCTCTTCCTAAAGAACGTGGATCTTGTGAATGGGCATCACTATTACTTAAAAATGACACATTTTCAAGTGCCTTTAGACGATCTGCTAAATTAGTATTAGCAGAAAGGCCTAACTCTATAAATTTTACTTTTTTAGTTGCTCCTTCATAACAATCCCCAAGAGTTTCAAACTTTCCTTGTCGAAAGATCGCTTTAAAAGGGGTAAATGCATGTGCAGGACCAATAATGCCACCAGAATCTGTTATTATATCAACTAAGGTAGGAGGTGATAGATTTACTCTAGGTCTTCCACCCCACTCACCTAAAATGTTTTTAGAATGTGGTTCTAATTTACCCTGAATTTCCTTAACTGATTTAAAATCGGGAAATAAAATCACATGATGTATACTCTCAAGGTCTTCTATTTCTGTCTGAAGGATAAAAAAAATACCATTATATGAGAATGAACCATCATTCTGTTTTTCTAAATTGCTTTTCATATATTTAAACCATTCTGGTTGTAAAATATCACCTGTTCCAAGAAGGTTTAAACCTTTCTTCCTACAAGTCTCTAACATAGTATCCAAATTCAACGATTTTGATACTGCAATTGAATGAGGACTATGAATATGGAGATCAGCGTTAAAAACGTCCATCAGTTAGTAAAAATCATACTTCAATAAAAAGATTTTAATAACCTGTTAATTATTCGAATTTAATTTAGGATGAGCAATTTATCTTTTATTTGGTCAGTTAATAATACTCGAAAGTATTCCTTAGTATTTTTAAAATTGACTTTTTCTATTTTTCCTTCTATCAAAACATTCTCTCCTTCTTTAGCTTGCTCACAAAACCGACCTCTAAATGAACTGACTTCATTTATATCTCTTAAATTAACATCTTTTAATTTTAGAGTACTTTCGAGAATTTTTATAGTATTTAACTTGTATAAACATGGAGTAAAGATAGAATCTATTGAGTTTGTAATTTCAGCTTTGATTTTAATTCTTCCAAGATTTTTAAATTGATAATCATGAAAATTTCCTTTCCAATCTTTAGGGCTTTTTATATATCTTATAAAGAATTTGTTTTCCATAAATTTACCTTGATGTTGCTTCCTTTGCTCACTTCTTAGAAAATCTTCAAAGGGAATATCAGAACCACCGACTCTCCATTCATAATGAGTTTTATATTCTTCTTTATTATACTTCCTTATTTTATCAGAACTTTCAAATATTTTTTTAAACCGTTCATGTAATTTCAGACTTTCTTCTGTACCATATACTATTATATCAATATCAGAATCTTCAGTATTCAATCCAACCATTGTTGATCCTGTAATCCCTATTGAATTCTCTGATATATTTCCTTTAGAAATTAATAATTTACATAATTCTTTAGAGCGAATTTCGATATTAGTTAAATCATTTTTTTCTAATAAATTTTTAAAAAAGTTTCTGGGAGTATAAATTTCTTTAATTTCTTTTTTTTTTACTCCTTGAACCTCTAAATCGAGTTCTTTAGAAAAAAATAAATGATGAGGATACTTTTCTCTCAGGAGAGCATATCTATCGCTTAGTTGGTAAACTTTTTTAAATTTAATACCATTTTTTATTCGGTCTCCTTCTAGCGAAGGAAAAAATCGTATATAACATATGGTATAATTATCTGGATGGAGTAGACCTTTTACATCAAAAAATAAATTATCATTTTTTGTTTCTATATAGTCTCCTTCAATTCCTTGTATGTTTTTCATGAACTCCACAATTTTAATAATTAATATCTTGAAGGAGTTTTTGATTTAATTTTTGAGGGAGTCTTCGTTTTGATTGAAGG
>JAEOTR010000072.1 GCA_016839705.1 Promethearchaeota archaeon | reverse complement strand
GGGCTTATTGAAAATATTGATGAGGTTGAAAACATGAAGTTTAGGCAAAATTCCTTAGAAGATGTATTTCTAAATTTAACAGGAAGGAGGTTGCGAGATTAAAATGAACTTTTTAGAAAATAAGGCGATCCAAATAGCGATTAAAAATATTAAAGATAAGACACGGCACTGGCAATATTTAGTTTTCTCTCTTGGCTTTGCTGTTATGTTTACGTTGATGTTTTACATTTTTCTTGGACGAGAGCAATTCCAATATGGTTTTCCCGGTATGATAATATATACAACAGCAGCAGGTACAACAAGTTCAGCTATATCATTTGCATTAGATAAAACATCCGGTATGCTAGAACGGTTGGATACAATGCCCACAGGGAGGAAAAATCTATTCTTAGGTGCTTTATTGTCTGAAACTGTTATGGTTTCGCTTCAAATTCTCATTATGTTTATACTTGGATACGGTGTACTCCAAATTCCATATGAGGGTCTTTTTGAATTATTAATCGGGTTTTTTATTGCTGTTTTATTCGGTATTTCATCTGTTGGAATTGGTATTATTATCTCTGGCATCGCAAAAACTCCCGAAATTGCAAATGCAATTGCATTATTTTATTATATGCCAATCTTATTTCTTTCTGGTTCATTATTTCCTTTTGAAAGTCCTATTGTTTATTTCACACCACCTTTCTGGGCTAAGCAAATATTCCTTCAGATTACTGTATTGGGACATGGATTAAATGATCCCCTATATAGTAGTTCATTAATAGGAGTAACCGCTCAACCAATTGCAATGCCAATATGGGGTGGACTTTTAATTATTGTTGCATTAACTTTCGCTTTTATTTTACTTGGTATCATTATATTCCAGAAAAAAACCAAATTTTAAAGGATAAAACTTTTTTTTAAAATCCAACATAACAAACATTAGTTGAAGTTAGTACCTTTTTCTGCAATATTAAATAAATTATCCAAAATTAGTACCATTATAAAGAACTAAACTTTGGCACATATTAAATTGATAAATAATGGTTCCTTAGAATTTCTAGATAAATTAATTATTTTTAATACTAATATTAAAACTAAAGCATTTTCAAAATGTTAGATGACATCCTCTTTAGAAGAGCTAAAAGAAGTAGCTAAAGATAGGTTACCAAGACATATCGGTTTAATTATCGATGGCAACAGAAGATGGGCAAAAGAGCGAAACCTAGATGTTAATTTCGGCCATATGGTAGGATATGAAAATCTTAAGAAGAGATTGTTTGATTTTTTTGACACTGGAATCCAATACCTCAGTTTATATATATTATCACTTGAGAATGTGAAGAAAAGAACGACTGAAGAGCTTGAATATTTATATAAAATTATGATTATGGCTGTTGATACTGTTGTAAATGAGTCTATCGTTAGAGAAGAAAAAGTTAATTTCAATGTAATCGGGAGGATTGGAATGCTCCCAGAAGAGACAAAGAAAAAGATATTGGAATTAATTGAGTTCACTAAAGACCATGATCAAAATTTCATAAATCTTTGCATAATGTACGATGGACATGAAGAGATTGTTGATGCTGTTAAAGGTATAATTAATGATGATATAGATCCTGGAGAAATCAATACTGATTTAATTAAAAAATATCTTTGGTCAAAAAATTTCCCACCATTAGATTATGTCATTAGAACGGGAATGACTGACGGAGCTCGAATTTCAGGATTTTTACTGTGGGATTCTTCCTACGCAGAATTTAAGTTTAGAAATGATTTGTGGCCTGATTATAATAAAGAAATGGTTCTTGAGGATTTAATTGATTTTACCCAGAGAAAAAGACGTATGGGAAGATAATTAAAAAATAACTTATTTTACTCAAAATCTTGTTGATTTAAGATTTTTTTTAATATAAAAATAAATATCAGAATAATCATTCTTTATTAAAAGAGAGATTAATTTTTTGCTTTCGTTATGTCAAATTCATCAAGTATTATTACTTTAAGTATAACACGATTTCCTCAAAATCTTTTAATTCCTGGGTCGAAAAATGGTGTTACCATTCAAGCTACTAATAATTCAGCTAAAAATGAGAAATTTAAATTTGTTTTTGAAGGGGAAAATCTAACTGTTGGTTTAAGATCTGAGGAATTAGGAGATCAAATTGAATTTGCCCCAAATGAGACTAAAAATGTAGATATAAACTTAAATCCAGAAATAGATGGTTTTGGAAAACTTACCATTAGTGCTTATTGGCTTAAGATTATAGAATACACTGAAAAAGTACAAAGAGTTAGAGAAACCGTCCCGAAAAGTAAAGTTGAAGCTTTATTAGAAAAATATGTCTTTAAGGAAGCAAAAAAGTTTCAGACGCTGAACCCTAAAAATTATACTAATGAGATGAATCTAAAAGAACTGCAACAGGGTGAAGAACAACTAACGATAATGAAAAACTCCTATAATCCTTCATTATCAGCAGATCCTACCAGTAATATATCATCTCCAACAGTATCATTAAAGGATATTGATGAAAGTATAAGGAGATTAGCGAAAGGATATTTCTCAAACAAAAATTTACTAAAATCTCTAGAATTTGCTTTAGGATTATCGGATCCAACAGAACAGATTAATTTCTATTCGAATTTGATACGAGCATTTGCGTTTGAAAATATGGATGAAGCAATAAAATTAGTTAATGATTTACAAGATCAAAAGATAAAACAAAATTTATATATATCCATAGTGTTAGATCAAATCCCTGTTAATCCGATTTCATCCATAAAACTAGCTGAAAGTAGTGAAGATCCATTTTTAAAAATTACAATACTCTTTAATATTGCCAAAAAGCTGTATGAAGAACATAATTCCTCTGAACTATCTAATATCTTGAACCGTATTATAGAGTCATTAGTAAAATTGGCAGTACAAAATAATGATAAAAAACATCAAAAACGTTTATCTGAAATTTTTATTGATAATCTAAGCATTTTAGCTGAAATAGAGAATCCTGGTGTTTCACATGGTATTATTGAAGGAATCCATGAACAAGGACTCAAGGAAAAAATCACTAAAGAAATATTTGACATTATATATGTACTTGTAGATGAAATAAAAACTAAAATAGAATCTGAATTAGCTTTTTCTCAATTTTTTTTACTAAATACTTATGTTTCGAACATTAGGAATGAGATTAAACGCTTTAGCAGTATCGGGGGCAATATAAGCAATAATATTCTTTCAGGAGATTTTAATTTTAAAATAGCTTTTCTGTCTTTATTTAATTTTAATTTTAGCATATATCCAATCATCGATCGTGTATATAATGATTTAAAATTTAATATGAAGAAATCTATAGGATATTATGTTTTTCCTTCGATTGATAATTATCAGAACAATGAATTAACAATACTTAAAACAACATTGAACCAGTTTTTCAAGAATTTTGCAAATGTGACAAATCAATTATGTCTCTTTAATTTGGACTTCATCCCATATTTAGGAAAACCAACTATTATAATATCATCTGAATCTCATCTGAATGATAATCTTAAATCCAAGATTCACAAACTGGGGGATAAAGTTAATCTAATTATTGATGATTCGATGTTTAAAGGAGGCAAGATCTATGATACCTTAAAAGAAATAATACCTCCAGCTAAAGGTGAAATTGTTAATTTACTTCTTTCATATGAGTTCATAAATGATTATAATATATTGATAGAATTTATCAAAACTTTATTCTAGGAAAAAGTAGGACATTCAAAATGATAAAACAGATGGCAATTATTTTAATAATAGAAAAATGAAAAATACAGAGTAAGGGTTATATGGCAAAAGATAAGAAAAAGAAAGAAAAGAAGAAAAAAGAGAAGAAGAAAGAACAAAGCGACGCTTTTTCTCAATTAATTACAAAAACAAAAAAAGCTAAAGCTACTACTCCCACAGGTGTTTCATTGGGACAAAGTGTTGATAGATCTGGAGATAAACTCTTTCTGGGAACAGATTATAGGGAAGTATTCATACCAGAAAGACCATGGGCGGATATGTTAGTTGATGTTGAACATTGGACACCCTTACCTTATACCCATGGTATTGAAATGGAGCTAATCATCGCAGATGATAATGGAGACTATCCACCTGGCGAAGAAATGGTTTACCGAATGAAGGAAATTGTCAAGGATGCGATTAAAATTATGGATGAGATGTTGTATGAAGGTAGAACTGATTTTCCTCCTGTACCAGACTATATAAGACAAAAAGTCTTGGCTAGGCCTTGGGGTCGGGATGATCTCGAAAAGGGCTATGCTATGGATATACGCTATGCTTTAGGAAACTCCTCTGTAGATATTGACACTTTTGCACGAGATGGAAATGTAACAGCCATTACTTATATTTTGGAGCTCGTAACTCCCCCCTGTGTTTACGTTGAAGAACTAGCATACTGGGCTAGTACTCTATTTTTATTAGCTAAAGCTACATTACCAAAAGATCTGCATATCATCGCCTCAGCGATTAATCCTGCGACGAGGGAATACATGCGCGGAGTATCCCAAGCGGATCATAGTCATATTGGTTCTTTTGAATCAGATCTGGAAAGAGTACAGAGTTATTGTATGATACGTAATTTTATTCCACATATCATTGCTCTTACATGCAACTCACCTATTATAAATAATCAACCGACAGATGTCGTAAAGATCATTAATAAACGAATTACAGCACCTAACTGCGTCCGGTCTTTAAGATTGAAGAGTAACACTACTATGCTGAGCAATAATGATCCGAATCATTTTATTCCTTATTTAATTGATCTTAGTGAAAACTCTATCAATTTTCTACTCAATACAGTTCAAAAGGCAAGCTTAGAAGACGCAAGGTTTCAAGACATCTTCCCTGTAACAGATTGGGGAACCATAGAGATTAGAATTAGCGATGCTCAAATTTCTATATGTCGTAGAATTGGGATCGCACTTTTGATTGAAGCCCTCTGTTATAAAGCTAAAAAGCTGCTTCAGAAAGGTGTTTGGGTACCTGATGTAGGCTCAGAAACAATTACAATGAATCGACAAGGAGCAATAGAACGTGGTCTAATTTCTTTATTTAGAGTTGCTCCCAATCTTAGTCGTGACAAACTAGCACAATATGATCCTAGCTTCGCAGAACAATATCTTGGTCCAGAAAACCAACCAGTGCGTTACATGACTCAAGCAGTGCAACGCATGTTTATATATTTAAAAGATGAATTAAAAGAATTAGGTTTTCTATATTCACCGTTTATGAAGCCTATATTACAATCTGTATTTGGGAGTGTTTCTTATGCAGAACCACCTATAACAGAAGCGGAATATCAATTAAGTTTGTACCAGTATAAATTGGATAATGGGGAAAATCCAAGTATATTATATGATTTAATATATTTTACAATTCAATATTGCCAAGACCCTCTAAATAATCCACTAACCGGAGTTTTAACTCTTCCAAAGGAAATGAGGGAATAAAAAACAAAATAATTTTGAGGATATGTTATGCTCACGTGTACTATAGAACAGAATGGAAAAAAATGGGAAGAAAAAATATTTGTTATTGATGCTCATTCACACATTGGTCAAGACGTCGATGGTGCTACAATGATGAATCCATTAGCGCCAGGCGCGGGAACTTTTGATTTTTGGGGTAATGTACAAGGGAGAATCAAGTCAGATTGGGAAAAAACAGGAGAACAATCTTTTACAACTAATATAGATGGGAAGACTACTAAAATTTCGTGGTCATTTACTCCTTATCCTTTTACAGATAAATTATATATTGCATTACAGAAGCTTGGAAAAAAACATTCTGATTTAAAAGAGAAATCAAAATTTTATTCTATGATAGATCAAGGTGTGTGTTTTCCGTTTCAAGATGTTTTTCGAGATAAACGTCCTGAAGCGCTATATCGGGCAAGTAATATTAATGTTTCACGTTTTACTACACGATTTCCTTTTTCAATGAAATTAATAGGATATGGTCGTTGTGATCCTATGGAAGGAGAGAAAGCTGTTAATGAAGTAAGGTATATGAGGGAAGTGTTAGGGCTTCGAGGATTAAAGTTGCATCCCCGTTCTGAAGGGTGGATTGATAAAATTACCTCAGAAAAAGCTTCTCAAGTTCTTATAGAAGCAGCGTCATTTTCTATGCCTGTAATTTTTGATACAAGAGGAAGAGGCTCAATTCTACAAATTGGCCAACTGATCGAATCTACAAGAAATGCAATAAAATCCAGTTATCCTGATTTATTACCTCATTTTAAAGTCATTATTGCTCATTTTGCTCAGGGAAATATAGATGATCATGAAGTTTACAATACTATTGTTCAGCCAAATACTTATGGGGATCTTTCAATGCTCCATGGTGCGGGCGCAGGGAATTTCTTTGAAAGTTTTCGAAGATGGTTTAAATCAAATAATAAAGAAAGAGTAGATAATCGAACTTGGTCTGAATATCTCCTTTACGCTAGTGACTATCCCTATTTTGGGGATGTACATTCACAAAAATTACTGAAATATGTTATCAATAAACAATTCTTTGACACAGGAGGAACTTTAAGAGATGTTAAAAATATTCTTGGATTAAATCAACTACGAATATTACCCGAATATTGTGTTCCTCAACAACAAAAAGATTTAAAGAGTCCTCCGAGTCTTACTCTATCAAATCCCTTATATAACCAAAATAAGGTAAACACTTATGAAACAGCAATAAACACAATTGCTCAATTGATTGTGGGAAATATTATAGATATTAAGCAATTTTGCTTACAATTTAAAGATACATGGACTGCTTTCAACGATGATGTATTATTGACGGTCATATCGAGTAAAAGCAAACAAGAGAGAAATATGCTCCTGATGAATTTAGTTAAAAATTTCATATCTATCTTCGCCCCATTACAATCAAACATAGAATGGAAGAAATTTGGCTATAGATATTTTGATCCAGAAGATAGAGCATTTTTTGCGTCTTTATTTAAAACAAATTATCTGTCGATAGATATTAATAAAACAGTAGAAACATTTACTCATATCTATACTTAGAAAGCTTGAAATATCAACCGAATTATTACATTTATTAAAGAATAATCTATATATAAATTAGTCAAAAAAAGAATTTATATACTATAAAGGTTCTTTTGGGGATGCATCATGCGAGGAATTGTAATTCTAACTTTAAGTGAGAATTCTGAGCCTGCTATTGATGTTCAGTATCCAGAGGGTATAACGGAAGAATTACAAATTTCTACATCGGGATTACTAAGTTTATTTGAACAACACAAAACCGTAAAAACGGGTCCCAATTATATTGAAATGCAGATCAAGCGTAATGTTAGCGTAGCAAGTTTCTTTACGGGTCACTCCGAAAGGAGTTTTCTTGGAAAGCCTGATCATGCAATAACGATATTCCTTTCTGATGATGATACTCTCCCAAGAACTTTTGAAGGCCAAGTAAGAAGAATAGCCTTTGAGTTGTTGCCTAAAAGAGAGGAGCCAGATTTTTATGATCAATTCATAAAGTGTTTTGATTTACTTAAAAAGGGAGAACTAGATCCCTATTATCAGCAAATGCTAGAATTAACTCAAGATCTAAGTTCCAAAAAGGCGAGAATTGACGATCTTGCCCAAAAAGTCTCATTGTTAGTCTCAGATAGATCAGATCATCTACGGAATGTTGACGAGCTAAAAGATGAAATAAATGGATTATACGTGAAAATGGATAATTGGTCTGCCCAAATGGCTGAATTAAATGAATATAATGCTAGTCTAACCATAAAAATCAAAGAGTTGACACAATCCTCAACTCAAAAAAAAAGTGAAGTGGTGCAGAAGGATGATCAGATTATAAAACTTAGAAAAATTTTAAAGGAAAAAGAGGAAATTGAAGAAGGCGCTGAAAAACTGCTGAAACAAATCAAACAGATAAAAACTGAAAATGAAAACCTCCATCAAAAAATTGAAAAGTTAAATGAGATAAATAAAAAGCTTAAGTTTCAGGTTTTAAAGTCACAACGTGAAAGCGAAACTCATCTAGAAACCATAACTAATTTGAAGTTGGAACAAAGGAATATCCAACAACAAATTGCTTCAGAAAACAATGTTACAAATAAAGGCAAAGATGATATTATTGAAATGAAAAAGGAATTGAAAGTTTTAAGAAGGGAAAGAGATCACTATCAGGAAATTGTAAAAAAAAATAAACTACTATAGTATTAAAATTTTAAGCCAACTTTTTACTGAATACTAATTCTGAAATATTATAAATCAATGTAAAAAATATAAATTAGCATGTTTTCTTGATTATTATACTCTATATTAAAAGGTAAAACATGTCAAGACACCAAAAGATCGGTGCATATGAGCATTTTTGTGTTTTAATATTTGCTCAAGGTACTTGGAATGAGAAAGATAGAGAATCTATACTCACACACCTCCAAGAAAAGCATAATGAACAAAGGGATGACCCTTATCATTTATACCTTAAACTTACACGCAGAGACAAGATGCCTCAGTATAGTGATTGCCAAATATGTCGTCCCATTTATGAGATGTTTGAGGAAATAAAAGGTCAAAACGATGCACTCCTGTTTCAAGGACACCATTATTTGATATTAGAGGATGATGTAGAAGATCTAAAGGATCTCGTAAAATTTCTACTCTCTAAAGACAAGGTGAAAAAATTATACTTGTTATATCTTGATGGTTTTAAAGAAATTAAAAAAACTGTAATCAGAATGATGAGCCTACAAGATTTAAAAGAAAAATTAACACGGAAGCGGGTAAGTCAAACTAAGTTTATCAATTCTTTGAATGAAATGAATTTCAGTAATAGAACTTTGTATGAAATTACCAAGTATTAAAATTGAGATTAAAAAAAGTGATAATTTAGCACAATATTCTCTTAATCAGGTGTAAGCTGATCGAGGTCTGATAAATCCAAACCGCTATCTACGATTTCTGGTGATTCAGCTAAAAACTCGTCCAAAATTTCTTTTAGTTCATCTCCCGATCTTTTAAGAATAAGTCTTATTAATCCGATGTTAATGTCAGGATCTGAGATAAGTGTAAGAACACCTTTAGGTCCGCAACTTGAAGCGAAAATTTTACCACCTCCAAATTCTGACGTAACAATTTCGAGATTGCCAAGTTCCAGATTTTTACCTTGTTCTTCTGATGCACAAAAAACCGCGCTGGCAATTGCACCAATTCCATCAACGTCAGCTGGGAAATAGGAAAACTTCGAAACACTTGCAATAGTTAATCCTGTTCTATCTACCAAGATTACCTTTTTAATACCACTTTCGCTTTTTATTATTTTACTGAGAATATTATCGAAGCTTTTGGTGTCAATACTTATACTCATACACCTTTTTTAGTTTTTTTTATAGTATGATTTTTAATATAATAAAATATCATTCAATCTTTAAAACTATTATAATCATTTGAATTTATAAAATTATCTTTTTAAAATCTGTCATAGGAAATTTAGGAAAAATATTTTTTTAAGGATCAAATTAGAGTTATTATATCAGTATAATTATCTGTGTGTAGAAAATAAATAATGAATAATGAAATTGAAAAAAGATTACACAGAGTAATGATTAAATTGGACAAGTATGACATAAAGTGTCCCTATTCAACAAATTGTTCTAAGTCTGAAAATTGTACGAGGTGTAATTTATTTTTTTATAAATGTTCTATATATCTTAACTTTGATTTAAAATAAAAATCTATGAGGTAATTCAATATGGATATGGGTTTAAAAAATAAAGTTGCGCTGGTTTTGGTATCAAGTAAAGGTTTAGTCTTTGCGAGTGCTAAAAGGCTTAATGAAGAGGGTGCAATTATAATTATTTGTAGTCGTTACTTTACCAAGATTGTGAATACAAGTTGATAACTGTTTATTAAAAAGTCCTTTGTGAAAAAAAATAATTCATAAAATAATATCGTTATATTTTATCATTTAAATAACATATCTTCTATTTTCTTGATAAAAACAAAAAAAGATTTTTATATACTATATTACCATTATTATCCAGTATTCGTTGAGTTAAAATTTAGTGAGTTTTAAGATAACTTCTTTGATTAAAGCAGTAGATTTAATTTTAAAATATTTTATTTTTAAAAATACAATAAGATAAACTCAAAATTAGAATATAGTAAGTCAAAAAAGTGTTTACTTTAGACAGTGATATAAATTGATAGAAAAAAAAAAGTTAATTAGTTATTTAATCATATTGACGGTATTATTTTCAGTAATAACTCCAATTGGTAATAAAAATAAAAAATCCTCTTTTTTTGCCTTTGAAAATCAAGAAAAAATCCATCTTTCAGCAACCCAATCTTTCACAGAGCAGTGGATTAAAAACCCTAATTTTACATCTACCGCAAATTGGACATCGACTAAGGGCATTTTAGGAGATCCTACGGACGTTGATGCTTCAATAAGTGGAGGACAAGCAAACTTTGAAGTCCTCGGAAAAAAAGGAAGGAAAGAAATCTCAGATCCAATTAATATTGCCAATAGTGGCAATTGGACAGCATTTAATAAAACTGAACCAGCAATTAATCCTGATACCTATACTATTGACAATAATGGATTTTATGTAAGTCACTCATGGCATGATGCTACAGCCGATCAATTTGCTAGCATAAGTTGGAGATATAACGTCAGTATGGATATAGATATGTCTGACTATATCATTACATCCGCTTTTATTAATTCAACAATGTTTGCTGATGTCGATCCTAACATTGATACAAAATACGATACCTATGCTAGATTTAGTCCGGATTATCAGATAGATCAACCAGGGATATTTGATCATGCTTTCTTTTTTGTTGAGATTGCAGATTTAGATATGAAAAGTACTTACAGAATAGCTTATAATCAAACAAGCGATTTAGGAAAGGATACTGCACCTACATTTTATACTATAGATACAAAATCAATTGAACCAGTAGGAGATGAGGAAGACTTAATTTATTACTTGAATAGAGTTTTTGAAAACGATCCAGATCATGATAATTTTACTATCATTATAGGAATAGAAATCTCTTGTGAAGACGACTATACTGGAACTGATTTCGATGACTGGAATGAGCTGAGAATTCAATCCCTTAATTTAACATTTACTTATGAGAAAAAAATTGATCAACTTACTTCAATATCTTGGAACCAAGATGGAGAAAAACCAAGTGATATAAGTAATAATACTATTACAGTAAATGAAGCATTGTTTTGGTTCAAATATAAAATTAATGACACTTGGTCAAGTTTATCACCTAATTCTGAAATTAGAATTTTAATTAATGATATCCCACATTCAGAAACAGTCAAATTAAGTACAGCTACTATTTCTCCACAAGACGCAAAATCAGGAGGATTTGATATTACTTCTCTAATTGATGAAGACCATAATATAAATCTTTCACTTCAAGTATACCTGGCGGACACATTCGAATTAAACCGTACAATTACTATATCAATAGATGAAGTGTATCTTAACATTACTTATACAGAAACTTTTGCTGATATTCCCTCAAATTTAGAATTATTTTTAAATAACATAAATAAGACTGATGATCCTGTAATAGCACTTCCTTTAGGCGAAAATTTGAATATTACTATTAAGTATATTGTTAATCAAACTGGAGCTCATATTACAAATGCGACAGTTCAATTAGAAGGGAAAGTTTCAGGTACTCTTTCCGAGAACATAACATTACAACAATATACGTTAATGGTTAACACATCTCAATTGGGTATTGGAGTAAAGATTCTTAGTGTAACAGCCCAAAAAGATGTTTATGAACAGCATACCATTCAATTCTTCGTTGAAATAACAGAAAGAGCTACAGAGATTCAATTATTCATTGATGGGAATCAAAAAAATGATGGTGATACAATTCAACTTGAGATTGATGAATCAATAAATGTTACTATAAATTATAGAGATAACAAAACTAAGCAGCATGTTTCCAACGCTACAGTCAATTTAATTGGAATTGGTACGCTAAATGAAACTAATAATCAATATAACATAACTATAAACGCTCAAGATTTAGATCAAGCTATTACCGTTTTAACCATATTTGCACAATTAAGTAATTATCAAACTCAATCCATCTTATTTTTTGTTGAAATAATTGAAAGAGTAACAGAATTAACATTACTATTGAATAATATTCCAAAAAATGATGGTGATACAATCCAAGTCGAACTGGATGATATGATAAATGTCACTGTATTTTACAAAGACAACAACACAAAAGCTTATCTTCCTAACGCAACAATCATTTTAGTGGGAAGAGGAACGTTTAATGAAACGGGTAATCAATATAATTTTACAATAAACGCACAGGATTTAGATCAAGGGATTTCTGTTTTGAAAATATTTGCACAATTGATGAATTACCAAACTCAATCTATCCAGTTTTTTGTTGAAGTAGTTGAGAGATCAACCGAATTAGATTTATTTTTGAATAGCGAAGATAAAACTTTAGATCCCGTATATTCTCTCACAAAAGGTCAGGATTTAAATTTAACTATAAAATACACTGATAATCAAACGGGACAGCATATTAACACTGGGAACGTACAATTGATAGGAGAGGGATTATTACTAAATTTAACGAGAGATGATATTCTAGGACAATATTATACTATTCTTGATACAACAACTTTAGGCATTGGTGTGAAATTATTTTCAATCGTAGCTCAAGCTACAAATTACCAAATAAAGACAGTGGATCCAAGAATTACCATTAATAGGATAAGAGCAACAATTAATACAGAAAGTGGGATATCTCAAATAACAGTGGATGTTGGGGAAGATGTTTTATTACAATTAGTTTTAAATGATACGATATTTGGGGGTACAATTACTAATGCTACAGTAACGTATAGATGGGCGTATGGGCAAGGAGAACTTGTAGATCCGGATGATGATAGTATTTATGAAGCCACTTTACTCAATGTACAATCTGGAGTTTATGATATAACTATAGCTGCTTTTGCTGGCGATGATTATAATTTTGAGAGCTTTGAAATAACTTTAATCGTGAGTCAACCTACTACCCAACCTAGAGCTGATTTAGGTTGGCTTGTTTTTGTATTAATAGGTGCGATTCTAGGTCTTGTTACGATTTTTATTTTTTATCAAACTTACTTTAAATATCCTCCATTGGTTCGGAAAATGAGAAAGATAAAGAAAAGAATTAAAAAAGGGAGGAAAACAAAACCGATAATGGTGAGTAAAAGGGAAGAGATTTCAAACAAAAATTTTGAAAATCAGAAGAAAATATTAGAGTCGGCAATTGTTCGACTTCAACCAGATAAATTTAAAGAGGAAGAGATGTGAATGCCTAAAGGAATTATAATTACAGAATGGACAGAGGATCAGGGTTTAGTTACTAAATTTAATTTTCCTGAAGAAGTTGAAACTGATTTGGATGATATGATGCGTATTTTTTATGCCCATATTACCGGTGCTGGAGAAGCTGGTAATGTTTTGGTAAGACTAGAAAAAGCACGTTCTAATGTATCGAGTTATTTCACAGGAATGGAGTCTGAAAAACCAATTATGGTTAATTTAATTCTAGAATTAGGAGAGGAGCCTGAAATGTTTGGTGAAACTGTTATCCAAGAAATTAATGAATCGATTTTAACATTTGTAATGAGAATGGGAACTGATGTTTCTCAGGACTATGAAATTATCAAAGAATTAAAGTCATATATAAAAGGCGCACTGTTTTTATTAGAACGTTTGAAAAATTTAACGAAAGAACAGAGATTAGCACAAATATACATTAGTGAAAAAGGAAGAACAATATTAGAGATGTTACAAGAAAAACCGTTATCAAGGAAAGAGTTACAAAGCATTTTAGGTGAAAAATTAAACAAAATTATATCTAATATCGAAATTTCTTTAGATCCATTTATTAAAACTGGCCTTATAAAACAAGATTGGGTTGAGGGCGATTCTGATATCTCTTTATTCTTACTATCTGATTTTTCTTTCTTTAGATCACCAGCCACTAAATTAATTGAGGGTGCCAAGAAAAATCTACCTACTCCCACATTAGCAACAAAATATCTTGAAGCTGTAAATAAGTTCTTTGCGGGCTATAGCCCCACTTTTGAAGATAATTTAAAGATTGCCAAAAATATGATGAATCCTGATAAATATGATTATATCACGCTTTTTAGAGAAAGGGCATATCCAATAAATAAGTTACCGAGAGGACCCGGAGAAAGTCCGGAAGAAATCGGTGGGTTTTTAAAAGCTATGGAAGAGGATAATATTATTATCATTCTTAAAGATGAAAAAAACATAGACTGGATTTTATTATTTACAGATGTTGTTGCTCATACATTTTATCCTGAATATATGATTGAAAAAATTCGTAAAGAAAGTATGGAAGGAAAATTAAAGAAGAATTTAGCAATAAAACACTTAGAGTTTCTTGAAGAAACATATAAAAAATAGTGGGGTGACCAGTTTAACATGTCTGATAAAAATGATTCTGCAACCATGCAAGTATTAGAGTTAATAGGATTAGCTCATGATGAAGTGAATACTTATTTTCAGATTACAGGAAGAGGCCCAGTCATGGTTGGTGAAATTGCACTTTTGGCAGAGTGTGAAGAAGAAAGAGCAGCACAAATCGCAGAGAATTTGTTTCATAAAGGGCTTTTAAAACAAATTCCGGGCAAATCAGTAATTTATGAAGCCTTACCACCATATGCCGCACTCTTGGGACAAATTCATCAATTTAAAGAAACTATTAAAACTTTTCAAGATGTAACACCTAGAAATATCCAAGAACGATTTGATTCTCTCGAAACCCATTCAGCAAAGTTAAAGAAACTAGATGATTACCGTGCATATCTTCAATTAATGAAAACAAAGCTTCCAGAACAAATAAAATCACAGTTTGATAGATTTGAAAAAGAGCTTGAGCAAGTTAATAGATTTCGAGATGTTAGAAGATTTATTCTTAATTTAAAGGAAATAGTTCCCGAGGAAGTCACTAAGGAATTCGGGGTGATGGAAAGTCGATTAGATGGTATAAAAATCGAGATTTCCAATCGATTCGAAAAGCAATTTAGAATTGGCGCCTTGAAAAGTATGGCTGAGAAAATTGTTTCTCGTGTGATTTCAGAGCAATTCAAAGAAATTACCGTTGTTTTTCGTGATAAATTCGTACAAACCACCCAAAATATGTTGGATCAAGTAGTAGAACAATTAGGAAGTATAACTGACACTGCTGGCGAGATAAGCTCAGATTTGGGAACAGTATTTACCGATATAGAAAGTGGTTTAAAGACAACTTTAGAAGATTTAGAAAATAGGGTATCAGGTGTTTATGATGATATAATTTCAGGTATTCAAGAATTAAAAACCTTATTCAAAACCGAAATTTTCGAAACCATTCAAAATGATATCATTAATAACATTATCACCCAACTTGATAGCTCAGAATTAACAATGAATGAGTTTTGGGAGCGTTCAAAGGAAGTTTCATTATTAAGTTTTAAAGATGTATGGTTTGTTAGAAGTATTGAGGGTATTAAAGCACAAATTAATGAATCACTTACCCGTGTGAAGATGCGTGTTCATATTATTGCACCAAAACTGGCAGATATAGATTTAGTAGCCCTCTCAGGATTAAAAAAACATATTAATATTAGAATTTCAACTAATTTTGATTTAAGTAATCCGGAAGATCAGATGCGATTTAGGCAAATTGAAGATTTATCAAATTTTGCTGTAAGACATTATCCTCGTGAAAACTTATGGTCAATTAATAAAGACTTTGAAGAAGTTATTGTTTGTGTAGTTTCTAAATCAGAAGAAGGAGAATTTGAAATTGCAGGTATGGGATCTGTCCTCGAAGAACATGTAAAATTATTTGCAGCTGTTTTAGAAGATGTGTGGATTCAGTCTAAGAAACTTGATCAAGTAGAAGTTCTACATGCAATAAAGAGCGTTCCAGAACCCGTTATACCCTCAGAGAAGTTTACTCCAACTGTGAAACCACCTATACCAGAAAGAATTACACCTACACCCCCCGAACAACCCCCAATTGAACCTGAAGTAACAATTCAACCTGAACCGGTTATAAAATCAGAGCCTCCCCAGGAAATTCCTGAATTTAGACAGGAAACACCTATGTCTACAGCAGCTATAGGATCAACTGATGCATATCTATCATCTCAGATTGATACTCTATTGAGTAGTATAGGAGATCTTAATGGATATGATATCGCTTCTAAACTACAGACATTACAAGATGATATTCTTGAGAAAAAAGGTTATAGTGGGGTATTAAGACAGATAAGAATGAGCATCGCACCGTTAAAATCCAATCCTAATTTATTAAATCCCTCTGAAAAACAAGATTTACTAAATAAAATTAACTTCTGGAGAAGTAAATTAAAAATTTAGAACATATTTCTTTAATCTTTTTTATTAATTATTATTAATTTGATAAAGAAATGGATTTTCTATTCCAAGGTATTTTTTAACTACTGTTAAGATCTCCTCTTTAGAGCCAACATATGCGAAGAGTTCATGTTTAGCTTTGCCATGAGAAGCATTATCTATCGTTTTAAAAGAATTTAATTGAAGCTCAATTTCACCAAAGTTTAGTACAGATTTATCTAGTGATTCAGAATTATAAGATTGTACAACGCCAATCTCAGATTCGGGATGATCTCTAGGAACATCGAAGCATTCAGTCTGATCTTTTGGAATATCATCTGACAATTTTACTATGAATCCATAATCTTCATTATCGGGCATTTTTAATATATATCCTATTTTAGCGGGATAGTTGAAATCAATATCTTCCGGTCGGATTGCTAACTTGTAAATATCATCGACATCAATCTTGAAAGCTACATAATTTTTTCCAATTTTTACCCGATCTTCGGGCACCATACGAAAATATGATATTAGTTTTGGGTTTTCTCTGGTAGGTATCAAAACAGTTCCGGGATTTTTAACACCCCCACTTATGGTGGTTGTTAAAGACCATCCATTAATCTTCAGATTAGGTCTATAAAATATACAATCATCAAGAATTTCAATCCCACAATAACTAACTCCTGTAGAATAAGGCTCGTCGATAAGCTTGAATTGTCTGGTGATTTCTCCTTGATATCCTTGCTTAGTTCTTTGATTCAAAAGAAAAATTCCACTTGAAACTGTACAAGAATGTTCCGAACTTGCTAAAATTTCATAGTTTGCCGGATCAAGACCTTGAGGGCAGGACCATTCTTCAAATGTTTCAGGCTTTTTATAGAAGAAATCTCGTTCTGGGCTTACCCAATACCGATCGCCTCCAATCTCATGACTCCGTGATTTAATTGCTTCCTTGATATTTGGATTGACCCAAAGTATGTTAAAAAAATTATCTTTTGGAAAGATTCCTAATGGCCGTCCTCCATATTCAGAAATTAGAACAGAGCTTTTTCCTGAATCCAATTTTACGAGTCTTACAGAATCACCAATAGTTGAAATTAACTTATCTTTTGTAAAATAATTCATAATTAAATTCGAGTATTTGAAGATTTTAAGATTTTTTTATTATTATTAAACTTTTTAGTTCTGACGCCTTAGCTTTATCTCCAAACAAATGTTTTACTTTTTGAAAGTCCTTTTCCATTAACTCTTCTATCATCTATACTCACCCGTCTATGAAAGATCACTCTCTCATGCAAGTAACATAAAATAGCAATCAATTTTATTAAATTCTTCGTTTAGTTATCACTTCTAAATTTTAGTAATTATTGTTATTGAGGATATTCCAAAATCTTCGTGAAAGTGTACTTTCACGGTTAAAAAGGTATACCATGAGGATATCCCCATGTCATGTTAATATTATTGTCTCCTCAAGATAAATTCATATTGCTTTAGAGGAGTTATATTTTATATACAATACCATTTTATTATTAATGTACTTCACAAATCATAAGATTTTCAATATCAACAAATTTGAGGTGGTAAAATGCCAAAAATAGTGCATTTCGAAGTAAATGCGGATGATATATCAAGAGCAAAGGCTTTTTATGAAAAAGTTTTTAAATGGAAAATTCGAAGTTGGGAAGGAAATCCCGATTATCATGTAATAGAAGCAGGAGAAGAAAGTGAAGAAGGAATAAACGGAGGATTACAACAAAGAGAGGATTCTGAAGATCAGATCTTTAATTATATTAGTGTTTCCTCAGTAGATGAAATTAAAAAACTTATAGAAAAAAATGGGGGAACAATAGAGTCTCCTAAAATATCAGTCCCAGGAGTAGGCCATTTCTACATGTTTAAAGATACAGAAGGTAATAAGCTTGGAGTTATGGAAGAAGATGAGGATGCTAAATAAATTTTAGTGATCAATCTTTTTTTTTCTTTTTCTAATTTAGCTATTGTTGAGATATAAATCAGATAATAAAAACTCTTTCAGTTAAAATTCATGTGTCTCAGATATAATTTTTCCCCCATCAACAATTAAACATTGACCATTGACATAAGATGAATCATCACTTGCTAAAAATAAAGCAATTTTCCCAATTTCATCAACAGTACACACTCTTCTTAAGGGATATTTTTTTGATATACCATTAATCCAATCTTCTATTTCTTCAGTTGTACGATCGCCTTCAGAGTTCGCAATTCTAACGAAACCTGGACAAATTGAATTAGTACGTATTTGGGGGGCAAAATCGACAGCTAAAGTTCTTGTTAAGGCATTTATAGCAGCCTTGGTTACAGGATATACACAAAAATCCCTTAATACTTTAAAAGCTGCACTTGATGAAATATTCACAATAGTTCCTCCTCCACTATTTAATATTAAAGGAATAGCATATTTAGCAAACCTAAAATATCCGTTTAAATTAACATCAATGATATTATACCAATCCTCTTCAGGAGTATTTACCACATTCTGAAAGATATCCCCTTCATATGAAGCCGCACAATTAACTAAAATATGCAATTCATTATACTTTTTCTGAGTAAGATTGATAGCATTTTTTACTTCCTCAGTTTTAGAAACATCTACCTTAATAAAGATTCCTTCCCCGCCCTTTTCCACAATTTGGTCAATTGTTTTTTGTCCCATATCTTCAAAAACATCTACAACTACAATTTTGGCACCCTCAGATGCAAACTTTAACGCGATTGCACTCCCAATGGACGGACCTCCTTCTTTAAAACCCAAGGCTGCACCTGTAATTAAAGCGACTTTATTTTTTAATTTCATACTTTAACTTAGAGAAGCAAAATTAATAACTCAATAGTATGAATTTTTTTAAATTTACATATTAAAAAGTAGTGAAATTGGATATTATTTTCAATAAAGAAAACAAAAAGTTAAAACAAAAATTAATTATTTAATAACTTCTGCAATTTCCACTATTTCTGTTTGTTCTAAAACTTCCTCATCTTTTTCTTCGACGTGATCAAGGTGTCTAATTTTTGTGAAAAACCATATTAAACTTGGGAAAATAATTCCAATAATCGCACACATCAGAAGTAGATTGATTATACCAAAAAGATTTGCTAACGGCCCAGATAAAAGGGCGCCGATCGGAGCAATTGCCATAGAAATCATATGATCTATAGACATTATTCTCCCTACTTTATCTTTTGGAACAGCTGATTGTAAAATTGCTAAATAAGTTGATACAGTAATTGGGAAAACCACAGCACCAGGAAATAATGCAATCATCATTACAATAAAATTTCCCCTTGGAGTTAAAATTGCAAAAATTTGCCCTACAAAGAAAAAAGATGCTCCAATTATGTTTATTTTTATTTTGTGCTTAAAATTTTTCTTAATTGATGTGATTAAAGAGCCAGTAATGCTACCTATACTAAATGAAGTCATTAAAAGAGCAAGATTAAACGCAGTTCCTTCATGTGTATTTAATATAAAGTATGGTAGCAAAACATTCCAAGGTCTAAAAATGAAATTCCATATCATTGCAAAAATAATCATGGCAAGAAGGCCAGGAACCACTCTTACAACGAGTAAACCTGTCTTAAAATCTTTAAAAACTGATTTTTTCGTAGCCTCTTCTGTAATATGGTGAACTGTGGGTATTTTTATTAACAATAAAGGTACAATTGCTATTAAAAAAGTGAATATATCAAGAAGGAAAATATGTTCAACGGCGAAAAACGATATTAGTGTTGCTGCAATAACCGGCCCGAAGCTAAAGATTAACCCAGAGAATAGATAATTCATTCCATTAATTCTACTTAAGCTTTCTTTAGGGATCATAGTAGGAATGATTGATTGTACTGCCGGCATTTGAAATGCGAATAATCCCGCTCTGAGTATATTTATTCCTAGAATTAACCAGACATTTTGAATCCCACTTAGAAAAAACAGAAATAAGAGGAATGTAACGAGCGCTTGAAACGAATCTGAAATTGCAATTATCGTTTTACGATTCCATCTGTCAGCTAATACCCCAGATAAAGGTGTAACCACAATTTGAGGGACAAACATTAAAAATGAGGATACAGAAAGAATGACAACACTTCCAGTCTCAATGGTAAGCCAATATGTGATAACAAAACCTACAATCATCGAACCTAACATTGAGAATTGCTGTCCAAATAAGAAATATAAATAATGATGAAAAGTCTTTTTAGTCGGTGTTTTTTCCATTATCTTTCAACTATAGTATTTCTAAATTTTAATAAACTCTTTATAATCATTCAATTACTCATTAGCTAAATAGATTAAAATGCTGAACTTAGAGTGAACTTTTAAACCCAAACTGAAGTTAGGTTGATTTAGCTTGGATGGCAAAATTATTTGCTTTTTGATATAATAAGGGAAAAATTTCTAAAGAAGAAAAGATAGAATACTAAGAAATTATTTTTTTTCATTTCACCTTATAAATATTTCAGTGCGTCCAGTTCTTTTTAAAATTTCTAATGTTAACGATTCAAATACCATTTGAATATTATCTCCAGTTTTTGCAGAACATTCTATATAATTAACGAAATTATGTGATTTCATGGTGTTTAAGGCTTCCTCTTTTGTACAAATCCTTTCTTGTTCAAGATCTAATTTATTCCCTACTAAAATAAGAGGAATAATTCTTGTTACTTTGCTAAATTCTAATAACCAATCATTTAAATTTTCTAAGCTTTTATGTTTTGTAAGATCAAACATAAAAACCGCACCAGAGGACCCTCGAGCATATGAGGGAATAAGGAACATAAAATTCTTATGCCCTCCAAAATCCCAGATTTGAAGTGTTATTTTACCATTCACCACTTCTATGAATTTAATATGGATTGTTGCTCCGAGAGTTGCTTGAATATTTTCGTGAAATTCATTTGTGAGATAGCGATCTACTAAAGATGTTTTTCCAACAGCTGAATCTCCAAAAACACAGACCTTATATGCGAGCTCTACTGTTTCTTGCCCAGATTCTCCCAATATCACTCTATCCTAAATATTATTAGAATTAAGAAACTGACTTTTATGTCATTAAAAATTCTTATACTTAAGTAATATACAATCAATTGAATTTTTAAGTTTATTCATGAATTTAAGTTTCTATTTATTACTTTTAACTAATTCATTCAAAAGGTAGGTAATTAATTACTTGACGTATTTATCTATTCATGATCAAGGTAATTACTTTTGATCTATGGAACACGCTATTTTCTAACAAATCTTATTCAGAACTCAGATTAAAACAATTTTTTCAATTTCTGCAGGAAAGGAATATTTTCTTACCATTCGATAAATTTGAAGAAGTTTTTCATACTAAATTTCATTTTTCAGAGGTTACATTTGAAGAAATTGAATTTCGTCATATTTATACGGAGGATAGGATCTCAAGGGTGCTTGAAAGTATTGATATACAGGTTCCTAAGTCAGATATTGAGATGCTTAAAGGGAAATTTGAGTCTGAAATATTACACGATCCCCCTCAGTTAAAAATTGGGATTAAAAAAACGCTAGAAATCCTTGCCCCGGATTATCAAGTTGGCCTAATTTCTAATACAGGCGTAACCCCAGGCAAAACGATAAATAGAGTGTTAGATGAATATAATGTCCTTCAATATTTTGATTCAATGGTCTACTCTGACGAAACAGGATTATTCAAACCACACCCCAAAATGTTTGAGATACCGTTGGAAAGATTTAACTGTAAACCGCAAAATGCTATTCATATAGGTGATATGTTGGAAACAGATGTTAAGGGAGCTCAAGATTTTAAAATGAAAACGATATGGCTAAATGATAAAAATTCTCCAAGGTCAACTGAAATTCTTCCTGATTATGAAATAAAACAAATTTCTGAAGTTATTCAAATCATTCAGGAGCTTTCATAATTAACAAAAAATCCTTAAAAAGATTAAATTAAGTACTAAAAGTTAAACCTTTTCTATATACTATTAATTACAGTATTTTATTAGATTCATTTCGTGGTGTATATGAAAGAATATAAAACTCTCAAAATAGATGAACGAGAAGAAGGAATCTCTATTATCACCCTTAACAGACCTGAACGGTTAAATGCAATTAATTTTGAATTGATAGAGGAGTTTCTAGATTATTTAGATTATTTAGAAAATAATTATGATATCAATGTGGTTATTTTAACTGGTGAGGGTCGAGCGTTCTCAGCAGGGCTCGATTTAAAAGATATGGGTTCGTTGAGTAGTAATGAGCTATATAAAACAGATCCTAGATTTAGATATCTTCAGACTAAAGATTCTATTAAAGTTGGTTTTATGCTCCAAAGACGTATTACTCAGATAATGATTAAACTAAGAAAAATCCCACAACCTGTAATTGCTGCGATCAAAGGTCCTGCTTATGGAGGTGGTCTTGCACTTTCATTAGCCGCGGATATTCGAATTGCGGGAGAAAGTTCAGTCTTCTGTAATGCATTCATAAAAATTGGTGTATCTGGAGCAGATTGTGGAAGTACATATTGGCTTCCACGAGTAATTGGATTCTCAGACGCCGCAGAGATCATTTATACTGGAAAGGATGTAGATGCAAAAGAAGCTGAACGTATTAGACTCGTGTCAAGAGTAGTTCCCGATAGTAATATTCTTGAAGAAGCTCTGATAATCGCAAGGAATATGATAAATAAAAGTGTCTTAGGTCTTCGATTAACTAAACAAGCACTAAACATCAATATCGATGCACCCTCTTTGGAATCTGCAATAGAGTTAGAAAATCAAACTCAAAATGTAGCAAGTCAGAGTATTGATGCAAGAGAGGCTAGTATGGCATTTTTTGAAAAGAGAGAACCAAAATTCAATAAATGGTAAACTTATAATTAAATCAAAAGTCGTGTAGAAGTTGGGTAAACGAATTTCTAAAGATGAATATTTCATGAGGATAGCTGAAGTTGCTTCATTGCGATCTACTTGCATTAAAAGAAAAGTTGGGGCTGTGCTTGTGAAAGATGATCATATTTTATCAACTGGTTATAATGGTGCTCCCTCAGGGTTTTCTCATTGCACTCCGGAGACTTGTGTCCGAAAATCCTTATCTCCTGGAGATAAACCGGAATTATGTAGAGGTGTACATGCTGAAATTAATTGCATCATTCAAGCAGCAATTCATGGTACAGCCATCGAAGGAAATATCTCTCTTTATTCGACAACTTTTCCCTGTATGAGTTGTTTAAAATTGTTAATAAACGCAAACATTAAAAGGCTCATCTATAAGGAAGAGTACAACATGGATAATGAAATTAAAAAAAGTTTGATAAATGATTCTCAATTAGAGATAATCAATTTAAAATTGGGCGAGTAAAACCCGCCCTTATGCTTATAGTGAAACAATATGGAAATGGATATGAGTTGATAAAAAATGAAAATAAGTCAAAAAAAAAAAGAATTAGGGGGACATTTTACTTACATCCCTTACAAACTGCTCTAACATCCATAAAATTCAGTTTTATTTCCTTACCACATTTCATACAATTTATTCTTGTTCTCTTTTTCATAATAATTCCTCGTTTTCTAAAATGTTATTCTTGATTTTGGGGCTTCTGGTGTACTTTTAATTATAATTATTTTTTCAGGTTCCTCAGGCATATTTGATTAACCTCCTCAATTATAGTTATGTAATTGTTATCGTACTACAAACCTGTTCGTGTACATCTTGGCATCAAGCCTATTTTTAACTTTATTGATGTCAATTGGTTTATTGCGCTTTTTAAACAATTTCGATTTCTTCTGGGGTTTTACCTCCTCCTTCTTTTCTTCTACAATTACCTTCTCAGGAATGACAACAAAAATTTCTTCCTGTTTCATAATTTCTTCCAATTCAGGTTTTTCATAAACTTGGACCATTTTTTTCTTCACGTTTTTTTAATTTTTTTTCTTAAGATCAATAAAGATCAACTCCGATTTATAAGTTTTGACTTCGTACTTCATATGAAGTTCATACTTTATTCTGAAGTAATAAGTATATAAATAAGTATGAATATTATATATATAAAGTGAAAGATGTGATTTTATTATGAGTAAAACAGAACCTATTATTTATCCCCCTGGAGAAATATTAAATCCAACATTAGGAAAAGATTATGAATATATTATACTATGGATGCTTAATAATAATGAAATTTGTGAGTGGTCAGATTTTACTGCTGAAATACCAATGTCAACTTTATCTGGTCATTTGAAGAAACTCAAGAATAAGGGATACATTGAAAAACCAGAAAAAGCTAAATATATGATTACTTCAAATGGGAGAGAGAGATATAGTGAACTAACATTTGATAAAAAAGCAGGAAAAAGAAGATTAAGATATCCTCCTAAAGTATTACTGAAGAGAAGAAATTATGATCATTGGATTTTGTGGATGTTATATAATAATTATTCATGCAAATGGTCAGATTTTAAGCAAGAACCCCTTTCCATTAATCAATCTTCTCTGTCTAATAATCTGAATTCCTTAATTGATAATGGATTTGTTCTTAGAGAAAATAAGGAATATATTATTTCACCATTAGGGAAAGCTGAATACTTTGTCATATTAAAATCCTATGATATGGATCGCCAGTCAATTTTAGAACAAGAGAGTAAGAGAATTGAAGAGGTAACGGAAAGAACGAGAGCATTTTTTCACACATACAAGATTGAAGAAGATGAGTTGAAATTTCGATATCTTGATCATATCCTAAAATTCAATTATTCAAAGGTTGAATTACTGCTAAAAAATGAAGAGGATTTTAACAAAATTTTATTATTCCTTTCAATTAATCATCCAAATCAATATCCTGATTATATTTCACCAGAAGATTTCTCATTAAAATATGACATAGATGCGACTACTTTGAATTACTACATGCGAGAAATTGTAGATAAGCAGTTTTTTCAAATAAAATTTTTTAAATTAGAAGATAAACAGGGAAGAATTTATTATTTTCAAAAAGGGGAACCAATTGAGAAAATCCTTAATGCTATTGTTGAGAAATATATTACGAAATTAACCTATCTAAATAAATTTCAAGAAAATCCATCTTTAGATCTAGAATTATTATTGGAGAACATTTTAAATAATATTTGCGGTAATTTATTTAATGAAAATTTGAAATCCTGCATAAAATCATTCTTACCTGAGTATATAAAATATTTGGCTTATAAAATAGAAGTTGAGAAGAAATTAGTTGATAATGAAGCAAAATTAGAAGGGTTTGTGTGGCAGAATATTTTTGAAGAGTTCCAAACATTTGAGCCTTCTAGTCAACCAATTGGTGCTATAGATGATGATGAACCTTTTTATTCTATTGATAAAGGATTTTTTGAAGCTTTAGATGTGATCTATTTATCCAAGCTAAGTTTCTTGAAATCAGAAGAAGTTCAAGAGACTTATGGTATTAAAAAGCAGAAAGTTTTTGAAAATATTGAAAAATTATTATACCGAGGAAAAATCATTAAGGCAAGAGAATTATATGAGGTTGGTGATTATGACCTTAGCGAGATTAATCAATTAATACTAAAAGATATTTTAGTTACGGCAGAAAATGATTTGGATGACTCAATTAAAATCACAACTGAAATTATAGAAAAGTATTCAGAAGAATTTATTGGATATTTATTACAATCATTAACCTACTTTTTAATGGATGATTATGATAACGCATTAAGCGCAGTTGAGAAAGGATTAAAGAAAGCACCTAACATTTTATTATCTTGTCAAAAAGCACAAATACTAACCAAATTAGAGGATTATGGTAAAGCTTTAGATATAATAGATAGCAATCTTTTAACTCATCCTCATCATATTTTTTTCCTTCGACTGAAATGTTGGATCGATATAAATGAATGGTATTGCGGTATTAAAGATCCAGAAAAAACTTTAGAAACTATAAATTCTGCTATTAAATTGAATCCGAATGACAAAGAACTTGTAATTTTAAGAAGTTTAGTCTATTGTAAAATGGATAAATTTAGAGAAGCAAAGAGGTCTTTAATAAAAGAAATTGACATTAATATTCTCAAAAAGAATCCAAAAATACATACATCTACATTTTTTATTTTTGCATCATCTTATCTAGCACGAGGTAAATATGAAAAGGCTTTAAAGATTGCAAATCAAGTTTTAGAACTGTATCCAAATCACCCTATATCCTATTTCACTAAATCAATAGTACTTGGTTATAATTTAATTTACAAATTTAAAGTTCAAGAATCAAATATTGAATCTTTTCTAGACGTAATTCAAAAAGCTATACCAATTGATTCTAATAAATCACATAAAGCAAAATATCTTGCTTTCCAAGGATTTACCTTATTTAATATAAAAGAATATGAGAAGGCAATTGAGACTGTTGATAAAGCTATTGAAATACTTCCTAATCATATTTGTCAATATCGAATAAAAATTTACTTTTTGACCAATTCAGATAAACCCTTAGAAGCTTTAGAATTAATTGAAGAATCTGTAAGTAAATATCCTAAATATAAAAAAGAGCTTTACAAACATAAATCAATATTATATTGGAACAATAAACAATATGAGGAGAGCTATGAGGTCATCAATGAAATATCAAAACTATTTCCCAATGATTTGGACATTATTAATAATAAAGTGGAAGTTCTAGCCAGGTTAAAGAGAAAAGAGGAAGCTATTGAAACTGCTGATTACCTATTAACTCTTGACCCAAACCATGGGAATTCCTATGACACTTATGGTGAAATTCTTCAAATTTTTGGGGACTACGAACAAGCTATTAAGAAATATGAAGAAGCACTAAGAATCGAACCCAAAGGGTGGTTTAGAGACCAAACATTTATAAGAATGGGAGAATGCTATGAAGAGTTAGGAATGTACGAAAAAGCTCTTGAATCTTATAAAACTGGGAAAATTCTTGAAGATAGACAGAACCCGACTTATCGAAAATTTCATGGACCAAGAGCGGATAAAAGGTTTTCAGAACTTCGGGCAAAAATGAACAAGTTAAAAAAAGAGAATTCTAGGTAGGAAATGTGGCTCTAATGGAATACAGATTCGTAAAGACATTTGAATTTAACTTTAATTTTGGTACTTTATTATCGGTTGATCTTGGTACTTATCACGAATCTGATAACCTCATGAACTCAACTGAAGAAATTTTTAATGAGATAAAGGATTGTGTGATCAATAGGGGAATACCTGAGTTAATTTGGTTCAAAGGAATTGGTGATTCATTAAAGCATGTGAATTCCAAAAAAATTATAAATTTAATTAAAAAAGAATATTCACATCAGCAGATAGGTATCTATTTAAATTGTGCGCTTTTTGAAGACCAAGAAGTACGTAAAGAATTTTATGATTGTGATGTGGTTGCTATTAATTTAAATAGTGTTAATCCAGAAGACTTTCCAAAAATCAATAAATGTCCCCAGTTCGTGAGTCCTTTGGATGTATTAAAAGGAATTGCAGATTTTAGGAAAGAATACAAGGGAAAACTAGGTATTTATAGTATGTTTTTGAAAGGTGTGAATGATAATATTAGAAATGTGGAAAGTTTAAAGGATTTCTTGTTAAAAATTATGCCGGATCATTATTCTGTTAGCAATTATACATTAAATGGCTTTAAACCCGTCTCGGACAAGTTCAAACAAGATCTCCAAGAGATCTTAAGATATGTCCCTTTTAAAGTTATATATACGTTTTAAAAATAATTTTTTACATCTAATAATGTAACTCCCTTGAATTATATTTTTACATTCAATGTTCTAAGTTCTGATCGTAAATCAGTATCCTTTAAATAATGAATGGTTTTTATCTTCAAAGATTGAGCTTGATGTAAATTAGATTCAACATCATCAATAAATACACATTGTTCCGGGTTCAAATTATATTTATCAAGTAATTTTTGATATATTTTCGCTTCTGGTTTAGCAGATTTTATTTCACTAGAAATTATTTTTCCATCTACTATTGTAAAAAATTCATTACGGTCTTGAACGTAATCGAATGCTTCTTGGATATAATTTGATAGGAGATATATCCTGTAACCATTAGCCTTCAATTCTCGCAAAATTTGTATGTTGTGAGTAATTGGCGTTAACATCTCTTTCCAATGGTCAAAAAAAGTTAAAAGTAAATTACTTTCTTCAGGATATCGTTCTAAATATTCATCCCGAGCTTCCTGGAGTGAAATAATCCCACGATCTAAATTCAGCCACAATTCTGTCTTTACCACCTTAGTGATAAATTCTTTTATACGAAGCTCATCATTAATATATCTCCTTAAAAACTGATCTGGCTTAAAATTGATTAAAACGTTCCCAATATCAAAAATTATGTTTCTTATCAATTTCTACAAAGAATTAGTATAGTGTTTTTAAAAAGTAAAATGTAATTGAATATAAATATTTTAAAAGATTTTTTTCAAAAAATGAAATGGAAGAATTGCAAGGTTATTATTGAGTATACATCACCCTATACAGATCCATTGAAAATCCAAAAAGGGGAAAGACTTCAAGTTGGGAATAAAGAAAGTGAATGGTCTGGATGGGTTTGGTGTATGAATAAAGATGGAAAAGAAAGATGGGTACCAAAAAATTATGTAGAGATACATGGTAATTCCGGCATAATGTTACAAGATTATGAAGCTAGGGAGCTGACTGTGTCAATTGGAGAAGAATTGAAAATAGAAAAAGAGGAAAGCGGATGGATTTGGGTGTCGAATAAGGAGGGAAGGAAAGGATGGGTTCCTTTAGAAAATATAAAAATTAAATAATCCCCCCTATAACTAATATACCTATCATACTTCTAGAGGTTTAAAAATGAATTCAGTTATAATTAGAGAGCCCAATCTGGATGAGATTCTTGAAAGTATTAAGACTTTCCTTTTATCTTTTGGAAGGGAGGATTTTAGCAATATTTTAGCTGAAAAAAAGACGTGGGTATATTTAATTAATAAGAAAATAGCCACATTTCTTATTGCTGAGAAAGAAGATAAAATAATCGGTGTGGGGGGATTATTCCTATTTCAGCAAGTCGCGAGTGTTGGGTATATGGGTGTATTAGAAGATTACAGAGGACGTGGTATAGGAACGGCAGTATTTAGTAATTTAATGGATATAGCGCAAAGTTCAGGTATTAAATCAGTAATACTTTATGCTTCAAAATTTGGAGAACCAATCTATAAGAAATACGGCTTTCGGGGAAAGTATAGTGCTTCGATGCATCATCTTGCAAAAATTGAATCTGAATTGCAAGAAGTTGTAGAAGGTGTTCAAATTAAGAAATCGATTCCTGATTGGACGTTGATTCTTGATAAAGAAACAATGGGTTTTAACAGAGCTGATTATTTAAAAGCAAGAATTGCTCTGGGGGCAAAACTGCTAATCGTAGAAAATGAAGGCTATGCTCTCCTATCCAATGTTTTGTCTAAGATTAGATTAGGACCTTT
>JAEOTR010000071.1 GCA_016839705.1 Promethearchaeota archaeon | reverse complement strand
TTCATTAGATTTAGTCATTTTAAATTGTTGATCAATTTTTTAATGTATAATTTAAATAATCATTAAAGTAAAATATACATTGTTACTCCCAATTTTGAAAGAGAATTTTTAAACTCCGTTATCAAACAGTTAATTGATATAAATTCTCACATTCTTTAAGTGTTTAATTCAATACTTTTCTTAATAAAAATTTCATCTATCAATGACTCAAGTAAGGGAATATCCTTTAATTCAAGAACTTGGCTTGTTTTATTAAATTTTTCAAATGTTTGTAATAATGGGGTGGAGTTTTCGATTTTTACTTTAAATTGACTTAGTTTCTGCATTGCTGGATAGGTCTGCCCCTTGAACAGATAACATAAAGAAAAATGGTTAATAGATTCCATTAATATTGTATCTTCACCAAACTTAGCTCTATCAAGTCCCTTTGAGAATAGTTCTCCACTAAAAGTGGTAAAAGCGGTTAAAAAGCCACTGATTACATCTTCTTCGTATTGAAATTCTTTTATAAACTTATGAGAAAATAAAAGAGAACCACCTTCAGCAATGATCAAGAGTAGGGTTGGTTGTTCATCAACTAAATCAGGTTGATCGATTGCTTGTTTGCCTTGTAATCGGTTTATAACCCCTTCGAAAGATGCTAATTCAATACGTTTTGACATGGGTGAATCTTCTTTTTTCAATTTGTTCCAATCATCCGTTTTTTCGAGTAAATTATCATGTTCACTAGAAATCTTTCGGGCTAATAAGTTTAGACCATGTTCTTCAGCGATCTGTTGAGCCTCCGTTAACAATATTTTAGTCTTACTAAGATCCATTTGAATTAAAGCTAGTTTGGCTTGTAAGACCATTCCTTCAGCTTTCCAAACAAATGATTTTTGTCTTTCTCCCATATCAAGTAATTTTGTAAGTAGAGGATTAATCTCTTTTATAATATCTTGATTATTATTAAAAGCCAATTCCTCCAAGTAAAGTTCACATAGAGAAATTAAAGCTAAAACATGAAATTCCTGATATAAAAATTCTCCTTCAACTATTTGTTTTAATAATTCTTCAGCTTTGGCATTATCTCGCATTCGGTTACTTGATCTTAAAATAAAAGACTTTCCCAAGTGATATGCCTGTTTACTAATTTTTTGATTAAATTGTTCATGAATTACTTCTAACTGTGATAAATAATGTTTAGCTTGTTCTTTAGAATTTATATCAAGACTTACTAAAAGTAAATATAGAGTTGAATACGATTTTGCCATAACCAACCCTGATTCTTCAAAATGCATTATACC
Organism: Promethearchaeota archaeon; assembly: GCA_016839705.1. Taxonomy (GTDB): domain Archaea; phylum Asgardarchaeota; class Lokiarchaeia; order Sigyniarchaeales; family SOKP01; genus Loki-b32. The sequence goes on along the minus strand of JAEOTR010000071.1, from coordinate 20,940 downwards.
TTGTTCAAAATACTTTTTTGCCTTACTTAAATTACCTTTTTTCCTATAAATCATTCCAATAGCTATTAATGATGCTCCTATGAACAAAAAATGAGAAACCTTCTGAGCCAATTTTAATTCTTGCTTACAATTTTCTAAGGCTTTGTCTAACATTCCTTTATATTGATAGATTTCCCCTAGCATAGAAAATGATCTAACTTTAACCCAATCAGAAATAACCGTTATTGTTAGAGTTTCCTTGAGGAGTTCTATTGCTTTATTTAGGTTCCCCGTATTAAGAAATACTTGCCCTAATTCCTGAAGTCCTAAAACAATCCCAGTCCGAAAATTTATTGATCTCATGAAATTCAAAGTTTTCATACCATATTCCTTAGCTTTTTCATTATCAGCTTTTGAAAAATATACTACACATATCACACGTAAACATAGTCCTATCTGAATGTTCCTCTCTGTTTTTTCTGCTGAAGCCAAACCTTCTTTTACTAAATTTAGGGCGTTATCATAATCAGTCTTATACCAACAAATCCACGTTTTAAGGAGTAGAATATGAGTTTTATACTTATCAGGTGGAATTTCAGGATGAATACTTAGTAACCTTTCAGCTTCTAAAATATAACTATTAGCTTCCTCAAATTTTCCTAAAAAGACGCAATATACTTTTAGGAGGAGAGCCTCAATAGCTTCAGGTACTAATTTCAATTCTTTACTCATCTTATAGGTAGATTCCCCTACTTCTATTGCACTATTAATCTGTTCTCTCAAAGCATACACCCACCCTCTTAAAAGGAGTATCCATAATTGCTCTTTAGAGGATTTTTTACCTTTCTTTTCAAAGCTGGTAATAAGGTTAAGTGTTCTTTCTAATTTACCTTTATACATGAGTTCTTCTGCATGGATAAGTTCCTTTGGTCGCGAATCGGGCATAATTTCTCACAATTTTTAAACATTTAATTCAATGCTTCTCTTAATGAAGGTTTCATCAATTAATGACTCAAGCAAGGGACTATCTTTTAATTCTAAAACTTGACTTGATTGAAAATATTTTTCAAGTGCTTGCAAAATAATGGTTGAATTATTAATCTGTTCTACAAAGAGACTTAGTCTCTGCATTGCGGGATACGTTTGACCTTTAAATAGGTAACATACAGAAAATTTATCAATCGGTTCCATTAATATTGTATCTTCACCAAATTTCGCTCTATCGAGTCCTTTGGAAAAAATTTCACCACTGAAGGCGGTAAAGGCGGTTAAAAATCCACTGATTACATCTTCTTCATATAAAAAATCCTCTACAAACTTATGAGAAAACAAAAGAGCTCCGCCCTCAGCTATGATTAGTAGTAGTGTTGGTTGCTCATCTAATAATTCAGGAGGTTCAATCGTACGTTTACCTTGTAAACGATCAATAACACCATCAACAGAAGCTAACTCAATGCGTTCTGATATGGATGCATCTTCTTCATTTAAACTTTCCCAAGCTTTTGATTGCTCCAACAAATTATCATGTTCACTTGAAATTTTCCTTGCTAACATTTGAAGACCATGCACTTCAGCGATACGTTGGGCTTCTGTTAATAAAAGTTTTGCATTTTCAATTTTCATTTCAATCAAGTACAATTTAGCCTGCAATAGTTTAACCTCCGCTAACCATGAAAATGAATTCTGACTTTCAGCTATTTTGATTAGTTGTAGAATTAATTGTTGTATCTCACCGAGTACTTCTGGATTATTATAGATTAAAAGTTCTCCCACAAGAAGCTCACATAACGAAACTAAAGATAATACATGATAATCTGGAAAAATAATATCATCTCTAGTTATAAGTTTCAGTAATTTTTCTGCTTCTGCATGATCATGGATTCTATTACCTGCTATTAAAACCTTCGCTTTCCCTAATTGATACGCATGCTTAGTTATTTTATTATCAAGTTTATTACTAATTTGTTCTAACTGTGTTAAATATTTCTTTGATTCTGCCATAGAATTTTGATCTAGATTGATGATTAAAAGATAGAGAAGGGGGTACGCCATCCCATGAGGTATTTTATTAAAGGTAAAATATGTCAAACTCTGTTTTAGATATTCTATTGCCATCTCAAATTCTCCCAATAATCGGTAAATCATTCCCATTTCTAACATGTAAGAACCATATGCAGAACTATTTGTTAGTATGTTTCTCTCTGCTTTTTTAAGATATTCTAAAGCTTTATTTGGTTCTCCTTTTTCTCGATAGATTGAGCTGAGAATTATTACATTACCAAATTTCATAAAATCACTAATTTCTTTAAAGGTTAAAAACTGATTCTCGAATTTTAATGCTTGATCAACTTCACCCATGAAAAAATAAGCAGCTACTACCGCATAAAGACTAAAAGCGATCCCATCCTGAAAATTTAAATCCTTAAAAAGTTCCAAACCTTTAAAAGCACATTCTAAGCCTAACTGAGCTTTACCTTCATGAGGAAATATCATCCCGAGTTGAGTTAAAACAGGTGCAATATCAAACTTTTTCTCAGTTTTTTCTGCTACCCTCAAACCTTCTAGTGCTAGATCTATTGATACATTTGATTCACCTTTATAAAAATGAACCCAAGCTTTTGCAACTAATATTTGTAATCTTAACCTAAAAAGTGTAGATTCAGAATCAAGCGAAATAGAATTCAATAATTCTTCAGCTTGCAGGATATATTCCAAAGATTCATCAAATTTAGCAAAGTTATATATAAGAGCTTTAAGTAGCAGAGCTTCAATGGACTCAAGAACCTTTCCTTGTTCTTGGCTCATCGGAAATGCAAGCTCCCCGACATTTATTGCTTCTTTTATTTGTATCTTTGAAGAATATATCCTTCCCCTTAGAAGAAGTGCTGATAATTGATCTTTAGGTTTCAGAGAACTTTTTTTTTCGAAAGCTGTAATAATTTCAAATGCTTCTTCTACTTTCCCACTATACATAAGTTCTTCCGCACGGATTAATTTCTTGGGTCGAGAATCGGACATTTTTGATAATTTATAATATTTTGGAATAAATGATAGTAACCATCTTTTCCTTAAAACATTTTAGTACAATAAGTTCATGTACAATAAAGGATTCTAAGATTTTTACTTGTTCTTAAGCTCAACCATTATTTTGTCTTAAATGAGTTAAGAAAGGAAAAAGTAAAGAAAAAAAAAAGAAAAAAATGTTAAAATTAAACCCTTAGCCCATCTAATTTTCTTAGACGTACTTAATTGCTAGGAGCAAGTCGTTCTTTGTGATTTTCTTTCTGTTCGCATGCATGGTAAAGGTTCTTGCTTGTTCAGTCAAACCAGAAGCGGTTTTCTCTAAATGATCGATTAATAAGTCAACTGCATTGCGAGCTACGATAGAGGCGCCTTGTTGCTTCATTAATCGACGGATTGGACTCCATGCGAAAGAATGTTTCTTTTTTGCCATTTTTTATTCCTCCAAATTTGTGGTATAAAATTTTAAAATTTAAGTTTTTAATTTTATTGTAGTTTATTTTTAAAGTGTCTTAGATAGTATAATGTCTGAAGAGGTATTTAAATGTTTTGACTAAATCAGCAGAATTAGAAGAGTTAAATGAAAAAAAAATCACGACAAAAAATTTTGGTTTTAATTGAAGAGTCAAAACCTATGATCATCCAATGGTTGATCATTCAAAAAATATGAACTAATTTTTGCATAATCAAAATTATTCGAATATCAATATTGAGTAACTAATCATTACTATTGGTTTTGTTATAATTTAAAGGGGAATTGAAAAATTTTTAATTGAAACTGACAATCATAATTGAAAAAGTTATCATAAATTATGTGATCATACAATGACTAATCATTCGAAAAAGATGAAGTAATTTTGTTAGACACACAACAATTCAAATGGTAATATTGAGTAATTCGTGTTTAATCTTAGTTTTACTATAATTGAAGGGGGAATTAAAAAAATTTAAGTTAAATTGAATCATCCTTATGAAATAAATTATGATTGATTGGGTGATCATAAACATTATATAATAAATGGGATAAGAAGTAAAAATTAATTTCAATCTTGGGATCATTCGATAAATCGAAAATTGAAAAATGATTTATTCTGAAATAGAATAATAATTTTTAATTAAATGGGGTTAGATGTTAAATGTTATAATTTAAAAGAAAAATTTTAATTAGTTCTGTTTATTTATACTATCAAAAATAACTTAAAAATTCAATTTAATTTATTGTAAAAGGATATTAACATGTCACAACAAATAATGGTTCCAGGTGCAGCATCGGTTGCTATTAAGTGTAAGGATGGTGTGGTTTTAGGGAGTGATCGGAGAGCTACGTGGGGTTACACCGTGATTAGTAAGACTACAAGGAAGGTCTTTAAAATTACTGAGAATATAGGGTTAGCTACTTATGGACTTATCGGAGACTCCCAAATTTTAGTAAAAATCTTACGAGCGCAGGCAAATCTATACCTTTTAGATGCTGGAGAACCGATATCCACACGAAGTATGGGTAAAATGGTAAGTAATTATTTGTATTCGAGAAAAATGGCACCTTTATTGTCAATCATAGTAATCGCAGGTATGGATAAGGAAGGACCCGAATTATACACCTTAGATCAAATCGGAAGTTTAATGCCTGATGATTATGGTGCTGTAGGGACAGGAATGCTACTTTCTTATGGAATTTTAGAAGCAGAATACAAACCTAATATGACAGTAGCTGCAGGGGAAAAATTAGTAGAAAAAGCAATCCAGAATTCAATTGCTCGAGATGTCATGTCTGGTAACGGTATAGATATTTTAACAATCACTAAGACTGGGGCTAAGGAAAAATACATTGAAATAACGGAAGTAGGAGAATAAAATTTTATTTCTTTTTCTAAAAATTTAGAGATTACCTTTATGTCATTAATAATTTATTGTATGACTTCTTTCTTTTATAATGTACCATGTGACTAATATAGGGTTTGAGCTCAATGAATCTATTCAACAATAATTTTAATGATGATGGGAAGATATCAAGTTTCAATAAAGAAGAAATAACCGAGATAAAGCAAACCTTAAACAAACTAAAATCCGATAAAGCAGATGCTTCAGAAATATATGATTATATAATAATCAAATTAGATGTCTCAAACAATGTTCTTGAGCTCTATTCTGATTATTTAATTAAAATAAAATCATTTTTTGGTTTGTACATAATAGGATCAACGTCTATTGTTAAAAATGATCTTCATTTTCATTTGAAATCACGAATTCTTAAAGAGCTAAATCGTGTAATAGAAAGTCTACAAAATTTAAATTCAAATTGTTCCAATATAAAGAGAATTACAAAGAATGGTTATCCTCATTTAGATAGCTTATTATCTATAACGAAAAATTTGCTACATCAGAGTAATGATATTGCTTCAAATGTGATAAACTCCTTGAAAGAAAGTGTTAATCTCTACAATGATGAAGTATTTCTCTGGATTGAAGTTAATAAAATTATGAACCTTAATTTCAAACTAAATAATTTACCCCATGAATTGGATAATTGGGATGAATATAAGGAACTTGAAGCATTTATTATTAGCTTAAATGAAGTTTTTACTAAAAAGATAAAAAAGGCAATGAAGGAAAATATTAGAACATTTCATTTTGACGAAATATATCAATATTATTTATCGAAAGATGAAAAACAAATTAATTACTATTCTGATTTAATTTATCTATTATATGTAAATAACGGATTTGAGCTATACCAAGGAGATGAATTCATCAATATTCTTGAGAGAAAAGAAGTAATTCAGAAATTGCAAAAATTCGTAAATCCTTTACTAATAGATGTAATATTTGATAAATTGGAAAATATCTTTAGCGAATTAGGAGATTTTGACTTAAAAGACGATTTAAAAGGTTTAGACATTAATTCTCTCAAACAACAAAAAATTAGCAATTTCTTACCGAAAATTGTTGATTTATATATTAAAGGATTAGAAAAGAATTTCCAAGAAAAAATACAGGATGTAATTGAATCTGAAAAATTTGAGGAAATCGCAAACTTCTATTATCAAAAAATTGAGGTATTCTCTGGGAAAATTGAAGCTATTGAAAACTGGATTCTAACTTTCGAAAATTATCTAGTACCCTATGAAAATATCACAGACTCATTAAAAAAGATCTTTTCAAATTTATCTTCTGAAATTTTTAGAAGAAAAAATGAATATTTAACGTTTATAAAAACAGTAAAAGATGAAGAGATAAGAGTTAGTATACGGAAATTTGTTACTGAAAAGATCTCACAGATAAACGACTTAATCAGAAGTTATGAGGATGAAACCTCCCTTATTATTCGAGAAGAATTTCCTCAATTAAAAAAAGTGAAAGAGATCTTAACTGAACATGATTCAAAAATTCAAATCATAAAAGATGATGTGTATAAACGATTAGATTCAATCAAGTCAAATGATATTGATATTTATCAAATCATTAAATTGTGGGAGGATAATTTTAATCGAAAAAGGCAGCAACTAACTTTTCTTATTTCTCTTTTAATAAACAAGTTATTTAAAAGTTTTAAGGAATTAATTGATAAGGAGGGGATTCTTTTTGCAACGATTACAGAGATAACGGAACAAACAGAAAATTTTGAAGGATTACCTTTAAACTTTGCTTTATCATCATTTCTGGCAGAAAAACTAACCGAAGATGAGTTGAGAGAAAGGATAAATGAAATTAATTCTAAAATTAATCATTTAAATAATTCTTTAGGCCTTTACCAAATAGAATTATCGAAGTTAGAAACAATACTATCAAATAGAGTTAAAGTTCGGAAAGGGGTTACAGAATCAGATGTTCAATGTACAGTTTGCCATAAACACTTAAATTTTGCTAGAGATAAAGTTATAACTTGCCCTTTTTGTGGTAGTACTTATCATTATCTCTGTGTAGCGTTTTGGCTTTCAAAATACAATTCTTGTCCAATGTGTCAAAATCATTTTCTTGAACCTCATTCAGATTTATATCAGGAACAAGAAGATCAGGAGTTGGAAAAATTCTAGGTTAATTTTCTATTTTTATAAAGTTTAAACCCTCGTACACTGAAGTTATTGTCTAAAAAAAAATTTAGATTTTCTGTTTAGTATAAAAGTAGAGGTTTGCGATAATTAGTATGATTAATAAGAAATTATTAGCCCACGTACTTATTAATGATGTTATTGGAGCAGGAATTAAGATTAAACCTATAATATTTAGGATTAATATCGTTAGTTGCCAAGCTATTACAAGCTCAAAAATAATTCTTATTTGTTCCCATTCCGTTCTTTTAATTGCTAATAATGTAAAAATTGATAGAATTAGTAAAGTCCCACCAAATGACCAAGAATAATATGGATCATAAAAAGGCCATTGGATTAATGATAAATATATATGTGAAATTGCTAGATATAAGAAGGCGAATATTAAGCCTACAATCGCATTAATTAACAACAAGATTTTCAAACGTTTTGTTATTTCTACCATGGTTTTATTATCTCACATAAAATTATTAGAATTCAAACTACATTATTGCTGGTAAGATATAAGAATTAATTAAATATTCACCATTACCATTCCTACCTGTGAAAACTACAATTAACTCTTTCTTATAAAAAACATTAATTTGTTGTCCTCCAACTCCTCTTGCTTTATATAAATCTTCTTCAGGTCTAATCCACCATTGATAGCCGTATTCAACTATAATTTTTGAAGTGGTTGATGATCTAATCCAGCTTGATGAAATAATCCGCTTTCCCTCCCACCTACCTTCTTTAAGAAATAAATAACCAATTTTTGCCATATCTCGTGGTTTAATCATAAGACCATTACCGCCTTGGGCTACTCCTTGTGGGTCTACCATCCAAAATGCATCTTTAATAGATAACGGACCGAATAAGTATTTATTGGCAAAATCTAAAGTAGACATATTAGTTGCTCTCTCTAAAATTGCTGTTAATAAATGTGAGGCACCTGTATTATAATTAAAAACAAGTCCAGGAGCAAAAATCATTTGTCTATCAAGCACGAATTGAACCCAATCATCGCTTGCTCTCAATTCATGGGTAATTTTTCGAGGATCCGAATAAGGATAATTCTCTGGCCAATGTAAACCCGTAGTCATAGTTAACAAGTGTTCAATTGTCATAGATTCCTTTCGAGGATCAAGATTAGAAATATTTTTATCAGGGAAAAAATCCAGAACTAATTCATTTACACCATCTATAAAACCCTTATCAATTGCAATTCCTATTAAAGCAGATGTAACACTTTTAGAAGCTGAATATATTTGAAAAAGAGAGTTTTTTCCATAATATTCTTCATACCATTCGGTTACGATAAAACCATCTCTTATTACTATTATGCTATAAACATCATAATCGTGATTTTCAACATCATTAATCATATCATCCAATACCTCTGAGTCCATTTGTACTAATTCAGGAGTTATTCTTGTCCAATACTCACCTGAATCTAATCTGGTTATAAGAAGCCATCCTGGTAGAATCCCAGCTGTTCCAAGAATTAAAGCTAGAAATGAAAGATTTATCCATACAAATTTATTCTGGCTTTTTCTTGACATATCAGATACATATCAGGAGTTAAATTATTATTATTAGTGCAACCCAAACTTATAAGATGATGAGAATGAAGACTAGATTGAATATAAATATGAAATTCTTTTTCACATATAAGTCTTTTGACTTTTATGTCTAATACACTGAATTTTCATCATAAAGTAAAGAAGAGATGATTTTTTAATACTTAAGACATGCCCCTTTTTAAAAAAAGATTTTTGGGTTTTATTTATATACAAATTCAGGTCTCTTATCATCTAAAATTTTTCCATAGAATTTTCATTGAAATCAGACTCTGAATTTACCTTTCCATCCAAATTTTCATTAAATTTGGGACGAATCATTATATGTAAAAAAATAAAGAAATCCTTAAGAAAAGCGGGTACTATTATTTTAAAGTAAGTTTCTCTCCTTTCCTTTAAATTTTTGTTTTGCCATATCTTTCTTTAAGCCAAGTTGGTTTTTTGGTTTGGCATATTTCCAATTTAATATAATTAAAAAATCACACCTAATTGACAAAAATCTTAAATATTCAACGATCATTAGTCAATATAAGAATTTATACACTTTTGGCGAAATTAAAATGAGAGCAATTCTAAAAATAAAAATAATAATTTTAATAACTCTAGGAATGTATTTCGCTTTATCACCTATTTTTATCAATACTTTAATGTTTACTGCCAGAAATCGCGATATAACTTCAAATTACAATGATGAATTCGATCATAATAATTTAAAAATTTCAGTTGTATCGGGAAAAATACATATAGATGGTAATTCTGGGTGGTCTGCCTTTGAAATTGCGGGAAATTGTACAGGGAATGGCACTTATTCAGAGCCATATGTCATAGAAGATTTGGTGATAGATGCTGGGGGTTGGGGAAGTGGCATATTTATTGAAAATTCGGATGTGTACTTTAGGATAGAAAATTGCACACTCTACAATGCAGCAGGCTGGATGCCGCCGGATCCCTTCGATAGTGGGGGAATCAGATTATTAAACGTTGATAATGCTCAATTAATTAATAACAATTGTTCCTCAAATTGGGTAGGAATACTTCTCCAGTCTAGTGATAATAACACCATCTCGGAGAATATAGTAAATAACAACTCTTGGATCGGTATACGCTTAGGCAATAGTAATAATAATATTATCTCTGGAAACACTGTGAATAGTAATACTAATTTTGGCATTATGGTATATTTATGTTTTTTTAACAATATTTCAACAAATGTTTTAAAAAATAGCAATGCAGTTGGGATATATTCTCATTCTTGTAGTTATAACACCATTTCGGGAAACACGGCATATAATAATGATCATGGGATATATTTAGCTTTTGATAGTTATAACACAATTTCAGGAAACATGGTATATAATAATAATCATGGGATACATTTAGCTTTTGAAGGTTATAACACCATTTCAGGAAACACGGTAAATAATAATAGTTATGGGATATATTATGATAGAGGTAGATATACCACCATTTCGGGAAACACGGCAAATAATAATAGCTATGGGTTATATTTAACACAAAGTAATTCCAGCATCATCTCGGGAAACACGGCAAATAATAATAGCTATGGGATATATTTAACAGAAAGTTGTTACAACATCTTCTCGGGAAACACATTACTGGGAAATGAACAATGCATCGCAGAAGAAAATTGTCGAGGAAATAAGTTTAGTGATAACGGTTCTTGTACTTATGGTGAAGGTGATGAAAAACCAGTCATTCTTGCTTATAATCTATTGCTACTGCTTGGTCTTCTATCACTTATATCAATTCTTATATACTTTCTAATTCTAATTTTTAAGAAATCTTGATAATAATTTTACCAAGGATAAAGCTATTATTTTAACCTTTCTGAGGTATCTCTGTGTAGCGTCCTGCTTTTTAAAACAAAATTCTTGTCGAATGTGTCATCTGATTAGTTTTCTATTTTTATAAAATTAGAAACTTCATTTCCACGCACGGCAAAATTATTATCTAAATAAATAGTTAAGGCATGGAATGGTACATTATTGTTAGTATGACAGTGAATGTATCTTAATGGCCAATGACTAATTTTTTTTTTATCAATTTTCAATATGTCAATATCTTTCCCATAAATTCGTTTCTGACATACTGGACAAACTGTTAAGAGTTTCCGAATTAAAAATGCGCGAGTTTCAGTATTCATAAAATTCTTTTTCATAATAATCAGAGATGGCAAATAAAAAGGTCGATAGCTTGGTAATTAGAAAATATGAAAGCTAAAATATATAAATATTATTTAGATCATACTTGGGGGGGAGAAATAAGAACATTCAAAATTAAATATAATCCAAAAACCATCATAAATCCTGCGCACACGATTAACACATACTTATAGATTTTAGGATTTAAGGATTTCCCCCCAAGATATACAAAAGTTGAAATAGGCAGATACCAAACTATGTCTCCTAACTCATGCCCTATAAAGAAAAGCAAGAGCCCAATTGGGGTTGCAAATGTTATATTAAAATTAACCAGAAATCCTAATCCAATTACCGCCCACCAAAAAGTCCAATATGGATTACTCATACTAACAATAATACCTCCGACAAAACTATTTCCCTTATATCCTTTAAGGTTATTATCCTCAATGTTGAAATCTACACTTAAATCTGCCTTTAATGTATCTCTAACAACTAAAAATCCGAAAATTATTAGAAATATTCCTCCTATTATCCCGATTAAAGTTAAGAATATTATATTCTGAAAAAAGAAAGATGCACCAGCTAGCAAAATAAGAATTAGAATGAATTCTATTGTTGCGTGCCCTAAGATTATGAAGATTCCGGCAAGATATCCCTTTTTTTGTTTTAGGGATTTATATATCGTGAATGTCAGTAGGGGGCCTGGTGTTAATGCCCCTGTTAGGGCGACCAGGAAGGAAAAGACGAAGATATCAATCATAATTGAGTTAATTCTTATCTTTAGTATGAGGGCAATATACCAACTACAAGTACGATAACAATAATAACCACGATAAGAATAGGGAGTGTCAGTGCCCAAAACCAAAGGTACGCTTTAAAAAATCCCTTTCTGAATGTTGCAACCCCCTCCTTCCAATCTTGTTTTGTTTTTTCCTGCCACTGTTTGAAATCCTGACTAACCTTACTTTTATGGGCTTCCCATTGTTCTTTTGATTCTATTTGTCTTTTCTCCATATCAGCATTCCATTCTTTAATTTTAGAATCCCAGTCGTGTTTCGCATCTTTAAAGAATTTATTGAACTTATCCTTATTTTCTTCCCATGCTTCTTTATTTTTCTTTGATTGGTTTTCTAAAGATTGTTGAAATTTATCAAAACCACCTTTAATTCCATCTACAAAGTTACCCCACCCTTTTTGGAATGGTTTTTCACCATGCTCTTTCTTTTCTGGTTCTTTTAAATTATCCTCTTCGGTCATATTTTTTCTTTAATATTTTTTAGTATTTAAATTCAGTAAATTAATTTCATTTATAATCCTTATTTAATATTAGATAAGTTTTCGATTGCTTTCAAAATAATTTATGAGATAATTATGGAATTTACATATCTGCAAAAAACACCTTTATATAACGCTTTTTCAGAACTAGGGAAAAGAATTTTTTTACCTGATGGAATTTTTTATTGGGCTGGGAGAGCAAAAAAGGAAGCTGAAATTATTGGGACAATAGGCTCTGCATTTGGGTATGAAAAAGATTTTGTTGATGGTGGGAGTTCGGATTGGATGCCATGTTACCTTACTGAAATTTCAGAGTACTTTAACGTAAGTATTCAAGATGTTGTCCCTTATGTTTCAATTGGGGGATTAAATGAAACGCGAGAAATTTGGAAAGATTGGGTACTTAAGAAATCACAACTTGATGAAATTAAGGAAAAAGATTTGATAGAGAAACTAGAGAAACAGATTACGACACCGATAATTACCGCGGGTGTTACTAATGGAATCTTCCAATGTAGCTCTTTATTCCTCAATCCAGGAGAATTTATTATAGCTCCAAATAAGAGATGGGGAAATTATGATAATATTATTAAGAAGTATATAGGAGCTAAAATAAAATCGTTTACTTTCTTTAATGAACAAAACATTGATCTTGAGAGCTTAGAACTAGCAATAAATGAAGTTGTAAGCGTTCAGGAAAAGATTATTATAATTTTAAACTTCCCGAATAATCCTACAGGATATGTTCCCTCTAAAGAAGAAGGTAAAGAAATCGTATTGCTCTTACAAAGACAACAAAGAAAGCATAATAAACCAATTGTGGTCATAGTTGATGATGCGTATGAACCTTATGTTTACAGTAGTGATTCGATAAATCGTTCTATCTTCTATGATCTGCTTCAGTTAGAAGAAGATATTATCCCCATAAAACTGGATGGTGTTACGAAAGAACTGTTAATGTACGGAGGAAGGATTGGATTTATTACTTTAGGCTTAAAATCAAAATGGGTCGATAATGATCAAGAACTAGAATTATTGAAAAAGGAGATAGAGAATAAATTGGAAGGATTTACTCGAGCCACAATTTCAAATTGCAATCATTTCTACCAAGCGTTAACTCAAAAATTGTTCAAAGAAAAGGGAATTGATAAAATTCTCGCCTCAAGAACAAAAGTGAAAGAGCTACTTAGAGAGAGGTACGAAATGATAAATGCAGAACTTGCCAAAATCGATGATCCTAACATCTCAATCGATCCTAACTCAGGAGGATTTTTCCTGTTTTTAAATTTGAACCCAAAAAAAATAAAGGCTAATGAATTCGGAGATCATCTCTTAAGAAAATATAAAGTAGGAATCATACCTATGGAAAAATTAGATGAACAAATTAACGGTATCCGTATTGCTTATTGTTCAATAGATCTTTCGAAAATCCCAGAATTAATAAAAAGAATAAAACTTGCTCTGAACGATTTTTAGATAAAATTTTTCACATTTTTACACAAATTTTTATAAACCTTTTTTTATAATCTATTTAAAATAAAATTTTAAAAAAATTGTAAGAGTGAAAATTTGGTATGAAACTATTTCTAATTGAGAAAGGCGAATTAAAAGAAATAACTAAACCGATTTTTAGCAGTGGAGACGTTTATCTCGTTGATGATGAAAGAACAATATATGTGTGGATTGGCAATAAATGCTCTGTAGATGAAAAAACCGCTGGAGCCGCCCAAGCAAGAACTCTAGACCAACAACGTGGAGGTGCCGCAAAAATTATTACCGTAGACCAAGGTTTTGAGACTAAAGAATTTCTTAAACTTGTTGCTCCAATGGGTGCCATGAAAATCGTTGAAAAAAATTACGCAAAGACTTTACTGAAAGATGTAACGACTGGAGATTGGGCAGGATTCACAGAATGGCGAAATATATTGTACCGTGTATCATCTGAAGAATTTGATGATATTAATGCAATGAAAATGATTCAAGTCCCATTTTCTAAAGCTTCATTGGAATCAGAAGATTGTTTTGTTGCGGATTTAGGAAATAAAGTATACATTTGGCAGGGAAATGCATGTACTACAACTGAAAAAGTAAAAGCGGGTCAATGGGGGCGATCTATAGATGCAGATAGGGCCGGATTACAGCAAGAAACTATCTTTGAAGAAGGTGATGACGCTGAATTTCATGCTGCGTTAGATCGGGGAGAAGAGTATAAAGAATCTGATGCGGTCCAATTAAAAGCAGAATCGGTATTAGAAGGAGAAGATGAGGATGATCGAGTAGCCGCAGCAATCCAACCCGAGTTTAAATCTGAAGTTAAAGAAGTAACTCCAGCAGAAGTCCAAGCCGATATTTCAGAAGTAAAAGCTTCCGGTGCAGCCCCAGGAATCCCTGGTAAGACAGACAGTTCAATAGTAACTATTGAAGCCCCCGAAGGAAGGCGAAAATGCCCCGAGTGTGGCACTGACGACCCTCATATGATCCATGAGAGTGTTGACAAGTCAAATGTTATTTTAGACTACCCACGAGTTTACGGAAAAAAATACACTTGTGGGAACTGTGGAGTGCTCTGGCGTGAAAAATAAGTTTCTATTATTCTAATTTATTTTTTATCTTTTTTTAATAAAAATTTTAAACGTATTTAAATAGACTTTTTTTCTCTATGATTTTTGTAAGTCTCTACGCATTAACTTAATTCTTTTTTTTAGTTCTATGATTTCTTTATCCTTATCTTCAGTGTCAGATTCAAGTTTAAGTTTTTCATCTTTGATAATCTGGATATCGCCTAAAATTTTATCCTCAATTTTTTTATATTCTTGTAATTCAGTATCAACACTACTCAATTTATCTCTTAAAGTTTTTATTTCATCAGCTTTCCCATCCAGCAAATTTCGCAGGTTTCCTAATTCTAATTCAAATTTTCCCGTGATATTCCCTGATTTTTTATGAGCTTCTTCTAACTTTTGTTCAAGACGATCTATTAATTCTAATTTTGTAATGTTTTTTTGATTGAGCTCTTCAATCTTAACTGCTAACTCTCTATTCCTTTCAGATTTTTTCTCTAGATCTTTTTTAACTAAGCTAAATGTTTCTGATTGTTGCTGTATTTCTTGAATCTTTTGTTTAACGGTTTTCAGCGAGTTTTCTAAGTTAAAAATAGTTTTTTCTTTTTCTGTTATAATTTCATCTTTTTTTTCCAAAAGGACTTCAAGTTTTTGAAACTTAGATTTTTGAATTGTATCACTTTCGAGATACTGAAGTTGCTCTTTTAATTCTTTAATTTCATCGTCCTTGGTGTTTATCAAATCCCTCTGATCAGGTTGGGTTTCATCTATTTGAGTAGTTAATTCTTTAATTTTTTGAAGCTGATCTTCTATTACTTTTTGAGTTTTATCTGTTTCCTCCTCAAGAACAGAATTCAAACGTTCAATTTCATCATTTTTATTTTCAATAATTTCATAGAGTTTTTGAGTTGCTTCACTTTGAGAGGACTCCTTCTCGGTTTTTGTTGATAATTCTTGTACTTTGGTTTCAAGGATACCAATAATTTCTAGTTTTTCATTCATCGTGTGAATCAACTTCTTG
Organism: Promethearchaeota archaeon; assembly: GCA_016839705.1. GTDB lineage: Archaea > Asgardarchaeota > Lokiarchaeia > Sigyniarchaeales > SOKP01 > Loki-b32. Next base: position 5,313 of record JAEOTR010000071.1, on the reverse strand, counting down.
TTTTCGTTTTTAAAGAAATTAAGTTGTTCCAAGAGATTTTCCTCTGAATCTGGGACTTCTTCTTCCTCATCCTTCTCTTCAACCCATCCGAGAGTTGATAATGCATCGACAATAGATTTATCTTCTTCTTCTTTGTGTCTTTCTCCTTCATCTGACATATGTTTTAAATCACTATCCGATCTATTAAATTTTATTATTCTCTATTCTCAATTACAAAAACTAATTTTCTATCTATGAAGAATTTTGTTAGATATCCTATAGATAAAGCGATTATAACACTGATTTCTAGTGGGGTATTGAGATAATTTGTTAATAGGAACTGAATTCCTATATTTTCAATGGTGGTTAATATAGCAAATCCGAAATATTTAATAAATTCTAATGAAGTTTCTTTCAACTTAGTTCCCTTCTTTTTGAATACTATATATTTATCCAGAAAAAATTTAATTATATACGTAATTCCAACGGCAACAATGGATCCCATTAACTCAGACATATTAGGATTAGTTGAGCAGTAGAATATTTGGATAAAATCATTTCCACCAAAATTTAAGCAGATAAATGGTTCAATTACTAACTGATTTAATTTTTGGATTAAATAATTCAAGCCTATCATTAAAGCAGCAAATGTAAAGTATAGTGTCATTTGCCGTTTAATGCTGTTTTCTTCTTCGATTATTAATCACCCTTTTTATTAGTAGAACAAAAAAGAAGTAAAGATAAGATAACTTTATAGTATCATTTATCAATACGATCTTTCCATGAATCGGATTTTTCACTAGATTCTTCTTCTGTGTAAGGTACTTCAGTAGCAGTCACTGTTTTTATTCTTGATGGTCTGGGGGAAGCTGCTCCTGGAATCTGAAATGGCATTCCAGTAGCTTGGGTGGGAGAAACTATCTCGATAATGTTTCTTATATCCCTTTGAGTTGATATTTTCTTTCCTGTCATTTTTTTATATAGTTGTTTAATTCCAAAGATGATTAGTGAGAAACTAATAGAAAAAATAAAATATACAGCAATCCATCCACTTCCAAAAAATAGAATATTTACTGGTAAAAGGTTTTCACTATAACCTGCATAAACTAATCCGATAATACCAAAAATTACAATAAAAATAACACACCTTAGGCATAAGGGGATAAATTGTTTCAACATAATCTGCTTGGTAAATTGCATGGTCTCTTGTTGTACTTGTGCTATCATTCGAACATCACCAACAGATTGAGCATTTCTCATGCGTTCTTGAATGTTTAAAGCCTTTTCCCTAAATTCTGTTATTTTTTCTTTTGATAATCCTAATATTTTATTCAAGACCATACCTAAAATTATCATCCCAATGGTTATTCCCATAATTTGGAGAATTACTGCCACACTTGACATAGAAACATCACTATATTAGGAAAAGCATAATTTTAATTAAATTTTTTGATATCGATTGTATTACTTAAACGGTGTGAGAAGTTTTGAGATTTCTCTTGTCAATTTTCTACTATCTCAAATTACCATCCAAAAATCCCTTAATATATTTAGCATAGACTGTTTTCCAACGAGTTGGGATTGAAGATGCTATAGCACATCCTAAACGACAATGATCACAGAAATCATAATTATCATGGTTTTTCATAATCTCTCTGACACCTGTTGATGTGTAGATTGTCGATATGGGGTGTTTTAAAGCATTGAAACTCACAATAGGGTGAATTTTGCAAGGGTAATGAACCAATCCATCGTGACTTACAAAAATATAAGATTCCGCAACATGACATCTAAGTATTTTCTGATGATAGAAAGGATATCCTCCAAATCCACCCTTTTCAACTACTTCAATGCTAATCGAATCTGTTAAAATATTTTTATATCTTTTTCTTAAAGATCGAATTAGATTCGCCCATAAAGAGATATCCGGGATTAGATTATCGATATCTTCAATCTGATAGCTGTTTTCAGGAAAATCCCTGATAATATTCTCACAAGGATATATTTCAATCGATGAATTTAATTTTTCTGCCAGTTCACACATATCTTTTAAATAACGAATATTATCTTTCATAACCACTGTACTTATGATTGGTTTTATATCATTTCTAGATGCTAGTTTTATTGATTCTATAACTTTGTCAAATGTTTTAATTCCTCTCCATTTGTCATGTAATTCCGCTTTAGGATAATCAAGTGAAAGTAGCACATAATCTAAACCCTCTAATCCATCCTCTTTTAATAATTTTGGTAATAAATATCCATTAGAAGCAATTCCATTCATAAAATTATGAACCACTCCTGTATGATATATGATTTCTGGGAGATCTTTTCTCAAAGTAGGTTCACCACCAGTAAAAGACAAGGCAAGCACTCCTAAGGCAGCGATTTGATCGATCAAATCTTTTATTTGTTCTGTAGTCATATCTTCACCAAGGACAGAAGATGGTAGGGAATGTATTGAACAAAAGGGACATTTCCCATTACATCGAAGTGTTAATTCAATTTGTGCTGAATAGGGAACCGTTATGCTTGAGAAATTATTTAAAAAAAAATTTTTTACATATTTAAGCAATTGTTTTACTCGTAATTGTGGAATTGATTAAAACACCATTAACTCTGAATTAACTTTCCATTAAAAAATTTAAGCAAAATCAAATTAAAAATCTAACTAAAAAGTTTGTGTTAAGGAAGACATGATTTAGAATAGCCATAAAAAATTAAAAAAAAGGTTTATAAATGCCTTAAGGTAGAAAACTTTAAAGTTGATATTAAGTTGTATTTAAGGTTTGAGAGACTTTAAGCCTCAGCTCCGCAGCCTTTACATATATATTTCTTAGCATAAATCTTTACGCCTCCCATTTGATGCAGAACCTGGGATTTATCTTCTACAGCATTAAAACTAGTCCCTCCACACTGAGAGCAAACTCTCCTTCCCTCAACAGGAGGTTTTTCTATTAACCTTTCTTCCTCCTTTTGCTTTTCAACGAGTTCAGAGGGTTTTGGTCGACTTGGTTCAGGTTCAGCAGCAGGAGCAGGTACTGACGGAGTGACGGTAGCAGTCGTTGTTGTTCCAGTACCTCCTTTTAATAATGTATCAAGTTTTCCGTTTATGTCTTCTAGTAGCTTTAAAACTTTTTGTTCAAATTCTGACAACTAAAATTCTCCTCAAAATTAATTAATAAATTAATCTAAGAATTACCTTATATAATTAAGCAATTCAGAAGAATTTAAATAAGCCTTCTATAAGAACTTAGTTGAGAATTTATGGTATTTAATAATTTCTTCTCATTTTCTCAAACCCTTCAAGATAATCAAGTATAGATTCCCGAATTTCTACGGCTGGTGCTATAAACTTGGATTTGTTAACATATGAAATTGCATCTGTCCAACTCCACGCAAAATTTTCTTTTAGTAACCAGGCAACAATTATTCCTCCACTTCTGGATATCCCCATGGAGCAATGGACTAATACTTTTCCGCTATCTTTAATGTGATAATCGATGAAATTTAAAATTTCTTCAAGATAATCATGAGGGGGATAGCTATCATCAGGAAATCCCTTATGTAAATATGAAAATCCTAAACTGGTCGGATTATAAAAACTTTCCTCCATTAAATTTACTATAGCTGTAATACCTATTTCTTTAAACCTTTTAAAGTTTAACCTTGGCCAATAGGCTCCTATGTATAGGTCTTTATGAACCTCGAATATTTGATCCAGCTCAGGAATTTAAATCTACCTTACAATAAACATAAATTAGTTTTTAAGCTTTAAGCAATAATGAAAGAAAAGAATCAAAAAATTAATGTTTAATGATATCTTTGTATTGAATATTTTTATTCGACTTATTAAACTTATTTTGATAAAATTAAAAAGATTTTCAGAATATTTGAATCACATTCTATAAATTTGAAAATTGATGTAAATATGTTTGATGAATCAAATTGTTCAAAATGTGAAAATATTGATTGTTTAACCCGATGTCAATGGATGGATATTGATAAAGAGACTGCTAGAAAAGAAATGGAGAAAATGATTAATGGTGAGGATTCTTTCGTTTTGAAAGATTGTGTTACCTGTTTCGCTTGTGATGAATATTGCCCGTATAATTCACATCCATTCGATTTAAAAACCGAATTACAAGAAAAATACAATTCTTATAACATGCCTCCACAAATGGTGGAAATGACAATAGGGAGATATAAACCCCATGATGAACTAAGATTGAAAGAAATTGATCCTGAAAAACCAGTGTTGAATAAATGCGCTTTTCCGAGAACAAATGCAAAGAATATGGAGGGTAAATTATTTGAAAATTTACAATATGTAAGTGGACTTTCATATTTTTGTAATTTATTATATCATCACGTCGCTAAAGATTCGGTTATCAAGGAGAGAGCCCCAATAATTCTGGAGAATATCAAAAAGCAAGGCATAAAGGAAATGATTTGCTTTCATGACGAGTGTTATGGATTCTATACATCTTATTGTAAACGTAACAATATTGAACTTCCAAAAGATTTCAAGCCAATTCATCTCTTTGAATATGTATATGGATATCTCAAGGATCATAAATCAGAAATAAATAAGCTTAATATGAAAATTGCTTATCAACGAAGCTGCTCCAATAGATTTATACCTGAAATTGAAAAATTTGTTGATAATATCTGTGAGTTAATTGGGGTGGAACGAGTTAAAAGAACTTATGACAGAGAAAATGCACTATGTTGTACAGCTCCCTTTGCATCATTTGGTAAAGTTAATTTAGGAAAACAAGCTCAAAACAAAAATATCCAAGATATGGTTGATAATGGTGCTGAAGCATGCGTATTTGTTTGTCCAATGTGTCAAGAAACTATGAATCCTAAAATTGCGGAAAAAGGATTAAAATCGTTTTTATTAAGTGATTTAGCAAGGATGGCTTTGGGAGAAGAAATTAGTTAGTCGATTTGATCCTATTTTTTTCATATATTTACTTCAATTTTTAATTGAGCTATTAGTTCGATTAGATCAATTAATTCAAAATCCATATCATATTTCTTATTCGCATCAGTTAAATTTGTTCTACAAAAAATACACATTGAAGTAAGAACTGCGGTTGAAGAATTAGACTGTTAAAGGAGTTAGGAAAAAATGTATTGTAAATTTTATTTTTTCAAAATTAAATTATATAAAAAAAAAATTTATTTTATCTTATTTTAGTCAAATATTTTTCCAGCTCTCCCTTGTGGGAGATTCTCACCTAATGCTTCCCTTACGAGATTACTTAGGAAATAAGGTTCCAAACCTTCAGCCTGAGCTTTGCTCCTTAAGTATAGACAACAGACTGG
>JAEOTR010000070.1 GCA_016839705.1 Promethearchaeota archaeon | reverse complement strand
TATAACCGCAATAACCAATCATTTTATCTTCTGTTATAGCCATACTATTTACACCTGATAAACATTAATTAATTTTCCTTTTTATTTATTATATATTCTGTATAATTTAAGACTGAGTTATTAAATTCTGTACCTTCTAATTTCTTAATTATAATTTCTAATTGTTCATAAGCCCATTCATTTAAATCCATTTTTTTAATCTATAATAATTAATGGTTTTGGGTTTGTTACACCGTTCCCTATTCCAGCTAATTTTAAATATAGTTATTATTTAAACAGAATTTCTTTCAAAATTTCCGCGAATGTTTGGAAGTCTTCCTTATGAAAGACAGGGTCATCTTTAAGTAAAAGTAGATAATATGGGGTTTTACTTTTTTTTAACGTAATCTCTTTAAATATGAAGTTTTTTCCAAATCTCTGCACAATCATTCTTTCTTCAAATCTATTCTCTTGTACTCCAGTGTATTGTAGACTATCTGAGAGAGTAAGGAAATATGGAGTACTAGCAGTGAGGAGATGCTGTGTTTCATCATCTTTATAATATGAACCTATTATAAGTGAATTATCGTCAATAACTACAACACCGCCGGAGCCTATTTTTTTTGCAAATTCTACAATAGTTTTTTCGATTAACTCAGATTTGGGATATAAACTCAGAAGAATTTCTGACATAGCCGATATGATTGATGAAAAGTCATATATGGAAGTATTATAAAAAAATATCTTTTTATAATCTGTAGCCTTTCTAACTTGTTCCTTTAAATCTACTATAAGATTTTCCATTTCATTTAAAGCAGACCTTCTCAAAGCAGGATCATACTTATGAAGGAATACATAGACTGGAGGCTCGATTTCCAATTTTTTAAATTGCTCAATAACATCTTTAAAATAACTTATTGCTTCAGGTATTCTTGGTTTATTCTGAATATCAATTACATAGATTGCAATTTCAGTTCCATCGAAGTATTTACCTGGATTTTTTAAATAAGAGATTCTATAAGCTGTCTGCCCCCCTAGATCCCATTCACTTATTTCCTTTCCCAGAAAATCGAATATCCTTCTTTGTGCACCCCTCGTGGGAGATAATACAGCAATTTTAGAGAACTCTCTTTGAAGAGATAAAATTATACTAGTTTTACCTGCGTCGTCGAGTCCTGTGAATAAAATCTTATTTTGTATTTCTACAGGTTCTTGCTCTTCTTTTTTCAAATACAAGATTGATTGTTTTAGATTCTTCTCCAAAATTCAATTTCACCTATATATTCTTATAAATAGAAATTTACAAATATATTCTTTATCAAATTAAAAAATTATATTCTAGTTTAATTAAATTACGGATTATATTTTGTTTTGGATAAATAATTTGAAATCATGATAACTCGTAATTTCAACTGATTTTTGGATTTCCTTTTTATTTTGAATAGTCATCAACGATTTCGGCATATTTGGGGTAATGTTAATTAATGACATAATCTCATTAGGGAACTTAGCCGGGTCTGCAGTTTCGAAACATATACTTTTGTAGTTTTTATCCTCGAGATATTTATTTCTATAAATCTCAAGACAAGCCCATCCTACAGCACCATGAGGTTCTATGATTTTATGATATTTGTTGTAAAAATCTGCAATAGTTTCTTTTGTTATTTCATCAGTTATTGAATATGAAACAATATTCTCCCGCAATTGATTTAGATTTGGATTTTTATGTATTACACCCGTTTCATCAATCTGACCATTGTATAAATCAATGATCCGAGCAAAATTCGAAGGGTGGCCAACATTCATAGCATTACTAATGCATTTCTTTGAAGGTTCTACTTTTTCATATACACCTGTTTCCAGAAATCTTGGAAATGCATCGTTTTCATTTACCGCTGAAATAAATTTTCTCACGGGTAAACCCATATTATAGGCAATTAATCCGCCCATGAGATTTCCAAAATTACCCGAAGGTACTGAAAAAATAACCTTCTCCTCTAGTTCTTCAATAACACGCGAATAACCATAAAAATAATAAATTGTTTGCGGGATTAATCTTCCAACATTTATTGAATTGGCAGAAGAGAGCCCAACGTCTTTTAAATCTGGATCATTAAAAGCTTTTTTCACTAAACTTTGACAATCATCAAATTTTCCCTTAATTCCAATTGCAGTTATGTTTTTTCCAAGAGTAGTCATTTGTTTTCGTTGTAATTCACTAATTTCATTTTCAGGGAATAAGACAATAACCCTAATTTTTTTCATACCAAAGAAAGCTTGAGCAACAGCTCCGCCAGTGTCCCCTGATGTAGCAGTTAAAATGACAATATTTTTATCATCGACTTTAAGGAAATAATCCATAATCCTTGCAAGAATTCGGGCTCCAAAGTCTTTAAAACTCGCAGTTGGACCTTGATCTAGATAACAGATAGAATCATTTTTACGAAATTTTTCAATTGGAATAGAAAAATTTAAAGCATCCTTCAAGATTATTTTTAGATCATGATCTGGGATAATATCATCTACAAATTCTGAAATAACTTCAAACCCAATCTCATGGAGCGCTAAACTTTTGAAATTATTAATTTTATCTCTAGATAATTTTGGGATTTCATTTAACATATATAATCCTTTATCTAACGCTTGGCCTCTTAAAACTGCTGTTTTAAAATCAACATGAGGGGTGTCATAATTAGTTGAATGATATTTTATCATATTTTTCCAAAATTTCACCTATAATTCTAATATAATCTATTAATACATTTGGGAATCCTATAAAGATTCTGATAACTCGTTAATTTTAATTATTGCTTCTTCTGGGGTGCTTACTCCATATATTATATCATTTCTCCTATCATCTAGTTTTTGATTGGCGATTTTAGATGACCATCCTTTAACACTTGACAAGGCAACAATAGGCTTATTATATATCCATGCAAAACTGATTTCAGATAGGGTTCCTGCCTTACCACTAATGGCTAAACAAATATCTCCTGTGAGAACCACTACTATATTCCTCGCTTGAGAAAACGGACACGGAATTACAATATCTACATATTTGTTTGCCATACTCTTTACTGGTTGAGGGATAATTCCAATGGTTAAACCACCTTCTTCTTTAGCACCTTTACAGATGGCCTCCATTACTCCGGTTAAACCCCCACATGCCACAATGTAATTGTTTTTCGCTAATAGTCGTCCAATTTCTATAGTCTTTTCCTCAATATCTTTATCAATTTCACTTGCTCCTATTACAGATACAGTTGCTCTAAATTTATTCTTAATGTTAAACTCCATTATTTTCTCTACTCCTATTAAAAAATAAAATCTTTTGAACAAAAAATTTATTGATTAAAGGTAAGAAAATCGAATACAAAAATATTATTCAGAAAATCCCCTGTTTTTTAATATACTTAATAAATCATTTATGAGAGCTGATGCTGCTTCAAGACCACCAGCACCTCTTCCCATTAAAATTATAGATCCGGCATATTTTGTTTCCAACTCAACTACATTTAAGGTACCACTAATATTCAGTGGTGAATATCTTTCAATTAATCGGGGTTCAACTACTAATTCATTATTTTCTGCTATCGCTAAGTGTTTTATAACATAACCATCTGATTTTGCTAGATCTATCGCGTGGGGTATGATTTGAGAAATACCCTCAATCTTAACATCGTCTATGCTTTTTGACCATCCTAACAAATCATTAGCTAATATTACTATCTTTCCCGCCGCATCAAACCCCTCAATATCCAAGGTAGGATCCGACTCGGCAAAGCCTAATTCTTGAGCCTCTTTTAAAGCTATAGCAAAATCAACACCTTCTGCTGCCATCCTACTTAAGATAAAGTTATTTGTCCCGTTTAATATTGCTCTAATACTTAATATTTCATTTCCAATTAGTTGTTCTTTTATCCCTAATGAGGGGACGCAACTGGCTACAGTAGCTTCGTATTTCACGAAACAATTATTTTTCTTTGCCAAATTTTTAATTTTTTCATATTCTAGATAAAAGGGGCCCTTATTGGAAGATATTACATCGATTTTATTATTAAGGGCTTCAATTATATGAGATAACCCAGGCTCCCCCGTTTCTGAATTCGTGGGTGTTGTTTCAATACAAATATTTGCATCCATTGTAGATATTAGATCTTTTGCTCTTACCTTTTCTTTCCAATAGGGTAAATTTCTAAAATATTTACCAGCTTCCAACACTTCACCTATATTTATCCCGTTTTCCGCAATTAATGCTCCATCGTGTTCGAAAATTGAACTCACTATAATTTCTAAATTAAATTTTCGTTTAAAATCATCTCTTTTGTTTTTAACCAGCTGAAGAAAGCTAGTTCCCACAGTACCTTTTCCAATCAAACATACTTTAACTTTCATATCGTTTAGAAAAATTGCTTTAATTAATTTTTGAGTTCAAATAAAATTATGTCGGGTTTGTAGCATTAAAACATTTCATAATTAACAATTCAAATATTCTAGCTTGTAATCAAAAATAATTGTTTTTCCTTACAAATTTTTTTCAATTCGTCAATCAACTCTCTTTTAGTCATATATTCGGGGAATTCTATCTTTAACTTCACGTTGCTTACTTCCTTTAATTCAGTAAATTTAGCTTGTAACTCTGAGATAGTAATTTCTTTTGAAGCTAACCTCTTTATTGTATCTAGTACATCTGTATCAAAAACATGGCCCGTTAAAAGAACAGTGATCTCCTTTTTTTCAATTCCATAAGTTATATTTTCTATTTGAATATTGTTTTCCCTTAACTCCTTTTTAATATTTTGTAAGCTAAGCTCCTTTATATCCTCACTTAATTCAAATGATATATTAACAGGTATCAAATCATTTATCTTTTTATCATGGAAATGAAGTATTCCGTATATATTTCCCCCATTATTAGATATCGGTTTAATTAATTCAATTAAACTCCCGGGAGTGTCTGGCAATTTAACTTCTAAATTAATCATAATATTGTCTTAACTCCTTTAAAATCTGATTACATCTAGGGACTCAGTGCCATTATTTATTCTCAAAAGATTTTGATCATTAATAATTTTACCTATAACATTTGCATTCATTTCGTACTTTTGAAATATATCAATGATTTCCTTGCAATTAGAATTCGGAGCTGTTAATACAAACGAGGTTGTTAAATACATTTTGATGTAGGTCTCTATATCGTATCCTTCATTTATCAGAATTGAGGGAATATTAATCTTGTTTATATTTATATTTGCACCGACTTTTGAATATTTTATTAATTGTAAAACGGTACCAAAAATCCCCCCATTTGAAACATCTTTAGAGGCGTTGACTAGATGTTTTTTTGCAATTTCGTTCATAGATTTACGTTTCTTCAAAACTGTATTAGAATTTTTGAAAGTTATTGTATCATAATAAAATTTACTTGCTTTACCTACCTTTCCATCAAAATCTACAGCTAAAATTATATTATCTCCTACTTGGGCATTTCCAGCTGATATATAATCTTCCTTGTTAATTTCGCCTATCATTGTAGAACTTAATTCATAACATTTCCCATGAACATTTGTATGCCCTCTTATAATAGGAACCTTAAATTTATTAGATCCTTCACATATCCCCTTAAGAATTTCTTCACAAGATTCAGGATCTTTTACAGAGATTATTATACTTGCGGCAAGGGGGGTACCACCACATGCATATATGTCATCAACACTGACTAAAATGGAACTATACCCCGCACCACGAGGGAAATTCTCTATAAAAGAAGTTTTTATCCTGTCAGTGGTTACTAGGATATATTTATCGTCATTTTTTATCGTAGCTGCATCTTCACCAATATCAGTAAATATTCTCGTACTTTTAAAAGTGTTATTATCAATGTACTTAATTATAGGATTGATTTCTTTCTTCTCTATAATATTTTGATTGGTTTTAATGCTATCAGCTATCTTTTGAAGTGTCATCTATTAAATTAATATAAAGTTATTAATAATTAAGTTTGCTTAATTTATCTAAGGAAATTTAAAATTTATAATAAACAAAAGATTAATTTAAACGATGGAGAACCTTTTTGAATCTTCGTTAATTAAGGGTTTTATCTTTAGTGCTTATGGAGAACTAGGACCACAACCCGTTTATTCGTGGCCAAATTATTTCAGCGAAAAAGAGTTAGCGCAAATTAAGAAAGAAGATCAAAAAGCTCTGGTTTTATCACTAAGAGATGTTACCCAAATCTCAATAAAAAATTTGAGCTTGTTTATAAGTGATAGAGAATTTTCACAAGAAGAGGAGCTTCAAAATCTGAGATATTTTGCTGTTTTGCCTTATCCCGATTTTAAGGCAACTTCTCTCACTTATTTTCACTATATTGAAAATAAATCTTTTGATCAACCTGTTGCAACTGCGTTTTCAATATTAGTTGATGAATATAGCAGAAGTTTTTTATACAACAATATAAACCGAATTAAACCGATTGTTTCTGAATTTTTTCATAAATTCGATCTACAATTACAAAAGGACTATCCCCTCCAAGAAACTGTAGAAGTATTCTTTGTAGATTTATTTAAAAGGCTTAATGAGATTGAAAAAAATCCTTCTACTCCGATAACTTCTCATAGAAAATTAAAACTAATTTTTGCGGGATTAGATGATTCTGGTAAAACTAGTTTCCTATTAAGTGTTGATCGAAAGTATAGCAAACTTATTGGATTAAAACCGACTACTGGTGCCAGTATTAAATCAATTGAAGCGTTGGGGGCAACAATTTTTTTATGGGACTTAGGAGGGCAGTTGAAATTTAGAAGAAAATATATTGATAAAGCTGAGATTTATTTATATGAAGCAGATCTAATATTTTATTTCATTGATATTAGAAATGAAAGTAGATTTGAGGAAAGTATAGAATATCTCCTAAGCATTAAAAAAGTTTTAGGAGAGTATAATCAAAATACCCCTATTGTTTATATATTATCAAAAGGAGATTCTGATATATTGAATACTGGTGAAATCAAAAATAATATTGAAACGGTTAAAAATAAATTAACCAATATTACCCCAGAAGAACCCCCAGAATTATTTGTTACGAGTATTTTTCAAATTTTTACCATTCTTAGAGCATTCTCTTCTGGCATCTCAAAATTAAGCCCTAACAGAAACCTAATAAACCATAATCTTAAGAATTTTTCATTAAAAACAAAGACGTATTTAACATTATTATTAAGTAATGATGGATTAGTTTTAGCAGATTTTTATTCCCCAAAAGCAAGAAAATTAACTAAAATAGCCGAATCTGAGGAATTAATTAATGTATTTGAAATCACGGCACCACAGTTTGCCATATTATATAAAATCTTCTCAAGATTCAAAGCTTTGCAAGAAGAAGAAGCAATTTTTAAAGTTTCGGAATCTATAATCTTTTTTAGGAAAATAAAGGTTGCAGATAGTGAGATGTTTATTCTGTTTTTGATTGATAATGAAAAAAGAAAAGACAAAATTAAAACTAAACTAGCAGACTTTTTAGACCAAACAAAAGATTTACTGTTAAGGTATATTGCTTAAGGATTTTTGTACTCTAAAAAATTGCGTTTAAAGGAGTGTTTTCCGATATTTCCTTTCTTAAAATTCTTTTTCGATAATAAGAATTAACTCCAGAGATTAAAGCAACCGCAGGCACTACACATTTAGCGAACTTAACAGGCCCAAATAAAATGAAATCGCTTGGGGCACTTGCACAATATGCCATGATGGATGCAATGCTACCACATCGTGCAACTTCTCCATATTTTTTACCGTAATCCCATCCATAAATCGAATTAGATGGGGCAAAACCTGCTGGTAATCCAAATTTATTTTTAACTAAATAAGACGTCTCAAAATTTATGCCAATTGAAGGCAAATCTAAAACTGCTGAATCAACTAGAATATTTTCAATATTTGCTTTACGGGCTTTTGGAATTAGCGTTTCTTCTAATAATTTAAGTTTTTGTTTAGGAAATATATATCTGGTTCCAAAGGTTAATAAAACAGCATTTTGAACCCCGATATTTTTTAATTTTTCGAGACTGTCCTCAGTTGTGGCATCATCTATGCTGTTTAAAATAGCTCTATCAAGTAATCCTATTTCTTTTAATCCTTCCATAGCGGGTATTCGGGATGAATCATTCAACCCATCAACTAAAAATGGATAGTCAACAATGTCAGCTACAAATTCGCATTCTTTTATAAGAGCATCAGGATATGCTCCTACGACATCTATTATACCCTGCATTTTTGTTTCTTCAATAATTTCCGTATATTCATTTAGTTCTAATTCAACGAGAGGTTTATCTATATCCCCCGTTTTTTCATTTAAAAGTGCTGCGTGACTTGCGTAAAAGACAGTGCCGATCATCGCAATAGGATTTTGACCAGGATTTCCACCAATTCGAGTTTTCCCTATCTGTACTACTTTTTGCTCCGTTTCAAAATTCAACATAATTCAAAAAAAGTTCTTATTTCTAATATAGTTGATTAATAAAAAGATAATACTATTTTTCTAATTTTTCTCGATGTTGGATTTTTTAAATGGTTTATCCTGCATAAGTTGTTCGATAAAATCAGATTTTTTTTCAGATGGTATTATTAAATACATACCCTCAATTGAATAACCAAACCCCTCTGACCAGGAGGAGATATCTTGAGAAAAGGTTTTTTTATCCATTCTAAGTATTTTCCTCATTAATTTCAATTTTACTTTATTTGATTCATTAACAGTTTCTTTCACAGTTTTTTTTCTTTTTTGTTTTATAGGTTCACTTACTAAAGTTCCTATATATATAATACTAATAATGAATTCTGGAATCCAACGGTGCATTAAAAGCACAATAATAGCAGCAATAAATGAACTTGCGGCACTGATCGAGAAGTGGATATCGACCCATTCATATCCAATATTATATAATTCAATTTGAATAAGCATTCTAATGATGTTGACAACATAAAAAATAATTGATGAAATAATAAGAGATTTAGTTTTTCTCCAAATAATATCTCGTTTTGTTTCAGGATCTTGACTATGTGGAGTAAAGATTATCACTCCCACAAATATACAAATTGCTTGGATTCCAGTACAGAATGTCTCAAATGAAATATTTGCTAATTCTGGATTATTAAAATCGAAAGCCCAATGATATTTACCTACGGGATTATAAATAGCATTCACACCCATATTAAAGAATAAATTTAGAAAATAAACAGTTTGCTTTACTACAATCTCATGTAACCAGTAACTAACCTCCCAATCAAAAAACAAGTAAATAAGATAGGCCGATATAGGAGCACCAATAGCTAATAGAATTAAAGATCGTATGGAAAACATAAATCTTCTTTCATTAAACTCTATAACTGGTTTTTTAAACTTAAGAAATAATTTATTCTTTAACATCGAATCTTTCCTCTCTGTCATTTAATTGTTTAATGAGATAATGAAATCTATCAACTATAACATAATTGAGTATAATTAATAAAGGAATCATGACATATCCGAACATGAAACTATTCGCAGTCTCTAATTGGGGAATAGTAATACCAATAATAAATGCAAATAATAGGTTTATTGTCAATAGAATCCAAATAAATAATTTCTTTAATATTATCTGCTTCATATTCTTCTTAATTTATCTGTTAATATGAGAAAACAAATTATTCATGATAAAAAATCTTTATTAGAAGGTTAAATTATTTTGTTATTTAATTTTCCCTCTTATTATTGTAAGTTATGATCTTTAAAAGAAGTAAAAAACAGCAAACATAGGGAAAATTATGCTTAATGAATATATTTAAGAGAACCCATATATTCTATTTAAAGAGATAATGAGAAAGAGATTGCCATGACTGAAAAAAGAAATATTACCAAGGAGGATATCTTTCTTAAAGCCAGAATTCTTTCCGAAGGGATTCGGATAAAGGTGAAGAAACTCGAACGAATTTCGAAAGGTGTTTATAGCGCACCACTAGTGGTTGTACCAGCTCGAGGATCTCCCTACGAACAATTTCGTCCACCAACCGCAGATTGGTTCATTGAGGCAAACGAAAAAATAGCTGACAGCTATTTCCGATACGCAGATACCCTCGACGTAAATCTCTTAACCGATAATCGTCCTGGGTTCACTCGAATTGGACTTTCTTATTCCCATATACTCGTCCGTGATGAGATGGTGCGCCGTTTGCAGGAACAGGGGAAATTTCCTCCGGGGTTACCTAGTCAGGATTTCATAGAGTAATCAACTAAAGCCATGTTATTTGAATAAAAAAATAAAGAACTGAAAATTGCTGAATTATGGCTTCAAAACCTATATTTAGGTAAAAAGGTATAGTTAAATAAAATGATAGCTTTATTATTTAGTGAAATTTATAGATTAAACTAATTTTGTGGAGTCCATGAATGGTTCTTGAAGTAAAACCGAAAGAGGAAAAAAGCAGTTTAACTTATACCTTACAAAATTTCGTAGTCACATCACGTTTACCAATCGAGGAAGATTTAGATTTACCGTTGCTAACTAACGAATTAAGCAATTCACAATATGATTCAAATCGCTTTCCAGGACTTTTTATAAGGTTTAGTCTCCCAAAGTGTGTTATTATAATTTTTAGGAACGGAAAACTAATTTTAACAGGTTTGAAGTCATCTAGTAATATTGAATTAGTGTTAAAGAAATTGATTTTAAATTTAGGGAAAATTAGAACGATAAAGATATCGAAAGAAAAAATCAAATCAGAGATTGTGAATATTGTAGTGACTGCTAATTTCTATAGAGAAATTAACCTAGACGCCGCAGCAGTTACGTTAACAAATGCTATTTATGAGCCTGAAGTGTTTCCTGGGTTGATTTATAATTCGCTTTCCCCAACAAAATCTGTATTTTTAATTTTTAGCACGGGCAAAATCGTTCTCACGGGAATACGAAAGGAAGCTATAATCGAACCTGTTTTAGCTAGTCTGGGTCGTTTATTAAAAAAGGAAGAACTATTTAAAAGAATCTGAGAACTAATCATCATTAGATATCATTTATGAAAATTAAAAATAAGATTTTTTTTTAAAGAAATATTGTAAATTTTGAAGAATAAAGATAATTTATAGAATAATAAAACATCTATAAGGAAGAAATAAGATGCCAGAAAATGACCAAGAAAATCAAAACTCAGGAGATGTAGAGGAATCAGATATTCAGAAGCCTGAGGATGAGGAAGAAAAGGCTAAAACAAAATTCACTTTTAAATGCACACGGTGTGATGAATGTTGCCTTGCTCGTGGACCCATTCCAATAACGTTCTGGGATTTGGAATTATGGGCAAAAAATGGTGTAGTCGCTAATTTCATGCCTTATTTAGACATTTATCAAAAACCAGATGGCGGAATTGATTTGGTATTAAAACCATTACCCCCACCACCTAAAGAAGGTGAAGAAGATACTCAACGAGATCCATTTGGGGCTGTCCCAATTGAAGAATTACTTGATGTTAAGTGTCCTTTGTACAATAAGGATGATAAGAAGTGTCTTATTTATGATAATCGCCCACTAAGTTGTAGAACATATCCTTTAGAATTTGATGGGAAAAATTTTATCGTAGTAGATGCTGATTGTCCAGGTATCGGTGAATCTGGTATGACTAAAGAAGATTTAATTAAGATGAGAGAAACGGCAAGAACAATGCATTTTGAATTAACCAGGATGAGAATAGCTCTTCCAGTGTTAAATCAAATTGTTTCAAATAACTTCATGAGAATGTTAATGAAACAACAAATGGAAGCCATGAGTAAAATGTCAGATGAGGATCGTTCTAAAATTGACGAAATTCTTAAAAAACAAGAACCAGAACCAGAACATGACCATGATCATGATCATGATCCTGGATCCTAAATTTTTTTCTATATTTTATCTAAAAACATCCCTTGATTTCATAATCTAAAATATTATTTGTGAAAAAGTATTAAATACTAATATTATGAGAGAGATAGTAGTAAGTAAGTCAAAGATAAGACTTATCCAAGGAGACATCACAGAATTAGAAACAGATGCTATTGTAAATGCTGCAAATTCTCAGCTTATACTTGGTGGGGGTGTTGCAGGTGCAATAAGAAAAAAAGGTGGTCCTACAATCCAAGAAGAATGCAATAAAATCGGTGGAACATTCGTAGGTGGTGCTATTATTACGTCGGGAGGAAATCTAAAGGCAAAACACGTAATCCATGCCGTTGGACCAAGGATGGGTGAAGGAGATGAAGATATAAAACTAAGAAATGCTACTTTAAACAGCTTAAAAGTAATGGATGAATATAATTTAAAAACGATAGCTTTCCCTGCGATATCAACAGGGATTTTTGGATATCCAATCGAGAGATGCTCAAAAGTCATGATAACTGCCGTAAAAGAATATTTAAATGCTAATACTCAGATTAACGAAGTTATCTTCTGTTTGTATACAACCTCTGATTTCGAAGTCTTTGATAAAGAGTTGAAATAGTTATTTATTGACGTTACTTTTTTTATTAAAGTTATATTTATAATTAGAAGAAGAATAAATTTAAGATTGAATTAATCTCAACACTATAATAATCAAAGGGTTTCTCTTTAAGATGAGTGATTATAGGTATATTAAATTCTTTGAAGATGTAAAAATTAAAGATGTACCTCTTGTAGGAGGGAAAAACGCCTCGCTTGGTGAATTATTGAGTTTTGGGATCGCAGTACCTCTTGGATTTGCCGTGACTTCAAAAGCTTTTGATTATGTACTTGATACCAATTTCTTTACCATTAAAGAAAAGGAAGTATCACTTCGGGAGCTAATTGCTAGAGACATCAGGAAGATTTCTAATGAACTCAAATCAGAAGATATAAAAGCTGTTGAAAAAGTAGACAAAATCTGTGCAAATATTAGGTATGTTATAGAACAAGCAAAAATCCCGGATTCTTTAGCTGATGAAATCCTAGAAGCTTATTCTAAATTAATTGAAAAAATTGGTGGAGAATCTACATTCGCTGTGAGAAGCTCTGCTACTGCTGAAGATCTACCCGACGCATCATTTGCAGGCCAACAAGACACTCATCTAAATATATCTGGAGAAAAGGAAATTTTAGAATATATATTAAAAGATATGGCATCAATCTTCACCACAAGAGCAACAATGTATCGCGAGCGTGCGGGTTTCGACCATTTTTCTGTGAAACTTTCAGTAGGAATTCAAGAAATGGCAGGTGGTTTAACGGGTGTTAAATCATCTGGAGTAATGTTCACTGAAGATCCAGATTCAGGTAATCCAAATGTAATTTCAATTAGAGGAACATGGGGCCTAGGGGAATTAATTGTTCAAGGGGTTGAAAAGGGAGATGAGTTCATAGTCTTCAAACACGACCCAAAAGGATTAAGGATCATTCGTCGTGAATTGGTAAATAAAGAGAAAATGATGGTATTCTTAGAAGGAACTGAGAAAATCGGAACGGAAGTTATTCCAGTACCAGAAGATAAACAGAAAGAATATTGTTTAACGGAAAATGAAGTTCTAAGCTTAGCAGAATATGCCCAAAAGATTAGAAAACATTATAATAAAAGAATGGATATTGAATGGGCTGTCGGCAATAATGGTAAAGTATACATTGTTCAAGCACGTCCCGAGACAGTCCATAGTATTAAAGGAGACGTAGAAGAAATATTTTATCTTCTTGAAGATCCTGCAGAATTAATTCAGGATGGATTATTGGTAGAAAATTCGGGTATTGCTATTGGTCGAAGAATAGGTTATGGAAAAGTAAAAGTTATTGAATCTATTAATGATGCATACTTGTTACGGGAAGGAGATATTCTTATTACTGAAGAAACAAATCCAGATTGGACATCTTATATGCAGAATTTGGGAGGAGTCATTACTGAAAGAGGAGGACCAACGTGTCACGCGGCCATCGTATCACGTGAATTAAATATTTCTTCAATCGTTGGGGCTGATGATATCATACAAGTAATGAAGGGAAAACAACGTGATGGAATTGAATATGTCACAATAGATTGCAGTGAAGGGGAACCACGCATCTGGTTGAAAGATGTTGAATATGATTTTGATACCATTGAATTTGCAAAACTTCCTCAAACAAAAACCAAGGTATTAGTTAACTTGGGAATCCCGAAAGGAGCTCTTTCTTCTGGAAAGTATCCTGATGGAACGGGATTGGCGAGATTAGAATTTATAATTAATGATGAAGCACAAATCCATCCAAATGCTTTAATTGATTTCGAAGCACTCGTAATGCGATACGAAATATTATTAGATCAAAGGAATAAAATTGAAAATATCAAGAGAAGCGATTTGCATCATAAAGATCCGTTTAATCAAGAAATCTTTCAATTAAAGCAAACCTTAGATAAAATAAGGACACAAACTATTGGTTATGAAGATAAAGAAGAATTCTATGTTGACAAATTAGCTGAAGGCATTGCCACTATTGCTGCGGGTGTATGGAAGATTTTACCTGATGGAAGTACCGCTGAATGTGTAGTTCGACTTTCAGATTTTAAGACAAATGAATATGCTAATCTAATTGGTGGTTGGATTTATGAAGGAGATGAGAATAATCCAATGATGGGATTTAGAGGTGCTTCAAGATATGTATCTGATGATTTTCAACAAGCTTTTATATTGGAGTTAAGAGCAATTAAAAAAGCTCGTGAGTGGGGATTAAAAAATATTATCCCTATGGTTCCATTCTGCAGATCCCCAGAAGAGGGTAAACAAATCATAGAGATTATGGAAAGTGAAGGTTTAGTTCGGGGAGAAGATGAATTAAAAGTCTATGTAATGGCAGAAATCCCTTCCAATATTATTTGTGCTGATCTTTTTTGCGAATTTTTTGATGGATTTTCTATTGGATCAAACGATCTCACTCAATTAACCTACGGGGTTGATAGAGACGGATCAAAGTTAATACCAATCGCTAAAGAATACAATTATACTACAAATAGTGAAGCAATCAGAAGATCTTTAACTCATCTTATCACCACAGCTCATGAATATGGAAAAAAGGTTGGTATTTGTGGACAAGCTCCAAGTGATGATCCTGACTTTCTCAGGTTTCTTGTGAGAGAGGGAATAGATTCAATATCTCTTAATTTTGACACATTTGCTCGAGGACGTATTAATACTTGGAGAACAGAAATAATTGAAGCTAAATTGACTGAAGAAAACAAAATCAAATCTTATCTATTATTGCATGATTGTGATAATCTTATTGAGAAGATTAGGATTCCCAGAGGTAAACTACGAAATATGGTGAGAAAAGAAGGCAAAGATGTGAATTCAAAACTCATGGATTCTACCGAACAATTTAACAAAATCTTTGATGATATTCAGAATTTATCTTATGAATTTGTAGAAAACATTAATCAAAGTAAAATAGATAAATTCGAAGACTTTTTCAAGAAATACAATATCCAAATTAAACAATTCAATGAAAAAATACCATCACTAAAGCGTGAAATTCACAAATTTGGGATTTACTAAAAATCGGTTAGAAAACAAAAAAATTAAATTTTAAAAAATATTTCAAAATTTAAATTCCTCACAAACTAAATACACTAATTTTGGTGACTTCAATCTATGGCAAAAGGCTTTAGTGATATCGTTAAAACCGCTTTCGAAGAAGTTGAGAACCTTTTAAATGGGTTGTTAGGAGACCGTAGTGTACCACGAAATATAAAAAGGATTGCTCAGAGAGGTATTGATGAGCTTCATAAAGAGGATGAAACCCCAGGTGTTTTAGCCAGTAATGTGATGTATATGGTTGATGACTTAAGCCTTGACCCGAATATTCCTCTTCATTCCCGTACTACAATCTACCGAATCATGTCTATTTTAGAGAGAATTAAAGATTAATTATTTTTTAGGTTACATCCAACTTAACCCTTTTATTTGGGTAATAATTTTTAATATTTTTCCATTTACAGGGTTATCTTTCGTTTATTTCAGCTTTTATGGGAAGGTAGTCTAGCTTGGCATGATTCTTGGTTCGGAACTAAGAGATCGGGGGTTCAAATCCCCCCTTTCCCAATAAATTTGTACCATTCATTTATTAAAGTGAAATGATATATATTTAGATAAGAATCTAATAACTTTTTTAGCTTTATTAGGTGGTTCCTACTAATGGCATTAGATCTAAATGGTTGGATTGATGGCATCACTGCGTCTGGTGTAGTAATTTTTGGTTTTGTTATCGGCTTTTTCTTTTATTACGAATCAAGAAAAAGAAATGCAAGACTTTTAACTTATTTAGGTTTAGCGAATTTATTTGCAGGATTAATGTTCTCTGGTGTATTTTTAGATTTTCTTTTTGTTCTCATAATACAACAAAATATTGTTAATAATGGAATAGTAGCACTGATTTCTTATATCTGGTTTGCTCCAGTAATAGTTTCCGCGATGTATATTGGAGTGGAGCTCATGGCCCCAAAAATAAAAAAACCGATTCTTATCATTTTCCTAATTATTTCAATTTTCTTTGAAATAATAATATTCATAGATCCCATAAATTCATTTAACTTCATCCCCTCTATACCAGATCCTCCAAGTAAAAATTTAATTGATTATAATGTGAATTTACTTACTTTAGCAGGTATGCTATTGGGGGGGTTGTTATTACCAGTTCTAATATTCTTAGGATTTGGATTTTTATATAAAGCATTAGAATCTTCAGGAGAAATTCGGAAAAAATTCTTCTTGTTATCTGCGGGTTCAATTTCTTTCTGTATTTTTGGATTATTAGAAGGCTTAACTGTTCCGGGAATACTTGTAATTATGGTAAGACTGGGCTATGTCAGTTCCTTTATCCTAATGTATTTCGGTCTATAAAATAATTTAAACTCCTCAAAATTTTTTTTTTTTTTTCGGATACTAAGATTCTATGATAAGCTTTTATTGTAGGGGTTACTATTTATATCTATAAGTTATATTACTAATTAAAAGTGAATTATTTACTATCAATAATTAACAAAATCCGATAATAACGATGGAAAGACAAATAATTAAAGGTGTTATATACAGTAATTTAGACGAGGATGTAGGTCCTAATCCTAAAGCATATATTCCCGAGGACTTTTCTCAATTGCAGTTGATGCTCATCAGTGTAAAAACATTTGCAGTTCTTACTGGGGAAAGAGGATTTATACCAGATTCATTAGTAATTCTCCCATTTCCATCACTGAATCTAAAGGGTTTAATTAAATATATCCAATGGGAGGATTCTGAGAAACGTGGGGGCATTGGTCAATCTAATATAGCAATATTCTTCGAAGAAATGGATGATGTAATTTTTTATAAATATTTTAAGGAACTTTCAACACCTTTCAATGATATAGCTCAAAATATTGCTTTTTTAGAACAATCCTATGCACCTGAAGAGGAGTATATTAATGAGTTAATAAACCTTGAAAATGCTTTATCGGAACTATTAGAGGAATTGAAAAACCAGGAACTTGAAAAATCTAAGATTGAACCGTTGCAAGGGGCTTTAAAAGATCGAAGTTTGATTGACTATCAATTTAAAATAATTCTAGTAGGAGATCCTACAGTTGGAAAAACTAGTCTAATTTTAAGATATACGGATAATGCGTTTCGAAGAGCATATGTTTCAACTATGGGAGTCCATGTCTCAAATAAAATATTTAAAGCAGAAGATTCCACTATCATTCAACTCGTTTTGTGGGACATTGGAGGCCAAGAAAGATTTGCACTTATGCGACAACAATTTTATCAAGGATCGGATGCATTATTTCTAATATTTGACTTAACCAACCCTGATTCTTTTATGAACATTCCCGGTTGGTATTCAGACATTCAAAAACAAATAGGATCAAGTGAGGATAATATTACCGGCTTTCTTGTTGGAAACAAAAAAGATTTAGAAAAGGATATAAGAATTAATACCATAAAGGCTAAAGAGTTAGCAGAAAAATTGAATTTAGAATATATAGAAACTTCTGCGATGTCAGGAGAAAATGTAGAGAAAGCTTTCACTAATATCGCAACTATACTTTATGAGTCAAGAAAATAAATCTACTTAAATATTTCGTGAAACT
>JAEOTR010000069.1 GCA_016839705.1 Promethearchaeota archaeon | reverse complement strand
ATATTATGGATATTAATCAAGTTTTTACCCTAATCAGGAAGGAGTTTAGCATTGGTAATTACAGTATCATTTTTAACGACACATTCATACTTTTTGGATTCTAAATATTTTTTTATTTCATTCCCTATTTTAATTAATTGTCTAAAATCCTGCAATTCTCCAATGTCAAACATGATTATTGATTGAGCGGATTCTAATTCTTCCTTGCTTAGTTGATCAGCATTCATAATGATTACAGATTCAGCACCCGATAACACAGCGATTTTCTTAACTTCCTCTTCCAAAGAACCAATTGTGAAGTATTGTCTACTTTTTCGTTCGATTTTTTCTAAGAGAACTTTCTCTAAATTATTTCTTGAATTTCGGTCATAAAAAGCAGTTAATTCCTGAGCACAGATCCTTTTATACTTACCAGAAATTAAGTTATTCTTCTCCTTAATAAACTCTATTAATTTATCATAATATTCCTGGTCTATCTTCCTAAAATTTTCTATATTTCTTACTAAATCTGTTAACTTGTGAATCAAATCATAGTAGAATTTTAACACAGATTTGATTGTAAGCTTATCACTCATACCTTTTATCTCAGGATAATACTTTTTAAGAATCACATTTATACTATGATTAAAATTAGCACATAGTTTCGCAATTTCATTAATGTTTTTCACAGATCTTTTTTCTAATTGATCCAACAAAGAATTTTCTAAGATTAATAAACTCTCAAAAATTTCTTGAATTTTGCTATAATATTTTTTCTCAATATAACTCATACCGTCATAAGGTAGATAAAAATACGCATATTTATTTTTATTTTAAACTATAAGACCTACAGCAAATTACTAACTCTTAAAAAATCAACCTAAGCCCTATGTAGTGAATTCTTAGAATTTATAGAAAAAACACTTTGGTTGCGGTCATCACTGCTCCGCTTATTATAGGAACAGTAAAATTATCATTTATTCCTATTGGTAATAATTCAATTAAAGGAGCCGCTATTCCCCCAGAAATAAGTATTAATAAAGGTACGTTAAACATGGTATAAAGAATATAACCAAAAATGATTATGGATCCATAAAAAGCAAGAGTACCTTCAAAAGTCTTTTCAAATATTTTATGTCGCCCATATGCCAATCCAAATATTTTACCAAACATATCTCCAAATACAAGAAATATTAACGAGGTTATTGCGATTTCCAAATCAAAAAAAAGCACGATAACGAATGTAGAAATTAAAAATAATGTCATTGTAGAGAATTTTTTCTCTTCACCTTTTCTAAAAATTGCTGTAGTTTTTTCTGTTAACAATATATTTGTCCGTTTATGAAGAAACCTAAAAATATCGAGAGCAATAAAACTTAAACTTACAACTCCAATAACAGTTAATCCGAGTTGAACATCAATAAAATAAAAAATGAGAAACAGAAGAGAAACAGGGCGTATAGCCACTCTCCACCAACTCGACAGAAATCGTTCATCGGTAATAACTAATTTCTTCTCTGTAATTACTTTATACATCCCTATTGTAGCAATATGAATAAGGATGATAACAAAAAAAAGATTGAAACCACTAGTCGGGTATATATAGAAAACAGCATAACCAAGCAAAGGAAATAGTACCATGGGCATCAGACTACCAGACTTAGAAATATAGATAAAGATGACTAACAATACAATCAAAAGCAAGATCACATAGAAAAACTGCCAGAATTGAGCTATGCTCACGCTAAAATAATATACGAGGTAATAAAGGAGAATCCCCGTAGCGGTTGCATTTCCTTGTCCTCCTCTAAAATGCAGATAATAAGGAAAAACATGTCCAGCAATGGCAGCTAATCCACTTATTTGGATAATAATATGCTCCGCTCCTAAAGAAAATGCGATTAACATGGCTAATAATCCTTTCAATGTATCAAATAACGCTGTAGGTATTGCATATGTAAGTCCTAAGACTTTAAATGCATTTGAGGTTCCAGCATTTTTGGTTCCCTTCTCTCGTATATCAATACCTTTTAATTTACCAAAAATAAAAGAAGGTAAGATTCCACCTAGAAAATACCCTATTGCGATACTTATAATGCTAATGATTATATCAAATATAGCCATATTTGTACACTTATATGATATTTAACTATACTTTGTCAAAATTTAATATAAATATTTAGGTTAAAATGGCTTTCAAAATAAAAAGAAAAAAAAAGGTGTTGCTTTTACTCAAAACAGAAAAATATCTCTGTTTTTAACCAGATCATCGAAGTTTGCTCTTGATTTGCTTAGAACGACTCCTTAATGTCACTTCTGTGACTTTTGCAACCTCACTAACTTCTGCCTGTGTTTTTCGGTGATTTCCTGCTTTAGCTGCCATGTAAATTACACTTGCTGCTAAACCTTTAGGATCTTTTCCAGTTCGTAAGAGTCCGTTTTTAGACGCCTCTACAAGCATGTTTATTGCGATTTTCTGTGTTTCCATTGGTAATCCAAGGTCGTTCCCGAACCTAAATACTAATTGTTCTGCGGTTATTGGTTTGTATTTTAACGAAAGTTCAGGTAATACTTCTTTGACAACCATACCTAAAGAACGGTGTACAGTTCTCCGAGGAGTCATTGAAGCTTCACACACTTCTTCCAATAATCGAGGAAATTCATGTACTCTGATAGCTGCATAAAGTGATGCGGCGATAAACCCATCAATAGATCTTCCCATGGTTAATTTTTTCTTCGCTACTACTGAATATATTTTCCATGCGGTTTCCTTTATGTACTCTGGGATGTTCATTTTGCTTGTTAGCATTTTAAGTTTAGGTTTTGCTTCCCAAAAATTTCTTTCGATGCTTGAGATTAAAGAATTCTGAATTTTGGATAATCGTGAGAATAAAGTTTTACCACGTGCATTTATTAGTCTTCCTTTTGAATCAATTTTCGAGTTTGGTAACATAGTACGGGGTCCAAATTCACGCCATCGAGGTTCTGTTCTGCGTCTTTTGTTGACTTCTTCAACAGTGTAAGCTCTTCGTTCGTTTCCTACAAGATTACGTCCGAGAATCATACCACAATTTACACAAACGGCGTCACCATCTCGTGGCTCAATACACGGATTACTGCAACATTGAGCTTCAGTATTACAACTGGTGTCCTCTTCCGGTGTTTTTGTTGATCGTAAGCGATCCCTATAGCTCATTTCTATTCACTTCATTTGTTTTAGATATTGTAGTGATCGGTAGGTGATCTTTTTGCTACAAATTTCTATAATGTTTCAAACAGATAATACTCACTTATGTAAAAAAACTTATCAGTTTTAAATTATAAATGTGATCTGTTTTTGATATGATACTTTTAAGATCTTTTAAGTTCATCTACCATATAAAAACTTTTTTATACAGACTTGTGACTTGTTTACGAACAAACAACCTCACGGGAATAATGTGGGAGGGCTCTAACACTTATAATAAATAAATCAAGATCCTAATTAGAAAATTAAGAAATAACAAAATAATTTTATGAGGATTGAAATAAGCTGATATTATTGTTCTTCCTAACGAATTTATAATCTAATGATATAGATACATGAATCTTTCCATAAAATAGAGGAAGATTTGATTATAATAACCTGTGAAGTAAAAATCAGAAGCATGACCTCCAAATGGCATCCATAAAATTGCACATTCACTGATTCCTTTAGCGCGGTAATTATTTCTAATTCTTTCGGAAATACTAAAATAATTAAGGATATCATGAGTTCCTTGAAAAATTAGGCATGGGGGGCTATTTTGACCTATTAAATTTTCGGGGTTTGTAAATTCATAACTCCCACTAATCCCAAAGAAAACCATTTGACCATTTGCAGGGTAGAACGGGATTAAACCTTTTATTGTTAAACCTGTTCCAAATATTTCCGTGTAGTTCCCGCTTGCTATTGCTAGAGCAACTGCGCTAGCAAGGTGTCCTCCTGCTGATCCTCCACTCACAAATACCGAATTTAAATTTGCTCCATACTCATCTGCATGTGACACAAGGTATTGAGTAAATACTCCTATATGGCGCATCATATCATCTATATCAAAGTTTCCTTTTTTATATTCGGGAGTTAGTGGATCTAACCCGAATAATAGGTTCTGATCCAAGCCATATTGAATATCAAATACAATATATCCTTGTGCTGCAAAGTATTTATTCATCTGCATCATATTCATCATTCCCTTATCACCAGAAACCCAACTTCCTCCATGAATTCGAATTATAACTGAGTTTTCTCCCGGAAGGCTTTCCCCTCCATTTAAAGCTTTATAAGAATCGAAGTAAAGTTTTATACCTTCATCATTATAAAAGAGAGTATTGGTTTCGATTATGGATGCCTTTGGTCGAGAGCCTAAAAAATAACTTGTGAGAGAAAAGGGTGTTGGTAAGAAATAATCATTTGATCCAGAGGGAATTTGATCTCTCCAATTACTACCAAAAGCAGTTGAAAATGTATTTTCAGCATTTTTTATGGTTGTATTTGTAAAAAATAATGGCATTAACAAACACCCAGAAACAAAAAATCCAATTAATGCTGTCTTGTAATATTTTTTCGTGGTTCTTTTTCGACGTTTTAACTTTAAAAGCAAAAGTGTATTTGCTAGAAATATTATTGAAAAGAAAGTGCCAAATTGACCAGAAACAATAGCTACAAAAGTCGTAACTACTTCAAATGACCCAAATATTATAACTACAGCAAATACAATACCGAAAATAAACGTAATTCTTGATAATGTAACTAATATTTTTCTTGAAATTTTCCTTATTCTGCTATGCCTTATCGTATTTGTAGTAAATAATGAGAATTTAAAGAGATATAAATCAATATTAGAGAGTAGTTTGAGTTCAAATAGGGCAAATGAAAATCCATAACTAAAAATCCCGAAATACCCAAGATATAATAATAGATATGCACCTATAGTATCCATTAGCTTATTTGAATATATTACAGATAGAAGTAAATTACCTAACATCATACAAGGAATAGCAATAATGATGAGAAGCAAAAAGCCGTAACTGATATATTGCGTTTTTACCCTCAGAATATTTTTTTTATGAAGAGTAAAATATATAAACAAGAGATTTTCAAAAATAGTTAAAACGAGGATTATTCCAAAAATATTCATTAAAATTGAAATCAACGGATTTATAATGTATAGGATACCAAATGCTATACAAATTAAGTTTAACGTAATTGTAATATAGCTTATTGCTGTGATATTCCTTAATTTTACTAAAATTTTCGGCATCTTTCTGTTTATAATCTTCTTGAGAAACTCCACTAATTATAGAACATTCTTGAGATTATAATTGCTATATGCTTTTGACTGATGAATATATTCTTATATTATTTGATCCGTTTTCGAATCAAATTTTATACCTATATTAATTTAATTCAAATTTACCTATAAAAAATTAATTAAAAGATAAATTTTTAAACAGAAAACGTTGAGGTTTTTATACCATCTTAAGATGTAAAATTAGTATAATCATTTATTTTAAGAGAGGGAGGGTTTGAGGGCCGTTTGGCAAAATTAATATTCTTGCCCTGGGGCCATATTTTTTGATTGATTCATTTATAGCTTCTTCAACATTACTTGCATATTTCAAACCTATATTTCCTATTTCATTTTCCTTAAGCCTTGAAACTACGAAAACATCTGATTTCATAAGAATTCGAGCCAAAATCTGGATTTCCCATTGATCCGGGACTATAATCTCCCTATTTATAATTGAATTATATAGATCCTCAGGGCTTTTCCCTGAAAAAAGTAATTCTTTAAACATCTCTTCACCTATTCCATCAATACATTCATTTACAGAAATAATAGTTCCATCTTGTTTAACTGCTAATTCTCCTAAAGCCATACTTTTGACCGCTTGATATAAATTTAAATCTAATGGATATCCTCCATTTCCACATATTACAATGTCATAGGGCTCTTTTATTTCAGTACATAAATGTTTGAATTGGTAATCTACAAGAGTTTCATGAACTTTTTCAAAATCTCCTGCAGCAACTTGTACAATTTCGTGGTTTTTATTTATACAAACATTAACCGTAAAATCCACACCCACCATCTGACATATTTCCATTGAATTTTTATGATGTAGATTTTCTTTATAGATCCCAAAACGAGAAAATGGGGATGAAATCTTCTCAGCTGAATGGTTTGTTTGGATAGTTTCGTTCCCAGCAATACCTGGAATTATAGACTTTCTTCCACCGGAAAAACCAAAGAAAAAATGAGGTTCTACATACCCCGTTATTATTTTTACATCACTTGTGCAATAATACTTGTTGATATAGATGGGGGTATTTTCTTCAGTATTCCCAAAATATTGGAGTGAATTTATATCAGTAGCCACATGATTTTTAACTTCTAATCTATCTATCAATTTTTTTCCAATTATTCTCTCTATTTCATCTGATCTTGATGGTCTGTGTAAGCCAGTAGCGAGTAATATTAAGATTTGGTTGTCATAAATTCCATAATCATTTAATTCTCCGATTAAACCTTCAAGAATAATGTGTGAGGGAACGGGACGTGTTACATCTGAAACGACTATACATATTTTATTAATTTTTTTTTTGTCTTCAATTATTTTCTGTAAGGATTTTCCTTTGATTGGGTTTTTAATTGCCATCCTGATTTGCTTGATGGGATTTTCTAACGCTGCTTGCGCCCTAGGATGAAAAATAGTTACATTCCATGAGGGATTAATAGAGATTTCTAAACCCTCTTTACCGTAATCAATTTTTACCATTTTTTTCAGCTATTCTTATGAAGAATTTCTCTTGCTTTTTCAAATATTTCATGAGTTCTTACTCCTGCAGGGCATTTAGAATAACATAGTCCGCAAAGGGTACAAGCATGAAAAATTTCATTAATAAGTGCCTTACTTTTTAAATCTATTTCATCATGTACTAATGAATTTAACAAGCTTAATCGGCCTCTTGGACTATACGCTTCAGATTTATAAAAAATCCTAGAAGGACAAGAAGTTTGACAAAAGCCACATCTCATGCAATTTAATTCCAAGAGTTTATTAGGTTGGTTTTTTAAATTTCTGTTTAGATCGGTTATCCTTAAGGGGCGAATGTCTCCCTTCCCTACACCCGGATTTAAGATAAAATTAGGATCAAGAAGTTTTTTAATTTGATACATAAGATCTACTACTTCATCTCCATGCTCTAATTCTAAGAAAGGGGTCTTTACTTTTCCAATTCCATGTTCTCCAGTAATAGATCCACCAATAGGGATGATAATCTTTTTATACAAATAATCCACTGCTTTTTTAAAATCTGCACGATCATTAGGGTCATTTTCATTAAAAATAAAAGTAGGATGCATGTTTCCCTCCATATGACAAACCATTGCGGTGGTAATATTCGGGATATCTAACTCCTGCCTAATATTCTCAAATTTTTTCACTACCTCTGCAAAATCGGTAATTTTTATTGTGCAATCCTCAACACAACAAGAAGGGCCTATCCTACAATAAGCGGGAAGCGCGGATTTTCTAGCTCCTACTAAAATTTCTCGTTCTTCAAGGTTATTTGCGATTTTATAAAACGTTGGATTGTTTTTAATCATAATATCAAATAAAATAGAAAACTCTTCTTGAATAGCGTTCTCATTTGACCCATCAATTTCAGCCAATAAAGCATAATCTTTTGGATATTGCTCAAATTCACCCCCCAAGAATTCGAAGATTGCTGTGACAGTTACTTTATCCATAAATTCAAATAAATTAGTAATAATTCCTTTTCTTCTTATTTCTAATACAGCATCTGCTAATTTATCAATATCATCAAACATAAATAAACCTGTTTTTCGAACCTTAGGTAAAGGACGTATCTTTAATCCTATTTGAGTGATAACCGCTAAAGTTCCTTCTGATCCTATAATTAAATCTTTGAGATTGTAAGAAGATACAGATTTTAATACATTTGACCCCAATTTCACCAAATTGCCATCTGGGAAGATTACTTCTAAAAAAAGTACATAATTTTGAGTGACCCCATATTTAAAGGCTTGTACACCTCCGGCATTTGTCGCTACCATCCCCCCTATAGTCGCAACAGAACTTGATCCTGGATCTGGAGGAAAAAAATAACCATAAGGCTTTAATTTTTCATTTAATTCATCACAAATTACTCCAGGTTCTACCTCAACTAAATTATTTTCAATATCGATTGATATTACTCTATTCATAACGCTTAGATCTAATATTACCCCTCCATAGGGGGTTAAAGGTCCTGCTGATAAGCTTGTTCCACTTCCCCTTGGTGTTACAGGGATTTTATTTTTATTAGCAAGCCTTAAAATTTCAGAAATTTGTTTCAAATTTTGTGGAATTAAAATTAATTCAGGAGCCCATTCTGGTTCTATCATTGTGCTACCAAAAGTATAGGCCCATTTATGCACCTCTTCAGTAAAGAAGTAATTTTTTCCTACTATCTCTTCAAACTTCTGAAACAAGGTTTCTGAGATTTTATTATAGATCTGACTCATTAGAAAATATAATCTTTATTTAATGCTTATTAATGTAAAAGTTAGGAATATAATATTTTTGCTTGTTAATTCTTATAATGATTTTTCCTTTGACGTCTGAAAAAATATTTAAAAACTGAAAATTAAATTATGATATCCATAAAAACTTTGGAATTATCATGGTAGAAGAAGAGTTATTAAATCAATTATTTACATTAGAAGATGGACGTAAACTTGGTTACGCGGAGTATGGGGCAGTTACAGGAAAACCTATTTTTTACTTCCATGGCCATCGATCTTCTCGTCTTGAGCCTAAAATATATGATATTGAAGAGATAAAAAATCAGGTTCATTTAATTGCCATAGATAGACCAGGATTTGGTCTTTCTGACTTTACAGCAAACCACTCGATTCTTAGTTGGTCCTCTGACATAATTGAATTTGCTAATTCACTTCAAATTGATAAATTTTCAGTGTTGGGTGGTTCCGGTGGAGCCCCCTTTTCTTTAGCATGTGCTTATAAGAATCCAAAACGTGTGATTTCATGTGGGATTGTTTCGGGATTAGGTCCTATTGTACTAGGTATTGAGGGAATGGCAAAAAATAATAGAAAGGAATTAGAATTAGCTCAAAAACATCCAAACCGTTTGAAATTGTTATTTAAGATTCAAGCAAAGTTTTCAAAAAAGTTGGTAGAGAAAAATATTGATGATATAATTAGATTGTTTCGAAAAAGAGGTAAAAATTTGCCTGAACCAGATAAGAAATTTTTTGAAGATAAAAAAAAGCTTAGTATGTATGTACCATTAATGATGGAACCATTTCGCCAAGGTGTCAATGGTCCTTTTCATGAAGCTCAATTATTTGTCAAACCTTGGGATTTTAAGCTAAGTGATATTTCCCCGGATGTCAAAGTTTATTTATGGCATGGTGATATAGACACAAGTGTTCCAAAAAAGATGGCACAATCAGTATGCCAAGAAATTCCTAGTTGCGAAGCTAAATTTTATTCTAGTGAAGCACATCTTTCTACTTCTGTAAATCATATTAAAGAAATATTAATGAAGATAATATAAAAGGTAATTATATCCCCACAGAGATTAAATGCTATTCAAAATCATTAATTCTTAATTTATTAGATTATTATACATAATATCACACATCACTATTGTTTTAAAATAAGTTATTAACTTAACAAAACTTTAAGTGGGTAATAATATGACAAAAGTACTACGGGATTTATGGATTTTAACTGAAAGTGGGACAACTGTTTATAGTCGTGTTATAGATCCAAGAGTTAATCCTCAACTCTTTGGTGCTCTTATGAGTGCTCTAAATACATTTGCAGAAAAACTTACTGAGGGTGGGATTTCAAACTTCGAGTTAAGTAATATTCGTTTTTCAATTGTAAAGAGAAACCACTTTCTTTTTGTTGCAAATTCATCAAGCAAGATAAAGGTAAAAAAAGTTCAGAAGGAATTAGATGCTATTTCGGAGAAATTTTTTGAATTATATCCTGAAGAAATGTTAAAGAAATGGGATAGTGATGTGGGACTTTTCGATACTTTCGTTAACTCCATTAAGAGTTCCTTAGAAGATAACACAAAATAGGTTTAATATTTTTTTGAGTGTAATTTTCAGTTCATATTCCATAAATATTTTGAATTTCATTTTCATAACCATAAAAAATTTAAGAGAAATTAGATTTGTTAATATTGAATTAGATACTAAAGTATCATAAGTAAAGGAAAAACGTATGAAAGAGATAGAAAACGATGAGAAGAACTCTTTGGAAAATAAAGAATATAATTCAATTAATAGGAATCATTTAATCCCTTTCAATAATATTTCTCATCTTATTAAAAATTTATCGAATCCCAAATTTTTGGGCTCTATTCATCTGAAAAAAGAGATGAATCCTAATTATAATCAAGTTAAAGATTTACTTGCTCATGAACATGAATCGAACCTCACTCGATCCTTAAAAAATACGATTTTTAACCCATTTACTAAAATTTTAATCCTCTCAGCCATTATTTTTAATATTTTTTGGTTTTTGGCTATTTATGTTTTTTAAGATACAATCATCGAACTTTTGGAATTTCTAGTTTTCCTAGTACCGAATTTAAAAGGTATTTAAATTCTTCAAGATTAGAATTTATTTATAGATATTAGTGAAAAAACAAGATTAGTTGAAAGGGTCTCGTTCACTTGATTTATGACGTTATCATAATAGGCGGAGGAGTCACAGGCTGTTGCATAGCCCGAACACTGTCAAAGTATGATTTAAAGATATGTGTGTTGGAAAAAGAAGCAGAGATTGCCTCAGGAACGACAAAAGCTAACTCAGGAGTTGTTCATGCGGGTTATTCATCAGCTAGAGAATACATTAAGCGATATTTGTGTATTAAAGGAAATAACCTTTATACCCAAGCAGTAAAGGAATTAAATTTTCCATTTAAACGAATTGGTTCTTTTGTAGTTGCTTTAGAAGATGATCAGATTAAACAATTAGATGAAGTAAGGAAAAAGGGCATTGAAGATGGGATACCCGATTTAGAATTAATATTTGACAAAGATACGATACTAGATATGGAACCAAACTTAACAGAAGATGTTGTTGGTGTTTTACATGCTCCTTCTGCTGGTATTGTAAGTCCATACGAATTAACCTTCGCTTTAGCTGAAAATGCGGCTATGAATGGGGTGAACTTTTTCAGGAATCATGAAGTTATAAAAATCAAACATCAAGATTACATATTTACTGTAAGAACCTATGGTGGAGAATTTCAAGGAAGGAATCTAATTAATGCCGCAGGGTTATTTAGTTCTAAAATATCTAAAATGTTAGGATTGGATTATTTCAGTATATTACCCCGAAAGGGTGAATATATATTATTTGATAGAAATGCCATCCAACTAAATAAGGTGCTTTTTCCTATGGCCACTAAGGTTTCAAAGGGAATACTAGTCTGCCCCACTTTACATGGTAATACTTTCATTGGCCCTAATGCTCAAAATATAACAGATCGTGAAGATCTCTCAACAACAACAGCAGGCTTAAAGGAAATTTTAGAGGGTGCTAAAAAATTAGTTCCTAATCTACCCTTGAGGAGTTCAATTAGAAATTTTGCAGGTATTAGAGCTGTACCAGATACATATGACTTTATTATAGATAACACTGATGTTTATGGTTTTATAAACGTAGCGGGTATTCTATCTCCGGGTTTAACTGCAACTTTTGCTATTGCTGAGAAAGTAGTTGATTTTCTTGAATTGCTAGGATTAGAATTAAAAGTACGAGAAGACTATAATCCTATTCGACCTAAACCCGATCGTTTCAAAGATTTCACTAAAGAAGAACTTGATGCTAAGATACATAAAGACCCTGCGTGGGGAAGGATCATTTGTAGATGTGAAACTATTCCTGAGAAAGAAATAATAGACGCAATCCGCGCACCTGTTGGATCTAAAACTGTTGATGGAATAAAATTCCGTTGTAGACCAGGTATGGGTAGATGCCAAGGAGGTTTTTGTCGTCCCCGTGTTATTGAGATCTTAGCAAGGGAATTAGGTATACAATATGAAGAAATAACAAAAAGAGGGGAGGATACTAATATCCTAGTCGGAAAAACAAAAGATATCGCTTTAAGAGACATTTCTGGAGGTGCCAATGAAGGATGAATAATTACGAAGTAGATGTTGTAGTAATTGGTGGTGGTTCTGCAGGCTTAGCTGCGGCTATAGTCGTTAATAAGGCGGGATTGAATGTTTTGATTCTGGAACGTGACAAAGAATTGGGAGGAATTACTCTTCAGTGCATACATAATGGATTTGGTCTTCATGAATTTGAAGAAGAATTAACAGGACCGGAATATGTTCAAAGGTTTATTAACCAAGTCAAAGAGTTAGAAATTCCTTATAAACTAGATACAATGGTAATTGAATTTACACCTGAAAAAACAGTATACGCGGTAAATAATAAAGAGGGGCTCATCGAAATTAAAGCTAAAGCGATTATTCTTGCTATGGGGTGCCGTGAAAGAACGAGAGGGTCAATTAATATGCCAGGTTTTCGTCCTGCGGGAATATATACCGCGGGACAAGCCCAAAGATTTGTAAATATTGAAGGTTATCTTCCAGGTAGGTCTTATGTAATCTTAGGTAGTGGAGATATCGGTATGATAATGGCTCGACGTTTAACCTGGGAAGGATGTCAAGTGAAAGCAGTTGTTGAAATCTTACCCTATGTAAGTGGGTTAATAAGAAATCAAGTGCAGTGTTTAGAAGATTACGGAATTCCACTTATAACAAGTTATACAGTTACAAAAATTCATGGGAGAGATAGAGTGAAAGGTGTAACCATCTCAAAAGTCGACAGAAATTTCGATAGAGTTATAGGCTCTGAGAAGTTTATTGAATGCGACACCCTATTGTTGTCAGTTGGATTAATACCCGAAAATGAATTAACAAGAGAAGCAGGGGCAAAAATTTCAGAAATGGGTGGTCCTATTATAGATAATAATTTAGAAACTACCATAAAGGGGGTATTTGCCTGCGGAAATGTTTTGCAGGTCCATGATCTTGTTGATCTAGTTACAGCTGAAGCCAAACGAGCAGGATTAAATGCCATAGATTACATTAAAAATAGATATGGTAGAGAACAAGAAAAAGTAGGACTAATTACGTGTGTTCCTGGTGAAAATGTCGGATATGTGAAACCTGATTTAATCAAAAAATCTGAATTAGATAAAGATATAATTTTTACTTTTCGTGCAAAAAGACCAGATAGAAGGATTCAAATTCAATTTAAAGACGAAAATAACAAGGTCTTATTTAAAAGAAAGAGAAGTTATGTAATTCCTAGTGAAATGCTTGAAATAAAATTAAATTTAAGTGAATTACCAATCGATCCTTCTTGTAGAAATATAGAAATTGAAGTAATACCTCGTCCAGAGGTTTTAATTGAAGAAGACTGATTTTAAAGGTTAGATAAATGTCAGAGTCAGAAATTCCAGAAGGAAGTAAAGATATTCGCTGTATAGTATGTCCTACAGGTTGTTTAGTTCATGTTGAAAATGTTAATGGTGAACTAATTATTGAAGGGCATTCATGTAAAAGGGGAGAAGTGTATGGCCGAGAAGAATTTATTGCTCCAAAAAGAATTCTTACAACAACTATTAGGGTGAAAAATGGTTTCCTCCCATTAATACCTGTAAGATCAGACATCCCTATCCCTAAAGAGAAACTTCAAGATACTTTAAGAGAAATTGCAATGACAGAAGTTAAACCTCCCATTAAAATGGGAGACGTGTTAATTGAAAAAGTAATAGGATTAGATGTGAATATAATCGCTAGCAGGGACTTGATAGAAGCATGAATAGAATCGCTCTTCTATTAAAACACTTAATCGCTCTTTAATCCATTTATTAAATAATTAATTTTAAATACATTTAGAAATAAATGAATATATATTCATTATAGAACCAAAGTTTCAGAATGATTTAAATGAAAAAAGAAAGCATTTTAAGAGATTTAGAAGATATTGTCGGAAAAGACTTTGCTTCAAATAAACCAGAAGAGCTTTTCATATATTCACAAGACCCTGGGGCTTCTGAACCCCGTTCTGTCGATTTCGTGGTGATGCCTAAAACTGTTGAGGAAATACAAAAAATCGTAAAACTAGCAAATAAAGAAATAATCCCTCTAATTCCTATGGGAGGAGGTCTTACTTTAAGTGGATTGATCCTTCCTGTTCATAAAGGAATCGTCATAGATATGAAAAGAATGGATAAAATTCTAGAAATTAATAGTTTGGGACGATATGCAGTTTTAGAAGCGGGTGTAACAACAGGATCACTAGTATCATATTTGAAAGAATATCATCCAAATTTACAAGCTCCGATTCCTGACGCACCAACATCTGCAACTATTGCAGGGAACGTATTAATTCACGGATCAGGTTCTCTCTCCCAGAAGTTTGGACACCATGCAAGCATGATTAATGGCTTAGAAGTCGTGCTACCTACAGGAGAAATAACCAAATTGGGTTCTTGTGCAATTTCAGAATATTGGTTTTCAAAAGCACCTATCCCAGATTTAATTGGTTTATTCACAAGCAGTTTCGGCACTATGGGGGTTATTACAAAAGTGTCCATAAAATTATTTCCTAAACCAAAAGAACGGGACATAATTTTCGGACTTACTCAAGATTTTAATGGGCTTCCAAATTTAATGTCTAAAATAACCTTTACGGAATTCGCAGAAGATGTTATGATAGGACATTCCCATACTCCCAGTAATATGAAACAATTTTGCGCTGTTATGGTATATATCACCGGAAACTCAACAGAAGAAATGGATTTAAAAAGGACTACGATAGAAAAGATATTTAAAGAAAATAACACTCAAGCAGCTCCAATACAGGGTCAAACAAGGACTTATATGATGGACCATCCCCAATATACCGCTGCATTTGCAGCAGACTGGAGAAAGGGAGGTGGTTTCGAATATGTGGGCTCATTTATTCCATTGGAAAAAATTCCTGAAGCAATCGAAAAAGGAGTATTAATTTCAGAAAAATATGGGTTAGTACCATCATTATTATGTAGAATAATAGGAAGCGGTCATGCGGTCATGTTTTCCGTAACATTCCCGTTTAATCGGGCAGATCCTGATGATAGGAAAAATGCTAGGGAAGGGTTAGAAGAAACGAATAAAATGGTTTTGGAAATAGGCGGAGTTCCCTGGAAAACAGAATTAATAGGTCAAAAACTCACTATGGAAAAAGCAGATCCGCAATTTAAGGGATTATTTAAACGAGTTCGAAATCTTTTAGATCCAAATGGAATAATGAACCCCGGAAATTGGGAGGTGTAAAAAATGTTATCAAACCAAAAAAGTCGAGAAGAGTTGGGATTAAAATATTATGAACAAATGATACACAGGTGCTTTAGATGTGGTTATTGCAAATTCACGAGTGATAGTATAGACATTAACTGCCCGAGTTATAAAAAGTTCAAATTTGAATCTTTCAGTACGGGCGGACGCCTGTGGTTAATTTACGGGTTAATGTCTAATGAACTCGAATGGAGTGACCATATGAGTAAAATTCTATATGCTTGCACTACATGTGGAAACTGTGGTGAGAATTGTAAACTCCTGAGCCGAAAATTGGGATCAGAATTTGCAGTAGATATAATTGAATTTGCACGGGCTGAAGCATTTAAAAATGGATTTTGTACGGAAAATGCTATTAATTTCGGAAATCATACTGCTAAAGAGCATAATCCATATCTTGAAAAACATGAAGATAGGTTATCTTGGCTCCCTGATGATTTTGAAAATCCCGAAGATCCAGAAATTGGATATTTTGTAGGCTGTACATCATCCTATCGTGAAAAAGAATTAGCTAGAAATACTTTTGAAGTTCTCCAGAAAATAGGCGTCAAATTCTCCATCTTTCAGGAGGAATGGTGCTGCGGATCACCACTACTTAGAACAGGGCAAAGAGAAATCGCAATAAACCAAGCCCAGCATAATCTTGAATTATTTAGAAATAAAAATATAAAAACCATTGTTACTTCTTGTGCAGGTTGTTATCGAACCATTAAAGAAGATTACTCGAGAATTCTTTACAATGAAGCTTCGGAAGATAATTTACCCTTTGAAGTTCTCCATATTTCAGAATATATCAAAAGGCTCCTAGATGAAGGAAAAATTGAATTTAAAAGGAATTCAAATGGAAAGAGAAAAGTTACCTATCACGATC
This sequence comes from Promethearchaeota archaeon, assembly GCA_016839705.1. Classification (GTDB taxonomy): domain Archaea; phylum Asgardarchaeota; class Lokiarchaeia; order Sigyniarchaeales; family SOKP01; genus Loki-b32. Next base: position 467 of record JAEOTR010000069.1, on the reverse strand, counting down.
CATGCCATCTCGGTCGCCATGCTGGAATGTATGATGAACCAAGAGAAATTATTAAAAGTATTCCTGGGATTGAGTTAGAAGAAATGCGCAAAATTAAGGGAGATGCAACATGTTGCGGTGCTGGAGGAGGTGTTAAAGCTGGATTTTCTGAGTGGGCTTTGGAAATGGCAAGCAATCGCGTTGAAGAAGCATTAGAAACAGAAGCAGAAATATTGGTCACTACTTGTCCATTCTGTGAGCGTAATTTCGCAGATGCCATAAAAGAACATAATTATGATATCCAACTCATGGATTTAGTGAATTTATTAAAAGAAATATTATAGAAATTGAAATAAAAAAATAAGTAAATAAAATAGAAAGACAATCAAAATAAAAATGCATTTAAATTAGAAAAAGGAGGAAAAAAATGTTTTTAGAAGAAAATTGTAAGAGGGATACATGTGGAATAGCTTGTTTAACAAAATGTT
>JAEOTR010000094.1 GCA_016839705.1 Promethearchaeota archaeon | reverse complement strand
CCCCTCCATGATGGAAATAATGAAAAGTCGGATTTCCACACAGAATACCACTCGCTAAACGTGCTAATTCTAATTGAGGATCCAAGATAGAGAGATGTAAAGCCATTAAAATCTCTTTTTTCATCCCATAAGGGGTGAAATCCCTCCATTTGTTAATCCTTTGTATATAACCACGCTTACCTAGCTCAGGGAATAAAATATATACATCCTTTGATTTGTCTATTCGTGGATGTAATTCTAGGCAAAATTCTTGAAGTTCATTGCAAAATCCTTGCTCTTCATCATTTAACATTGGATAAAGGTTATCATTTAGAATTTTAAAACAATTTTCCAAACTCATTTTTTCAAGGATTTCATCCTTGATAATTTTTTCTTGCATGTCCATATTTATCTCAAGAAGAGTTATTAATATTTAAATATAAAAGAAATTGTATTAATTATTTTAAATGTATAATTACAATTAAATTTAAGATATTGAATGGAAAAAAAAATATTGCATAATAATTTTAATTTAGCTAATAATTATTAACTTAAGAAAGAAAGAATAAAAGGCTATTGAATGAAAAAAAATATCATTTCAGATTTTTTAAATAGATTTAAAATATTTAGGGACAGAAAGAATATTTTAGAAGAAATCGATAAAGAAGAAAGTAGTTCAATAGATAATATTTTAGTCAAATTCGTACTAGACAAAAATAGGGATTTAGTGAAGGAAAAATTCACTCAAACTACCGAACTTATCGCCAAAACTCAAGATGAAATTGAGAAGGAGGTCAGAAGTAAAACTTTGTTCAAGCTCTTCGATAAAGTGAGAGAAGTTTCTGAAGATCATTATAAATATAAGTTTAAAGAAAAAAGACTAATTAAAAAAGCAGGTAGAACATTCGATACTTTTGTGGAAAGAATTGATTCTGCTATGCCTGCAACTGAAGAAGAGAGACTTTCAGATATGAAGGAGCTTAAAGCTGCTATTTCAATACTCGAATCATATGATGAGGAATCTTATAGAGTAAGTCCTAAAAAAACTGACGCAGGAGTAGGAATGTTTTACGATAGAATGTCTCGTCAATTTAAATCATTAATTAGTGAATATAAATTAGATCATTATAGATTAATCCCGATTCAAAGATTAAAATATCATGTGCTCTCAAATAATAAAAGGCTAAAAGATGAGGATATTCTTCCAATCGTAAACATTATGAAGGAGACTAACTTGGTGGGAGATGTTATTGAAGTTAATCCTACTTTTCATGTAATTGTATTAGGAGAGGAAAGATTTGATTTTTCGATCCCTGAAAAAGTTCTTTTAACTTTTGCCTACGAGGAGGACCTAACACTTCGAAAATTATTGGAATTAACGGAATGGAAGGAAGAACATGCTAAAAATGTAATTAAAAGTTTAAACGATCAAGGATTAGATACTAGTTTTGATGAGAAAATTGGTGTTAGAGGATTTGGACAGATAGAGGATAGAAAGTTGTGGAATGATACTATTGAAAAAATAATTCAAAAGGCTAAAGATAAAGAATCAGAAAAGAAGAGACGACAAATAATAAGAAAAGAACAATTAAAACAAAAACTTTCTCAGGTCGAAAAAATGGAAATCCCTTCGGCAGAAGTGAAAAATATGACCAGTGAAAAGCAGAAACTCCAAGAAGAACAGGAAATTATTGATAAAGATGCCTTAGTGGGTGCGATGGAGGCTCTTGATGATATAGTGCCAGTAAAAGCAGAAAAAGATTTAAAAACTGAGGAAGAACCCCAAGAAAATCAGATCTCTGAAAAAGTTTTAGAATATCATGAAAAATTCTCTCTAATTAACGGCGGTATTGCGCAATATGAAAAAATTAAGGAATATCTCACCCAGGAATTAGGAATCTTTTCTGATGAGATTTTAAAAACTGTACTCAATCAATTTATAGAGCTAAAAATGATTGTTGAAACAATAAAAATCGGAGAATATGACTTTTATCTGTTTAATGAGATTGATTTAACTGAAAGTCAGAAAGATTTTCTTAATTTTGCTATTAATAAAAATGCAATGAAAAAAGAAGACTTCATTGAGGGACTAGAATGGAACGAAGAAAAAACATTATTAACAATGAAACAACTTCAACAAAAAGGAATTCTGGTATTAGCACAACAAAATATACTCATACCTGGACTTATTCAAAAGGACTAATTCAAACTGATTAAATTTAGAGATATTTTTTTTTAACATATTCCTGTACTTTTTTTAATTCATTCAAATGAGTCTCCCTATTCCCAAAAATATAGAACCTTACATCAGGTCCAGTACCACTCGGGCGAAAAAGGATTCGACTTTCCTCACTTTTTAACTGATAGATATCTATCATGTTATTATTATCTGATAATGATTTGACTTGATATTCTTTCCCTTCAATATTTAAAGTTTTCCCATCATTCTCTTTGAAATTTTTCATTATTTTAACTTTTTCCTCATCAACTGCGGGAATAGTACGATTTATTCCTGCAATTGACCAATCTATTGATTCAGAGATTAGATATCCTCGACATATTAATTCTGTAATCAAAACTAATGCAGGGACGGGATATTTATCGGCAATCACAGTAAAATCAGTTGAAAACTCAAACTCACCAGTTTCTTTATTTTTAGAAACTTTTAAAATATTCAGAGTGTGCCCCCCTGATTCCTCCCAATAAACCATCAGAAATTCTTCTTTTTCAATACCCTGTTTGTTCATTAGATCGATAATTTGCTTTTTCAGGGGTGCTGGGTTATCAATTTTGATTAAAGTCTTATTTTCATCCTCCATATAAAGAATAGCTTTATCTATCTTGGATTGGTCTACATCAATTCCTAAAAGAAAGTACATTATAACTCCTAGGTGTTTATATCCAACTCCTGTTAAAATGTTTATGAAACTAGTTTCATCACATCTCAAATCGCTAGGTATTGTCCGAACATTTATAATTTTTTTGTTATAATCCTTTGCTAAAATATTATGCATTGCTGAATAGATTTCATTGGGGATATAGGTGAAATATTCTCCATTTTGCTTGATGTATAAGACAATGCGATCTCTATCTGCATCGAGTAAGAGAGCAATATTAGAATCCTTCTCGGACATGATTTGTTGGAGTTTTTCGATCTTAATATTTTTTAAAGGATTAGGAGGATTAAGTTCTTCCTCAATAAGAATAACATTAGCCCCGTATTGCTTATATAAGTTAACAATCCCTCTTGCTTTTCCTAAATATGGCCAAATTATTATGTTTTTATCCTTTATACTTTTTATTTCTATTACTTTTGATAGAAGCTGAATAACATAATCGTTGTTTTTTTTCTCAGCATCAATATGGATCGGTTTATAATCAGTTTTAAAATATATCGTATCATAATTAATCGCTAGTTTGGAAATTTCTTTGAATAAATTTCCAGACATCGGTATAGGATATTCTAGATAGAATTTTATTCCGTTCCAAGATAAATCATTATG
>JAEOTR010000068.1 GCA_016839705.1 Promethearchaeota archaeon | reverse complement strand
GATTACCCTCTCCAGAGGAGATTGGAAAAATTACTCTCTACATTAAGTTGATCCAAAAGTGTTGATACTCCCCCTCGATGATGAGTATGATGATTGAACAAATGAAGCAAAATACGCCATGTTATGTAAGTAAACTCTCCACGGCGTCCCTTTAATATAATAGATGCTGAATAATGGTCAGGGGAAAGCGTAGAAACCACACGTTCCAATATTTTATCAACCTCTACTCGTACGGAATTATATTCAGAAAGAGTTTTCCAGTGAAGTTCTTTTTGGGGTAGTCGTTCAATTTTATACTCTTCTATCAATGGGAGTACAAAATCTAAATCTGGTACATTCTCTCCCAGCGCTCTAAGCCAACCTATATCCGAAGCTAATTGGTGATCCAAAAGCCCTAATATTGATCCAAAATAAGATCCTAAATCCTCAGTCAACTTAGAAGGTTCAAGACCCTCTAAGACATCCACTGCGTCTTTATTCGTCATGGTGTTATATTTAGCTAGCAATTCAAATACATCCTTAATATTTTCTGGCATCATCCATTACCTCTCTTTAAATTTTTTTTTATAGTTTAATTAATTTTTATTCCAGAATCTATTTAACAATTTAGAATTTGGAAAGATTTAGAAGGTTTATGTTAAGTTAAAAATCCCCGATTATATCTTGATAATCAATTTTTTAAAAGAATTATAAAAAAATATGAAGTTAAAAATTATGTTACTTTTGATTCTTCCTCGATTTTAATGGCTTCAGCTTTTTGTTGAACTCCTGAGATCGCCGTTAATATCTTTTCATGATATGTTTTTTCGATATCTACCATGTTTTGGAGGACCTTCTGCATTGTTTCCAACTTCACCTTATTAAAATTTTCTGTAGCAGTCCTCACATCAGCTTCTTCTTTTTCCGCTTTTTGTTGAGCTGCTTTTAATGCTTTTTCTGCATTTTCAACTTCTCCGGGTTTAAGTTTTTCCTTTGGCTTGCTTTGGGATTTTTTAAGCGATTTTTCAGCTTTTTCAACTTCTTTAGCTGCTTTAGCTGACTCAGTTTGTTCAGTTTGTAAAGTCTTTAGATTTATAATCAAATCATTCAATGGGGCAATGTATTGCTCTCGCAACTTATTTATTTTTTCATTACGCTCAGTTTCAATGATTTCAAACGTATTAGCTAGAGATCCTATCGCTTCACCTAATGAGGGCGTTTCTGTATCTGCATAAGCTTTTAAGGCTGTTACGGTTTTGTTAATATCTTTTGTCACGTTTTCCTCAGCACTTATATAATGATTGCCCTCTTTTACTATTTCACTAATCTTATTACTAGTCAATCCTAAAGCATTAGAAACATTATCCATAAATTTTTTAAACAACGATATTACCTCTTTATCTTAATTTGTGTAGTGTAATCAATATGTAGTCAAACTTATTTAAAACTTGCATTAATAATTTAAGCAATTTAATTCTAAAATCTTCTTATCTGCAGACTATGTAAAATAAGATAAAGTCACCAAATAACACTATTAGTCCTTATATCCTCTCAATCTTTTTTTTGAGATGATAAAGGCAATGATTATTAAGAGTATGCCTATGATCAGAAAACTCATGGAATTAAAAACTTCAGCAGCCTCCGCTCTCCAGAAAATACTTTCGTCCACTACATCTGGCATAAATCCTTGAAAATAATGAAAATTAAATTCGCTTATAAAAGACAATGCTATTAATAATATTCCAGTAAATAATATAACTTTTTCAGCAGAATTGAACCTTTTATTTCCTTTATCATTCATAATTCAATTCAAATGTTCCTTAAATTTAAATTAATTTGTTTCGATGAAATTTGGGAAATAAGAAATAAAATGGTTCATGAAAATTACGATTTAACTCAAGATGACGTAGGACAAATAAAGAATACGTTCTGTTTCTACCTATTTTATCTTGTTTCTACTAAGTTTATGAAATTAAACCTTAAAGAACTTATTTAGAAGATTGATTACAAGTTTATCGATAAAAAAGGATTATTAAGGGAAGTATGGAGATCTCTTCATGTAATTTGCAGTCCACATAATACCTAATATAATAATAATTTCCAGGTTAAAAGCATATTCTTAGAAATTCCTTTTATTATCTTCAATTTCTTAAATCCAAATTTATTTACACGAGGTACGTAATATTAATAAACTTAGGATTATTCATAATTCACTATGATTATGACAGTCAGTTTTCATTTTCGGGAACCCTTCATTCCAAACATTCTCGCGCTTATCTCCTTTATCTTATTTTTCGTCGGTAGTGTATTGGTGAAAAAAGATGATAAAATCAAAAGAGCAAACCTCCTAATTATTGGAAGCGCAATTGCTATTCTATGGTATATTATTGATTTTTTTATCCCTGGTATATTTTTACCATTGGTTCCAACTCCAGCAGATATTGAATTCACGCGGATATACGGGATAGTATTTACTGGTTTGATTCCTGATCTTGCCCTAATCTTGAGTCTTGGGATTCTGCCACTCGCGGTATTTTTGACGAATAGATCTTCCAATTCAATTTTCTTTCTAGCTTTAGGAGCAATTATACAAATCCTATCAATCCTTTTAAGCTTTGATCCATATAATCTCTTGCTATCTGCATTTTCATTGACCTTGACCGCAATTTCCATGGCTTGTTTTGCCTATTATGGCTACCAGATTAAGAACTTCTTGCTTATTATATTCGCTCTTTTGTTTTTTACAGCTTGTATACTTTATCTTCTAATGATTTAACAATAATTAAGATTATTTCAAATTAAATTTTTTAAAATAAAATGGGTATAAACTATTTCTACTCAAGTTTTATATAGAGAATAATTGATTATATAATTATATAAAGAATTTTGCTTTTACTTGAATATATGGTAAATTTCCTGAGCAAACCACCTTCAACGACGACCGATGGGGAGCGGATGGTCTATAACCGAATTGTCAACTTTTTTGATAAGCAAAATCATATAATTGCTTATTTCGAGCCGTATATTGGAGATTTACATCCAGATTTTGTTATTCTCTCACCACAACACGGGATTCTAATCGTAGAAGTCAAGGATTACTCCGAAAGGTATTTAAAGACTACACCAAAAACGGGTAAATGGGAAAGATTAAAAGATGAGAAGCCAATATTATTAGATAATCCATTTGATCAACTGTATCAATATTGGCGTGCTATTAAAGATCGAATAGGATATTGTCACTTTCCTGAGGATGTGTATATTCCTATAACCCGATTAGTAGCATTTAGCCAAATTTCAGAGAGTAGTTATGCCGCTGGAGGGATCCGAGCACTTTTACCGAGTAAAATTCACGTAAGCTTTAAAGAAACGTTGAAGAGAAATGACAATTTTGAGGAATTTATGATTGGCATTATACCAGTAAATGCTTATCTCTCTGAAGAACAGTTTAAGGTGCTAAGAGCAAATATTATCCCGACCTGTCGATTACCTGATTTAAAACAGACTGACTTACTTGAATATTTCTCAATCGAGGATAGGATTAAACTCTTAGACGAAGAGCAAGAAAGCTTAGCAAGGGTAATGGGGGAGGGCCATAGACTGATATTTGGGGTTGCTGGAAGTGGAAAAACGGTCCTTTTAATTGCCCGTGCAAGAATATTAGCTCTCCGGCATCCAAATTGGAGAATTCTCGTATTATGTTATAATAAAAGATTGAAAATGTTACTTTTCCACTTATTGAACCCGCAAGATTACGATGCTGATGTAACAATTAATAATTTTCATGCATGGGCCAGAAGTTATATTCTGAGTCCCGATAATGAGTATTCAAGATTGTATCTGGAAGCAGAAAATAAAGCCAGACGGGAAAATGGGTTCGATGAATTTTTCAATAAAAAAGTACCCGGATTATTATTAGAAATGTTAACGGCTCTCGGTGATGATAAGATAACTTATGATGCCATCCTTATTGATGAGGCCCAAGATTTTGAGGAAGGTTGGTTTAAATCCATCATGCAAGTCTTAAATTCAAAATCTAATTCCTTATTGATTACTTGTGACGGTCTTCAAGGAATATATGATCGAAAAAGATTTTTTTGGTCGAATGTTGGAATCCAAGCGAGGGGTAGGGTGAGAAGATTCCAGAAATCATATCGTACTCCCATTGAAATAGGATATATAGCTCAAGAAACGTTACCTCAAGCTATAAAAGAATTAATTGGAAAATTTGATGAATTTCTAGCAACAGAAGAATTCATAGGAACACACGGATTATTTGAGTTTATTCTATCAAGAACTCGAGATGAGGAGTACAGAAAGCTTGCTGATAAAATTAATAACCTTTTGAAGTCTCCTCAAGAAATCTTAGTACTATTCAAATATAACATGGCGAAAAGGAAATATGAACATCCCTTTTTTGATTATTTAAGACAATTACATATAAATTGGAAAGATTTGATGGATTATGATTATAAAACACCAGGATTATTGATCGGTACCCTTCACGGAACAAAAGGATTAGAAGCGGACACCATCATAATCCCCGAAGTCAACACCTATAAATCTGATCAAGATCGTCAGTTACTCTATGTAGGTATGACTCGTACTAAGAAGAAGCTTATTTTAAGTGCAAACGAGTCAACAGATTTCGTGAAAACGTTACAGCAGTTTCAAACTTCCGACTTAATCTGACATATAGGACAGAGATGTGAGCCGATTAAAACAAATCTATCTGTTGGTGTAAATAAGTTTGATTCATAGCATTGTTGCACCAAATATTCATTCTCAGAATAATCTTTCAAAATAAATTCATTTGGAGCAAGATCTATAGAATTATGCATGATAGAAAGTTCAGCTATTGGCTCACTATTAATATCATTAACATATACCGCAAGTTGACCGTTCAAATATTGTTTTAACAGCAGTTTTCTTTTAATACTTATTTGAGTAGTTATCATTTCTTTCATGAATCATAACATTATCATTATTTATAAATAGAAAAAGGGTATCCAAAAAATGATTTTTGGATATAATCCAAATTCTTTTAAACTTAAATCAATCTAGTTTTGGTTCCGAACTCCTAAGATCAAAGATATATCTGCATTCAGGATATCCTGAACATCCTACAAATTTACCATATTTTCCTAGCCTTATATCTAACTCTTTTCCACATTCAGGACACTTTAAAACTCTTTGATTCTCTCTTTCGGGATCGAACGTAAATCTGCAATTTGGATAGCTAACACATCCTAGGAATGACCCAAATTTACCACTACGCTTCGCTAATTCACTACTGCAATCAGGACATTTAGGATAATAACCTCTTTTGGTAATTTTCTGCTTGGAATCAACCCATTCAAGCTTGAAATCACATTGGGGCTTTCCTTTACAAGTTAGATATTTTTTATCTTCAATGGTCTCTAATTCTAAAGTCTTATTACATTTTGGGCAAAAGATATCAGGATGATCTTTAAATTCTGGATTAAACGCAAATTTACAATCGGGAAAACCACTGCAGCTTAAAAACCTTCCATATTGACTATCTCGGAATCGTAAACTTTTACCGCAATCAGGGCATTTAAGACTGATATTATCACCACTCAAATCAAACGTATAACGACATTCTGGAAAATTAGTGCATCCCAAGAATTTTCCATATTTCCCTTCACGTTCTTCTAATTCACTACCACATTTAGGGCATGTTTTTGGAATGTTTAAATCATTATCATTTGATTTCATAATATATAACCTATATACCACCTTTAAAAAATATAATATAAATATAACTTAACTTGAAATTTATTTAACTTTCTCCCAAATTGTTTCGTTATCATTAAAATTTTTGATTATAAAGCCTTTATGTTCGAATTCCTTTAATTTGAGTTTAAGGTAATTAATATCTACTTCATTAGTTAGTTCTAATTTAGTTACAAGTCCACGCAAATTTTGCCCCTCACAAGTCAGAGCACCTAGTATATCATCCCCCGTAACTTTAAAACCGTATCCCTCTGGTAAAACTAACTTTTTTACAGGTTTTTTTTCCTTAGTTTTTCCTTTTACCCTTAGATCGAAGGTAAATTTACATTTGGGATACCCTTTACACCCATAGAACATCCCATAAGTTCCAGTCCGTTCTATCATGATTTTCCCGCATTTTGGACAGGTAATATTATAGGGATCCTCGAAGTTTAGTGAGTAATTACATTTGGGATAACCATTACACCCAAGAAATATCCCGTATTTTCCAATATATAATGCTAATTTTTTTCCGCATTTTGGGCACGAGGAAGGTGTGTTTGTGCCATTTTGTGTTGTCTTAGCTACATTTTTACTAGAAAAATCATATGTATATTTACATTTGGGGTAATCTGTACAATCTAGATAAGTCCCATAAGTTCCTTTTCTCATCTCTAATGGTTTACCGCATCTCGGGCAAAACTTTGGGATTTCAGCCATAATTCATTTTAACCTCTTCTGAATTTCTTGCTATCTAACAAAAATTTACATCTCGGATAGTTCGTACATCCTAAAAAAGCTCCATACTGTCCTTTTCTTACGACAAGAGGGCTTCCACAGCTTGGGCAAATAATTGGCTTATCATCACTAAGATTGAAAGTAAATTTACAATTTGGATATCTTGTACATCCTAAAAACCCTCCATAAGGGCCTTTCCGGATTGCTAAAGGTTTTCCGCATTGTTCACAGAATCTTGGAAGAGAGTCAATAGTAAAGATTTTTTTATCTTCATATCTCTCAGATAGATTTTCTAAATCTTGAGTATAATTACATTTAGGGTAGCGACTACATCCGAGGAAATTCCCTTTCTTTCCAGTTCTTTTAACTAAAAAGCTATCGCAGTTAGGGCAGGATATTGGTATATCGGGTAAAATTCCCTTAATAAAAGACTTCATATAATCAGATAATCCTTCATCCCATCTATTTGTGGTATCTAATCGTAATCTCAATAAATATGGATTAATCTCATTTAGAAACATAGAGTTGCTCTGTTCCATGCTGTAAATATAGAGAAATTTCTTACTTCGAGTCAAAGATACATAAAAAAGCCGTCGTTCTTCATCTATAAAGCCATCAGATTCAAATCTTTTCGCTAATTCCATTACTGATGAATCTTGAATTTCGCATGGAAATCCGTATAGTCCAGAGGTCATATCCGTTAGAATTACATGCTGACTTTCAGAGCCCTTTGATTTATGAGCGCTATAAAATCGTACTCCACCATGTTCTGATTCTGTTGGAACTCCTCTGGCACCACAAAAGATTTCCAAATCTCTTAAGTATTTATTAAACCGTGATAAAACCATAATCTCATGAGGTTCAACTCCATCATCTAATAGGATTTGGATAAGATTGTAGATATTTTCATATTGAATTTTAGGATTATAATTAAATCCTGAAGTAAAATCAATAAACATAGGTTGCATTCCAATATCGTGAGTGGAACGGGTTTCTTTGATAATTTGTTTCTTATTATTGGCTATTAACTTATTTGATATGCCTACAATAGTTTTACTACTTCGATAATTATTGCTTAGATAAGTGATTTCAGGATTCGGAAAATAATCTTTAAAGTTGACAAAAAATCGTACGTCGCTACCTGTAAATTGATAGATACTTTGCCAATCATCACCCACACAGAATAATTTCGTATTTGATTTATCATTAACAAAACACTTGATCAATTCTAATCTCTGATAAGAAATATCTTGGAATTCATCGACAAGAACATGATCATATCTACTAATATACTTTTCTGGTTCTTTTTTTGTTAATTCAACGGCAAGGTTAATCATATCATTGAAATCTATCCGATTTTCCGTATTCAAGTAATCTTGATATCTCCTATACACTTCAAGAGCCAATTCTCCGAATAATTTCTGTTTTTTAGAATATTTTTTTGCTTTTATTCTCTCAGTTATATCTGACACCGTATAAAAATTACATTTTGATATTTTTATAAAGTTTCCAACTAGCTTGACAACCTCATTTCGTTTCTCTTTAAACTCAAATGTTTTTTCAACTAGCTCACTATAAGTTAATGGAATAAATTCTAATTTAGGAATTACTTTCTTTAGCTTTTCCTTTAAATTTGGAATTAGTTCCTCAGATAAACGCTCATAATCCCATGTTTCTACAATGGTTTTATTATGAGTTTCAAATTGTTCTAATTTCCAATTTCTTAACTGTAGATATTCTTCAGAAGTTTTCGTAAACCACTCTGGAACTTGATTACTCTTATTCAATCCCCAATGCTCAATATAGACATCATATTCAGGAAGATAAAAATCAGGATGGTATTCTTTATCCTCTTCACTCTCATCCACCCATTCTACCAATGGTTCATACTCGAATTTGATATTATGCAAGAATAGAAAGTTTCCAATATCCCTTTCAGAAATTGATTTCACAGAAATATCATTAAGAGTTGAATAGTTTTTATTTCTCATATATTCATAATATTCCACTTTATTTTCAAATGATTCAGGTTTAACTTCTTGCTCTGAATGATATGCTAAATATTCTATAAGAATGTTTTGATATTTAACTTCCTTAAGGGCATCCATAAATAATTTTTCAATGAGTTCGTATATCTCTTTTTCATTACCATTAAATATAAGTTTAGGTTTATGATCTAGTTCCTCTTCTATGATGCTCCTTCCTAAAGCATGAAACGTTGAGATATCAATTTCAATACCATAGTTTTTTTTTAACCTTTCCTTCATCTCATCAGCAGCTACCTTAGTGAATGCTAATGCTAATATTTTATCTTGATCAACTTTATCCTTTCGTCTAATCAAATAAGCCATTCTAGAAGAAATTACACTTGTTTTCCCTGAACCGGCCCCGGCAATTACAAGGTTATGTTTATCATCCTTAATTACAGCCAATTTTTGTTCTTCATCTAAGGGATACTTTAATCCATCATCCTTTCCATTTAAGAAGGATTGGCAATTTTTTAAACGATTTTCAATAAAATAATCATTATAGGTATTAATTTCTTCAATCAAGGTGTGTAAAACCTTCCTAAATTTTCTAAACACCCTTCTTGCTTTAAATTTAAATTTAATAAGTCGAGGAAATTTTGCCAATTGGTTTATTTCACTAAAAAATTTGCGTTTTTCATCAATTGTTAAATAAGTGTCTCTATTTAAGAAGTCCTGCCAGCTTTTCTCTAATTTATTTTTAGTGGTATACTTTTCTTGAAAGGCTTTTTGGATGATCGCTTTAGACATACATATTTTCAATTAACCACAATTAAAAAATCTAAACAATTCCTTTTAATTTGCCAAACGAAAAGAATAAAGTATAATGTAGTTTTATATATTCATTCTTGAAAAACTAACAGAAATTTGCTGAATTATTCTAATATCATAGAGAATGGATATAAAAATGAAGGATAAAGATAAAAAACTAAAAACGAAGTATAATGTCGAAACAGGGTTTTTTGAAGATGGGCTTCCTTATGCTCGAATTGGGAACAAACCAAACATTTTAGTAAATATTGAAGCGTTATCATTTAAGCATGAGCCACCCTCAGGAATGGCGTTAAAGCAGTTTGTAAAATCCGCAAGAACATTTACAGAGGAGTATACCGTATACCTAATAGGGCGTAAGCAAAACTTACCTGAGAACTATTTGTTTGATAAAATGGCAGAGGACTATGCGCAGATGATACGGAAGGAATTTCAAAGAGGTGTTGATGTAATGGGTGTATCTACGGGAGGGCAAATTGCTCATTACTTAGCTGCTGACCATCCTGATACAGTTCGGAAGTTAGTAATTATTTCTGCTGCATATCGATTGAGTGAGAGAGGGGTAGAAATCGAGAAAAAATCAGCAGAATATTTTAAACAAGGTAAATATGGAAAATCTTTTGCGACAATATTAGATTTGATATTTTCTTCAAGAATTACTAGAAGTATTGCTAAATTTTGTACACGATTACTTGGGAAAAGGGTTATAGGAAAAGTAGTTTATCCAAATGATTTCTTAAATGAAGTTCGAGCAGATCGAGAGATGAATTTTAAAGATAGATTGGGAGAAATTAAGGCACCAACCTTGGTAATGAGTGGGGATTTAGATATCGGTTATCCCGCCGAAGATGTTCGCATTACTGCTGAGGGAATCCCTAATGCTGAATTAATTCTTTATGAAGGCTATGGACATGGGCTGGTAATGAAAAACCCGAAGCAGATGGGAAAAGACATTCTAGAATTTTTAAAAGCTCCATAAATATATCAATAGAAATTAGTACAAGTGATTTTTAATAGTATAACAGGAATTTATTTTATAATTAATCGAGAATATTGCTTTTAATTAGTCTATCAATCCAATTTTCGAAATAAAACATTTTAGTGGGCACAAAACTTATAACTTCCTTAATATATGGAAGATTTTCAATTTTTCTTATGTGGTCGTCAATTTCTTTCGGCTGATCTATGAAGACGGTAATGATTAGAAAAATTGATTTGCGAATTTTATTTCTATGTTATTCTTTTGCTGGTGATGAGATATGAGCTTGAGTAGTTAGAATTTTATCTATTTCCTTTTACGTCTAATTAACAGTAGGGTTGCTACACCTATCACAGCACCTCCACTAATAACCGATATTAGAATAATGAGTTCAAAAGGAAAACCTCCAGTATCTTGGTATATTGAAAATGGGCATTTCATTAATGGAAAACGGTCTTGGTTTTCCGCTATGCCTGATATATTATACGAAACATCCCCGATTCCATTGTGATCGGTATCTAAACCGGTATAATTGTCCCAATAATTACCATAAAATTCATTATCCCATTCATTACTAGTTCCATCATCTTGAGCATTTAATCCATTTCCACTAAAACAATTATAATAAATAAGATTCCAATATGACTGGTATCCAATATTTAAACCCGTCATCCCATTTTTAATAAAAGCATTTTCTGAGAAGGTATTATTATTTGATTCTTTATACGTATAAATTCCATCATTTTCATTATTTTTTACAGTATTTTTACGGAAAATGTTCTGAGGAGACCTAGATACACGGATACCATAGTCTATATTATTAGAGACAACATTTCCAGATAAAGTGTTATTGTAACACCTGCCAAAGTCCCCAAAGAGAGCTATACCAATCTCATTGTAAGATGCTGTATTATTTATGATAGTATTATTATGACTACCCCATATAGAAACTGAGCCCGAAAGCCATATTCCATATTTATTATTTTTTGCGATATTTTCAAAAACGAGGTTAAAATCGCAAAGTCTTAGATTAATACCCATACTTTCAAATTGTACCCCTATATTATTATTTGCTACATTTTTAGACATCGTGTTGTTAACGCATAGAGAAAAATAAAACCCTGACCACGTATTAAAACTTGCTGAGTTTCCAGTTATGTTATTATAACTAGATTGTTCCATAAACACACCGTATGCATTATAATCACATTCATTATCGATTAATGTCAAATTAGTAACATTTACGAGGAAAAATCCCGCACCCGGATCTGATTCATTTAAACGCGAATTGAAAACAGTGCAATCTCTTATTATAAGATATTTTGCAGAATTATGAATTTCAATACAATTACTCTGATTATTTCCATCAACTAATAAATTTTCAATAAAATAAGGATCAATTGAAGTACCTGAACCGCCACACCAAAATTGTTCCTCCGCCCAAGTCCAATTATGCGCTGATAAACCTGTAGCACTTCCATTAATAAAAATAGGATTTTCAACTATTGATCCAGAAGTTTCAAAATTTTTACTATTTTCATTTAAGTCAAAATTATTTTTTTGAATTAGTTTAGTACTTAAAGTGAAAATGCAAAACATAAGCATGAAAACGCTAATTATAGCCAGAATACCTTTTTTTTTCGATTTATTCATTAGCATGATTTCTACTTATAAAATCGAATTTATGAATAAAATCTAATCATCCTTTCTTTTTATTCATTCTCAAATTTGTGCAAAAAAAGTATCAAACTAACAGTTAATTAGACATAAAAGGAAAAAAGTGCAAAAATTATTGCTTTCGATTTTTCTAGCAATATAATTCTGGACCTTGTGCGCGAGACTGCTGAAGGAATTCCTTATGCTAAACTTATTCTCTATGAAGGATATGGCATAGTCTCGCAGGAAAATGGGAAATATTAAAGAATGATATATTAGAAATCCTAAAGAGTTAATTATCATTAAAAAATTTCAGAATTAAATTTCTTAGGATTAAAAATTGATACATTTTTGTACTCGAATTTTTATTTGTAAACTATAGTTAAGTTTTATAATCTAAAATTAAGAGCATTAATGTTTAGACCAGAGTATTATAATCATATATAATTGAATAAAATAATTCAGTTATGAAGCAATAGAGCTTAATTTTATATTAGCAAATAGAGGTTGTTTATATTTGAGAATGTTAGTTTTAAGTCATCGGAACCCATATTTTCATCCAAAAATTTTTTTAAAAATCCCTGAAACTATTCAAAGAGAAGACATCAAACAGGTTCCCTTATTGATAGATCTCTATGAAAACGGTTTTTTTATACATACGTTTGGAACTTTTAAAACAGCTAATTTAATCTTTGATATTCCGAGTGCCTACTCAGGAACAGAAAAAGAGCTTCTTTTAATTTCATTAGTTATTGATAGCAAATCCAAAATTAATTCTGTTTTAGCTCAAGAGTTTTTAGAGGGATTTGTTGAAGAGTTCAAAAAAATCGAAGAAGCTTTCAAGGCTTTTTATATGGACTCTAAAATTTATAAAGGAGATTCTACTAAACTAAAAGAAATTAGAAAATTACTCAATACTTTTCATATCTCTTTTCCAGAAGAAGAAGTCATATTTGAACAAAAGGAGGCAAAAATACTAATTTTTGGGCTTTCTTTGGCGGGGAAAACGACAATAATTAGAACGAGAAGAAAATCAGTATCAAAGACAATATTTCCAACTATAAATGTAGACATTTCTAAAATTTTAGTTAATAATTTATCTTTATTAACCCACGATATACCTGGAAAATATAAAGTTAAGGAAGTATGGAAACCTTATCTACAAAATCAAGATGGGTTGATTTTTGTATTAGATGTTTCTGATAAAATAAAATTCTCATATGCACGCGAATTACTACATGAAATTGCTGGAAAACCAGAATTAAGTGAATTGCCACTTCTTATCCTTTTTAATAAGATTGATTTAAAAGAACTAGATATAAAAGATCTAGAAGAAGCCATGGGAGTGAAGAAACTCGGAAAGAGGCCAATGAAATCATTTTTAACAAGTGGGATTAAAAACATAAATATTGATGAGGCGTTTAATTGGCTATCACTTAAAATTGCAGAGAGAGTTGATCAATATACTCCAAGAAGAGAAATTGGGATAATATTTTGTAGATGGGATGAAAATCTAGGTATTAAAATCGAAGCGATTCATCCTAAAGATGCTTTTGAGAATCCAGAATTGATATCCATAAAAAGTTTTTCAATATCACAGTTAATTTTTGGAGGAGATGAATTTAGACCAACCTCAGTAATTCTCCCATTTCCTCACTTAAATTCTAATGCCGCGATTTATAGTGACTACGTTCACAATGAGAGTATTAGAGGTGGTTTGTTACCCTTGTCTTTAATAATTTACTACAATGAAAAAATTCCGAAGAATATTATTAACCAATTTAGTTCTTTCATCCTTAAACAATTTGACGATATAAAAAAAAATTATTCAAATAAAAAACAAGTAGTAGATATTCTTGAATCTATTCACAGTACAATAATTAATCAAATTGCTTTATATAAACCTTCGATTCAAGCGCTTAAAATGGCCGAATTGCGTTATGAGGCTTTATTTAAAGCTGCTCGAGATGCCATTTTAATAATTGATAAAAAATCAGGAATAATAATAGATGTTAACAAAGAAGCTGAGGATTTATTTCAACGGCCATTTGAAAATTTTATTGGTTTGCATTCAAGCCAAATATTAAGTGGTATTATTAATATAGATTTTAATGAAGAAGTATTTGATCAGCTTGATTACCCATTTCCTTTAAGATTAGAGGTTATTGATAATTCTGGGAATCTTATTCCCATTGAAATCAGTGTTAATGAAGTTCAGATGGGGGGTCAAATCTTTGTTCAATATATAATTCGAAATATTAGTCAGAGAATAGAAGCAGAAATTAAACTAAAGCATTCTGAAATAAAATATCGTCATCTGTTCAAAGAATCACCTTTTTCTATTCTACTAATCGACCCTAAAGGTTCTTTAGTTGATTTTAATCCTGCTTTAGAAGAAACATTAGGATATACAAGAGACGAATTAATGGGAAAAAAATTTGTAGATCTTTCACTAATCCATCAAGATTATATGGTAGAAGTTCTTAAAAGATTGAAAACAGAAGAAAGAGGCAAATATTTTCCTCCGTTAGAAATTCAACTTTTTCAAAAAAATGGCAACCTCATTTGGGTAAATATGCAATCTTCTTTAGTTGAAATTGGTGATGAAACGTTTTATCAAATAATTTGTCAGAATATAACAGAAGAGAAAAAAATAGAAGAGGAATTAAAGAAAATTTCCAGATTAAAAACTATTATTACAGGAATTGTATCGAGGTTTGTAGGTATACTAGATTTTAATCAGGCAATAATAGATTCACTTAGAGATATTGGCGAATTCTTTAACGCAACGCGAGTGTACCTCTACATTCTTAATGAAAATTTTAACTTCATAAAAAGAAATTATGTTTGGTATAGAAAGGTGATCTATCCCCAAATAAGTTTACCTGAAAATATTCAAATGAATAATTTTCCATGGTTAACTGAGAAATTACTAAAATCTGATTATTTGTATATTAAAAGTGTAGACAGCCTTCCTACTGAAGCAGTAAATTTAAAGTTTTTTCTTGATAATCAAAGAGCTAAAAATTTTTTAACATTTTCAGTAAAAATAAACGGGATTTTGGAAGCAATGATTAGTTTTGATAATATTAAGGACAGAGATTATTGGATAGAAGAAAATTTAGACTTGCTAAGCATTATTTCAGATATTCTTAAAAATGTATTATTACGCAAATTAGCTGAAGAGCATTTACGCATAAGTGAAGAAACAATCCACCAAGAATTTGATAGAGAGTATTTTTATAAAGAGTTATTCGTGAATGATATAAATTCTATAATAAAGAACATTCAATTATCATTAAACGAATATGAAAAGGCTGATAATCAAATTATTTTAAAATCCAAAAGAGAAATATTAGAAAATGTTAAAGATCAATGTATAAATAGTAAACTCTTGATAGACATAATACTTAAATTAACAATGATTAATCAAACAAATGTTTTAATTGAACCAGTAAATTTAAACAATGTTATCGTCGATGTTAAAGATTTTATTACAAACAGTTATTCAAGTAAAAGAATTAATATAACTGTTGAACAACCCTCTGAGGATCTATATGTAAAAGCTGATAAATTTCTAATAGATGTTTTCGTCAATATACTTATCAGTTCGATTAGATATAATCCAAATCCCATAATTAAACTTAAAATTATTATTTTTAGAAGCCACCAAGATAACACTAATTTTATAAAAGTAAAATTTATCGATTATCAAAAGGAGATCTTAAATATCGGGAAAAATATGCTATTCAAGAAAGAAAGAGAAAAGGATAGTAAAATTAAAGATATAATTTTAGGATTTCTTTTGGTCGAGAGAATCTTAAATAATTACAAAGGGAAAATATGGGTTGAAGGAGATTCTTTTGT
>JAEOTR010000067.1 GCA_016839705.1 Promethearchaeota archaeon | reverse complement strand
TTGGAGTTTGGGATACTGAGGAAAAACCGGAACCTTTAGTTAAATTTCATTTATTCCAATCAGATGAAAGAGAATTACTTGATAGGATTTATTCTAAAGCTGAGGAAGTTGGAAAATTTTGCTTTGATACAAATGTAAATGTTAGAAAGTGTGAAGAAATGACTCCATTAACAGAAAGAAAAGCTGGGGGGTTCATGACACCTCTTAAAAATAGCTAAAACCAAGAGTTTATTTAGGTTTTATAATATGGTGATTTCCCTAAAAGAATGTGTTCAATTAAGGGACTTATTAGATGAGCAAATGTTCTTCTCTTTGAGTAAATACTTCTTAATTTCTCAACATAATCCTTAAAACTCTTCTTTTGGTAATGGAGTATCTGTTGAGATTCTCTAGTGTCCATCCAATCAGTATAAAACCAATCTGAATCTTTTTCTGGGGTTTTGAAAGCAGAATCAGGAAGCATAGAAATCCCCATTACTTCAAACATTTTCTCAGCAAATGTTCTTTGATATATCTGGCAAGTTCTACCTCCTCCAATTAGCAATACTTTATTAGAAATATCAGCTAAAACAGTGTTCGCAAAGGCTGTAGCGGCGTCCTTGACGTATACAATTTCAATTCTTTGATCAAGAGGTACTTCATATATAATAGGATCCAAATTTAACGGTAATTTTAGAGGTCCAACTGCGCCTAAGCGTAATATCAACCATGGAAGTCCACTTTCCTTAATTAATTTTTCTATTTCTACTTTTTGGCATGTGTAATTATCAGTAGGATTTAATGGATCATCTACACATCTCGGAGGGTCACAATTCATTTTTGGTCCAAAGACTGCAAAAGAACTTGCGAAAATAAATTTCGGGGGTTCTATTTGCTTCTTTGCGGCTTCAATTAGATTCTTAGTTCCTCCAACATTTATATTATACGCAAACTCGGGATATCTTTCACTTAACGGAGGGATGATACCTGCAAGATGGATAATGCACTCTTGATTTCTAACAACATTATTAACAACTTCAAGATTAGTTATATCCCCCCAATAAGTGTCGAAATCAATTTTTTTAGATGTTTTTTTCTCAATTCTTTTTGTCTTTGTATTTTTTATATCAAAACATCTGATCTCGTGACCTTGGTTATCTAATTTCTTTAAAGTGCTTTCACCTACATTACCGAAAGCTCCTGTTAAAAGAATTCGCACAAAATTTATGATCCAACTTAGCTATATAAATTTTTTTACAAAAATTCATTTAACTAAATAACACTTTGGTTATTCTAATTAATAAATTAAAATCGAATAGAATTTTTGTAATTTTAAAAACTATTTATACGTCTTTAACTAATTTTAATTACATGATTTATAATGTTTCAAATAAAAATGAATAATGTTAAGGGAGTGAGAATATGAAATCTAAAGATCTAATTCAAATTTTATTAATTGTAGGTGGGATTGTTGAAGTTATTATAGGAGGTTTGTTTTTATTTTTAGATACTATGCTTGAACAAGTCGGTCTTGAAAATATCCCTATTTTCACGCAGATGGCAGGTTCTTTTTTATTATGCTATGGTATTCTATTAGTATATTCTGCTCGAGATGTAGAGAAATTTATAATTGTTCCTTTAGTTAATATTATTGCTCGGATTATTATGGTTATTTTTAGTATCATTAGTATTTTTGACTATCCGGAATTTATGGTGATTCTACTTTTCGCTATTCCATATGATACATTATGGTCAATATTGATGATAATATTATTAAAAAAGAAGGGATTAATTTTCAAGCGAGGATAATTTAGAAAGGAAAGTAAAAGATTATAAAATAAATAAGTAAAAGATTTTATAGCGAAAGGTATGAATGAAAAAAAAAATGTTCTATTTATCATAACTGACGCAATGCGCGCAGACCATATGAGTTGTGCGGGAAATCCAACAGTTAAGACCCCTAACATTGATAAATTAGCGGCGGAGGGTGTTAGATTTACTAATCATTTTTGTAATAATCCAATCTGTATGCCTAATAGAGCGACGTTGCTTACTGGGGTGTATCCGAACGTCCATGGTGTTAGAAGTAATGGTATGGTTCTATCTAAAGATGTCCCTACTATAACTCAAACACTTGTAAAAAGAGGATGGCATACTGCAGCTATTGGAAAAATTCACCACCAATACTGGATTGGGGCTTTTAAACATAAGTATAGATCTGCAGAAAGTTTTACTGATTGGTCTCTTGAGAGAGATAAAAGTTATCCTGTGAGAGAGTATTTTCCAATACCTTATTATGGTTATGAAGAAGTTGAATTGATCTCTGGAAATGGTACAGTGTGTGCGGGACATTATTTAGAATGGTTAGAAGAAAGGGCACCGGAAATAGCTGAAGATATGAAACGGAGATTAACGAATTATGATTATATATTTAGTCTTTACTGTGATCCAATTCCTGAAGAATTCTATAACACCACATGGGTAAGAGATAGGACACTAGCTTTCCTCAAAAGATACACTAATGGAAATTATGGAAATAAACCTTTTTATTTGCACTGCTCATTTCCCGATCCACATTATCCATTATATCCACCTAAACCATATCAAGACCAATATAGGCCAGAAGATATTGAATTACCAAAAAATTTTGACGATATAAAGAATTTGTATAACCATGAGTACTTAGGTTATCATTTAAAGAATCCACCTTTTGATAAAGCCTGGATTCGTGAATCCACAGAAGAAGAAGTCCGAAATATCACAGCATTAACATATGCTGCAATAGGATATGTAGACAATAGCATTGGACAGATACTAGCTTCCTTAGACAAATTGGGACTTTCGGATAACACAATTATCGTTTTTATGAGTGATCATGGGGATTTAATGGGAGACCATGGTTTATTATTTAAGGGTCCCTGTCCTTTTAATGGTGTATTACAACTTCCTTTAATTTGGAAGGTTCCTGAATTAATAAAACCAGGAATTATTTCTAACTCCTTAGTAGCCTCGATTGATTACCCAAAGACAATTTTGAATCTTTTAGGAATTAAAGAAAGGCACCACCCTCCAGATATGCAAGGTTTTGATATTTCTCCTATTATTATGGATCCAAACAAGAAGATAAGAGATAGTGTTTTAGTCGAGAATGATGAGGAAGTTGGTGTTTTTAAAGCTAGATTACGCCATTTAATTACCGAGGATTATAAACTAACAATATACAACAGTCTTATCAATTTTGGTGATATTTATGATCGCAAAAATGATCCTCAGGAGTTAAATAATTTGTGGTATGATGAGAAATTTAAAGATAAGCGATTTGAATTAGTAAATCAGTTATTACATGAAAATCTTAAAGCACAAACTTATCATCCTAAACGTATAGCTGGATCATAAGTATAAGGATATGTCATTCATTTTCTCATATTTTTGATAATACCTTTATATAGATAATTAAATAATACCTATCTATTTAAAATAAATTTAACTTATGTTAAGCAAATTTAGAAATACGTAAAAAATGTGGTTTTTAAAATGGAAACAGATGAAATACAGATTGAACATAGTAAATTAAGTATGGCCTCTTATGGTTTTAACTCCTTTTCCAGAGAGCTACTTAGAATTGCGTTTACTTCCTTCGGCTTCTTTTTTTATGAAACAGAAATTGGATTAAATGTGT
>JAEOTR010000011.1 GCA_016839705.1 Promethearchaeota archaeon | reverse complement strand
GCTAACGATCCAAACATAAAGGGGATTGTATATTTAGAAGTTCAAAACATAAATGACGATTACGTAAAAAATTTTATCCAAAGGTTAGACGAAGCTGTCTTAGCCTTTAATCAAGAGATTCATTTATCTTATGGACATGTTGATGAGTTTGCCATCATTGCTCAAAAAGATAATGTTATTGATCAAAACTTAAGCATGGTTCGAGGTTTAGTCATTGGAATAATTAGTATGTTTAGTTTAACCTGCGGACTCTTTTTTGGTTCATTAAATGTGGCAAAAGAATACGATGATAATACCATCATCGAAATTCTAAGTAGTCCCGTAAAGCGTACAGCTTATATTGCATCAAAGCAATTAATTGCCGTAACCTTAGGCTTGTTAGTTGTTGGAATTTCATCTCCTTTACTATTTTTCATTTATAATATAGAATTTCGCGGAAATATATTAATCGTTATAAGTGCGTTTATAATGTCGACATGGATCCATGCATGTATTGGAGGTTTAATCGGATTACGGATTAAAAATAAAATGACAACGATCCTAGTAGCAATTGTAATTTCGGTGTTTTTATGGTTTTTTATGGGGGGATTTGCTCCAGTTAGAATGTTAGGAGAACAAATATATCTAATTTCAAGATTTCTTCCTGGAACCTATTGGTTTGAAATAATATTCTCGGAAACATATTATCCTTCTTTATCGTACTCAATGTTGCGACTAAGTGTTTTAGGAATCATGACCATTGGTTTTACGATATTAATTTGGTATATAATATCTAAAAAGGGGTTTAAACTGTGAGCAACTCGAAGAAAAAAATCAAAAAAGCTTCAATAAGTATTATTAAAGAAGAAATATTAAAAAATATCAAAATAATATTTCGAGGCCCCACTCGTACATTATTTTTACTTTCCTTACTTTTTCCCATAACATATTTATTATTCATGAACCTAATCTTTGGGGCAGTTAATTTTAACTATCCTCTTGCTGTTGTAATTCCTGATTACAATTCAAACGATGAATTAAATGATGCTTTCAATAATCATGAATTAAACAATACTGAAGAATTCTTGAGTTATATTAACAATAACGATTTAGTAGGTAAAACAATTGTAAAAAGTCATATCGAATTTATTGGTACGACTGAAGAAGAATTTGAAGATCAATTGCTTAGCGAAGAAATAGTTATGATAGCTATTTTACCCGAAAATTTTGAAAATATCATTTCCGCTGTGAAAAACAACTCGTGGTCTGGAGGTGAAATTACAATTACATTAAGATGCTTAAACATTAATGAGGATTATCTCAAGAACCTTTATTTCGGATTTCAACGCAAATTGAAAGCCTATTACGATACAGTGCTTATTAATGAAACAGAAATTATTTATTCTTATAGTGATGCTGATCCTAATCGAGAAACATTCCCAAGAATGTGGACCATTGGAATAGGTGCACTCGGTTTTATCGCATTAGTAGCATCCATGATAATTGGTTCAGCGTTTGTTTTTAACGAAAAAAACAATAAAATGGCACAAGAACTTGCTTTATCCCCAAATATAAACCTTTATTATACATATGTTGGGAAGGTTCTATCAACAATTATTTTGTCACTTTTAATAAATTTTACACTAGGAGCTACAATTATATTTTTGTGGATAGGACTCCCTTTCCCTATTGATTTTCTGGGATTTCTACTAATTGTATTAGGAACAATCATTTTGGGTTCATTACTCGGTACTATTCTTGGCATGCTAATACCAGAACAGGTATTTACTTTTCCAATTTCAATGTTTTTAGTCCTTGCTACTCTATTCTTATGTGGTGGATTTATAAACATTGAGTTGTTTGGGCAACCCCTAAGATTTATCGTTGAATTAATTCCGTTTACCTATTGTTTTAGCATCCTTAATAACACCATTTTAACTGGTAATGTGCCTAGTTTAGCTTATATCATTGGTTTAATGATATACATCGTTATCTTCTTCAGTTTAGGATTAATTGTGTATAAAAAACGAATAATATCCCCAAAATTCTTACTTTAAAAAATTCTATAAACAAAGAAAAATATGTGTAGTCTTTTTTAGATGATATATTAAAATAGCAATTTTGGTAGTCCAGAATTTTAATTTTCGTGAAATAACTTTTCCGTTTTTATCTGTAAACCCCGTGTTAAGAACATAAAAACATGGTATTTCAATTGGTTCATTTCCTTTTTGAATGATAAGTTTCCAATTAGTAACACTCCAATCTATCAAATCTAGACGTTCCTTTTTAACCGTTTCTAAGCCAAATTCTTTAAACTTAGCAAATAAAAAATCTTCGATTTCATGAGCATAATTGGTTCCAATTCTCCGATGCGGATATTTACAAATTTGTTCTAAAAGTATAAATTTATTAAAGATTATCTTTAATCTATGATGTGTTAATAAAAATACCAAGAAATCTCTTTCCTACTTTCTTTAGAGCTGCTTTTACAAATTCGCCACGAGAAATTTCTCCTTCTTTATACTCTTGCCAATTATGTTGAAGTTGATTCCAATCTGAACCTAATTTTTCCTTTATATAGGATTCTACATCTTCAATCCTATCCATTTGACGTTCCACCAAAATAACCACCCACTCGATATCTAAGATTATTTTCGATGTATCTTCCTTAATTTGAGTCGTTAAAATTATATTTGTGCTTCTTGTGAAAAGAAATCTTTAAATAAGAAAAAGACAATATTTTAGATAATGTCGAAAACCTAAACCAAAGGAAGCTTTATAAAACCAAAAAATGATAAATAATGCTATGAATAAGAACCCCAGTTTCGCAATCGGTCGAGCCGCAGCACTATCGATTGCAGTTGCGACAACCGTTTTTGCTATTTCCCTGATTTGGGAAGTGATAAATCTTTCAGAATTTGCTAAGAACCTTGGGTATGTTGCTAGCATCTTTTTGGCCATAAGTGTGGTGATTATGTACAATAACTCCTTCTGGATTATTTAATCCTTAATTTTTTTATTTTTATTTTGAAATATTGGGGACTTAGACTAAATTGCTAAACAATATTGAGAAATATAAAACGGGGATTATTAGGAAATTATTGGATTTTTTTTAAGATTCCTTACTTTGAGTTTCAAGAGTCTATATTTTTCATAATAAAACTTATGAATTTATATCAGATTAAATAACTTAACATAAAAACCGAAAAAATCGATAAATATGGTACTTGAAAAGTTGGCACCAGAATTGGTGTGGTCAATATTTGAAAATATTATTGCCGCCACTCCTCATATTTCATATCATGAAGAAGAATTGCGTACTAGGTTAAAGGAATATGTTAGAGTAAAATCGAAGGAAAATAATTTGGGTATTACAATTCTACAGGATGATAAAGGGAATGTCTTATTTAGAAGACCTGCTTCCGAAGGTTTAGAATCCATTCCATCTTTGTGTTTGCAAGCACATTTGGATATGGTTCCGGCTACTGATTTACCAGATGGATTTGATTTTTTGAAGAATCCGATACAACCCCATATTCAAGAAAATAAAGAGTGGGTAGATGCAATAGGAACGAATGTTGGGGGTGATGATGGAATAGGGATGGCTCTCGCTATAGCACTATTGGTGGATACTTCAATAACATATAAACATGGGCCACTAGAAGTTCTTGCAACAGTAGAGGAAGAGGTCGGGTTATTCGGGGGAAAAGATCTCGGAGTGGATCAACTTGAAATGCAAAATACCAAATATTTGATCAATTTGGATGGGACTTGGACGGGTACGATTGGATATGGGAATGCTGCAGGAGGTAGTATATTTTTCAACAAAAAATTTAAACGATTACCAAAAGATGATGAATATTATAGATATTTGCATCTCTCTGTATTGGGATTAATGTCTGGACATCCTGGTAGTCAAATCCATCTCCCCCGTGCGAATGCGATAAAAATTATATCCAGAATACTTACTTATGTTTCCCAAGAAATAGAAATAGAAATTGGCAATTGGAACGGAGGACGCCCATCTATTATTGCAAAAACTAGTGATGTAATAATAAGGGTGAAAAATGAAGATTATGCTAAAATTAAGAAATTACTATCGAAAGTTAAACAGAATATTCTTCGCTATTATCAAAATCAGGAAGAGGAATGGCAGTTTGAGCCTAATATGGAAATAGAATGGACGGATACTCCACCTGTTAAGGTTTTTTCTATTAAAGATTCGAAAATAATAATCTCGACTTTAAATATCCTCCCTCATGGCCCAGTTGAGATATCTCCTTATTCTCTCAATAAATTATATGCTATGTACCTTTCTGGTAAGCCTGTAGAAATTTCAGATAACGTTACATTGTCAAGTAATCTTCAAATGGTTAGATCTCAAGCTAATAAAATTACCATTACAATACGTTTTCAAGGGAATGATAGCGAAGAATTTGAAAGACTGTATCATATTCTGAAACAAATAGGAGAGATTGCAAACTGGAATATCGATTATCCAGAATTTCGTCCGGCTTGGAATTCATCTAAAAATTCCAATTTTGTCCAATTCGTAAAGGAACAGTATAAGAATCGATATAAAGAGTATAAATTAGATTACCAGAAGTTAGGCTCTAATCATATCAATCTTTTCCGTTTTCATTGGGGGATGGAAACCTCTTATTTTCCAGAAAGATTACCGGGAATAAATATGGTGTCTATCGGACCAGATGTTCAAAATCCTCATACACCAAGAGAAAGAATTCATATTCCGAGTGTAGAGCTGCTGTATAACATTCTCAATGAT
>JAEOTR010000004.1 GCA_016839705.1 Promethearchaeota archaeon | reverse complement strand
TTACAATAAATTCTACTTCGATTTCTCCTCTTTTTGCTGATATGATTTTACCATTCAAATATTTGGAAAATTTATGAACAGGAAACTTCTCCATGGTTACTCCCGCTTCAACAGCAGATTTGAATATCTTTAACATTCTTTCAGATCGCTTTTTATCTTGTTTATCACTTTCATTCATTTTTCTTTTCTCTCTTCGATTTGATTTAAAATTGAAGGATTCTTAGAAAACATAATGTAGATTCTTTAATAAATTATTGATTATTGTTCAAAAAGGACTGAAACCACTTAATTGGGAGGATCTTGATAACTTCCTTTACAAATTTTTGAGGCCGTAAAATCCCCAATTCAGATATAATTCCAGTAATATAATTTGGAGGAGTTATATCGAAGTAATAATTATGAATCATTAAGTTTTTACTTGAAGTTTGTTTGTTATAAACTTCTTCAATTGGTTTTGGTTCAATATCAACCTTTAGGTCATAATGACTTTTTAGATTGTATTTAAATGAATCTCCCATCGCATAGGTATCTACTCCTCTCTCATGAGCTAATACGGCTAAAGGATAGGTCCCAATTTTATTAATAATCGCCCCATCTTTCAACACACTATCGATTCCAACTAATACCAAATCCATTTTATTGATAAATTTTCCCATAGCCATATCAATATTTAAATGAGTTTTAAAAGTCGAAGATAGTTCTTCAGCAGTTTTATGCCCTTCCAGAAGAGGTCGAGATTCTAAAATATATAACTCGATGTTGTTTCCTTTCAATTTGGTTAATAAATTAATGATCGTAGAACTATAGGAAATCAACATTATATTAAGGTCATTTTTATAATTACTAGTAATGAAATTTTGAAAAGCATCCTCCAAACGCTTTTCTCTATCGTTTTTATCCTGGAAAAATTGCTCAATCTTTTGTAAAATGCTACTCTTTGTAAGTGATTTTAAATCGCTCCCTATTAAATATCCTATAGTATTAATCAAGGGTGCCATACTCGGTCGGCAATCTATTATTCTTCTTGACAATTCTACAATTATCTCACTTATTTCTATTGATTCATTTGTAATTGTGTTCAGCTGACTTTTGATTACATTAATTGCTTTATTAATTAATTCCCTAGCACCTGATTGATTATCAATTTTTAAATCGTTAAGCATTACTAAAGTTTTATCATTGAGCATCGATATTAATGGTAATTTTTATGAATTTATTTTCTTTACTTTAAAATCCCAAAATCTAATATAAAGAATCTAAAAAGATTTATTTTTTACTTAATTCGAAATCGTAAATAAAATACTTAATAAAACTAATCTGCTGGTAAAAATGGTTGAGCAAGAAACCAATGAACCTCGAGTAAAAGATATCTCTTTTTTGAATACCATTAAGACTGTAGCAATTATTGGTCCCTCAAAAAAACGAGGGTTCATGTTTGTTAAGAGTCATGCTGATAATTTTAAGGGTAAAGCCGTATATGCTGTACATCCTAAATTGAAAGAAATTCCGGGTTTTGAAAGTGTTAAAGTTTATCCTTCATTACTAGATATTCCTGATCAAATAGATTATGTTTACATATCTGTTCCTAACTCTGGAATTTTAAATGTTATTGATGATTGTGTTAAAAAAGGAGTAAAATTAGCTAGCGTCTTCACTTCTGAATTTTCCGATAGTGGTACTCAAGAGGGTTTGGAGTTAGAGAAGGAATTATTGAGGAGAGCTAAGAATAAGCTAAGAATGATAGGCCCAAATGGATTAGGGCTTTACTATCCTAAATTAGGGCTAGGATGGAGAACATTATTTCAAAAATCATTCGGAAAGTCCAATATGAAAGTAGGTGTCGTTGCTCAATCGGGAGGATTGACTAATGCTTTAATTTATACCGCTACTTATTTAGGTCTCGAAATTTCAAAAGCGTTTTCGTTTGGAAATGGGGCAGATTTAGATTCTGTTGATCTATTACATTATCTAATTAATGATCCAGAAACTGATATAATTTTATCTTATTTAGAAGGAATTAAACGAGGCCGAGGAAAAAAACTGAAATGGATTCTAAATCAGACAAGAAACAATAAACCTATAGTAATCGTTAAGGGGGGTCAAACTGACTCAGGTTCAAAAGCAATTTTAACTCACACAGCTTCTATCTCAGGAGAAAACAAAATTTGGAAGGTGGTATTTGAACAGTTTAATATAATTGAAGTCGAATCCTTGGAACAATTATTACATATAGCGTATTTGATAGAAAATTATGGTTTTTTTGAATTAGACAATGTTGCAGTTCTCAGTGGTAGTGGAGGGTATGGAGTTATATTAACTGATCTGGTTGAGAAGGCAGGAATGAAAGTTCCAGCCTTCAGTCCTGATATTCAAGAGAAGTTAGACTTACTTTTTGGTATTGCAGGAACGTCCCCAAAAAATCCATTAGATCCTTCTGCTCAAGTATTTAACGTTAATTTCATGTATAAAGTTATAGATCTTGCATTATCAGATAAAATAATAGATGGAATAATTATAGATCTCCCTAGTTTTATATTCTTACCAGATGATGATGCTAGAAAAGGTTCTAATTATGAATCTAAAATGATCGAAGTTCTCACATTAGGGCATAAGCATAACAAACCATTAATCGCAAATATCATAAGAGCAAATTATCCCGAAGATAAAGAAAGAGTTTCAAAAAAACTAAGAGATAAAAAAATACCTGTATTTGGAGATCCCTTTGAATTCATACCATTGTTACCCAAGATTTCAAGATATACAAAGAATAGAAAAACTACATAAATCTCAGAGAAATTTCAAAGTCAATTTAGCTATTTTATTCCTAATTTCTTAATAATCTCTATTTTCAAGCTAAATATCATTAAAAACATTAGTTATAAATAATTTAACAATTTATTAGGATCTATATTTACATCAAATAATTAACAAGGAAAAAAAAAATGAAACTTATTTATCTAGGCTGCTTAAGTAAGAAAGCTTACAAATCGACCTGTGAAAATGCCATAAAAATTATTAAGATGTTAGATAGTGAATATCAAGACTTGGACGATGTTCCTTGTTGTGGATCTTTATCTTATCATATAACATCTGAGAATGATTTGAAAGAGCACGTTCAATTTGTTAATAATTGGTTTAAAGAGAACTCAATAACGGAACTTGTAACGATTTGCGCGGGTTGTTATAGTTATCTCACTAATTATTATCCCAAATATCTGGGGTCAGATTTTAATGTTAAAGTTCAACACCTCCTGCAATTTATGAATAAACCTGAATATTTAGATAAATTAAATTTGAATTATAAAGGGGAGAAATTAGTAATTACATATCATGATCCGTGTCATTTGAGGTCAGGTTCACCAAAGATAATAGAAGAGCCAAGATCAATTCTCAATAGTATTGATGGGAATATGATTCTTAAAGAAATGGAATATGCAAATGGCATCTCAATTTGCTGCGGAGCTGGAGGTGGTGTATACTCCTCTTTTAAAGATAATAGTAATTATAATTCTAATTTAATTTTTCAACAGGCTAAAAAAACCCGAGCAAAAGTATTGCTTACTCCATGTCCTTTTTGTTATACAGCGTTTAAGAGAATTAAAGAAGAAAATAAGAAAATTCGAATTCCTGTTATTAAATTTGAAGATTTTATTTATAAAATAATTGAGGGAGTTGATCCTATAGTATGAGTAATAAAGGAAAAGAACTGTATGAAGATGTGAAAGCAAAAACTAGCAAGGTTCTAGAGGAAGGCACTTTGGAGAAGGATTTTGCTGATTTTTGGAAAATGGCATGTACCGCAAAAAATATGCATTGCAATATTCCCGCGAAATATGATGATTCAACTCAAGAATTCATGGATAAGTATCGTGAAGAGTTATCGGAAATGCGAGATAAAGTGGTTGATAATTTGGATTATTATGTTGAAAAATGCATTGAAATGTTAAAAAAAAATAGATTTAAAGTATATTATGCTAAAACTAATGAAGAAGCTCACGATATTTTCTTAAAAGAAGTAGGAGATGTGAAAACTGTATATAAATCAAAATCTAACGAAGCGAAAGATATAGGACTTATCCATTTAATGGAAGATAACGGTATCACTATTAAAGAAACCGACTTAGGTGATGTTCTTGTTCAACTATTCGATTACAAACTCCCATCTTATCAAGTTGGACCTGGCATTCATTTTCAAGTTAAAGATATAGTCGCTAAAATTAAAGAAAAACATGGTGATGATGTTGAGCCTAAACAATCTGCAATCGTTCAATATTACAGAGATACATATCGGAAAGAACTACTTAACGATGTAAAAGTCTCTCTTACTTCAGCAAATTCCATATCAGCCGAAGATGGATGTATTGTTCTTCTCGAAAATGAAGGTAACATAAGCCTTTTAACTCGAGCAACTGAAAAACACATCGTAGCGGTGGGGATTACGAAGATCGTTCCTTCAGTATTTGATGCTGTTTTAATTACCAAAATGATTGAAAGGTCGAACGCTGCAGACCTTGCTTATATAAGTTTAATTTATGGCCCATCTGGAACATCAGATATTCAAGCCATACCTGTTAAAGGTATGTATGGGGCAAAAGAAGTAGTAGTTATTCTAGTTGATGATTGGAGAACAAAAGCTGCAAAAGAAAAATTGTTCTATGAGGATTATCTAAAATGTATTTCTTGCAAAACATGCTCATTTGTGTGCCCATCATCAGCAGCTTTCGGTAATACATTTGCTTCTTACTATGGTTTAGGTGCTACAGCAATCATAAGAGACTATATTCATCACGGAATTGAAGCTGCGGTAAAAGATGGATTGTTCTTATGCACAGGCTGCGAGAATTGTTCTAGATGGTGTCCTACTAAAATAGATCTAGCAGATATTATGA
The DNA here is from genome assembly GCA_016839705.1 of Promethearchaeota archaeon. Classification (GTDB taxonomy): domain Archaea; phylum Asgardarchaeota; class Lokiarchaeia; order Sigyniarchaeales; family SOKP01; genus Loki-b32. The sequence goes on along the minus strand of JAEOTR010000004.1, from coordinate 70 downwards.
AAAATTTAAAAAGGGAAGCTACGGAGAAAGGTTTATGTCCTCCACCTATAAAAGAATACCAAGAAAAAAT
>JAEOTR010000066.1 GCA_016839705.1 Promethearchaeota archaeon | reverse complement strand
ATTTTGATATCCTAAATCTGCCATGAGATGTTCCTCAATAAAACTTACATTTTCATGAGTTAACCTTTCATACAATCGTTTATCATAGCAAAAATCAAAACCTTGCTGTTGTAACTCCCATTCCATACCCCAATAAACTTCAGCGATAAATAAAAAATCTGGAAATTTATTCTTAACAGCAGTAATGATTTCCTCCCAAAATTCTTTTTCAGGTACTTGTCCTGCTTTTTCTCCCCAAGTTTTTCTAAAAATTCTATTTGTCATTAACATCGTCATATCACAACGAACCCCATCACACAATTCCGACATGCTTAATAAAGTTTTAATCGTCTTTTGTCTCGCTTCTGCTGAAAAAGCATTGATTTGAATCGTATCGGTCCAACCAGGGAAATTGGGATCCCGACCATGAGCATAGATCTTTTCTGAAAGACTAAAAAAATCATACGGACGACTCATTAGGTCCTCTAATGTTCCTTCAATAAATAGGTTAGACTCTAATGTCCAAAGAGAATCAATGGAAACATGATTAGGAACATAGTCAAGTAATAACCGAATGCCTCGTTCAGATAATTGTTGTCGTACTTTTTGTAATCCTTCAACTCCGCCAATACTCCTATCTACATTATAGTAATAAACAGAATATGGTGAACCAACTACATCTTCATCTCGAAACGCATGTAAAGCTTTATGGTACTCCCTCTGTAAATCAGGATGCTCAAGAGCAATTTTCTTGCTTGCTGGGCTCCTCTCCCACACCCCCATTAACCAAATCGCATCAAATAAGCTTATATCTCTATTAAAAATCTCTTCGGGGATGTTTTGTAGAGTTATTGGCGTATTGTAAATTTCTGAAAGAGAATTCAACCAAGGCCAAGTATTAATTTCATAGATTTTTGGATTTTTAATCCATTTTAAATGTTCAGTTGGCATTTTTGTGTTTAATCCAGTTTTATTCAATTAAATATACAGAAATATTATGGATTGGTTTGTTTACTAAATGAATACATATAAATTTATTTATAATCATATTTATAATAGAAAAAATAATATATATTTTGGTTAAAAATGAGTGAAGAGAAAGAAGCTTTACGGAAGCTTATAATGTTAATATCTGATCTTCGGGCTAAGGATGAAGAGAGATACGAGGCGCACGTGAAAGAGCTACCCACATAGGGCTGCTCCGTGAATTTCATGAACGAAACTATCAAGATGATTAGCGCCATTGAATCTCAGATGAATAAACATTGGAGTACTGTATTGGAATCGTTAAACGAGTTAAATGAAAGCATTAGTGCTAATTTAGATTCTCTGTTAACCGGAATTAACCCAAAAGGCTTACGAGAAACGTCAAAATCCTTAAAAGAAATAATGGATACTATGAATAAGAGCGTACAAACAATGAATTTAGAAAAAGTCATGAGTGAACTCAAAGTCTTAAAATCTGGGGGTATAACTTATGTTCCAACTCAAGCTGTCTCTGTTGGACAACGGCCTGAAGAGATTTCCGCAGGTAGTAACCTAAATCCTCCGGTTCTTAAAGCACCGGGAGGAGGCATTACTAAAGCAAAAGATGAAGAATGGGTTGATCCCCATGAGAAGGCAAAGAAGGAAGAAGATGATCAACACCTACTCAAACCATCAGATTTCTTTGGTGCGTAGGTAAGGTTACGCAAACAAATTCATAAAAGGAGTCAATTTAGTTTTTACTTCTTCTACATTTTCCCCTATTTTCTTAAATCTTACTACAACAGTTGGTTTTCTCAGTTCATTTCTTATTTTATTTTTTAATAATTCATAACAGTTTGAGTAATTTGGATGACAGTCCAGCACTTGATTGAAAATAATACCATCAAAAGCCCATTTTTTAGTATATCTTGAATATGAATTCGCTAATGTATCACAATTCTTTAGACATTGGTTTCCCTTATTTGAAGCATTCAAAAGAAATCGAGCATAATCTTCAATTGGATCTGAATCTTTTGATACTGGTATCTCATCCAGTAATCCTAAAATATCCCAATCAGCATAAATAGCTCGACCACCAAATTTATAGATAATTTCATGAATTTCGGGATCCCATCCATTAAATATTGGGGAGATGAGCAATCGAGGCGTGTTTGAAACATCCATACCTATACCTTTCTTAATTCGTTCTCTCATCTCCTTGACTAATTGACTCATATTTTCTAAGTATCTTTGAGCATTAGAATTATAGTCTTGAAAAGATATTGTGAGGAGACCTAAAATTTCAGCGAATGTCGCAGGATTACATGGGTAAAACTCTGAAGAACCTATTTCATGTAAAATCGTTTTATAATATCTCTTAACTTGGTTACCAATACGAAATTGTTTTTTTAAACTATTATCAGTAACTACATTGCCAGTAATATGCTCTAATTCAGTAATTGCCTTCTCGAGATTATGCTTCATGCGATCTAAAACATTTTCCTCACTTTCTGAAGGGATCCCAACCCAGATCTGATTAGGGATCATCGATTTCAACATACTAGAATAATTATTACACTCATCACACCTTATTGTAAAATTTAAATTCGCATCTAAATTTTCATGTTGAGATTTGTGCATGCCATAAATTGAGTGTACTCCATAGCATAATTCAGGGGATTTACTAGTTTTTATTCCCAACTCAAACATTGTATTGTATTTTATGTTAATAGTGTTTATTACGTCATTGATAATTGAATCGACTATTTTTAAGAAATCAAGTTGATGCGCAATCCCGAGTAGATCAGTTGTAATATTCCATCCAAATAAACTTTTCGCCGTATTAAGAGCTATCAGATATAAGTTAAGTTTAAATCTTTCCATTCGAATCGGGAAAACTGGGATTGAATCCGCTGCAAAAACTAAGTCGGGTAATCCTAAAGCGACTGAAATTAATTTCTTTTTTTCCTTGGATTTTTTCTTTAGTAAATAATCTCTACCAGTTAAGAAGTTATAAGCAATTTTCAATACTGAAGTAAAACCTACAACATCATCGGCATATATGCTCATTCTATAGAAGTCTCCAAGAGGTTCAGATCATGCGGTTTTTTTTAAAATTCTACATTGTGTTATAAATCTTGTTTGTATTAAAGTTTTTAAGAATCGGTTTGATAAAATATTGGTTTTTGATATCTATTTTAGTTTACAGATATTCGCAAAATTTATTATAATTTCTTCTCCATATTGTTTTGCTTCTTTAATCCTTTCTTCATCATCCTCATTTCTATAGATATAACTTGCAAGATGAGTTTCGGGATGAAATTGAACTGAGTAAATAGGTCTATTTATATGACGCATATATTGGATTGTACTGTAACCATATAGATCTTTAGTTGCTATTATTTCAAATTTCTTATTTAATTTAAGGTCATCTGGGAGTATGTAGTCTCGATGTTGAATATCTACAATTATTTTTTTGTATGGAATTAACCTATCTGTTTTGTTTAACAATAGTGGAATAATTCTTCCACCATCGTGTGGTATATTCATTCGATATACTTTTCCATGAAATATAAAGCCCGTTAAATGGTGACCATAACAAATTGCTAATATAGGAATGTTTTTAGCTTTTTTAATTAGTTTAAGTACTAATTTGAATTTCTTACGTAAGACCCTATTTGCATAAAACTCAGACACATTGATTTCAGATCCTGTAAGAATTATCCCACTGCTATATTTTAGGATCTCCAAGTCTGCTTGAGAGTAATGAATAACCTTAACACTAGTCTTAGGGATTTTTTCACTAAAAATATCCAGCAAGTTTTTTATTCGGTCGGTCTGAAAGTTAGCTGAATAGTTATCAATTATATAGATTAGATTATTACTGTTGCTTTTATTAATTTCTTTTGTCATATTTCTCCATTGTACACCTAATAATTCATTTGTACATTTCCATAAATGCACCGAGTCTGGTACGAACTTGCTCTACATTTTCCCCCATTTTATTAAAATTAAGCGCTATACTTGGTATTTCTAATTCTCGCCGTATTTTTTCTCTTAACATAGTATAGCAATTTGATACCGAATGACAACCAAACACTTGGACAAATACAAGTCCATCAGCTTTTAAATTCTTAGCTAATCTTACATAGGAATCTGTGAGAATATCGTTATCACACCCAATGCCATTTTCGGTTGCATTCATTAAAAATTCAGCATATGCTTCAACAGGATCAGCTCTGTTTGAAATCGGAATATCATCTAAAAAGCGTAATAAATCCCAATCTCCATACAAGACTCTTCCTCCCAATTCGTAGATTATATCATGCATTTTTGGTTCCCAACCACCAAACATGGGTGTAATTAAAATTTTGGGCATTTTTGAAACATCCATACCAATACCCTTATTAATTCTCCCTCTCATTTCATTTAACAAAAGAGTAGTATTATCTTTATAACGAGTAGCATTGGAATTATAATCATGAAAACTAATATTTAATAACGAAAGAATTTCGCAAAATGTTGCGGGATTACAGGGATAGAAGTCAGCGGTACTTATATCATAAATTATTTTTTTGTAGGATTGACGAATTTGATTAGCGGTCTGAAAATGATTTCTTAATGCATTTTCACTATAACTAAAATTACTTAGTTTTTCTAATTCATTTATTCCCTGAGTGATATTATCGATAAAAAGTTCTAAGGAATTCCCAATATTTCTTGGGGGAATTTCAACCCAAATTTGTTTAGAAGGGTTTCCTATTGCTTCTATCGATTCTAGATATTTATTCCAGGTGCTACAACGAATAGTATAATTTAAATTTGCATCACAATTCTTCCCTTTTGATACGTTCATTCCATAAAGTGATTTAACACCATAACAAAAGTCAGTAGATATCCCGTTTTCTACTCCAATATCATACATCTCATTGTATTTGCTGTTTATTGTATCTATTACGTTTTCAATTATATCATCAACGGTCTGACTTATATCTTTAATACCTAAATCTTTTACCCAACCTAAAAAATTGGTAACACGGTCCCAACCAAATATTTTGGAAGAAGAACCTAAATAAGTGAGATATTTATGAATTTCAAATTCATGCATTCTTATGGGAAAAACGGGAATTAAATCAGGAAATCCATAAACTAAATCAGAAAAAGGTAAACCTACAGAAATTAACTTCTTTTTTTCTCGAAATTTTTTTCGCTTTAAAAAGTCCCTTCCATTTAAAAAATTGTAGGCAATTCTCAACACTGAAGAAAATCGTATTAATTCATCTGCAACTAAACTCATCTATTACATCATCTCCAAAAATGCCTCTATTCTTGTTGATAATTGACCTCTATTTGCTCTAGAATAATCTCGCTCTAAATTTAATACATAAATACCTTTTACTTTTAACTTATTTTTCAAATGGGAAGACATAATTGACATATGATCACAAAACTTTATGATATGGTTTATAACCCCTATTTTTTTTCCCGTTTTCTTTTCATAGTCTTTAGAAAACGTGTCTATGTGTGATACTTTTCGTTGAAGAAAATTTGGAACGGAATGATCTCCGTAGAAATTTTTCTCAAATCGATGGGTAAGTATATCAATTGGATCTTTTGTAGAATTTAAGACATTTTCATCTATTATTTGGTAATAATAATTAAATCCAACCCATGTATCAAAAAAAACAACGTTACCACCACCTTCTTCAATTAAATCAAGTAAATAGTCATTAATGAAAATAGAGCATCCCGTTAATAGAATATCTTTGATTTTATCTGATACTTGGATTTCTGATTGCTTTAAGATTGTACTATCTAATTCAGGGAGAATATCAGGACCAAATAACATTGCTTTTTGAATAATTTTTAATTTTTGAGAGCCGCTTTTAATTGTATTGCTGATTTCCATTAACTTTTTTTTAAACTCATTGTATTTTCTAATGCTATTCTTTAACTCTTGAACACCTATTTCAGTCCCTTTAATCTCTTCAAGTTGTTTTTTTAAATCTAATACTTCAATTTTGAAATATTTTAAACTATTCTCAGTCTTCGTATAGGATACATAAAAATTCAAACGTTTGATATTAAAATATTTAGTTATAACTTCAGAAGCACATATATCTGATACACAATGATTTGAGAGAATAAAATAATCTATCAAATCTAAAAACTTATACATATTCGGTTTAACGGAAAATACACCTATACAGGATTGAGCAAAGGCACAAGTTGAGGGAGAAAGAAAATCATGACTAGCATCCATTAACTCATCATTTCCCGCAAAGATCATTCTTAGGGGAACAAATCCCGCTGCGTCTATTAATTCTTCAGGAATATTATCATGTGACATAAAAGCCACAACTTTTTTCCCTTCCCCCTTCTTTTCTTGAAGGAATGCATAATATTCCGATAGAAGTTCAATGTCATCCATTTTCTTAAATAAAATAATTGTGAATTATTAATCAAAAAAGAGTTAATTGCTCATAAAATTTTTTAGTATAAAAATTAACTACTAAATGTATTAGTCACCATTATGTTCTTGAGCAATTAAGGCGGCTCCAATGGCTCCAGTTAGTTGCGGTTGATTAGGAATTACGATTTCATATCCAAGCTCTACTTCTAAGAACTTTTTAACTGCTACATTTTTAGCTACACCACCACAAAAAACCAGTAAAGGAGTTACACCTATACGTTTTGCCATTCCTGCAACTCTCCTAGCAATTGATTTATGAATTCCGGCAGCAATATTTTCTTTCTTTGTTCCCTTGGCAAACAGTGATATGACTTCAGATTCTGCAAAAACCGTACATGTGGAACTTATTGACGCAGGATCATTTGATTTTAGAGCTAATCCTCCAATCTCCTCAATCGGGACCTCAAGTGCATTTGCCATGACTTCCAAAAATCTGCCTGTACCGGCAGCACATTTTGACTTCAATTAGGTTTATCTAATTGAAATTTATCATTCATTTGAAAGTCAATTACATTCCCCGTTTTTTGTGATATCAATATAGCTTTACTATCTTGCCCCCCTATATCGATAACTGAATGAGCGTCTTGGAAAAAAAACTGAACTCCCCGAGCGTGAGCAGTAATTTCTGTAATTCGATCATCAGCGAACTGCACAGTATTTCTACCGTAGCCGGTGCTCATTGCAAATACATCTTCTCTATTCAAATTATTTTTTACTAATATGTCATTGAACATTGTCTGTCCAATTCTTTTAAAATCGAAGGTGGATCTTTCTGTTCGAAAATCTATTAAATTATTGTTTTCCAGAAGGGCAATTTTTGTTGCTAAAGAACCAATATCTATTCCTACGAATGCTTTCAAAATTAATCTCGACGTTATATGTTTATAGAAAGAAAAATGAAAGCCAAAAGATAAAATTTATTATATTAAAACGACAATTTAATCAGACTCTCAAGATCAGAAATGATATTAAAAGAGTAACTATGAATGCTGCTGTCATTTCTAAAATATTTTTAATTATAGATTCTTTTGAGATTACTCCCAACAAAATCCCTAGAAACACTATACAAATAAATATTGTTAGAAAAGATATAATAAAAGTCCACATTCCTGCATTTTGGATGAAAAAGAAAGGTATTGAGGGGACTATCCCTCCTAATAGAGGAGCTGTACCATTTGTAAAAGAAACTAATACATTAGCAAATCTTTCCGCTTTCTCATGAATAGTTTTTGTCTTTGACTTCTTCTTTTTCTGACTTTTCTTTCTGATTTTAACCGGATTTTTCTTTTTAAATGAATTGCTGATATTAATTGGAGTTACCATTGCCTTTTGAATTTCTTCATTTACTTTGAATTCAGGTAGTCTATTTATCTCTTCGATCTGATCATCCTCTAGTATTACCATGGCTTTATCTAATTCTCTTTTTTCTTTTTTATGTTCTGCTCTTTCAGAAAGATAAGAACCTGAAACACCTGATATGAACATAGAAATTGAGGTTCCTAAGCTAGGAAATATAACGAGAATAGATTCGATAGAGGTTATCTCTGGGTTATATACAATAAACATAAAAAATCCAAGTAAAATCCCTAGAATTGTCAGCATACCGTCATAAAAATTATTCACGAAATATCTCCGTGCAATTAAGCTAAAATGAGTAATTTCGTTGTAAATTTTTAATTTTTTAATCATTATTTAAATACATCAAAAATTTTAAGTAAAATCATAAATATTTCGCAGAGATGCACCTAATTTGTTCAATAGTTGATAATTTTAAATATGAAATATGAAACCCCATTTTTTAAGTTATTTGTCCAAGTAATAAACTAACCAATAAAGTTACCACCCCAGCAGTAACCAAGTGGAGTGCATATCGTACCTTACCTCCCCCTGAAATATTTCCTAAAAAGATACCTAAGTAAACTAGTAAACCAGCAAGAATTACATATGAAAAGATAAAATGCGATATTGTTAATGTTGTCCCAAAGAAGAAGGGGATTAATGGTAGTATACTTCCTACTGCAGGAGCACCTCCATCGACCAAGGAAGCAACAATTGTAGCGAAATTTTCCGCTTTTTCGAGCAAGGTTTTATCGTTATTCTTTTCATTTTTTTTTTCCTCTCCATTTTTAAGTTCCGTGGGCTCCTCAACCATTGCCATATCCTTTTTCATATCATACACTTTTTTCTTACGTTCGGCTTCCTCAGATAAGAAAGCTCCCCAGAGTCCTGAAATCCCTATCGCGAGGGTTGTCGCTAAGCCTGTAATTAATACATTTTGAGGAGTAAATAGAATTGTGCCTGACCCAATAAAGATTATAAATATCCCACTAACAATTCCGGCACAAGTTAAAGCGCCATCAAAACAATTATTGAAAAATTTACGACGAGCTATTTCCCCTAAATCTGACAGTTTTCCATATTGTCTCCAATTCTTTAAGGTTTTACGCATGCTTTACGATTTTCTCCTTTGAAAAATAATTAGTATTTATGTAGTAAGTATTCTGGTTAAAATAATGCAAATCATGTCGATAAATTATTTATATACTATTTTTATTTTAAATATATTTTATTCTACAAAAATAAATTTTCATGCTTTTTGACTTTCAATTTGAATAATCGATTTCTAATTGATGGAGTATGATAAAAAAAAATTGGTAAAATACATTATAACTTTAATATTTTTTAATTTCCTTTATAATTTCCTTCACGCTTTCCGAAGAATGCGGCAATCCCTTCCTTTAAGTCCTCTGTTCTCATCGTTAACGTATGCTGATCCGCATCCATGTGCATTATTGCTTGATCCAATGCACCAATGACGTGATTTATACTCTTTTTAATCATTTGGGCAGGAATTGGAGGTACTTCGGTGTAATCCTTAGCGATTTTAATTGCCCGATCTAATAATTTTTCTTTTGATACTACTTCAGTTAGAAAACCCCACTTCAAAAGTGTTTGGGCATCATTATTCTTACCTAAAATAATCATTTCTTTAGCATATGTTGGACCAATTACATGGACTGTTAAGGGGACCGCCCCCCACGATAAGTTCATACCTAATCTAGACTCTGGAAAACCTGCCAAACAGCCTTCAGCCCCAATTCGAAAATCACAAGCGGTAACAATACAACATCCTCCTCCAAAAGCCCCACCATTTATTGCTGCTATGGTAATTTGGTCCATCATAAAGATTTTCCGTATCATTCTCGGACCAATTTGCTTTGCTCTAGTTTGTTCAAGTAACGTAGCTGGTTTTCCTGATTCCTTCAAATCTGCTCCTCCACAGAAATGTTTACCCGCACCAGTAAAAATCACTACACGTGTTTCTGTGTCTTCTTGAAACTCTTCTGTTAAATGTTCAATTTCACGCATTAGAGTTGAATTTAATGTATTTAACTGATCTGGACGGTTAAGTGTAACTATAGCTATATGATCATCACGCTTTTCAATCAAAAGATGCTTATATTCCATATTTATCCACCTTAATTTCTTAAATCCTTAAATCAAATGTAATTTTAATATTAAAAATCATATATCACTCAAAAACTAATTAGAAAATTGATAGGATCATATATTAATAGGCTCGTTACTATTTATTTTCTGTAAACCTAAATTTTTATGTATTTAATCATTTATTGTTATAAGAGAAAATAAAAATTTTTAGTTGATATCTTATGAACAAGATTAAAGATGAAATTATTTCAATGTTAATTGAACATTCCAGGATTATATACTCAGTTATATCCGATATGGCCGTATATTATTCAACGTGGGCAAAAGACTATGAATCCAACAAGGAAACCTTAGACAAGAAAAAAAATAAGATGCAAATGCGTGAAGAAGATGGAGATGCTATAAAAATTCAGCTAATCCAAAATTATTCTGAAGCGGGAGCGCAAGGTTTAGGAGACTACGTCGCTTTAATCCTAAAAATGGACAATGTGATTAATTATCCCTTAGAATTAGTCGACATGCTCCCAAAGATAACATTAGATGGGAATAAGGATGAAGAAATAATAAAAAGATATGAAAAATTAATAAATAAAACTATTCAAATGGCGGATGTTTTAAAATCAACAATAAAAAGCTTGAGAGATAAGCCCGATATTGTATTTAAGAATACAACCGCAATTCATGAACTCGAAAATGAAATTGATACTATATATCGACAATTTCTTGAATTTTTATATTCTAATGAAAAGTTGGATATTAGGAAACTTCTTAGAATTAGAGATAGTATCGTTTTACTTGAACAGTGCGCAGATCGCATACACGATATAGCCGATCAAATAAGAATTTTACTTTATCAGTAATATCTTTTTCAAATGGAAATTCAACTGTTTTAGAGAATCAACAACTTTCTTATTTCTGTAATCTCTTTAAAACAAACTTTGAATTTTTTAATTTACGGATTAACTTTTATTGTTATGAAAAAAAAATATACACAATAGATCTTAAATAAAAAGAAAATTGAGTAATTATGAAATTTAATATTTGTAAATCGATTCCTATAAAAACGGATAACATTCCTGAAAATCAAAGAAACATTGAGGATGCGGTAAAATCAGGAGCTAGAATTTTCGAATTACAATTTGATTGTATTGATAATATTCAAATTATAACTAAGGATTTTTTAAAAAAATTACTGGGATTTATTCAACCAAAATTTCCCGTTATTTTTTCCCTTAGAGAGCCCCCTAAAGGAGGAAAAATCACAATAAATGAAAAGGAAAGATTAAAAATTTTAAAAGTTTTGATTGAAGCTAAACCAGACTATTTTGAAATAGAAATGAATGCTGATAATCACATTTTAAGTGAGGTTGCTTTTTTAGGAGAAACAAACGTAGTTGATTTAATATTTTCTCATTATGATTTTGAAAGAACACCTGGTTTAAACGAAAGCTTAGCATTTATTGAAAAATTTATATACAAATTAGAAGTTAAATTATTCATTAATAAAAAGATAATCAATAAAAGTATCTATAAAGTAATATTTACCGCCCAAAAATTCGAAGATAATTTAATACCTATAGAATTACTAAATAAATTTTTGAGTGAGGGACGCAGGATGGTTTCTTTTTGCTCTAACGAGTTGGGACTCTTCTCAAGAATAACATGCGTCAAATTCGGTTCTTTCTTCACTGAAAGCTCGTTAGATGATGAGTCGAAAGTTGGACAGATTAATATAGGAACAATGATAAAAATTCATAAATTATTATTTGAAGAAAAACAGTGAATCTCTTATTTTTCTTCGAGTTCATCAATAATGATAAAAATCAGGAGGGGAATTTATGACCTTATTGTACATTTTTTTAATTGCTCTTGGAATCATCATTCTCTTCATTTTAATTATCATTTTACCCCGTAAAAAGAATTATAGACGCCCTAACCTTGAAGGGCTTGATAATCCAGAGATTGCAAAAGCGTTTGAAAAAATGACAGATTTTCTGCCCTTTAAACTCTTGCGAAGAAAGGTATTAAACCAAATTAATAAAAAAGAACCTCAAGGACACTTAATAGATGTAGGTTGTGGTTCAGGAAATCTATTAGTGGAAATTGCAGAAAAGTTCCCATATTTGTTTCTCACTGGCACGGATATTTCGTCAGAAATTCTTAAATTAGCGAAAGAAAGAGCGTTTAAACATGAATTAGGGGAAAGAATAGATTTTAAAGAAGGATCCGTTGAAAAATTACCTTTTCCTGACAACTCTATTAATTTTATCGTAAGCAGTTTATCACTACATCATTGGCTTCATCCAATAAAAGCATTTCAAGAATTTCAGCGTATTTTGAACGAGGATGGTACAATCTTAATCTTTGATTTTAGAAGAGATGCTCGTAAAATTTTTTACTACCTTTTTAAATTTGCGACTAAAGTTGTTGTTCCAAAAGCTTTAAAGGAAGTTAACGAGCCTTTAGGCTCAATTCAATCTAGCTATACGCCTGCTGAGATAAAACAAATTATATTTCAAAATTTATCTGTGAATATTAAGATCAATAGCTTCCTTGCATGGATGTTTATAATAATTAATAAATAAACCTAATTTTATTACATACAAAATCCTTCTTAAATTAAAATAAATTCACAAGATACCAAGGAATTCCTTATTCCCTAAATGTAATGATAATAGAAAATGTCATCATTTTTTAATATAGATGATTTAATTATCTCCTCAAAGATGAATATAAGCCGTTTTTATTAGATTTATCAGGTTTTATGCTTAAAATAGCATCATAATATTGTTTAAAAAAACTTATTTATTATTTCATATAAAGATTATAAAATTGCTTGATTGAAGAATTAACAAGTTTTTTTGCACCTTCTGCATTTTTCCATTCTTTAAATTTTACCCATTTATGTGGTTCTAATCTTTTATAGGTCTCATAGAATTCTTGAATTTCCTTAAGTTTATAGATATGAACATCATATATGTCTTTATAACCTTCAAACCTTGCATCATTTACCAAAACTGATAAAATCTTAGGGTCATCCCCTTTTTCATCTTCAATTACCAAAGCGCCAATCACCCGAACTTTTACAATACAACCCACTTCTAAGGGTTCATAACTTAATACCATTATATCAAGTGGATCATTATCATCAGATAACGTTTGGGGAACAAATCCATATTCAACTGGAAAAATTACCGAGGAGGGAATTACTCGATCTAGGATAAATGCTTCCCACTCAGGTTTGTACTCATATTTATCTCTTGAACCACTTATAACCTCAATGACAGCATTTAAAATACTTGGTGGATCATCTCCAACTGGGATATCTTTCCACAGATTCATAAGGATTTTAATTTAACAAGATATTTTAAATATAACTATTTGTATTAAAACTAAGATCTTTTTTGAAATGTTTTTGATAAATGTATATAATCAACAGTCTTATAAGGGATTGATTATTGGGAAGAAAAATTATTTATAAATCCAGTTGATTTTTTTAGGATCGATTTAAAAATCATTTCCTTTAATCCTTGGTAATATTAATATTGCGATGCTACACACAATGATTCTATCAATAGCTTCAATTAGTTCTGTAATTTAATTTTTTGTGTATATAAATATTACCCCTATTTGCTTTATTCTCTTACCATATAGTGTGAATATTCTGAAATCATATAAAAAATACTTTTTTAAAAGAAAAATCAAATTTTAAATCATCACACATTTGAATGTGTAATTTTTCTAAATATCTTAATACTGACAATTCCGTAAAACGATAAATGAAGCTAAATGAACGTAATTCTATGAATATCAGAATTTCTTTAAGAGGGAAAAATTTTACCAGGTTTTTTTGCTTTTTTCCATTTTTTTCTGCAAATCTTTAAAAGCTTTCTTTTGTGTGCTTATCTTCTTACTTCTCAAATTAGGGCTTTTTTTTTTTTGTCGATAGACACCTATTTTTGTTTCTTTTTTATGGTCTTTAAGGGAGTCTACTCGGTGTTCATATTTTTTACTCATATAATTCACCATTTCTTCTTTTTTTATCTTTAAGATTTACTATCCATTAAATCTAAGAAATTTCTATAATATTTACTAAGATATCTTTTATATTATACGTATTTTAAAAAACCATTTTTTAGTATTTCATATATGATATAGGTTTACTAGAAGTTAATTTTTTTGATTAATATATAGTTTCTCCAGTAATTCTATTTACTTTTAAATGTCGAAACTATCTTATTAGATTAAAGTAGACTTTTTTAAACACTTAATTAGTAAGAATCTTTCTACGCATAAGTCCTTAACTTTTTTTTCGATTTTTATATTATTGGCTAAATAAAACCACCATTTAATCTTTAATAAAGAGAAAATTTATACGCTAGTTTTTCCTTATCATTTTTAAATTTAATAATTATTTTAAATACTAACGAAGATGTTAGATTTATGAATGGCAGACAAAAATTTTATTTACTACTTGCTTCATTTCAAGTGTTCTTAATTTTCTTAGTTATTTTTACTTCAAATGGTATTGTAACTTTTGTTGCTGCTCAAGTTCCTACTACTCTTGATTATTATGATTCTGCAACCACTATAGCGTTAGGTTTAGCAGTTGCGATTTCAGTGAGTTGTGCTGTATTAGGAAGTGCTTGGGCTATGAAAACCGTAGGTACGGCTGCAATAAGTGCACTTTCAGAACGGGAAGAAGCTTTCTTTAAAGCATTCCTCGTAGTAGCTTTATGTGAAGCATTAGCAATATATGGATTGATAGTTGCAATTTTACTTTGGACTAAAATTCCAAGTCCATTGTAAGAAATGTAATATTTCTTCCTAATGTAAGATCTAAGTAATAGCATTATTGGGGGTCTTCAAAACGAGCATCATTGTGCCAAGTTACGCTTACACAGTAATTAAAATCGGATTTTTGAAACAGTTAATAATGAATGAAGAGACGCTCCAAAAATTGGATGAGATCACAGAAATAAGAGAATTTGTTGATTTTATTAGCCGATATTACCCTGGCCTTAATTTCAATACATATGTAATTGAAGACATTGAGAAAGCTCTATTTCATAATTATATTAAATTAATAGGGAAGATAATACAGTATTCTCCGTCAAATATGAGGATTTTTTTAAGAGATTATTTGATGAAATACGAAATCATGAATATAAAAAGTGTAATCCTTGGTACTATTCTAGGAATGAGCGTAACTGAAAAATCCTTGATGGTCAATAAACTAGTCGAAAAATACTTAAACCATACGGATTTCATTAATGAATTAATTGAAATTCCCTCCTTAGATGAGCTTCAACTATTCATGCGATCTACTAAATATAATAAAGTGATTAGAGAAGGAATTCTTTACTTTAAGAACACCAATGAAATTTTTGTGCTTGAAACCTTTTTGGATCAACTCTATTATAATAATATGAAAAGAGATATGAAACACCTCAATATGAAAGAAAAGATGTTAATCTCATTATACACTGAATATATCTCGGAGATCTATAATTTAAATTTAATTTATAGAGGGATCATTAATAATGTTGATAGAAATCTTATTTTGCAGCTATTGGTAGATAGTAATCTCTTTTTTGATAAAGAGATATTTCTTAAATTAATGAGTTTAACAAATATAGAGGATTTTACTTTACTGCTTAATCAGCATTTAAGAAATAATAAAGAAATAAGATCATATCTATTGAGATCACCACTCAATCAAGAGCATTTAATATGGTCTCTTGAGAAATTATATCTTCAATACTATTTCAAGACATTTGAAATGAAACTAGATGACATTGAATATCAAGCAATTTACAAAATTTTAGAAGTATTAATAAAAAAAGATAAGGAGATTAGGTTGTATATTTTACCAAAAATAGTCGATATTCTTCACGAGAAATATCAGTTATTAAAATAGAGAATAAAAATAGAAAAATAATGAAAAAAGAACAATCATGGATTTATTTGAATGGATAAAGGATATTGAAAGACTTTATGAAAATTTAATAAAGAATGCGAAGGATATCAATTTAAAAGATATTGAAGGTTTCAGAGATCAGCAAACAAAACAATTTGAGACGTTTATTGAGAGAAAAAATGAATTAGTCAACGATGCCTTGATTACACTTACAACAAGTGGTGATTCACAAATTAATGAATTTGGAGATCAAATAGATAAAGCCATTAATAAAATTGAAGTAAAATTTCAGGAAGAAATGGGGAATTTACATAAAATAATAATAGATGAGATGGGATTGGATTTTTAATGCTAGATCAAAAAGTACATGTTTTAGGAGATGACGACATTGTTTTAATGTTGGGGCTTTTAGGGATCGACGGGACAGTAATTGAGACAGGTGATTCATTCCTCGAAAAATTTAAAACATTAATAAAGGATACGTCTATTGGCATGATAATAATTGGTTTACAATTGTCTCCCGCAGATTATGATTTCTTATTAAATTTTAAATTTATTCATAAGTCTCCTTTAATATTTATACTTCCAGATGTCTTTCAACACGATGTTGATAAAGGAGATGTAATGAAAAATAAAATATTCGAAGCTATTGGAAATATTATATCTTAATAATGAGTTGAGGTAAAATTTCAGAAGAAAAAGATACAAAGAAAACGTTTGGCAACTTAGGATTGTATTTAGTTGAGAAAGCTCAAGAAGAGATTAAAAAATTCAATCAACAAACATTATTTCAAAAAGCTGAGATAAAGAAAAGGTTTTTTGAAAGAAGTGATGAACGATCTTTAAAATTAAAAGAGCATTTTATAGATAACTATGATAACTTTTTAAATCAAATGCTTTCAAATACTCTACTGAAAGGTAAAGAAAAGTTTATGGCTTTGAAAAACCGATTAATTAAAGAATTAAAAAGTAGTCTAGCTAAACTTATAAAAGAGAAAATAGAAAAAAATTATCCAAAATATATAGAATTTTTAATAAATAATATAAGAGAGATTAAGAATACTATAAACAAACCCCAAGAAATAGAACTTATTTTTAACTCTCGGGATTATAATTATTTATTAAAGGATTATAGTAAAATTCAAGGTTTGTTTAAAAATCCTGTTGAAATTGATAAAGATGCGGATGATTTTATAGGAGGATTTAAAATTTCATTAGTCGGTGGGACAATCTCTTATGATTATACAATTGATAATTTAATAGATATCAAATCCTCATTTATCCAAATGGAAATTTCTAAAATTGTCAATGATTCAGAAATTAAGCAAATAGAAGATAACTTTAACAAATTTATTCAAAATCAAAAAACAAAAATATCCGAATATCTCGAACAATATGATCAAATCCAATTCTAATAGCACTCACCAATATGGTTTTATTTCCGCAATAAGTGGTTCTTTGATACACATTAAGGGAATTGAAGATAGTGTTAGAATCCATGATTTAATTAAGGTTAGTAAACAAA
This sequence comes from Promethearchaeota archaeon, assembly GCA_016839705.1. Lineage (GTDB taxonomy): Archaea > Asgardarchaeota > Lokiarchaeia > Sigyniarchaeales > SOKP01 > Loki-b32. The sequence continues at coordinate 45,060 of JAEOTR010000066.1, read as the reverse complement.
ATATTCTAGGAGAAGTAATTCACATTTATTCTGACTATGTAGTTGCCCAATGTTTTGAAAATACTACTAGCTTACGTATTAATGATCAAATAATATCTTTAGATGAACCTCTTTCTATGGAATTGGGACCTGGACTCTTAGGAAATGTTTTTGATGGAATCCAGAGACCACTAGAAAGCGCTTTTAATCTTTATAAGGACGGAAGTCTAAGAAGGGGATTAGAAATACCTTCCCTATCAAGAACAAAGAAGTGGCATTTTATTCCAGTAAGAGAGATTAATGAGAATGTAACAGGTGGCGATATTATAGGAGTTGTGCAAGAAACTCCTCTAATTGAACATAAAATAATGGTTCCCCCCAATATCACCGGAAAATTATCATTTATCACGTCTGAAGATGATTATACAAATAAAGATGAAATTTACCGGGTAATCATAGATAATAACGAGAAGTCTTTTACTATGCTTCAGAAATGGCCCGTGAATAAATCTAGACCTTTTATGGAGCGGGGGGAGCCGAAAGAACCATTGATCACCGGGATGAGAGTTATAGATTTACTTTTTCCAATAACTAAGGGTGGTACAATTGGAGTTCCAGGAGGTTTTGGGACAGGAAAGACCGTTATTCAACAGTCGATTGCTAAATGGTGTAATGCTGATGTAATTATATTTGTGGGTTGTGGAGAGCGTGGCAATGAGATAGCTGATGTATTAAAACAATTTACTGAGCTGATCGATCCTAAAAGTGAACGTCCTTTACTAGAAAGGATAATATTAATTGCCAATACCTCTAACATGCCAGTTTCTGCTCGGGAAGCTAGTATTTTTTCGGGAGTCACTATAGCAGAATATTATAGAGATATGGGTTATGATGTTGCAGTTCTTGCAGATAGTACTTCAAGATGGGCAGAATCCTTAAGAGAAATTTCTGGATTATTGGAGGAAATGCCTGCCGAAGAAGGTTATCCTGCATATTTACCTTCAAGACTTTCTAGCTTTTATGAGCGAGCTGGCCATGTGAAAGTATTTGGAAAAGATGAATCTGGGAAGGAGAGATTTGGGTCTTTAACTATCGTAGGTTCAGTATCTCCTCCTGCAGGGGATTTTAGTGAACCAGTGACTACAACAACTAAAAACTTTGTTCAAGGAATCTGGGCGTTAGATGCAGCTTTAGCTTATTCAAAGCATTATCCTGCGATTAATTGGTTAAACTCTTATTCAAATTATCCAGATTATATATCTGAATGGTGGTATGAAAGAGATATAAATTGGTCAGAAATGGATCTCGATTGGTTTGAATGTCGTCAGCAAGTTAACGATATTCTATCACAAGATAATGAATTAAAATATGTTACACAATTAATAGGAGAAGAAAATTTACCTGAAGATCAGCAATTAGATTTATTTATAGCGAAACTAATTAAAGAAGGGTTCTTAATTCAAAATGCATTCGATGAGATTGATAACTATACCAGCACAGGCAAACTATTGGGAATGATTAAGATGATCCTGTTAATCTATAAGGAGGGTAAAGAGCTTATGAAACAAGGATTTTATATGGAAGATATTAAATCCCTTCGTACTATAAATGATGTCTTGAGAATAGGTCAAGAGATTCCCAATGATAAATTCATGAAAATAGAATCTCTAAAAAAGATATTATTGAATGAAATTGAATCATTAAAACTAACGAGAGGAGTTTTCAAAAGATGAGTGTAATTTATAATAAAATACAAAGAATAATTGGACCTTTATTATTTCTGAAAAATGAACATGACGCTCAGTATGGCGAGATTGTAAAAATTAAGACCGACGACAATATTATCCGTACGGGACAAATAGTAAAAATGAGTGAGGATTTAATTATTGTTGAAGTTTTTGAAGATACTACTGGAATATCTTCCGAAAATGCAGAAATTATATTTACAGAAGACATTTTCAACGTTAAGATCTCAAAAGACATGTTTGGACAGACATTTAACTCCATGGGAAAGCCCATTGATATCAAAACAAAAACTGTTTTAGATTCTGATATATTGACCGATGTTCAGAGAGATATAAATGGGATTCCTGTAAATCCTTTCGCTAGATTGTATCCTGTAGAAGTTGTTCAGACGGGAATATCTGTAATTGATGGATTATTTACCTTGATTAGAGGTCAGAAACTTCCTATTTTTAGTGGTCAAGGATTACCTCATAATAAAATCGCAGCTCAAATAGCTACTCAAGCGAAAGTCACTTCAGAAGAACCCTTTGCAATTATTTTTTGTGGAATTGGAATTATTCAGGATGAGGCAATTTACTTTCTAAAACGATTTCAAGAAAGTGGAACCCTTCAAAATATCATCTTTTTTATAAATTTTGCGGATGATCCTATTATTGAAAGATTAATCATACCTAGGGTGGCTTTAACCACCGCGGAATATTTTGCTTTTGAAAAAGATATGCACGTTCTTGTTATATTAATAGATATGACTAATTATGCAGAAGCCTTAAGAGAACTTAGCTCTGCTAAAGAAGAGATACCAAGTCGAAAAGGATATCCTGGATATATTTATTCTGACTTTGCGTCTCTTTATGAGAGAACTGGGATGATAAAAGGGAAAAAGGGATCGATAACACAAATCCCGATACTTACAATGCCAAACGATGATATCTCGCATCCCATCCCTGACACTACTGGATACATCACTGAAGGACAGCTAGTTCTTAGCCGAAACTTACATAAGAAAGGTATTTACCCTCCTTTTGAAGTGTTAGCGTCAATTTCTCGATTAATGAAAGATGCTATCGGTAAAGTGAGTACTAGAGAAGATCATGCTGATGTGAGTTCTCAATTATTAGCATCATATTCAAATTATCTTGAAGTTAAAGATCTTATCTCAATTGTTGGTGAAGATGGTCTAAATTATGATCAACAAAGCATATTAAAGTTTGGAAGAGAATTTGAAGAAGTATTTTTAAATCAGAAATCGAATGAAAATCGAGATTTCAATATGACTTTAACAATTGCATGGGATGTAATTTCTAACTTAAGTAAAAACCAATTAATTAGAATACATCAAAGATTTATCGATAAATATTATCAACCAAAGGTGTAGGCTATAAGTTTTAGAGAAGTTAAAGCTACAAAAACAAATTTAATGGCTTTACGGAAGAGATTATCATTCGCGATTAAAGGAGCAACTTTTTTAGAATTTAGAAGGGAGCAATTGATGTTTCAAATTTCTAATTTATGGAATGATTATCTCAAGGGGAGAAGTGAGTTTATGATTACATATAAGAAATCTCTAAGCTACTTAAATAAAACCTATCGAGAAATGGGAAAGAATGGATTAAATTTAATTAGCAAATTGAGTAGAATCCAGTATAAACCGAGAATACACATTGAAAATATTAAAAAAATGGGAATTCTAGTTTCTCAACTAGACTATGAAATATTTGAAGAAGAAAAATTACCAGCATATACATTCGATGGTACAAGTCATTATATTGAAGATTTAATTAATTCATTAAAAGAATTGCTTGAAAATATTAGCCAATTTTCCGAAATTGAAGATTTAATATTAAAGATTTCGATTAATTTTAAAAATGTAAATCGAAGGATCAATGGGTTGAAAAATGTAATAATTCCAAAATTAAAAGTAGATATTAAACAGATTAAAGATAGTTTAGAAGAAATTGAAAGAGAAAATTATGTAAGATTGAAAAAAACTAAAGATATTATTATAAAACAACAAGAAATTTTTTGAGCTGGGTTGAATGACTAAAAAAGATGAATTTACTTTAATAAGAGCAGAACTAAATCACAATTATAGGGATCAATTCTTAATAACACTCTCTAATTTAAATACTGTCCACATAAAACAGAAAGAAAAATCAAAAATTGAAGAGGATTTAACAGAAAAAGAACCCATTTTGGAAAAAATTAAAGCTTTAAGGAAGAATTTAGAGTCATTGTTTAGAAGATTAAATCTCAATGAAGTAGATATTAAAGATTTAAAAATTGATAAATCTGAAAGAATAGAATTTTCAGCGAAAAATTTAGAAGAATTAATTAATCAAATCCTTGAAGAAATAGATTTCTATCACAACAGATTTGCTGAATTAAATAATTACATTACCAAAGGTACTATCGAACTCGAGAACGTAAAGGTAATAAGAGTTTGTTATAAAAATCTCGAAAAGTTGAATATGATACAAGGGACAATAGGTAGTTTAGAACAATTTAAATTTCGAGTTTTCACAACATTTTCGAAAAATTTGACCAACTTAAAAAATCTATTTACTTACACCGAATTTCCCAATTATTATGAAACTTTCCCCATATCAGACGAAAGAATAGGATTTTATATTTTCTATCCAAAAGATAAAGATGAAGAATTCAATGGTAGAATACGTTTAATTCATTCTGAAGAAGTTTTTATCCTAAAAAAATATTTAACAACTGAAGGAACTAATTTCATAAGAATTGATAAAGAAATTAGTTTTATTGAAAAATTATTATCGAGATATAAGAAAGAACAGCGCCGATTAACAGATGAGAACTTGCTAAAGTTTGCTGGGATTAATGAAACTGTTCAGAACATCGAGGAGTATCTTTGGGCTGAACAACAGTTCGAAAAATTATCCGATTATCGAGTACTTCTTAAATTCTTTGTTCCCTCATCTAAACAGGAAGAAATTCAGGATACTTTATTTAAAATCTTTAAAGATGAGATTGTACTACAAACTATCGATATCTCTAAAAAACGACCCGTTTATGAAGACTTTACTTTAAAATCAAGAAGGGAGCGTTCTGAAAGTAAAAAAAGCAAAGCTTCAATTGAAATAAAATACAAAGAAGATTTGAAAGAAACTGACGAACATAGCGAAGAGAAAGATCTAAGAGAAATGTCTCCTACTGTCATGAAAAACTTCTTTTTAGTAAGGCCATTTGAAACAATAACTAAAATGTATGGCACACCAAATTATTTTGAAATTGATCCGACACCAATTATTGCGGTTACTTTCCCAATTTTATTTGGGTTGATGTTTGGTGATATTGGACATGGTTTAGTTCTTATAATAGTAGGGTTACTCGGTGCCCTCAAATTCAGAAAACGAAGAGGAGACGCGTTTAATTTTTCTTGGATAATCATGTATTGTGGAATTGCTGCTTTTTTTATAGGTTTTCTATACGGAGAGTTTTTAGGTCACCATGAAATCGAAATTTTTGGAAATGTACTTTTGCACCTACAACCAATTAATTTGTTAAGTATTCTCCCAAGTCCAACTATATTACTCACCATCTCCGGCATGGGGGCGATTTCTCTGATAATTGGTGGAATAGATCGATTTATAACAAAGTCCAAATTAGGGAGTTGGTTAATCGGTATTGGATTAGTATTTTTTTTGCTACCTTTGATCATTGTGCTAATTTCCCCGGTCTTAAATATTACTCTGTATAATCCTTTACATAATATAATGAATGTTTTCTTTTTTGCGGTTTTAATTGGTGTTTTTCATATTAATTTAGGATGGTTTGTTCAATTTTTGAATTATTGGAAACAAAGGAGAAAATATTTAGCCGTTAGTGACTCACTGATAAAAATATTTTTGTTAACGGGGGGAACTGTCCTAATTTTTGGAGTTGGTTTTGATATTAATGTGTGGATATCATACCCCTACCCGATTTTATTAACGGTAATTCCAGGACTTTTATTGTTACTACTTAAACCTCTCGGAAAAATCTTTAAAATTTCTTATTTACAAGAAGAATCAGTGGGTGGTTTATTAGGCGAAGGTTCAATAGAAGCTTTTGATACAGTCTTATCTGTTATGAGCAACGTAGCTTCATATCTCAGATTATTAGCATTAGCTCTTGCTCATATTGCTTTATTAACATCGATTAATGCAATGATGGGATTAGTTGAAGGAGAAGGCATAGGAGTAGAGATTGTAAATTTAATAGGCGGAATTTTTGGTAATATGATTGTTATTTTGCTCGAAGGTTTGTTAGTATTCCTGAACACAATCAGATTACATTTTTATGAGTTTTTCTTTAAGTTTTACAAGGGTTCCGGTATAGAATTCTTTCCATTCTATTTAGATGAGGAGTTCTCAGTCTTGAACTTTAAAGTGGGCATTGAGAAAGATGTCATTTCTGAGGAGATTGAAAAAGAGATTGACATTCAATCAATAAAGGAAGAGGTTGAAAAAGCAATAATTTACATTAAAAATAAATTTAAATAAATATTCAAGTTTAGTTACAAATTTCAATGTCAAAAGGAAATAGGAAAGAAAAGATCTCTAGTAAAGGACTTATCTTGAGGTTCATTATACTATTTGCATATCTCCTTTTTCTTTTATATTTATATCTCATTTTACTAGAATCTGGATCTCATCCTCTTATTGCATTTTTTTTATTGTTATTCGTATTTTTAATTGTTCTTGGTCCTTTTCTCAAAAATAAAAGAGGATCCCTTTACTCTAGAATGTTTCCAGATAAAAAAAAGGGACCTAAGTATGAGAAGGAAAGACGGAAGAGAACTCCAATTATTAAAAAAGAGCCTAAGCAAATTCAGCCTAAGATATTTCAAGCCATTGATCTTGAATTTGAATATCGCAAACCATTAATTAGTAATTGTGAAAATTGCGGAAATATATTACCAAATTTTATTAAAAATAAATGTCCTTTTTGTGGGGAACAAATATAACATAAAGAGAAGAAATTTAATGAAAACAATAAATAAAATTGACAAAGAATCTAGTAGTGGCTACATTTCATCAATTAATGGATCGCTTATTAAAGTAAAAGGATTAGAAAATCAAGTAAAACTTCATTCTTTGATTAAGATCTCCGATTATGATATATTAGGTCAAGTAATACAGATTTATTCTGACCATGTAATTGTTCAATGTTTCGAAAACACAATAAGAGTAAAATTAAATGATGAAGTCGTTGGTTTGAATGAAACTCTTTCAATGGAATTAGCCCCAGGACTCCTCTCGAATGTTTTTGATGGAATACAGAGACCTTTAGAAAAAGTTTTTGAGAATGATCAATCTGGAAATCTAGAACGGGGTATTAAATTTCCCTCTTTATCAAGATCTAAAAAATGGCATTTCACACCATCAGGAGAAGTAGACATGATGGTTGAAAGCGGGGATATTATTGGAGTTGTGCAAGAAACCCAATTTCTAGAACATAAAATAATGGTTCCACCAAATATTTCGGGGAAACTATCTTCTGTTGCCATCGAGGGCGATTATACAATTATAGACAAGATATTTAGTATAAATATTGATGGAAAAGATAAGGATTTTACAATGTTACAAAAATGGCCAATCACGAAAAGTCGACCTTATAAAATGAAAAAAGATCCAAATGAGCCTTTAATTACAGGATTAAGGGTGATTGATTTATTATTTCCACTAGCAAAGGGAGGGACTACCGCTATTCCTGGGGGATTCGGGACTGGAAAAACGGTTATTCAGCAATCCCTAGCAAAGTGGTGTAACGCGGACATAATAGTATACATCGGTTGCGGCGAACCAGGGAATGAAATTGCGAATGTTTTGAAACAATTTTCAGAAACTAAAGATCTTAAAAGTGGGGCTCCTCTGTTAGAAAGAGTGGTTCTTATAGCAAATACTTCTAATATGCCTGTTTCAGCCCGAGAGGCAAGTTTATTTTCAGGAGTTACAATCGCAGAATATTATCGTGATATGGGATATGATGTTGCTGTTCTCGCAGATAGTACCTCAAGATGGGCTGAATCATTAAGAGAAATATCGGGGTTATTAGAAGAAATGCCCGCCGAAGAAGGATATCCAGCATACTTACCCTCAAAACTTTCAAGTTTTTATGAAAGAGCAGGTGTAGTTAAAACACTAGGAGGAGCCCAAAATGGTATTGAAAGAGTTGGATCTCTAACAATTGTTGGAACTCTTTCTCCTCCTGCAGGAGATTTTAGTGAACCTGTTACTGCAACAACAAAACGTTTAGTTCAAGTCTTTTGGGCTTTAGATTCTAGTTTAGCTTATTTAAAACATTATCCCGCTATCAATTGGCTTAACTCCTATTCAAATTATTATACATACCTAGCGGATTGGTGGTATGAGAGAGATATCGAGTGGGTAGATATAGATATTGATTGGTCAGAATGCCGAGAACAGATAAATGACATTTTAGCTGAGGAACAAGATTTAAAACATGTTATTCAATTAATTGGTGAAAAAAATTTACCTGTAGAATCACAGTTAACTCTCTTTATTGCAAATTTGGTTAAAAATGGTTTCTTAATCCAAAGTGCCTTTGATGAAATAGATAGCTTTACTGATGTGCCAAAGTTGTTAAGTATGATTAAATTCATTCTCTTAATTTATAAAGAAGGTAAGGATTTACTAAATAGAGGATTACTGATTGAAAATGTTATCGATCCTGATCTTATAACCTCTATTTTAAGAATAAATCAGACTGTACAGAATAAAGATTATCATCAAATTGAAGCTTTGAAAGACAAGGTTATAGAAAAATTAAGAAGTTCATCTTTATTATAAAACTACCAATTTTTTTCTTGGATTTAAGGTTTAAACCACTCAAAAAAATAGTACGATTTGGTTAAAGGATTTGCAATGACATATTTTTTTCTTACAGATGTAGCTAATCTCCCCGCACGGACCATATCTATCGCTGTGATCTCAGAATCATGTGGTAAGACGTGTACCATGAAAAGGGAATGCTCAAGACCCGGTCCAACACGATACACAACAAAATCAGCTCCAAATTTGAGACCAGGTCTTGGAATATACTTCTTTTCTCTTAAGTCTTTATAAATTATATACTTTTCTTCAAATTTGTTATGAATTATTTTAGCAAGCTTGAAAAACTCCTTAGAGTTTAAATCTTTTTTCTCTTTCACATCATAAATAGAGATCTCATTATTTTCTAATAAATAGTACGCTTCAATTAATGATAATTCACTAGGTTTTGAAAAGTATTCTAATCGGGGCTTATTAATCCCTAAGGGGCTTCCATAAAAACCCTTTTTTACATATAAATAAGACGCGAATAAAGGATTGAACACAATAACTCTTGAATTGATTAACTTAGTTGGAATCTTTTCTGGTACTTGAATTTCATCAAGATTGATTTTGTTATCCTTTACTTCATTCATTATGAAAGAGGTATTTTCAATAATTTAATAATTCTTACAATTTTACTACGTATAGATTAAATTATTTAGGATCTAAAAATAATAAATTTAATATTGAATTATTAATGATTGGTGTATGAAAAAATGGTTAGAAGAGCATCTCATGCGGGAAGTTGGTACCCTGGGTCAAAGAAGGGTTTAATGGACGCATTAGATGGATATTTCATCGATGATATATTTGGGCCTAATGAAAGGCTCGTAACTGCCAATAATAATGAAAGGACTATTATAGGGGGTGTGTCTCCACATGCCGGAATGGAGTATTCCGGACCTTGTGCGGCGTTTACTTATTTAAACTTATTTAAAGAAAAAATCCCGGATACAGTAATAATTCTAGGCACAGATCACATTGGGTATAATAAAATTGCATTGATGGAAACAGGAGAATGGGAGACCCCATTAGGAAATTTAGTAATAGATGATCAATTATCAGGGAAGATTTTAGACAATAGTAATATTATTGAGTCCGACAATTCTCTATTTCTGGGATTTCAGGCTGAACAAGAACATAATATAGAAATCCAACTACCATTTATAAAATACTGCTCATTCGATAAAGATGTAAAAATTTTACCTATTAAAATCGCAGGTCCTAGAGATTTTAAAATACTAAATGAAATAGCAAAGGATATAACTAAAGCAGTAAACTTAATAGATAAAGACGTTGTGATAGTAGCCTCCTCAGATATGTCACATAAACAAGTGGATAGTTCAAATCAATTAGATAAATTTAAAGAGATAGATTTGGCAGTTATTGAAGAATTTGAAAACCTAAATGCCCGTAATGCTCTTAAGAATGCTTTAAAAACCACTGTATGCGGACCACAAACCATTACTACTCTCATGTTAATATCTGAAAATTTGAATGCGACTAAAGGTGAATTACTGAAGTATTATACTAGCTCTGAAAAAACTGGAAGGATAGGTGGATATTGCGTTGGATATTTTTCAGGAGTTTTGATAAAGTAATTTTTACTTTAGATTTGAAAATGATAATAATAAAACTGTAATAGAAACCATTAAAGAAAAATGTCAGAAGAAAAGGAAAAAGTGGAAGATTTTATAAGTTTGTGGCGTAAAAAGATGATAAATGATCCCAATAAACCGAGTGTTGTAGAAGAAACATTTGAACGACTTAAAAATCTTGAAGAAGAAAATAATAAATTAAGAAACAAAATTGCCGAAAACATTGAACTCATTAGCAGAACAGAAGAAGTAGTCAAGAAAACTATTGATGAAAACGCTCGGTTAAAAGAAGAGGTAAAAAAAGGTTCGGTAGAAGATGGAAGTCAAGTTAATACTCTTCAAAAGGAAAATCTTGATCTTTCTAATAGGATTAAAAGATTGATAAATAGTCTAACAGAAAAAGATAATGTCATATCTATTAAAGACAATGAAATTAATATTAAAAATAATGAATTAATCCTTAAAGAGAATGATTTAGTTGAATTGAAATTGAAGTTAAATGAAGCACTTTCTGCTGTAGAATTTATGGCGAATACTGCCCCTGAAGACAATCCTGAAGTTTCTAAAGAGATAATTGAAGAGTTGCAATCAGAGTTATCAAAAAAGAAATTACATATTAGTGAATTAGAAAGTAACATTAAAGATTTAAATACAAAGATAACAGAGTTAAATGAAAAACTAATTGAAAAAGAAACTAAATCATCAGTTGAAACCCTAAAACCTCAAGTGATAAAACCACAACCCTCCCAAACATCCTCAAGGCCTCTAGAGATATTATGTCAAGACTTACAAGCTGATTTAAATAAATACAAACGTATTGTAGATAATTTGACTAAGGAAAAATCTGAACTAAAGCAAAAATTTGAAAATGGTGGGTTCAAACTTGAACCAGAGGAGATTACAGAACTAAAAAACGAAAATGAAGCCTTGAAAATCGAACTATCTCAATTACAAGAAGATTTACAGGAAAAGTCTAAAACAACGCCCCAAACACTCTCTCTTGTAGACTCTAAAAGACTCATTGAAGATCTCAAAGAACAAGTAAATCTTAAAGATAAATTAATAAATGAAATGAAAATCTCATCTCAACCTCAGGTAATAACACCACACGGCCCAATGTCTAGTTTGGTTAAAGAATTACAAAACAATATAAATAAATTAAAAATAGACTTAGAAGAAAAGAATAATATAATTGAAAAATTAAAATCATCATAAATGAGTAATCAAAATAAAAACCAAACTTCCTTATTTTTTATCGGGCATTTCGCTGTTGATAATGTCATTAGATTTAAACGTATAAGTAAGCCTTCTTTAGGAGGGAGCGTTTCTTATTGTTCTTTAGCCTTGAAAGCTTATACCCACTATGCAAAAATAAGTATTATATCCCATGTGGGAACTAGTAATTTTGATGATTCTTTATTTAGTATTATTAGAGATAAAAATATTGATCTAAAGGGGATTCGATATTCCGAAGTAGAAAATACTAATTTTGTATTAGACTATTTTGACCACGCTAGGACCTTAACACTTAAATCTAAAAGTCCTAATCTTGTATTTAGAGATATTCCCCAAGAATATATTAACAATCCCCCCGATGTAATTGTATTAGTACCACTATGTAACGAAATATCCTATGAATATGTATCTCAAATATCCAAACAATTTCCAAATATATTTATTGGATTAGATTTGCAAGGATTTATTAGAAATATCGATGAACGTGGTATCGTTTCCTATGATTATGATGAAAAAATCATATCCAATCTGAAAAAAATTATAAATTTAATTGGGGACAAGTTAGTTCTTAAAGGATCTGAAGAAGAAATGAAATTGCTGGCAAATGAGTATGATGATCTTGATAAAGTAATGATGCACTTTGAAAAATATGGTACAAAAGGGATATTTATTATGACTTTAGGAGAAAGTGGTTCGTTGATCTACCAAAGAGGAAAGAGACTTTTAAAAATTCCCGCCTTTAAACCAAAGAAAGTTATCGATGAAACAGGTGCGGGAGACGTATATTTATCTATTTTTTTATATGAATTCCTACATAGCGATCAATCATGGAAATCTATTGAAAATGCTGGTTATTTAGCTTCCGCAACTGCGTCATTTCTTGTAGAGAGAAAAGGACCTTCTGGGTTTGTTGTGAAAAAAAAAGTTTTAAAAAGAAAAGGAAAAAAACAATACATCACGTAAAACAGGGGATACTAATACATATAAATGTTCATTTTGGTATTGGAGTTATTAGCGCATCCATTTTTAATTATTTCTATAGGTTTAACTTTCTAGAATTCTTTCTAATATTGATATTTTCATTCATTTGCGATTTTGATATAATCCTTTCTAAATTTGCCCCAGAAAATAACCATAGATTGTTAATTACTCATTCTATTATTCCGGGAGCTGTAATTCTCATCTTAGGATTTATATTTAATTTAACCTTTCTCATCATCAGTGGATTCAGTTATATTATCCATATTATCATCGATACTTTTGATTGGGGTACAAACTTTTTTTATTTTCAAAAAAAACAAATAGGTCTTAAATTATTAATTTCAAAAGAAGAATTTGATAATATTTCTAAATACTTACTGGAATATAAAAATCCACAATCATTTTTTGATGAAAAATATTACGGTTGTAAACCTTGTTTAGTTATAGAAATACTGGTTTTTATTCTAATGATATTATCCATGACATTTTTTGCACTGGAATATTTCTTGGTTATTATAATTTATTTTCTTTTTCTGACTTTCCATTTATATCACCACTTTAAGTTAAAAAAAATTGAATCAAGCTAAGTGGAAATATATTAAATTCTTCTCATATAATAAAAAATAATCAGTAATTTTTTCTATTGCAATTTATTCATTTCTAGCTAAATGTAGGTGAATATTATTTCAAATGATATTAAAACAAAAGTTGGGATTAAATTGGATGAATCTGAATCTCAGATGATATTCAAATGCGATTTAGGGAATTTGAAGGTTAAGGATTGTTATATTGATGAAGAACATCGCGAAGAAGTTGACATGCTTGGTCCTAATCCCTCAAGACTACTAGCTTTAGGTGTATTAGGATGCTTAAGTGCAAGCTTTATCTTTTGCATAAGAAAGAGGAATTTTAAAGTGGATGATTTTACAGCTGAAGCGGAGGTTTTCATCACTAAAAATGAGAAAGGCTTTTGGAGAATTAAAAAGATTGATGTTAATATACTGCCAATAATAACAGATCCTAACACCCTCAAAAGAGCAAAACAGTGTTTAAAATCTGTAAAAGATGGTGTAAGTTTTTTCGAACAATATTGTATTGTTACACAATCAGTGAGATCTGGAATTGAAGTAAATGTAAATCTTGATCTGTAATTATTTTATTTTTAGAAAAAAAATCCATAAAATCGATGATTTTATATGTCAAACGTGTTAAAGACTAAAGTTGGTTTAAAACAAAAAGAAGAAATGATTTTTAAATGTGATTTTGGAAACCTTAAAATGGGTAACTTATATATTGATGAAAAAAATAAAAAAGAAAATGAAAAAATAGGGACTTCCCCTACTAAATTATTAGCATTATCCGTTCTAGGTTGTTTAGCTGCAAGTTTTTCATTTTGTCTCCAAAAGAAAAAGTTTTCATTATCAGGATTGGAAGCTAAAGCTGAAGTTACAATCTCTAGAAATGACAAAAGATTCTGGAGAGTTAAGAAGATTGATGTAGAAATGATGCCTAAAATTGATACTCCAGAAATGCGTAAAAGAGCAGATCAATGTAGGAAATTTTTCGAACAATATTGTATTATTTCAGAATCTTTAAGAACCGGATTCGAAGTGAGTGTCAATATAAATTATTGATTCTATTTTATAAGTGATATCCCCAAGTATCAGTAAAACTTCTCGTTTTTAATCTTTTATTCCGTCTTCAGTAATCGTAAACACAGTATCACTCTCAGGTAAGTTAGGGGCATCAACAACTTTAGCAACTCTTTGTTCTCCTTTTCCTTTTCTTAAGAATATTCTAATAGTTGCCCCATGAGCGACAATATGTCCACCTGTATGAGTTGTTGGGTTGCCATAAAAAACATCAGGTTTCGAGGATACTTGGTTAGTAAAGACCACCGCGAGTTCATCGTATACTTCAGATAATCTCAAAAGGTCATGTATATGAGAATTTAACGTCTGCTGACGTAATGCTAAAGTCCCCCTTCCAATATACTCACTCCGAAAGTGCCCTATCAAGGAATCTACTATTACTAATTTAATCTCCTTTTCCTCTATAATCTTCGGAGCGTCTCTTACTAATAATATCTGATGATCACTATTATAAGCCCTCCCAATGGTTATCTTCTTCAAAATTTCAGTATAATCTATATCTATCGCACTTGCCATTTGTATTATTCTTTCCGGTCTAAAAGTACCTTCAGTATCAATATAAAGAGCATTTCCTTCAAGACCTCCTTGTTCATATGGTAAGTGAACATTCACACAAAGTTGATGTGCTAATTGTGTTTTTCCTGTACGATATTCACCAAAAAGCTCAGTCACCGCTCCAGGCTCAATCCCACCTCCTATTAAATCATCCAGATTCTGACTTCCCGTAGTTAATTTATTTAAGGATTTCCTCTTTTCCCATATTATATCCGCAGATTTGAAACCCATTTTTTCTACATCTTGCGCCATCTTAACCAATTTTTCAGCCGTCTTATCCCCTAATCCTACTTCATCTGTTAAATTTCTTAAGGGATACATTGCCAGTGTTCTGATTGAGAGAATTCCTGCATCCTTTAACTTTTTTAATGTTGCATCTCCAACTCCCGGTAAATCCTTTAGGCTGTAAGAAGATGTTGCCGTGGAATCTTTTTCTTTACTATCCGTATCAGTAGTTCCTTTTTTTTTTGCCATTGTTGAATATTAAGAATTATTCCTATTTGAATTCCTTATAATCTAACAATTTATTGCGAAGTAAATATAAAAATAATAATAAAAAGTAAATTGAAGATTATTAAAATTTTAGCTAGCTTCTTTCCCTGATTTTGTGATTAATAAAAGTAATGTAAAGAGGATTACCGAAAACAGTAATGTTAAAACACCCATTGCTTCAGGAAGCCAAATAAAGCTCAAATAAAGGAACGGTAATATAAATATTACAACAAAAACAATTATTATGGGTACTGATGCTTCCTCATCCTTTATATCAAGAATGAGCGGGATTATAACTAGGAGTACCAACAATGTTGCAACTATTTGAAAAATTAATGCTACACTCGCTATAGGATGAGTATGAACATTTGGTAACCAGAAATACCATACAAGGTCATTACCCGCCTGTAAACTAGTATTAATCGCCGGTAATATCGCAGTCATAATCAATTGAATTATAATGCCGAGGAAGAGATACATTAGAATCTCATTAATTTCTTTATTTTTCTTGAGAAAAACCGCAATGGCATCCCGTATAATTGTTATATCCCATAGAATAAAAAGAATAATATAGGCAACTAGAGGATCGTATCCTAAGCCCCAGTACATATTTACGGGAAGTAACGCTACAATATAAGCTAAATAACTATATTTCTCATTCCGACCTAACAAATCAAACACTAAAAATATCGCAAATATAATGAAGAAGGTAATTAAAACGATTATTGAACCAGCATCCGCCATAAGATCAACTTTTTCTAATTCTTTTGTTAATATTTTATTATTATATAATTAGTTCTATTTGTTTTAAATTTTTAATTCTATTTGGTAATACATTAAATTAAGACTTTAAAAAACTAAGTGAGATTAGAGTTTTGAAAGTGTTTTTTCTAATTCGTCAATCATTTTTTGAGCTTTATTTTTGTCTTCAGACTCTGCCGATAAAAGGAGTGCATTTCTATGTAATGCTACTTTAATTAGAGCATATCCATAATCATTAATGACTTTCAACTCATTTATTATATCATGATACTGATAACCTGATTCTTCTGCTATTTCCCTTAATCGATTATGGATGTTTTCAATTAAATCAGCAGAAACTGGAATGGTTTTATTTATCTTAATACCCTTGGGAAATCCTTTTGTTAATGAGCTCAAAATATCATTTTGAGTAGTCATTATTTCAATAATTTTCAATAAAATAAAATTCCCATCACTGAAAGGTGACCACGCAGGAAAGTAAAATTTCAGGGTGTCAGCTGCAGCAAAACAAGCTCGTTCTTCTCTAATTTGCCTAGAGATTTCTCCGGGATAATTATCCACTTGTTTAATCGGAAAACCGCCATCTTCAATAAAGCTCTTCACAACTG
The DNA here is from genome assembly GCA_016839705.1 of Promethearchaeota archaeon. Classification (GTDB taxonomy): domain Archaea; phylum Asgardarchaeota; class Lokiarchaeia; order Sigyniarchaeales; family SOKP01; genus Loki-b32. Next base: position 28,609 of record JAEOTR010000066.1, on the reverse strand, counting down.
GAGAGAGCGAAGGGGTTGTGATAATCGTATTTGACTTAGAATTTTGAATTCTTTTATCAAATGTGACAAACAACATTAATAATTCTTCAAAACTTACTTCTATCCCATTTTCATCAACCACTAAGATTCTTGAGCCGTCTACGTCAAAGCATACACCAAGGTGACTATTTGACGCTTTCACAATATTCGCGGTATTTCTTATTGTATTGATACTTGGCACAGGACTTACTGATCTCTCTCTATAATGAGTATTGAGCGCAATGACTTCAACCCCAATATCATTAATCAAGAGAGGAGTTATTTTACCTGTAGGCCCGTAAGAACAATCTACTACAATTTTTAAATTTGCATCTTTTATTTTTTTTTTATCTACAAATTGTTGTAAGGATTTAATATATATATCCGCGGTTTGCGGAATCGCAGTTAATTGCCCAATTTCGTTAGGATCAACCCTTCGCACATGTTCAGGATATGTATTATAAGAATCTATTATCCGTTGTATTTCGGATTGAGATAACTCAATTCCACCAGCGTCTAAAAACCTTATTCCAACATCTTCACTATATAAATGACCTCCTGAAAAATAAACACCACCACTTGCCCCAAATCGTCTAATTGTAAATTGTAACAAAGGAAAAGTGCAATCTGATAAATTTAGGAGGTTAATTCCTGTAGACATCAACCCTGAAGTATATGCTCTCTTCAACATCCGACTATCATTATGATAATCTCTCCCCATAACGATTGACTCATTCTGGTTAAAAATGCTACCATGAATTGACCCTATAGAGCTTGATATCTCAGGTGTAAAGATGTAATTAGCCCTTCCTACAATTCTACCATTTTTTTTTAATTCATTTAGATTCGTGATTGGAACTTGACCCATTTAAACCTACTTTTTTGAATTCTTAATTAATTTATGATTGGAAAATTAATATGATACCTAACTAAACGAAATATATAACTTTACCGTTTTTAAAACAAATAATCTATTCTTTTTAATATTTAAGCCATGAAATATTATATAATTCTAACCTAATTCTAATTATTCTATAATTAATAATGAGATGATTTAATTGACTGAGATTGGAAGTTATTGTCTAGTTTTACATGCTCACTTACCCTGGGTTATAGGCCATGGTGTGTGGCCCCATGGAATGGATTGGATAAATGAAGCTGCTGCTGAAACTTATGTTCCTTTATTGATGGAGTTATACAAGTTAGTTGATGATGGATATAGCCCAAAACTTACCATTGGCCTTACACCAGTCCTTTGTGAAATGCTAAAAAATCCCAGATTTACAGATGGATTTATTGGGTATCTGGATGAAAAATATAACGCAGCTGTTTTTGATTTTAATGATTTTACTGAAAATAAGTATGAAGAGGGAAGAATAAAATTAGCTAAATGGTGGCAGGAGTTCTATTCACGCGTGAAGGATGATTTTATCCATAGATATAATAAGGATATCGTAGGTGCGTTTAAGATTTTACAAGATAAGGGACTTATTGATATTATAACCTGTGGTGCTACCCATGGATATGCCCCTCTTCTTTCAAAAGAAACGTCAATCGACGCTCAATTTAAGACTGCCGTCGACAGTTATAAACGTCATTTTGGAAGAGCTCCTACGGGTGCCTGGTTACCTGAATGTGCCTATCGTCCTGGGTATAAGTGGAAAAACCCAATATCCGGGGAAGAATATGAGCGACCTGGAGTTGAATATTTTCTCGCTAAAAATGGTTTAAAGTATTTTTTCATTGATACTGCATTACTATTAGGAGGAAAATCACAAGGAGTTTATGCTGCTCGATTTCCCTTACTTGCGGAACTCTGGAAGCAATTTGAATCTCAATATGAAGAAATTCCAACTTCTTTTGAAAAATCTCAGTATGAACCATATTTAGTGTCTACAGATCCATCAACAGGAGCTCCAGTAGGATTTTTCACGAGAGATGAGAAAACTGGAATTGTAGTGTGGAGTGGTGAACATGGGTATCCCGGATGTGCAGAATACCTAGACTTCCATAAGAAGCATTATCCAGGGGGATTGCGATATTGGAAAGTAACTGAAGCAAAACTTGATTTGGGTAAAAAAATGTTATATTGGCCTGAAGATATACCAGGAAAATTAGATGAAAATGCCGGTCATTATGTCAATTTAGTTAAAGATATTTTAAATGATTATAAAAATAAAAATGGGAAACCAGGCATCGTTGTAGCTCCCTACGATGCAGAATTGTTTGGTCATTGGTGGTTTGAAGGAAATTGGTGGATTGCCCGTATCCTTAGATGGATAGAAGATGAACCTGAAATAAATTTAACCAATACTCGACTCTATCTTGAAGAAAATCCTCCTAATAAGGTCGTCTCGGTGATTGAGGGGTCGTGGGGTCAAGCAAGCTCTCACTGGGTGTGGTTAAATGAATGGACGACCTGGACATGGGAGAGAATATATGAATGTGAAGCTAAAAGCGAAGATATTATAGCTAAATTTAAGGGTTCTAATGATCCTAATCTAATCAAAATTCTTAAACAGATGGCACGTGAATTGTTATTATTAGAGAGTAGTGACTGGCAATTTTTAATAACAACTTGGAGTGCGCGAGATTATGCTGAAAATCGGGTTGCCTTACATTATGAAAATTTCACTAGGCTTTATAATATGGCGAATACATATGCGAATGGTCAAAATGTTGAAGAAGGGGAATGGAACTTTCTTGGCTCTATTGAAGCAAATGATGACTTATTTGAAGCTTTAGATCTTGAACCTTTTGCTAAAAAAAATTAAGCAGGATACGAGCTTAAGAAGTAGAGGATTTACTCAGAGATCAAAAATAACAACAATATAAATTAAATATGCCTCAAGTTATATTAAGAGATAAGGGAAAAGCGATTGAAGTAAAAGAATTTCATAAAGATAAATATCCTTATTTAAATATTTTTATAAGATTCTTGGAGGGTGGGATAAATGAACTTAAGAAATCAAAGAATATAGACATTAAGGTTAATTAGTGGAATGGGGGTGCCTTGGTCGCGAATTATTACTTGACTATAGATTAGATACTGAGAAATTGAAAAAGAATTTTGAATATATAAATAGTTTAAGTGCAAAAGCGATATACTATGTGGGTTTAAACGGCTATTTTTTATTGGAAAAATATAAAGAAAAAAAATCTGTTATATTCAATTACAGCAGACATACTTAATCAATATGATACGAATTGCTATTCATTAGATTCATCACTTTTCAGATCCATATATTCCAGAGGAATGGCAAATTATTCAAGAAGATGGTCGGAATTTCTTGATTTTTGAAAAGAGAATTAAAGCATATAATCGGTTTGGCCTAAATGAATACTATGCCAATCTTGACGCGTTTTCACGATATCTAATTCTGGTTAATGAAACGTTTAAAGATGAAATAGAAGACTCTTTAATTGTGATTTATAATGAGGCTCTCATTGAACATATACCTACTTATCTTTTTAACGTAAATGCCGACTTAAAAGCTTTTCTTACCATTCTCGAGCAGGGAGAAATCAATGAAATATCTATTGAAAATCCCAAAGCTGAATTAATTGGCTTCCTATGGTCAAGATTTTTCCTCCAATTATATTATTTTTTTGGAGGATGGAAAGTCTATAAAAGCCAGAATCTTAATACTTCGCGCATTCAAGAGATTTGGGATTCTTTCATTCAGGAATTAGAAGAATTCGATCTTGATGAAATGATTACCTTACTATACTCCTTTAAAGAGTTTTTGTTAGGAGATCATCAGAATAAAGAGGAGGTTGTGAATTCTGTTGATTTACTATTCTTAAATTATTATCATAAAGGTCTAGAATCGGATTTCTCTTCTTTTCTATAAGGCTTTAAGGAATAAGTCTTGAACCTTTCGCGAAAAAATAGTTTAGAGCGTTTTTTATTTATTCATTTTTCTCATCATGCTTCTTCTGGAATGGAGCAAATATCCCGTAGTAATCAAGACCATATTTATCCTTTTTCAAAATTATATCTGAGATAAAAACCTTCAAAATCCAAACACCAAACACCTAATAAAAAAACAGTAAATGTATTTAATTAGAAGATATTAAATATGAATAAAATAAAACTAATATTTAATATTAAAAATCAATGAGGTACAATAACAATGCCATTTTTTGATAATAAAGGAGTTAAAATATATTATGAAGTTGAAGGGGAAGGTCCACCGGTGATAATGATTCATGGATTTGCGGCAAGTCTTGAAGGTAATTGGAAAGCAACGAATTGGGTAGAAGTTCTTAAGGATAGATATAAACTAATACTTGTAGATTGCCGTGGACATGGAAAAAGTGATAAACCTTTGGATCCGGCTCAATACGGACCATATATGACTGACGATATAATAAAGTTACTTGAGCATTTATCGATCGAGAAAGCTAACTTTATAGGCTATTCTATGGGTTCAAGATTAACTTTTGAGCTTCTACTTCGCAAACAAGAACTATTTATAAGCGCTGTTCTTGGTGGCTTTGCTCTTCAGTTTCCTGATGATAAACAAAGAGAAGCTACTCAAAGAGGATTCAGTAGTTGGATTGATGCTTTAAAAACTAAAAATATTGATGACATTAAAAATCCAGCTGCTTTGAGGTTTCGACAAGTAATTTCGGCTTATAAAAATTCCCATTTACAAAATTTTGATGCTCTAGCAGCCGTTTTGCAAGGAGGTTTCCAAAATCGGGGAGAATCAACCCAAACTAACGACCAAAGAAAAGATTCTATTAAAAAAATCAATGTACCCGTTTTAACTGTTCTAGGATCTGATGATTTCGTTGGTGGTGATAAGACCTTAATGGCTCAATTAGTTCCAGGTGCATGCCATTTTCAAATTCAAGGAAAAGACCACATAACTGTTGTCCCTGATCCCAAGTATCATATGGTAGTAAGAGCTTTTCTGGATTATGTAAATGGAACTTCCTAGGACCTATAGAAGCTAATGATGACTTATTTAAAACTTTAGATCTTGAACCTTTTGCTAAAGGGGATTGAAAAAAATCAACGATAACAAAAAAAGATCAATAAATTAAACTAAGGTATTAGATAATATACTTCTTCATTTTGAACGGTTGATTGTATTTTTTCATCAGCTCTCAAACTCTCCAGTACCTCTTTAATGTGGTCTGAATAAAATTCTCTTTCAGTAGAGTTTAATTTTAGATCCATTGCTCTATTTTGCAACGCATTCAAGGAAAAGGTGTTCCCTCGATTCTGTTTTAGGTACTTTAAAACTACATTTTTACACTTGCTCTTAAAAACTTCATATTTTCTTGGAGGTATCGCACGCATCCCCGCATAAAAATTTAATGCACAGCTTAACACCCATAGGATGATTATAGGAATTTCAGAATTTATGTTATAAATTAAAGAACCAGGGCCAAAGATAAGCGATACAACCAAAATAAAGATACCATTTGCAAAAATTCCTCCTATTGACCAAAGACAATTCATATTGTAGGTAGAACGGGCATTAGTATGCCACCCACCAAGTAAAGAGCCCCAAAAGCCTGCTTCAAGGATACTTTTATTATGGTGTTCAAAATTGGTATAATCTTGATAAATCCCTATGAATTGGAAAATAAACCAAGCAACGCCCATAATAATTCTGAAATAATCATTCAAAGAGATCATATAATAAAATGAGATCGCCATTGGAATTATACTAATTAACGCAATTTTGATAGAAGTTTTAATTTTAGATCACCAGTATATACTTTTATTAGAACTAATATTGTTAGAAAATTATTTAAATATTATTTTCTAATTTTTTTCCAGTATTTAGTTTGTCACTTGAGTTTGATTCAATATCTCCCCTAGGAGATTTACTTGATCGCAGTTTATAGACGCTAAAGAATATATTTGAGGTTAATGTTGTTAAAAGAAACAATATTAATACAAAAAAAAGAGATCCTGCAATAAGAAAATGATCATTTAATAATATAGCATCAACCAAAAGTTTGCCAAATCCTCTAATATTAAATAGAACACTAAACATGACATACAACATAAAAGCAGCACCAATAAGTATTGTAACTACTAATGAATTAAATATGATCGACTTTCTACGTGATTTTTTAATCATGTAGAATGTTCCTATAATCAATGGTATTGCACATAATAAAATTACATGTAGAATTGTATTATTGGCTAAAACTAGGTCATAAACTGGCACCCCCCGATTTACACTAACTGAATGACCCCATGCAGCAGTTAATAAATTACCGAGGAATATTGGAAATCTTAGTATATAAACACCTAAAAGTGGGTTATATTCAAATCCTAACATATTAGCCATATAAAGATATTGTATCGGATCGTAATGATGGGCTCCCATTGCTTGCAATGTAGCTGCAATAGGGTCTCCAGGTATTAAATGAAAAATAATATAGATTATCAGCAATCCAATGAATAAGCTTATAACAGCTATGAAAAATGTTGAAATTGTATTCCTCTTTATTTCTTTTATAGCTCTGTAATTTTCCCGAATGTTCCTTAATTTATTTTTAAGATTAGAAATAAGAACTCGCCTTTTGGATATTACGTAATTATTATAAAATGTAATAATGTTAAGAAATTATATAAATATTATGTGAAAGATCCATTTTTCTAATTTCTTTAAAGAATTCATTTTAGGATCCGTTTTCTTATTATTAGAATTTTGATACGAAAATATCTTTTATATATACTTCTAAAAAAGGAAAATCCTTTAACTCTACAACTTGGCTTGTGTGATAAAAATTAGTAAGTGTTTGCATTACCGACGTATTATTTTGAATACCCTTAGTGAAACGGGTTAATTTTTGTTTCGCTAGATATGACTGACCTTTAAATAAGTAGCAAGATGATAATTCTGTCATAGGTTTCATAAGTACCGTGTAATGTCCAAATTTGATCCTATCGAGGCCTTCAGAGAAGAGTTCACTACTAAAGGAAGTGATGGCTGACAAGAAACTTGCAAAAAGTTCATCTTCCTGATTCCACTCATCTGCAAACGAATAGGAGAAGACAGGAACACCACCTTCTGTGATAATCAAGAGCAATATTGGTTCTTCATTCACTACTTCAGGTGTTTTAATGGCACGTTTTCCTTGCATTCTTGCTATAATTTTGTCTAGTGAAGCAAGATCCAAGCGTTCTGAAAGAGTCATATCTAATTTTTCGATGTTTTCCAATTTATCTAATTGTTCTAACAATTTATCATGTTCTTTAGAAATCGCTTGAGCTAGTAATTGTAAACCATGATCCTCTGCAATATCTTGAGCCTGGGTTAGGTATCGTCTTGCATCTCCCATATTCATCTGGAGTAAAGAAACTTTACCTTGTAACAAATTTGTATGAGCTAGTAATGAATAAGAGTTTAGGTTCTCTGATGCTTTAATCAATCGATTGATAAGCGGTTGAATTTCATCTAAAATACCTAAATCATGGGTTGAATACAATTCTTCGAGGAATAAATCGCAGAGTTCGATAACAGTTTCAGGATTTTCATCTGCTATTCCTCGGAGTCCTGATTCTTTTAAAGCATCATACCTTATAATAAGTTCTTTAAGAATTTTTTCTGCTTCCGCCAAATCACGTGTGCGGGGACTTGATCTTAATGTTCGTGCATTCGAAAGTTGGTAACCGTAATCAAGAAGAGGAATCTTAGATTTTTCAAGAAACAGCTTGAACTTATATAGATACTCTTTTGCCCTCTCTTGAGAATCTTGATATAAGCATACTTTTATTAACTCACTATAGTTGCTATTTATAAAACTAATAGCTATAGGATCGTTAAATTGTTCCCAGATCTCCAGACTTTTTTCAAAGTATTCAGCAGCAAGATTTAGCTTCCCTTGTTGAATATAAATCTTGGCAATCCAATTGAGATTGCCTGCGTCAATCGTTTTATTGAGAAACATTCCTTTGGAGACATCTAAGCTTCTCATGAGGTATTTTAGGCCTCGATCTAATTCTCCTTTTAAAGCATATGTGGCACCCATTACATTTAGAACAGAATGCATGGTAAAAGACAAGTGAGTAGATTGCTTAAGAAATGGAAGAGATTCTGTATAATCTTCTAAAACACGATCAAGTTTCCCCTCCCAAAAAGCAAAGTACCCTCTTGTTAATTTGAATAAAACCTCTGCCTGCTCGAATTCAGAGGAAGGTGCTTGAGGGGCGGATTTAAGTAATTTTTCACAATATTCTATATCTTTCCATATTTCAAATTGTCTACCTAAAAACCATAAAGCCCCAAATTTGAACAAAGCAATAGCTTCAATTGAAAGAAAAGGTTTTCCTAGTTTTACCCCCTCTTTTTGGACATGTTTTCCTATGGTGAGTGCACTCTTAAAATTTCCTGTCCACAAAAATCCTACTCCTTTAAGAATCTGACATTTGAGCGTCTCTACGGGGGTAAGTCCTTCAATTTTTTCGATCTCAGAGACAATCTGTAAAGCATCCTCAGCTTTTCCTTCATTAAATACTTGCCATCCATGTTCTAATTCTTTGGTAATTGAATCAGGCATTTTTCTTAATTTTAATTTAATCTTAATCAATTAAGATGAGATTTTTAATAAATCATTATTGGATGAATTTTAATGAAAAATAAGAAGTTTCTCTGACTTAAAAGACTTTGCGAATATGGTTATAAGAAATCTCTTTAAGCACGGTTTCCCCAAGTTATTGCAATTATGCTAATCTTAATGTTCGCTAATCAATGATTCAAATATCGGTCTACGAAAATTATATATATACAAATCAATTCCTTAAACTCAAGGTAAGAGAAATTTTAATTAGATTGTTAAGAGTTGAGGTATTTTGATGAATGCTAATTTAAAATATCATGAAATTTTGGAAGAAGATTTAGTGGTAGAAATGGAGTGGATTAAGGAAGAATTCGAAATTTTATTTAAATCAAAAACGGAAAAGTTTACTCAGGTTGATAAAAAAATTGCCAATGATCTTTTAAATTACATTTTAGAAAATACTGATGTGTATGATAATTATATATTACTTAATGTATTGGAAGAAACTACAAATGCTATTGAAAAATCTTACCCCTCTTTGTTTAACTGAAATTATTTCTTAGGTACAGGTTTGTTAGTTATTAAGAAGAACCGCGTTTATCCTTTTTTAAAGTATTCCATATTTATATCTTGAAAACAAGAATCAATTAACTCAATTTCTTCTAACTCACTGTAATTAATTCTATCTTTATCATTAAAATTTTTCGCAAACCATAACAACTTAAGGAATCTTTGATGGTGATGATGAAACCTTTGGTTAGCGTACTCTTTTGCTTGTTCTGTATATAAAAGAAAAGGCCAATCACTTCCTTCCATTAGCAATAATTCTCGAGCCATTTGTTTCAGGATCCTCAATTGCCACTCATCCGGGGTTGGATTTTTTTCTAAAATTTCTTCAAACGCTCTTATAGAACCGTTAATATATGGCCAAATCCAACCGTGGTCGGGATTCTTCCAAACTCTAAAGTCACCGCCTTCCCCCCAGCTGCTTTCTCTCATTTTAATAATTGAAAATTTGTCTTTATATTGAGAGATGTATTCTGAAATCGTAATCATTTCGATGTTATCTTGTTTATTTATTCTTTCCATAACTAATTTTAACCAGTTAATTCCTTCTGCAAACCAATGCCCGAACAATTCAAAATCAAAAGGAGCGATAATAATACCTTTATCGATAAACAATTTTGAAAATTGAATTAATTCTTTTGTTATTAGTGAAAGAAAATGAGAAGCATCTGTTTCAATTGTGTTGTTTGCCATTTCTATGTTATATAGATCTTTTTCATTATGAGAGAGCGACTTATCTGTTATTCGATGATAATGTAAACCAGACTCGTGATCTTTCTTATGAAATTCTCTGTAAAACTCATTTCCAGGGTAACCAATTTTTGCATCCCATACTTGCTTACTAATGGTTTTATTTCTTCCAAGCACCGAAATTCCATTTTGCAAATTATAACCAAAATTCGTATTCAGACCAATTTCATTTCTTTGCTGAATTATCTCGGCATCAATAATTCCATGGGAATCAACAAAAAAATATTCAAGACCAGAATTATCTAACCAATATTCAACACTTTCTCGAAATTTACCATCGTTGTAAATTTCTGGTCGATAAGCGCATTCAGGAAGCCAAATTCCTTTTGGTTCTTGGTTAAAATATTTCTTGTGTATGTCAACAGCTAATTGGATTTGAGAAAAAATTCCTGAATCACTTTCAAAGAGAGGGAGAAAACCGTGGGTTGCTCCACATGTTATTAATTCAATCATCTCTTCATCTTGAAGCCATTTAAAGGACCCTAAAATATCTCTATAATAATTATGATAAAAAGTATCTAAAACGTGTTCATAGTTTTTTAAATGAAATTCTGCTATTGTTTTCTGTACAGGATGGTTTTCGAATCTTCTAATATCATTTTTTGCTCTTGAGATTCGGTCCTCCATGTATTCTGAAAATCGCTGTTTCATGTACTCATCTGCTAACTGCTCTGCTAATATTGGTGTGATATTTATTGTTATAGCTGTCTTTATACCCTTCTCTTTTAATTCTCTTAAAACATTTAATATAGGAATGTATGTTTCATTCATAGCCTCCATGAGCCATTCTTCTCCTGCAGGCCAAACGCCAGACTTCTTACACCATGGAATATGTCCATGTAGAACTAAACCAAAATAACCTATGCTCATTGTTAGTAAACAAATGTAAATAAGCTAATATTAATAACTATTTCATGAAAATATTCAAGTTGCTTATCTTGAATATTTAAGCTAACACATAAAATAATTACCTAAATAAATTATAACAAAATAAAAAAAAGGTAAGTTGCTACTAATTCAAACCTCTCCTTAGCAAATTCCAAGTTGTTATTTTTTTATTTGGAAAGAAACCAAATTCTACCAAAGACCAAATGGAAACCACGATAGCCAAGAAAATATGATGAGATATACAAGAACAAAAAGAACAATATCAATAATTCCAAAAATTATCCCGATCACGGCCATACCATTATTATCATCTCTACCTAATCCTATGCCCCCCAATACAATCGCTATTATTCCTAAAACAATTCCAAAGTAAAGGAAAGCACTGATCAAACCAATTAAGCCACAAATTAAAGCTACTGCTCCAAAAATATTTCCCCTACTCGAAGAATAGGTTTTTTGAAACGGTTGTGCTTGGTATGGTTGTGGTGTTTGTTGAGGCTGTTGTTGAACTAGTGAGATAGTTTGTTGTTGAGGGGCTTGCAATTCTTTTAAATCTTTCCCACAATTAGGGCAAATATTCCAAGTATCTTCGATTTCAGATCCGCAATTTGTACAGTATGGCATTTTTAAAAAACTAGTATATTAGTATATACTAATATAAATGACTTTTCAAAATATAAATATTACATTTTAATACACGAACATAATTAACGAGTTGAGCCTAATTCCAGAGCTTGGTTTCTTATTTGAGAATTGCTACTAATTTTACAATTTGGGGCGACTACCGCTTTTTCTAAAACAACATTATCACCGATATCACAATCATTACATACTATACTTTCTGTAATAATACACCCTGCTCCAATCTTTATGTTATCCCATAAAACACTCTTTTCAATCATAGAATCTTCGCCAATTATAACATTTTGTCCAATTGAAGAGAGCTCTTTAATTCGTACACGATTTTCTAATTGAACGAATTCTCCAAAACAGGTTGGTTTATCAATGATTATATTTTGTCCAGAATTAATTACTCCCATAACATAAATTCCATCATAATCTACACCATTCGGTAAAATTGGCCATGCATACTTTCGTAATAGATCCCAATTTGTCCATAAATATGTTGTAGAGTTTCCTGCGTCCATCCAATAATAATTTTTAACGAATCCATAAAGATTATACCCGTTTTCAAGCAGATACGGAAATACCTCTCCCCCAAAATCCATTATATTAGTTTCATGAAGAATACTATCGATCTCTTTCTTAAAACAATAGATTCCTGTATTAATAATATTGGTGTGAAGAAATAAATCTGCTCTTTGAGACATACTGCTCACGTATAACTCCATAGGAGCTGGCTTTTCTAAAAATAAGTATATTTTACGATTTTTATCTAAGAGGACTACCCCATATTGAGAAATATGACTCTCAACTGTTTTCATTGAAATAGTGGCAATTCCATCCTTATTAGAGTGGAAAGTCATAAATTGTTTCATCGGAAGATTAGTGACTAAATCACCCATTGATACAACTACGTTCTTAGAATCAACATAATTCGTCAATAATCTGTATGCATCTGCAGTTCCTTTACTATCTTGGATCTCATATTCTAGTTCTACATCCCCCAATCTATCACGACTCCACGTTTTTTTTAAGTAATCTTTCAATAAATTTCCTTTATATGCTAAAGCGACAACAATGTGTTTAATATCTGCATAAACCAAATGTGCTATTGAATAGTCTATCATAGGTACGTTGGTTACCTTAACTAACGGTTTTGGAATTAAAGAGGTCAAAGGCATCAAACGCTTACCTTTACCACCCGCAAGGATAATAGCAGACCAGTCTCTCAAAATGAATCTCTCAAAAAAAAAAATCACTTATTAATTAAATTTTAGTCGATTTAAATGTAATTTTCATTGAAATTTAAAACTTATTAAATAAAAGGAAAAGAAGATGGTATGCATACGGTTTTTGATTATTTATAACTTCTATGGCATCGGGTTTACGTTATTTATTTAAGATATTTTTCTAATGATTTTCGAATTTCCCCCGCAGCTATATGTGGTAATTTTCTAGCGACCCTCATATCATCTGCCATTTCAGCACCCCCAATAATTTCATGAGGGATAATATCAGCAAACATATGAAAATCTGCATCATAACCATATGGACAACAATTAAACAGAATGTTACGATTTTTGTCTATCTCTATATCATCTAGAGCTTGAAAAATAATCTTAAGGGCATAAGCGAGATCTTCGATTTGATTTATCTTTAATTGAGAAAATCTTCTAATATGCTCCATTGGATGGAACCTGATGTGATAATTTCTTACAGGGCTTCCTGTATTGTAAAAAGTCCAAAATTCAGTATTTAATATGATACGGTCTGTACCTCCATGAGTAGTTCGGCACAGATGACAGTTGTCTCCCATTTCTTTAAAAGCTTCGAGATAACCTTCTAATCGGCTTCCATGACCATCCATATTTAAATCAATATACGTTTGACTGTGAATTCTTGGTTGAGAACCGCCAACCTTTTTCCCTATATTGAAAAATGGCATGCATGGAATATCGTAATAATCATTATTAATTGCTTCTTCAACACAGTAAAGTATAGCAGCTTTCATTGAAACAAAAATTCCAACTAACACATCCGTTGGTATCAATTTAAAACACATAGAAGGATAAAAATGCCTTGAGATGGTGACTAAATTGATGCCCCTAGAAAGCTTCAATTGAGGAGGTAATTTATTCTTTATATCTAGTTCAACTTCAGGATCTACAATACGTGACATAGAAGGATACCTATTAATTAAAGTGAGGGCTTTACTTGCCTCGGGAACTTTCTCAATTTGGTGTGGTATTTCTAAAAAAGGGTTATCCCGTCTCATCTCATCTTGACAAATAATAATCGTAAATCCATCACCAATCGGCATTCCCCACCCATCGTAAACTTGCTCTCCCGCAGTTACAGAAGAAAATACATCCTGATGCTTTTTCATTGCTTTTTCTGAACAGTCATAGAATTCTTTTTCTTCTTCCATTGTTTTAAACCCTTTGGGTCTTGTGCCTCGTATCGGAGATATATATGAATAATGACCATAATACCTTATTTGCTCTTTTCGAAGACCAAAATCTTCTGAAGTAATCTTTACTGTTGAAAGTGGGTCCCATCGCTTAATTGGTAAGTCAAAAGTTGTTTTTCCTTCCCAATTTTCTTTATTGATAATCCCCCATTCCATAAATTTAGTTTTATGCGTTTCTTTATTCGAGTCTTTCTTTGAGCGGGGAATGAACATTACCTCTAGTTTTATTACAATCTTTAGTATACCTTAGAATTTAATGCTATAATCTTATTTATTTCTTACTGAAATATTCTCTTAATTAAGGAACAAAATTAAAAAGAAAAAAAAAAACCTAATAAAAATAAATGTGGAAAGATTGGTCTCCTCTAATTCAAAACTCTATTGAACATCTTAATATTCGAGTCTCTTAACTATTTTATATGTTTTGAACTCTCGAACAGGTTCATTATTTTCATCCCTTTTCTCAATAGGCACCCGGACAAAGTTCTTATCGTCGAGTTTCTCAATCTCAACTTCTTTATATTTAATCATTTCGTTTGCCCTTCTTAACTCTTTAATTAAAAATTCACGAACCGCACAACGGATAAGTTCAGATCTAGATGGGTATAATCCATTCTCCCCAATTAATCTCTCAATACTCTCAAGGTAAGATTCTGGAATGTTAACAGTGACTATCTTCAACTTATTTCTCCTCACTCAAATTTAAAATTCGGCATATTGTCTAAAGCCTTTTTAAAAACAATCGCCTTTAACCACAATTTTTTTTTATATGATCTTTTATGATATGATAATATATAAACATTTTTTTTTATCGCATTAACATATTTAAAGCAAGACTATTTTGTCATGTTTTTCCAATACCAAAATGTTTATTAATGCATTAATTTTTTAAATATTGCTGTACCCCTCAAATTTAAAGACATATTTATAGTTTTACTATTATATATATATGGTTAAAAAATATTTACATATCTTAAAATTAAAGCAAAAGTTTTCAAGAGAAATTCAATAAATAAATAAAAATTTTTTATTTCTTTATATAATATTATACAAATTTTCAATTCAAATAAGTGATTATCTAATTAAAAATTCAATTTGATATGATAACACCTAAAATTTATGATGATCTTTTTCTCAATATATTTATCATCACCACTTAATATTCCTCATCCAAGTTAACAATGTTGATAAAATCAGTACGACCTACAGCCATTCTCTTAATATTTTCAATTACTTCATCCCATCTTAATAAATCACTAAAAGGAGAATATCCTCGATGTGGTGAGAGTATAATATTTTCAAGTTTGTGAAAAGGTAAATGAAACGGATATTTTCTTCCTTCATTATCACTTTTAGGAGTATAATCATACCAAACATCAATAGCTGCCCCTGTTATAATATTTTCTTTGAGAGAATCATAGAGACCCTTCTCGTCAATTATATCACCCCGAGCGACATTTATAACTAACCCATTCTTCCCTAAAAGCTCTAGCTCCTTTTTCTTTATTAACGCTTTTGTTAGGGATGTTAGTGGAACTGCCACAAAGAGGATATCAATAAATTTTAAAAACTCAGCAAGCTGAGAGAACTCAAATTTCGTTGCTTCAGTAGGGAGAGATGACGTTTGTTTATTCCAATGTTTTCTTAAAATTGCAAATTCAATATCAAATCCTTGCAGAAATCGGTGTATTTTCTGGTTTATTGCGCCATACCCAAGGAAGCCGACTTTTTTGAATCGTAGTGGTATAGATATTGCATCGTTATCTCCCGTTCTCCAATTTCCTTGTTGCATCCATTGGTGATGAGGAATAGTCTTATTCATAAGTGTTAATAAAAGAGCAACAGCATGTTGGGCTACAAAATAAGAATTTCCATGCCCATTAATAAGTAAAACTTTCCTCTTTTCATTTTCTTTCCTAAAAAGCTCTAATAAATGTTGTATACCTGCTCCAGGATTTATGAATAACTTCATCTTTGAAGCCTCAGATAATATTTTCTCTGAGGGTCGCCACCCTATTAATATATCCGCATCTTTAATAAGATCTGATAAACTTCTTTGTGATGCTTTAGTCGAAAATAAAACTGTAATATTTTCAAAGGATTTCAAATTGTCTAAAATATACCCTTTCACGGAGTCAGGTATATTTGAAATAAAACATACCTTAATATGCTTATCTTGCCTATCTTCTAAGTTGGTTGAGATTTTCATGATTGTATTTTTAAAGTAGTAATATATTATATTTATAAATATCAATTAATCAAAATGATTGATAATTAAAAGGGATAGGAATTGTCAGAACAGAAATTATTTCAAGTTTTTGTGAATAAATTAGAATTTGATCCTGACGATTATTTAGTATCAAGTGAAGAACAGGAGCTTACTAACTTTCAGAAACAAATGATTGATAACGCAACTGCTATTTTAAAAGATAATATTATCGGAAGTTTAAAATCGTTTGGGGGAAGCATAAAAGCAAATGAGGAAAAATTCAAAGAACTCGAAAAACGAGCAGTAGAGGAATTAGAAAACGAACAATACGATGATATTAAGAAAGAATTAAAACCATACGTTAAAAAACTCCGAGAACTAATTGAAAAAACATGCATAGTAATAATCCCTGTAAAAGAAATGCCGTGGGTTGATGTTTTATTTCGAACAGTTCCTCGTATTATTTTCAACAAGAAAGTAGAGCTTATAGATAATGCCATTGCCTATTATGGAGAAATCAAATGTCTAATATCAAGACCAACCATTTTTGGAAAAATGAAAGGGGAAAAACCTTTATTCGCTCCCATAATGGGAACCATTGATTTAGGAGGATACAAACTCGGTGAAACCGAAAAAGGTCCGAAAACACAGATCTACTCTTATGTGAGTGCTATTATTAATTCTTTTGATTCTATAATGACTAGGAATCATCTCGCTAAATATCATGAAGGATATCAAAGACATGGAGATCCTATCTGTGATTTTCTGATGAAAGATAATGAACTCGTAAATTCATTAGAGAGGGTTACTTCCAGTATGGAATCAAATCGACTTTCTTCAGAAGTAGCTGTGGTCAGCATAGCAATTCCTCAACCTGCCGATAAGACAACTTTATTAGTAGTTGTTGATGAAGGTAAAGATTCAAATCAGTTCTCAGTATGTTTTGAAGCTCTCTTGAGATTTTCTGCTGAGTGTTGTAATGTCCCTACTCAGTCACAACCAGCCCCAGCACAAACAGCAGCTCAACAACCTGGTGGGGTGAGAACCCCTGGAGGTCAAGAACTCAAAGTATGGACTGCTGAAGATCTAGCTAACGAAGCACAAAAAAGAATGGAATCTCAGCCAAGTATGCCTGAATGGTCTGAGGAAGAACTGAAAAAGTTTGTTGCTGAACGTGGAACCGGTTTACCGGAAGGTATGGAAGTTTGGACTGAAGAAGATCTGCAGGAATTAGCCCGAAAACGACAAGGTGGTTTAGATATTCCTGAATGGGAAGCGGATAAGGATATGAATGAATGTGCAAAATGTGGTTATACTTTAAGACCCGGATGGAGCAAATGTCCTATTTGTGAAACCCCCGTAGGTGCAAAAGCTGAACCAGAACCCATTCCACAACCAATTCCAGAGGAAAAAGAGGAATTGAAGGAAGATGACAGTGAAACATCGGAAGATAAACCAAATCTTGAACCAATAGATCAACCTTCAGAGGAATCTGAAGAAGAAAAAAAGGATTAATTACCTTCATTATAATTTTTTGAATTTCCTTTTAATTCATTTATAAATAACAATAAGATACATGTCTTTTATTAACTAAACCGAAAACTTTAAAAGTATACAAAAGTAGCAAGATTCCAAACTTTTTTTAAGTAAATTTTATTTTCAAACATATAGGAATTAAGAGTTTCGGAAATTTCATTGTTACATAACATATTTTTATTTAAGGGCAAAAGACTTCAAGATCTGGAAGATCTCAACATTTATTGTTATCCAAAAGAAATTATCAATATTGATAACAAAATCCTAGTAAATAACATTATAAAAGGTCATGATAAAGGAAACTCTACTGAAGATCATTCCTCCTTATCAAATACCAGCACGATACTGTGTAAAAATTCAAACCACTACACTATGGATAGACCCGTTGCTCAGTATCTTAATGAACTCAACATGTATACCTGTTGTATAGATGAAAACATCATTATTGGCTTAATCTTTGATAATGAAGACAATCCTTACGACTATAAAGATGTTTTTGAGGAATTAATGACAGAATTACTTCATAAAGACCCAGGATATTTCATTGAAGATGATACTGAAATTGATAATTTCCTGATTTCTATCTTTATTGATATTCGAAGATATGGGGATGAGGTAGTAGAAAAACCCCCTGAAATTGAATACCACTTTCAAGGAGATTCTTTCTTCAAAGTCTTTCTATTTGGGATTGATGAAGTTGGGAAATCAAGTTTTGTTCGAAGATTAAAAACTGGAGAATTCAACGATAATTACTTCACTCCCACAAGAAAATTTGATATACAATATATTCAAGCAGAAGAAGATGGGCTATTAGCATTCTGGGATATGCCTGGACAGCAATTATTTCGAAGTAAATGGCTTGTTGGGCTTCAGGATTCCAATATCATAGTTTATATGTTAGATATTGCCAATCAACGTAGATTTGAAGAAGCTAAGAAAGAACTATGGAAAATATTAAACAATGATGAACTTAACGGTATTCCCTTATTGATTTTAGGAAATAAGATTGATTTAATCATGCAACCCAATAGTAATAATAGCTCCCAACTCCAGAACTTAAAAGATGAACTTATATCTTATTTTGATTTAGATAAAATTCAGAATAGAAATTGGAAATTCATCTTTACATCAGTAAAAACAAATTTTAATATTGAAGTAACCGTTCAAACAATTTTTGATTTGTTGACCACTTGAACGAGGTTCGACACTTCTATTATCAAGAAATAATCCCTAAATTAAACAAATTATAACCTTGTACTATTCAAACATTAAATTTAAATAGCTAGCCATTTAAATTTCTATTATAAGAACTAACATCTTCTTCAAGAATTTTTAAGTTTCAGAACTATTAGACTAGGGGAGATATTATGGATAAAAGATTGAAAAAAGAGCTACAAATTAATATCGAAGAGAAAAAGGGGCAACTCTTTTTTGGTGATAAAAAGAAAGACTTAAAGTTATTAATGTTAAGACCAATAGATTTGATTGAATTCTCTGAATTCGCAGGTACAAACGCAGACGATATACTTATTTGGGTAGGAAAGACAACGGGAAGAGATTTTATGGATAAATTCTTCTATAGCAAAGATTGGGGTAGCGAAACTATGGCAACCAAAAAAGAAGTCTTATTGGGCTCATTTGAAGCAATAGAACTAATGGGATTTGGTGAATTGAAGGGCATATTTAAGAAAGACCATATCATAATTGAAGTAGAGAACTCTCTTGCCTGTGAAGAACGCGATAATATCATGAGTAAAAACCTTTGTTTACTATACCAAGGAATATTTAATGGCATATTTGATGTGCTAAAAATGGATGTTACTGGTGAAGAAATTGGATGCGTATTGTTAGATGAAGAGAAATGTACCTATAAATTTGATTTTATAGGAGACCAAATAGATGATAGTCTAGTAGACGAAGATTCTGAAGAAACTGTTTCTGAATTTCTCTCTACTCTATAATCTAATTTTCAATAGTAAAATCAACATTTTCATAGTTATTTGCAAATCTATTGTTATTAGGATTCATTTCTATATCACTTAATCGATATATCTCCATACCAAGATTTCTCTTAGGTAGTGATTTATTCATTAATGTAATGTCAAACACTAGTGTAAAAAAATCACTATTTTGTATTTGAAATGCAAATAAACTCATTAAATCAGTATAAGACATGTATAAACCAAACCCAGGTTTTGAATGATAATTTCCAACGATATAATGTCCCTTTCCTTCAGAATCAAGTTGGTAACCCATTTCGCCTAATTCAATATAATCCTGATCTCCTAATGAGACTTCATTAGCACTTCCAGTAGCTATTCGATGGGTATTCACTACATAAACATATTGATCATCTGAGTAACCGGATAATAACCCATAAACCATTTTCCATTGATCTTCTGGGATTGATGAGTTAGCATAATTTGTCGAATGACGGATGATTTTTTCATAGGATTCTTTACTAATTTTAATAGTTTTATGATTTTTATCCATAGTTAACTTTATGATTAAGATTGATATAAATATTTTCGTTAGAAATCCCCTTCACATTACTTTCTAATTTAAGATAAACAAAAAGTAAAAGAATATTAAATAGAATTTGAAAAAGTCGTTGATAAATTCATTAAGCTATTCTAGTTTCTTTAGGTTGGGTAGAGAATGTGTGTGAAATTTCACACTCATAAATTATTAGTATTTCACGGTCATGAACTTTGGAATATAATAAACAACTTTTAAATTATCATACACTTAATCTCCATAGAATACCTTTAATAAAATCAAAGATAAGAATAATTAATATAATTAATTTAAAATAATAAACTAAAAAAATTGATACAAAAATGAGTAGAAAAGCCGCAAAAATTAAAATCGATGAATATAAGGGACCTTTAGGGTCGATTAAGGGATTCGAACTGACTACGGGGAAAATATCTTACGGAGATGAGACTGAATGGGAACCTATGGGGCCGCATCCTAAACCCCACATTCCAACTCTACGTCCTTGGTTTTTTCAATTAATGGATCGCTATAACCCAACCTATATGCCCATATGCGATATGTGTTGTTTATGCACTTACGGTAAATGCAATCTTTCGAAAGGGCGGACAGGTGCTTGTGGTATTAATATGGAAACACAACAAGCGAGAATTGTGGAAATTGCATGTTGTATTGGAGCTTCATGTCATTCCGCGCATGGTGATCATCTTCTCCATTGGTTAAAAGAAAAATATGGAAATGTGCCGATTAATTTTGGAAATAATATAGCTGTTGAGATGCCTCATACCCGATTAGTGGTAGGTATGAAACCTGAAACCTTAGAAGATCTAGAAGCCGCAATGGAATGGGTCCATTATACAATTACTCACCTACTTGCTTCTGGTCATACTGGTCAAGAATCGAGTTATCTAGATTATGAATCAAAAAGCTTTCTTGCTGGATTAGCAGATTCGGTCGGTATGGAAATTTCTGATGCCGTTCAAATAGCAGCATATGGGTTTCCTATGGGAGATCCTAATGTTCCAATTGTTGAACTTGGCATGGGAACACTCGATACCAATAAAGCAGTAATATTGATGATTGGTCATAACGTTGCCCCAGGAGTTGAATTAGTTGATTATATAAGAGAAAAAGGTGTTGAGGATAAGGTTGATGTTGGCGCAATTTGCTGTACTGCCCATGATTTAACCAGATATTATGATGGTGCTAAAATTGTTGGCTCAATGTCAAGACAGCTTCATGTTCTTCGATCAGGCATACCTGATGTTGTTATGGTTGATGAGCAATGTGTGAATCTAAGGTCATTTGAACAAGCTCAATTAATTGGTGCTCCTTTTATTGCTACAAATGAAAAGAATATGAGCGGGTTACCTGATAGAACTGCAGATCCAGTTGATGAAATTGTAGATGATTTAGTAAGCGGGAAAGAACCAGGAGTACTTATTCTAGATCCTATAAAAGCAGGCACAGTTGCTGCAGAAACTGCAATAAAAGTTAAACCTATAAGAAATGCAAAAAGTGGAATTCCGGATGAGCAAGGTTGTATTGACATGTCAATGAATTGTAATGGATGTGGTAACTGTCAGCGAAATTGCCCAAATGATTTACCGCTTGTTGAAGGAGTAAATTTAGTGAAAGATGGAGACTTTTCATTGTTAGCAAGTATTTTTGATGACTGTTTAGGTTGCGGGAGATGTGAGGTGGATTGTATGAAAAATGTGTCACCATTGACATTACTCCAATATGCTGCAAGAGATTATATTCGAAATGAAACCTATAATTGTAGAGCTGGACGAGGACCAATATTGGATACTGAAATAAGAAATGTAGGCGCTCCAATAGTTCTTGGAGAGATTCCCGGAATAGTAGCAATAATTGGATGTGCAAGTTATGCACATGAAATTCAGGAATTATATAAAATGGCAGAAGAATTTCTCATAAGAAATTACATTGTTGTGGTATCTGGTTGTGGAGCAATGGATATTGGTCTGGTAAAAGATGAGGAGGGCAAGACCTTATATGATCGTTTTCCTGGGGATTTTGATAGAGGATGCCTTGTTAACGTTGGAAGCTGTGTTAGCAATCCTCACATAACAGGTGCAGCGATTAAAGTTGCTAATATTTTCGCGAGACGTCCATTGAGGGGAAATTTCGAGGAAATTGCAGATTATATCTTAAATAGAGTTGGTGCGGTAGGTGTTGCCTGGGGTGCTATGTCACAAAAAGCAGCAAGTATCGCTAGCATGGCTAATGGCTTAGGTATTCCTGCAGTATGCGGACCACATGCAGCAGAATATAGAAGAATGTATACTGGACGTTCTGATGATGAAAGTACATGGAAAGTCTTTAATGCAAGAGATGGGTCTTCTGATCATCTAGTTGGACCTGGTCCAGAACATTTGTTAACAACTGCAGAAAGCATTGAACAAGCTATTTGTTTAGTTGCTAAATTAGCAATAAGACCTGCTGATAACTCTAAAGGAAGAATGATAAAACTATCCCACTGGATTGACTTAGAACGAAAATACAAGGGAGTTCAATTCCCGAACGATCTAGAGAAATTTATTCGACTAGAAGCAGACATTCCTATTAATATGAAAGATGAAATACATGAATACCTCAAACAAAAAGGTTGGGAACCAAAAGAAATAATAGATCCAACCTTACTCGAAAGAATGTGTAGAACATAATTCTTTTTTTTTCTTTAATTAAATTTTAACTTCTTTTTGGCTACTTCAGATTATAATGATTTTTATCTTTATAGATTGAAATTTGAAGGAGAAGTTCAAGAACAACTTTAAATAAAATGTGATATGTTTGAATAAGAACGATTTAGTATTTTATTTGCTTAATTTTAAACTCAAAATTTATGATTAAAAATGACTATTCAAAATTTAAAAGATAGTACATCTGAAGTAGATGTCTATAGGCAATTACAAAAAACCCTTGATGAAATGCCAATTGGATTTCCTCCCACAGAAACGGGAATAGAGATACGTTTACTTAAATATCTTTTTACTCCTGAAGAGGCTAAAATCGCGGCTAAGTTAAAATTTGCATGGAAACCAACAGAATCATTAGAGAGTATTTACGAGCGTTTAAAACCAATGGGATACTCGAAAGAAGAATTAGAAAAGCATCTAGATAGCATGCTTAAAAAAGGAGCTATATTTGGTAGAAAAGTAGATAATAAAAAGTTTTACGGATTAGCTCTATTGGTTGTAGGAATCTATGAATATCAAGTAAATAAGTTGACAAAAGAATTTCTTGAAACTTTCCAACAGTATATTCAAGAAGCATGGGGGATAGAAGCTGGGAAAAATCCTATTCCTCAAATGCGTACTATTCCAGTTGGGTTAGAAGTTGAACATGAAATCGAAATAGCTAATTATGATAATATTAAAGAACTCTTCGAGAATATTGAGGGGCCTTTTGCAGTAATTAACTGTATATGCCGTCAAGAACGTGAAATCATGGGAGAACCTTGCCATGCTACTTCACGATTAGAATCATGTATGGGATTTGGCGATATGGCTCAAACATACATCGATTTGGGTTGGGGGCGCGAAATTACTAGGCAAGAAGCTCTTGAAACCTTAAAAAAGAATGAGGAAGAAGGTTTAATATTCCGACCAGGAAACGTAAAAATGATTGATTTCGTTTGTTCATGTTGTAGTTGCTGTTGTGGTGGTTTAATTGGCTTAAAACAGGTACCAAATCCAGCAGATTTTGTCACAACCAATTACTATGCTGAGATTGACCCTGATTTATGTACGGGATGTGAAATGTGTATAGAGCGTTGTCAAATGGACGCAATTTCACAAGAAGATGCTATTTCTATAGTAAATCGTAAACGTTGTATAGGATGTGGTAATTGCGTTTATATTTGCCCTTCGGATGCAATCAAACTTAAGAAAAAAGATAAACATCATATACCACCGATGACAGAAACTGATTTATATAACGAGATTGATCAAGCAAAGGCAAAGAGAATATCTAAATGACTATGAAGTTAACTAATGAAAGTATGAAAATATATACTAAAATTAAGTTTGATTTATAACTAAATTTTTTTTCTTTCTCCTTAATTTGTTATCTAAGTTTAGCTTCTCCACTGTAATTACGGGCTATTTTATTAGCCATTCTTTCGCGTCTTCTATGGTGGATACAGGTTTTACACCCAATTTTGTTAATTTATTCACGAAATTCAGAAAAATTTTCTTTACTCCAGTTATTCCAACAACAGCAGTCTTTTTTAATAGAATTTTTGATTTTTTCCCAGATTCAACAAATTCAGAAACTGCTTCTTTATTTGCATAGGCACCTGTTTCATCAACAATAAGCATTTAGAACCAATTCAATGTAAAAGTAAGTAATTCATTAATGAGCTTCGGTTACTTAAACCTAATTAAATAGAAAAACTAAAAGGTAATGAGTTATTGACTATTTCAATAATCGATGCTTTTTATCCCTAGGATGTGATTTGTATTGGAAAAACAAGATAAAGATATTTTAAAGTTGGCTAAATTATGTAAACACTGGGCTGATCATAATGAATCCCATAAGGAGAGTTTTCTAAAATGGAAAAATATTGCAGAAAATAAAAACCTAATACAAGTGGTCGAAAATTTAGAGAAGGCTATTGAAATGCTAGATAAATGTAATGTCTATCTGATAACCGCTTATAATGAGATCAAGTAAATTGAATGGTTGATAATCGTTGAGTTTAGAAAAATATAAGCAAGTTATTCATGAAGATTTTTCAAAAAATGCTGATTTCATTGATAAAACGATTAAAAAACCTGATTTAGACAAAAATTTTTAACATCTAGATTCTACGCAAATTTCAATAATTGTTAAAAATTAATGAATAATGTATTTCCCAAGGAAAAAATTGTGTTTAGAGAAATAGATTAATTAGGGGCAACAACTGCTCTTTGAAATAATCTAATTTGCCTTCTAACTTTTTAGGATTTTCAACGAGCCCCCATAAATATACAGGGATATGAAGATCAGAATATTCAAATAATTTTTCACCTCGGATTGTAAAACCATTCAGAGGTAACTCAATACTTATTGAATTTTCACGAATCAATCCGATAGAATTATAAAAGTTAGATAAAGTTTGTAGTAGTAGTGCTGTATTATTCACGAGCATCTCATCAGTGTCGGTGTTTGTATAACTTCCAAATATCAAACCATCCATTGATACAAGACTTGCTGCTTTTCCTTCTACTTGATGGGAGAAATCTTCTAAAATATTTTCTATTATTTCCGAGGTATCAGATACTTTCTTTAAAGCCACACTAAACATCTGCATTATTGTTTCTCTTACGAATACAGTTGTATCACAGAAATCAAGGCCAAACTGCTCGAATTTTTCTGCAATACTTATAAACTTATTCTTTATAGTAGTTACATTCTGCTGCCATTGAAGCGTTTTACGGATGTCTTCATCACTTTTACTCAGTACAACAAGAATAGATGGATTCTCCTTTAATTCTACTAAAATTTTTAACACTTCTCTAAAGAAATTTGCTGCTTCTGGAAACCTGTCTGGATCTTGTGAATCCACTACGTAGAGTATTATGTCGGCTTCAGTAAAAAATAATTCCGGTCGATTGAAATAAAGTTTCTCCCTGTATTGGACTTGCCCACCGAGGTCCCAGCTTATTATGGGAAATCCAAAGAAATCCAGTTTTTCTCTTTTTACACCTCTTGTGGGTAAAAGAGATTTAATAATTGAGTATTTTTCTTGAAGTACTGCTAGAATGGATGTTTTTCCCCCGTTATCAAGGCCTGTCAGTAAAATCTTTTTATGTCTTTTTAGATGTTCTTTGACATTTTTTTGAATGACCTGAGCTATTTTTACCCATTTTTGTAACATTGAGGGGAGTATGTCTCTTATTTCAGGAAGATTTGCAACAGATAAACTTGCTAAATCTGCTACAGATTTTATACCATTAGCGACTAATTGCTCCGAACTGACTTTATCTACTCCTATTAGTGTATCTGGTTTAAATCTCAGGATATCCTCAATTTCACTAATAAGAACATTCCTTTTAAAGAAATCTTTTAATATTACACTTTTACTATTATTATCTGACATTCCACATCAGATTTGTTTAGATTTATCTTTGTACTTTTCTTCTTAATTTTAATAGTTAAATAAGATACTATTAAATTTTATTATTATTATTAAAGTTGTAAGACTAATAATTTGTTACTATTTAAAAAATAGATTAATTAGTAAAACACTGTAGTTAATTTTTCTATTATAAATAGTTTAGACTGCTATACTAAAATGGCTGAGCAAAGAGTTCCTGAAAATATTGTAATTTGTTTGGATACCTCTCGATCGATGTACCGAAAAGATTTCACTCCTAATCGATTATTTAGTTGTATAAATGCTCTCAAGGAATTAATCAGCAAACGTTTTGAAGTTGACAGTTTAAGTACTTTTGCTCTAATTAAATTTTCTGACACTGCCGAAAAAGTCATCGATTTTACTCCTTCAAGCTATATCACTCATCTTAATGATGCCTTAGATTCATTAGCATGTGGTGGATATTCTGCTTTAGGTGATGGGTTAGCTTTAGCAATTAAAACTGTTATTGCAGAATTACGTAAGATTGGTGCGAAACCTCCTAGAATTCTCTTAATTTCTGATGGTAAAATCATGAAATCCACGGTAGATCCTTTAAAAATGGCTAAATTAGCTCAAGGATTAAACATAAAAATAGATACTTTTTTAGTAGGGGAAATTGGAAAAACAAACATATTAAAAAGGTTAAGCGATATATCTGGTGGTAGATATTTCTTTACTAACGATTCTGAAAGTTTAACAAGAACAGCACGTGAAATAGCTGATGATAATTATAAAAGATATGGTACAGATAATGATTTAATAAGTGAAAATCCAGCATTTCTCAGAAAAATTGCTGCAGATTTATTAAGGGTTCAAGATCTAACAAAAGATCAAGAACAACGAGTTAAGCAAATAAGAGGAGAAGGAGATTATAAGAAATGCTCCATCTGCTTTTCTGACATTAATCCTTACACTAAAGGAACTTTCTATATAACGGGTCGTTATTGCCCCAATTGTACCACTCCATTTCACATACATTGCTTGTCGGCATGGGCAGATTCTCAAAAAGATCATATTGTGAAAAGATCAGGTACAGCTAGATGTCCGCATTGCTTCTATCTGTTAAAAATCCCAACTGAAGTTACCCAAATACAAAAATTTCGTGTTCTTAGTCGACCTTCAAAAGAAGAACCTATACAAAGACCTGAAATCTTTCCCGCAAAATATATAGAAGATGTAGCTTATCTTGGAGAAGATGCACTTTTCAATGCTTGTCCAGTATGCCATTATATATTTGAGAAAGGACAGCGTGCAGTTCAATGCGGTAATCTTGAATGTAATACGCTCTACCATGAAGATTGTTTTAAAAAACTCAAAGAAGGACAATGTAAAAGTTGTGATGTTAAACTACATCTTTATTAATTAGAAATCAAAAATTAAATACATTTACTTGAAATGAGTAATATAGATAATGAATTAAGGAATCAAATAAATGTTGGCGCTTATTATCTTGCTCAGAAGAATTTTACATATGATAAACTGTGTTATATGCTAGCAGAAAGACAACTTAGGGCCCAAAGGGATGAGCTGTTTAACCAAGATTCAAGAAAAAGAGAAAAAGCTGCGGAAATATTCTTTACTTCGCCCCCATATGATGTGCTTTGTTGGCTCATATCGGAACTTGATATCCTTATTAAATTAGGTAAAATCTAGGAGAATTATCCGTAATCTTGGGATAATATCCAAAATTTTTATAATTTGTAAAAAATAATATAAGGAGTAAAGTCAATTTAATTCTATATATGAATGATTCTAAATTCTACAAATATAGAGATATCAAGTTGGGTAAAGGAAATTTTGATCTCCCTCCTCTCTTAATTGGAACTATCTTTTATCAAAATCAAACCATTGTCGACAGAAAAAATCCTCAAATTTTTGACTCTCAAAAAGCTAAAAAACGGATTGATAAACAGATTCAATTATCGGAGAAATATAAAATTCCAAATTTGGTTGAAATTTCCGCTACAACACCGGAAGCTATGATAAAATATCTTCAGTTTTTTTTAGAAAACTATGACCCGCCTCTTGTCTTAGGTGGGAATTTTGAATCTCGAATTGCTGGAATTGAATACCTAATAGAACAAGGTGTAAATCCTGATGACTTTATTTATAACACAATTTCAAATCTAAAAAACAAACAAGAAGTAGAGATTCTCCAAAAATTTAAAATCAAATCTGCTGTAGTATTAATACTCGGTTCAGAAAACATGACATCCACCCAGAGATATGAATATATAACAGGTAAGAACCAACCTAATAATATTAGTATAATTAATGGGTTGAAAAATAAAGGTATTGAAAAAATTTGGATTGACGGAGGTATTGTTAATTTGGAGAGCCTGGCTCATGTATTAGAAACCCAGCAGTT
>JAEOTR010000065.1 GCA_016839705.1 Promethearchaeota archaeon | reverse complement strand
TATTTTGCCGTTTTAGGGAGAAAATTATGGTTGACTCTAATATTGTCAAATTTACAATAAGTATAAAGATTGGACCGAATATCACAAAGAAATTAGTTAAAAAATTGAGAAATAGAACAACCGTACTATCAGAAATGAGTTTATAAACCATATTAGTAATACTACTAATAATATTACTAATAAAGAAGAGGCTAAAAATTATGTTTAGTCGTTGCTTTTTTCTTTTCAGTATTCGATAAGCTAGCAATGAAAAAAAAATCACTAATATTCCTTGAGTTACATAAACCACGATAATTTCATCAAGATCAATCTGAAAAATAGGGATTATTTTCCACCAAAAACAATTTAATTAATTCTTATATTGTTAATGCAGTATTAATAATTAATGACAGTGATATTTAGATAAAGAATTATATTGAATATATTATTTAACAAATTCATTCGATAGAACAATCTCATTTTGAACTTATTTCTTTCAATCTTTGAGCAATATCCCATTCCTTCATAAGTTTTACTGTACTTGAAGGCACGAACTGTTCCCATTTTTCACCTTTTATCATAGATTCACGTATATCACTTGAACTAAGTCCTTTTTTATCTAATGGAACTTCCCATAAGACATGAATCTTTAATCCAAGATCGTTGAAAAATTTTTTCTTTTGTTGCCCCCATTCATCATAAATAGTGAGAAAGAAAATAGCATCTAATGGAACATAGTATTTTATAAGCTCTGGTATATTTATTGGGAGAGGTACAATAGAAAATTCGTATAAGTTTAAACCCTGTTCTAACAGGGCTGCTTTTATCATTAAATAGCGTTCATAATAAGTTAATGGGTTTGCCAGAGATGAACTGCGATGTGGATTAGCATCGGAATCTCTCGTTAGAGAAGGGTCAGGATTTGTGATCCCCACTACAAGATGTTTGCATAGTTCCTTCCCAGTCATTAAATATTTAATATGATCATTATGTAGTACCTGGAATCGACCATGAATTACCCCTAGATCATATTGGAAGCGTTCTTTACTCATCTTTCTTTTTTTTTGTAAAAATTTTGTTAATTAACAGATCGTTAAATTTGAATTATCTTCTTACTACATCAAATTTATCACTATTTTTGAAGGCTATTAATATTTATATGAGTGTTATTGATTATCCTTTTATAATCTCTTTTAATCAATTATACTCTCAATCCTAAATTAGAATGA
Source organism: Promethearchaeota archaeon (assembly GCA_016839705.1). Classification (GTDB taxonomy): domain Archaea; phylum Asgardarchaeota; class Lokiarchaeia; order Sigyniarchaeales; family SOKP01; genus Loki-b32. The sequence goes on along the minus strand of JAEOTR010000065.1, from coordinate 61,744 downwards.
TAAAAACTCCTGGATCAGTTATAGAATCTAAAAAATTTAACGGGGAACCTGTGAAATTTATCCATGCCAGTGATATTCACCTTGGTTGCCAACAATATCAAAATCAACACCGCGCTGATGATTTTATAAAAGCTTTCAAAGAAATTTTGGCACTATCAATGGAGCACAGTGTAGATTTCATCATATTAGGAGGAGATGTGTTTACTTCTTTAGAGATGTTACCAGGAAAACTTTTAGAAGTAATTGATATGTTGACTGAATTTAAAGTCAGCACAAAGGAGATGATTCCTATAATAGCAATTGAGGGAAATCATGACATTCGAAAATTTTCTTTTGGTTTGAAAATAGCAAAACGTGGTCAATCGTGGTTAAAACTTATTTCAAGTTTAGGTCTAATAATATTACTTGATGGAAATCTGGATGCACCAACAGAGAATGTATTTAAACCATATGACTCTTTTTTGAAGAAAGGAGGGAAAATCCAAATAAAGAATGTAATGATTCATGGAATTCGATATATTGGGCAGGAACCCGTGGAATACTTACCCAAAATTAAAGAATCTATTAAAAAAGAAGAAGGAATATTTAATATCCTATTGCAACATTATGGTATTGAAGGGCAAATGAAAAATGTGCCGGGGATTAGATTAGAAAATGTAAACCAATTAAAAAATCGTGTTGATTATTTAGCTCTAGGACATTTTCACCATCAATTCATTTTAGATGATTGGATTTATAATCCTGGATCTTCTGAAGCTGCTAGTGCAATTGATGCAACTTATAAACGAGGAATTTTTTTGGTTGAAATTTCTAAAGAAGAAAATTTTACTAAAAATGTCCAAATAATTAGATTAAATAATCGTCACCACCAATGGGAGGTAATTTTCTTTCCAAAGCATCTTAAAAATAATAAAGAGTTTTACCATTTTATTTTTAAAAAACTAGAACTAATATTTTTAAATAGGGATCCTCAGATGGAGACATCAATTGATATGATCCCTGTTCTTTATTTAGTTTTAAAAGGTAAGAAGCCGTCCCATTCCTTAAAAATAAATGAAAAAGAATTAAAAAATCGTATCCGTAAAAATTTTCCTGTATTAGATGTCAAAATTTATCAAAAATTTACAAACTCGATAGTTAAATTAGATAAATATATGTGATCTACTTAAACTTTAAGAAGATTTAAAATTTTTTATTTCTAGCTTCTGAAAGATGCCTAACTTGTAGAAAAACCAAAAAATAGATTTGTAAGATAATGATTTTAAACAGGTTTAAAACTTAAATGTAGTAACCAGTATTATCTTCTTTATATTTGTCGTTGTCGTTGTCTCGGTCGTCATCTTTGTCATCTCCAAGAAATTTCTTGTAGAGTTGCTTAAGCAAATCTTCTGGGTCTCCTTTAAAATCTTTAAGATCTCTGGGATCGATTTTAATAATTCCTCCTTGTTTAAAGGGAATTACTTTATTACGAATATCTCGCTCCATCTCTTTTTGTTTCTTCTCATTTAAAGCGAGTTCTTTTTTCATTAAGTCCTTTAATTCATTTACGACAAGATTTTCCAAGTGCTCTGGTTCAAATTCCATTAGTTTTTCTGAACCGTAAATTCTCGTGAGTCTTCGGATTGCCTTTCCCTTTTTAATTTCTGAAATCTGATTAATATTATCTAAATTAAGCAGGAATGAGATATTAAGCCAATCCAGCTTAATTGTCCAACGAAGTTCATTCTCATCTTCTGTCATGATTTTCGAAATCTTTGCAAGTACTTCTAATTATTATAATGATTATGCAAAAATAAATTTTATTTATAGACTACTATGTAGTTACCGATAAGTGATCTTTATAAATTTATTTATTTTAATCGATAATTCACTTAAAATAGCGGATTTCAAATAAAAGAAAGTATAAATTAGGTAAATTAAATTACTTAATACCTATTTTTCTTCTAATTTTCATGATTAATACTATAGAAACAATTCCGATTAAAATTAACAAATTGTATCCTGGAATTAAATTGTTATCAGCCCCATTTGACCGATCATCATATACAGCTTGCTTGATTACATTATAGACGCCTTCATCAGAAATCATATTAACATGGGTTACTCCACTTACTTCTATATTATTTGCCCCATCAAGTATTGATGTATTGATTGGAATGGCGATGGTATCACCCGTACTATAGATTGATGTATAGTTAACATTTCCTGGGAAGTGTGTGCTGTTGTAAATTCTCCCTCCAACAGGATCTGTACGGAAACCTATAGTATCGTTTAGAATTCCGCCATAGGTTTCATCACCTTCATTTAAACTATATAGAAATGTACTGTTGGGATGAAAAACCTGTGAACCTCCAGATACCCCATGCTGGGGACTTCCCATACATACAAAATCATCTACTTTATTTAAACCATCTAAAAATTTGATATAGTATCGACTACTAAGACCCCCCATACTATGGGCAATAATATCTACTTTTTCAGCTCCGACATAATCTAAGATATTATCAACCCAATATTTTATACCTTGAGCATTAAGTATATTTCCCGCGGAGGAATAATCCCAAGTATCATTAAAATTAAAAGATTGAAGTTTTTCTAATGGCCACCCATCATTAAAAAAGAATAGTTTCATACTTTGAAATCCCCCCTCATTCCCAGTCCATCCGTGGACAAATATGATAGGATCTTGGGAATCTAGTGTCGCTGATTTAACAATTCTTACCCTATTACCTGTAAAAAAAAGCGACGAGAAGATAAAAATAAAAATCAATAACAAAATTTTCCTGTTTCCCTTTCTCAAGCGAGTTCATCAAATCTCTTTTATTTCGATATAAGTAAAAGATAATAGTTAGTAAAAAATTTTTGCATCCTTTCTTGCAAAATAGATATATATTTACTACATATAGTAAATATTTAATTAATATCTGCCAATTTGAGAATTTAGATGTTTAAAGAGATATAAATAAATATGAGGTTTTTATTATTCAAAATAACTTTTAAATGAGCGAGAAAAATCTTTAATATATTTATTATCTATTTCACCAGCTTTAAAACTTCCTCGATGTTTTTTTTCCTTCCCAAATAAATATCTTTTGATAGCACGCTCAAAATCATTTATACACATACTATTTTCTTCAGCAAATTTGATCTCTCCAAAATGTTTAAGAAAGTCTGGATTTATAATTGACAGTTTACAGTTTCACCTCAAGCAGAATTTTAACGTTTATTTTAATATTCGTTTTAATAAATCATTAAGTTTCTAATTAAAAAGATAGTTGAGTATTTAAACATTTTCATATGATTAAACCTCTTATGAATTCTCGATTTTAGATATAATTTTCTTAAAAAGTACAGCCAAACCTCCGTGAACAACTAAACTTATAATTCAATAAAAGAAAATTGTAAAGTAATTGATTACAATCCTCTTTTTCGAGATAATTAGTATTCAAAAAGATATAATTATATATTAGGATTTCAAATTAATATTGAATATTAAATTCTTATAACGAGACTTCACATATTTTGTAATTTAATTGAAAAAGACAAGGGCTTAATATGAAAAGGCAGCTTGATGAAAAAACATATACGAAGCATCTCTTACAATTCTTAAATCTTGATGGCTTAAAACAGATTTGTAGAGATTTTGGGATTAAAGGTTTTTATAAGTTGAAGAAATCAGAATTAGTTGAGTTTATTCTTGACTCTCTCGCTGAAGAAGAATTAGAGGATTTACTAAAACAAAAAGAAATAGAGATTATTTCTGATGGTATCAATTTAGCTCTAAAGAAAATTAACGGGGAAGATAGAGAGACCATTACTGAGATAAAAATTGTAAATCCTAAAAACCATGAAGTTGAGATTAAATTTAAGGGTTTTAATTGGGAAATAGGATCTTACCTGTCTATTACTCCAGAAAATATAAATGATCCAGAAAGGGATTGTGATTGTCGTATTGGTTCAAATTTAGGGTTTTGTGGTCATTTTTGGGTCGGATTTATAGTTTCCTTAAAAGAAGGATATTTTAAGCTCTCTGATTGGACACTTACAAAATTACCAGAGAATTTTGAAAAACTTGTTAAACCCGTTAAAATTTCAAGCACATTGGGTGCAGGAAAAAGAAGTTTAACTGATGAAAGTTCTGACAATGTAATATTGATGAAATTTCTTGATAAGAGTATCACCGTCTATGAAGGAGAAATCTCTGAGATGATTGAAAGACAATCAGATTTTCAAGGAAATATAAGTATTTATTATCACCTCACATTAGAAGATGTGAAATTAGGGCCAAGGATATCACGAAAGAGTGATTTTCGTGAAGATGATATTGCAAAAGCTGAAAAACTGAAAGTAAGAGTGAGTGATAGATTACAAAAGGATAATAATTTAAAGTTAAAGGATAAAATTAAAGTAAATGGGAAGCTTATTAAAGATAATTTTTGGGGTTTAATGGTAAAAAATATTCGAAAAGTCGAAAAATTGTAAAAAACTAGAGTTTATAGCTTAGTTATTCTATTTTAGAAGCCATTTATAAAAGGTAAGGAACCCATCCAAGCTTTTATTTATCTTTTTTCTTTCTCATATTTACTTACATTGTTTTACTTATGATATTAAATTCTTATGTAAGGGGGGATTTTATTTGGGAATTGTTAAGAATCACACTTCTGAGATGATGAAGGGGAAGATATGTATGATAACTGGCGCTAACTCAGGAATTGGGAAAGCTACAGCAATAGGTTTAGCAAAAATGGGCGCAACAGTTGTAATGGTGTGTCGTAATAAAACTCGAGGTGAAGACGCCCTAGAAGATATCAAGAAAGAGTCTAACAACCGAAATATTGATTTAATGCTAACAGATTTATCGAATCAGGAAGAAATCTTGCAGCTTGTTAAAGATTTTAAGGAGAAATATCAATATTTACACATTCTGATCAATAACGCTGGTGTTAATCTAAGTAAACGTGCTTTAACCGAAGATGGGTTAGAAAGTACTTTTGCAGTTAACTATTTAGCCCCATTTTTATTATGTAATTTCCTATTAGATATCCTTCAAAAAAGTAGCCCTTCAAGAATATTGAATGTTACATCAAGCGTACAGGCCAAAAGTATCAATTTTGAGAATCTTAATGGTGAAAAACATTATCGTCAATTAAATGCATATGGTCAATCAAAATTAGCTATGATTCTCTTTACGTATGAATTTGCCAGAAGAATTGAAGGAAGTGGGGTAACAGTTAATTGTCTTCACCCGGGATATGTAAAAACTAATATGGTAAAGAATTTTAGAAAATTTGTTAAAATTTTTTACCATTTAATAGGTTTATTTATGAGAAGCCCTAAGAAAGGGGCTAAAACATCAATTTATTTAGCATCTTCATCTGAAGTTGAAGGTGTGAGTGGAAAGTACTTTAAAAATAGGAAGGAAGATCGGTCTGTTGAAGCATCTTATGATGAAGGGCTTGCAAAGCGTTTATGGGATGTTAGTAAAGATTTAACCAATCACCATCTCGAGAAAAATTTATGATTTTATCTATTTCTCTTTTGTTTTCATAATTCAATCAATAAATCTTTATTTTGTATTACTTGAATTTTCTAAAATAAGGTTTATAATTGAAAGAATAAAATTAATACATAAAATAACTTCAAGTTTCATTTGGGATTAAGATGATGGATTTAAATTCTGGTTTTGTTGATAATAAAAATATGATTTTGAGTACGGATTTTTACCAGCTTACTATGAGTGCTGCATATTATCAGTACAATCTTGAAAATAACTTAGATGAAAAAGATGATATTGCTACTTTTGAACTATTTATCAGAAAACTACCTCATAATCGTAATTATTTAATCTTTGCAGGTTTAGAACAAGCTATTTATTACTTATTAAATGCAAGATTCAATGAGAAAACAATCGAATTTCTCAGAAACAAACCTGTTTTCAAAAAAATTGAGGTAAGTTTCTTTAATGAATATTTGCCTAATTTCAAATTTAACTTAGATGCGTGGGCTATGAAAGAAGGGAATTTCTTTTTTCCAAATGAGCCAATATTGAGAATTCAAGGTCCTATAATCCATGCACAATTAGCAGAAACATTCTTGTTAAATGTTATTAATTTTCAAACCTTAGTTGCTTCAAAAGCATCAAGAATTAGAAATATTGCCCCTAATAAAGTACTTCTCGAATTTGGTACAAGAAGATCCCATAGCCCACTTGCAGGTGTCTATGCTGCAAGAGCTAGTTATATTGCGGGTTTTAATGGCACAAGTAATGTTATAGCTGATCTTGAATTAGGGATAACCTCTAGTGGCACTATGGCTCATAGTTTTGTACAAAAATTTGAAGGAGAGGAAGATAGTTTTGCTACTTATTATAATATTTACGATGAAAATTCGATACTTTTAATTGATACATATGATACAGAAAAAGGCGCTGAGAATAGTGTTAAATTTGGGAATAATATAAGAGGTGTTAGAATCGATTCTGGGGATCTAATTGATCACTCAAAAAAAGTAAGAAGGATTTTAGATAAGGGAGGGAGCGATAAAGTTCTGATTGTTGCAAGTTCTGATCTAAATGAGTATAAAATTAAAGAAATAGTAGATAATAAAGCACCAATTGATGCATTTGGTGTTGGGACAGAATTAGCAACTTCAAGTGATGATCCCACCATTTCTGGAGTGTACAAATTAATAGAATATAAAAATGAACCTAAAATTAAGATTAGTGAGGAAAAAATTACCTTTCCAGGTGTAAAACAAGTTTTTAGAGTATATAACAAGAAGGAAGAGTTTAAAGAGGATATCTTAGTGCTTGAGAGTGAGCCTAATCCTATGAATTCCGAAGCTCTTCTAGAGCCTATCATGAGAAATGGAAAAATGATTACCAAGTTACCTACGATAGATGAAATACAACAGTTCTACTTGGAGAACATAAAAAGATTGCCCCAAACATATAAGAAATTAGAACAAATTCAAAACTTTGAATTAAAAGTATCACCAGAATTGGAACGCTTGACTGATTTATTAAAAAAGAAATATCAAAAACTTTAATCTAACAATTAATTCTCAATTTTATGACCAATTTTGAATCACTTGAATTAGAGATTGATGGCAGAAATAATTTAGCGATTATTTTTCTTAACCGTCCAAATCAGTTTAATGCTTTCAATATTAAATTAATGGATGAATTAATTACTGCTCTTAACACTATATCAGATGATAAGAATGTAAGATGCTTGATTCTAACTGGAAGAGGAAAAGCATTTTGTGCTGGGGGAGATGTTGTTGAATTCAGAAATGCAGAAAAACCTGATGATTTTATGGCAGAATTAGTAAGAAGGTTGCATAAAGGAATTAAAATCTTGAAAAGTATGCGGATTCTTTCAATTGCAGCTATTAATGGCGCATGCTTTGGAGCAGGTTTAGGGTATGCTACAGCATGTGATTTTAGAATTAGCGCAAAGAATGCTACATTTGGATGTGCTTTTACAAAAATAGGTTTATCTCCTGATTCTTCTTCAACCTGGCACCTTCCCAAACTTGTAGGTTTAAGTCTCGCAAATGAAATGTTATTCTTAAATAGAGTTCTTAACGCTGAAGAAGCTTTACAATCTAACCTTGTGAATCAGTTAATTAATTCTGAGGTACCTTTTATCGAAGAAGTTAAAAAATTTGCTATCGAAATAAGTCAGGGATCACCTGTTGCATTTTCTTACACTAAAAATCTTATCAAGGAATCTTATGCAACAGATCTAGAAGCACATTTGGATAAAGAAGCTGCAAATATTGTAAAAACTGCGGGAACTGAAGATTTTCAAGAAGGGTTGAAAGCATTTTTTGAAAAAAGGAATCCTAATTTTAAGGGGGATTGATCAATAAGATTTTAGGAATAATCTTTAATTTTTTATTATTAGTTTTAATAATTACTATTTAAAAAATCTAAAAGTGGCAAATTATAAGAGTAGAACTAAAGTATTCTTAATTTTACAGTTTATTTACAAATCATATTCGTAAGGATCGGAAAAGTAGAAAAATCTTTATAAATTACCTCTTCTAACTTTGTATAAACACATGTCTAAATAAATAATGAATTATTTGGTGTTCAAAAAAAATGTATCACTTAAACGATGAAGAATATGTAAATGAACCTTATTATCGGAAAACGAAGAGTGTATGTCCTGAATGCTTACAACCAATTGGTGCAGAAGTTTATGAAGAAGATGAAAAAATTTGGATGAGAAAAACATGCGTAGACCATGGAGATTTCAGAGATTTAATTAGTAGTTCTGCTAAATATTATAAGTGGACACATTACGCTATCAAAGATAAGAATGGAAATATTGTATGGCAATTCGATAAAGATGGTGACACTAATCCACCAGATTTTCAGGGAGACGACCCAAGAGGATGCCCTTATAACTGTGGACTCTGTGAACAACATATATCAACTTGTTCATTGGCTTTAATAGATCTAACAAACCGCTGTAATTTTAACTGTAATTTCTGTTATGCTAATGTCTTACAATCTGGATATCTTGTTGAGCCAACTCTCGAGGAAATTGATAAAGTAATGAAACACTTTAGAAGTAAACCTATCCCCGCAGTTGCAATCATGTTTACGGGTGGTGAACCTACAGTTCGAAAGGATTTTCCTGAAATTTGCAAGATGGCAAAAGACAATGGATTTAAAGAAGTAATTGTTGCTACAAATGGTTATGGCTTTCAAAAGAAAAAAGACGGTTTAGAATTTACCAAGAAATGTAAGGAGATGGGCTTAGATACACTATACTTCCAATTTGATGGAATCAATAATGAAACTTACGAAAAAACTCGCGGTATTAAGAATTTAATGCCATATAAACAAAGAGTTATTGATAATTGCCGAAAAGCTGGTTTAAATTCCATTGTATTAGTTGCAACAATTGCTAAAGGAGTCACTGACATTGAGGTTGGAAATATTATACAGTACGCAATTGATAATATAGATGTAGTTCGAGGAATCACCTTTCAGCCAGTTTCCTTATGTGGACGGATTGCTTTCGAAGAACGTGAAGAATTGAGAATTACTAATTCAGATGTTCTTAAGAAGATTGAAGAACAAACAGGAGGAAGAATAAGCATGGAAAACTCGTGGTACCCCTTAACAACCATCGTGGAGTTAGGTAGAATCATCGCATACCTCGCTGATGTTGAACCTATTGAGTTTACCTGTCATCCCGATTGTGGCTTTGCTTCATATATGGCAATAGATCCCACTACAAAGGAGATGATGCCTATTATGGAGTATTTCGACCCCCTAAAAGTTATTGATTTCGCAAATAAATTTTGGGAAAAAATCAAGGACAAAGAGAAAAAACCACTAAAGATATTTGAAGGATTGTTAGGGGATTTTGGGAAAACATTAGATAATGGTTTGAATTTCCTTGATAAAACCCAGCTTCGCGCTCGATTCCTATTAGGGGTCTTGCAGTATGCAAAAAAACCTGGTAAGCTCATGGAAATGTTCAGCAGAGTGTTAATAAATGGGGATTGGGAAAGCATCAGTTCTTTCAGTTATGGAACATTGCTTTTAAGCTCAATGCATTTTCAAGACGCATATAATATGGATTTGGAAAGAACAAAAAGGTGTATTGTTCACTTCGGTGTAGCAATGCCAGATGATACAGTTAAAGAAGTTAGTTTCTGCACTATGAACACAATTCACAGGCCTGAAATTGAAAAACAAATTGCCAAAGAAATAACTGCTAAGGTTCGAAATGAATTTGATACCACTACCGGTCAAGAAGTTATCGAAGTCAACCCTGAAGTAGCACGTAATGGTGGAATTAAAAAGGAAGGTGAAGAGTAAATGTCTGAAGATCATGTAGAAATAAAAGACGGGTTGAAGATTCGTAAACTAACAGAATTGAGAACTACAACTGCTGAAGAATATGAGAAAGTCATGCTTGAGAGAGTTGAAGAGTTTAAAGACAAGAATGCGGAGAAAAGTGTATTCAATAATTTCTTACAAAATACAGTAGTATCTGGATTAAGTGCCCTCTTAAATCTCAAATTAGAAGTCGATAAGGCTCTTGGTGAAGAGAATTTAAAGAAAGTTCATAAAGTACTTGATGATATTTTATTAACTGGATTATAGATTTCTTTTATCTATTTTTTTATATTTTATGTAATTTTTTCTTATTTTATATTTTGTATTGAGAAATCAATCTATTTTATTTAACACACAATTTAATAAAATTCAAATGATTTTTTCAAATTCTATTCATTACTTTTATTATTCTTTTTTTCTAATAATAATAGAGGATGTGAATAATTATGAAAGATTCTACAAGATCAAGTTTGTCTCTGATTGCGATTGGGATATTCATGATTGCATTCGGAATTATACTTCTCTCTCTCGTAATCACTCAGTGGGTCTTATGGGTCTCTCAACTAATGCTAACAGGAATGGCAATTATTATAATCATCTCTGTAATATTAATAGCTATTGGAGTTTATTTAATAATTAAATTTATTACTTAGTATCATTCATAAAAAAATTATTAAGGCTAGCTTGTTCCTTGTTATAAAATTATGATAGTTTTAAATATTTAAAGATAGAATTTTCTATCAAATAATTTATCGAAAAAGAGAAAAGTGGTTTTATGTCTGAGAATGATAATGAAAAGCTTACAGGAAGATCAAGGAAATATTTCCTATACATGATTTTCATATTAATGCTTGTACAAATCCTCGACTCATATGCGACTGTGTTTCCTGGAGCAATCCCTTCAACTATAGCGGAGAGTTTTTTAAGTGATAAACCACAAGATGTTCAAAATGCAATTATTGCATTCGCAACAGGTGCAGTCTCAATTGGTATGTATTTTCTATTTTTTAGTCACTACTTATCTGATAAACTTGGAAGAAAAAAAATGTTAAGCATTACCGTTTTCGGGATGGCTCTTGCTGCATTGGGAATGTTTTTTTCATTAAATTTTGTCATGTATATGATTTTTGTGTTTTTTTTATCATTTTTTTTCAGTAGTGATATCTGGTTGATTTATATCAATGAGGAAGTCAAACCTAACAAACGCGCTTACTATTCAAATATTATATTAATGGCAGGATTATTAGGTCCTATTATAATGGTAATTTCACGTTTTATTTTTATAAAGGAAACTGGCTCATTTTGGCAGGGTATGACGTTTTTTCCCATGATAATAGGATTTCCATTATGCGTTGTCATTTACTTCTCACTAAAAGAGACAAAAAGATATCAAATGATGAAAGAGAAGGGTACAATAGAATCAAGATCTTTTAAGGAGGATATTGTATCAATTTTTAAAACAGAAAGTCGTAAGCCATACACCTTCTTATTATTAATAGTTTTTCTTCGGGGAATTTCGGGAATATATATAGGTTTATTTGAGAAGTATATCAGTGATGTAGGAATATTAACTCAGGGTCAAGTTACTATTGTTTTTTTATTAGTGATTTTCGCAGTTATCATAGCTTACGCTATTAATGGTTTTCTGGCAGATCGAATTGGAAGGAAACCATTGTTATATCTGTGGTCGTTTATAGCGCCAATATCCGTGCTAATATGGGTATTTGGGGCTCATAGTACTGAAAATGCTTTTTTTATTGTCTTATTCGGGTATTCTTTAACACACATATCAACTTGGGGTGCTATTGGCATTATTAGGTTACTTACATTAGAAATGTTGCCAACGGATAGAAGAGGAACCGGCATTGGATTTAGGAGTTTAGTTGGGGGAATTGGTGGTACAATTGGATTAATGTTAAGCGGTGTAGTCATTTTATTAGTAGGATTAGGCACAACATTTATTATATTTGTTATGGGACACTTCATTGTCATCCCTATAGCGTACCTGTTTCTAAAAGAGACTAAAGGTGTAGAACTTTCAGAAATTAAATAATCTTCTTTTTCTTTCCTAATTTTCCTTTTAATAGCACATTTTCTTTTGCAAGGATGTTTTTTCCAAAAGATATTTTTGAAATAGAATTTTAATTAAAGATATCATGGGATATGACATAGTCTCGTTGCCAGTTACGATCCTCTTTGTGTTAAGTGGATCTGGTTTATTCTATTATGCGATTAAATTGAACCAGAAATATTCTTTGGATCATAATTTTATGAACAGTGTCTTAACATTCTTTTTATGGGTGACAGCAGGAATAATATATCCTCTCTTTTTTTCTGCCTATAATCCAAATATCAGATTTTTCCAAATGCTATCAACCTTCTCTATTTGTATTTTTACACCGAGTTTGATATTCTTAATTCTATTCTATCAATATAATTTTGTTATAAAGAAGCATCCAGAAATAAAGGAGAAACGCAATATTGAAATATTTTTAAAAAAATTCGACCTAAAGTCTGATGCAGGATTACAAAAATTAAGAATTGATGTCCACAGAAAGGCTTTGCATTTAATTCCAGCCGGATTAGTTATTTTCCTATGGATTTTTGCTATATATATTTGGGAAGGCCTATGGAATGCTGACATAGCGTGGGGTATAACTGGAGAAGAATTTGCTCGATTTTTAATCTTGACTGTTGGTTATTCGGGAATTTTAATGTTTGGCGCTTTAGATTATGCAAGATTATCCTTTGTTTTTGAAAATCACAATTTATTCCATCTTATCCCCGATAATGTCTTAAATCTTTTAAGTAAGTCTATGAGGCATAGAGAAAACTTTGATTTCATTAGACCCGCAGTCTTAGCTCTATCCTTTGTTCCTATATTTTTTTTTCCATTCTGTATAATTGCGGCATCAATATTAATTTCTACTATCGGAGATGGGGCTGCATCATTATTTGGATTGAAATTTGGTAAGAAAAAATTCCCTAAATCGTCTGAGAAAACGATTGTTGGTTATATCGCAGGATTTTTGACTTCTTTTGTAATTGGTATAGGGATTGTTGCGTTATTCGAACCCGCTTTATTATACATAAAAATTATATTAATTGGTTTTAGTGGGGGACTCACGTTTTTGATAATTGACCTTTTAAACCTACGAATAGATGACAATATTTTAAATCCAATTTTTTGTTCCTTGATAATGGGGATATTTTATTATTTCCTGTAATTCCGTTCTTAAAAAAATTCTTCGATTTATCATCTTTAAAAAGAATAAGGAAATCTCGTATTTTATATAAAAAAAAAATAGATAATTTCTAAGGAATTTTTTCTAACCTTGGGGATTTCTTTTAATGTTACCTCTTTTACGATATTGGATTTTTTGCAAATTCAAATTGGTGGGTTTTCTAATTCGTCAGTTTTTCTTAAATCAGATATCTGTATTAAGATTTTTCTTTGAGTTTCCTCCAATTTAGCTATTTTGTCATTTATTTCTTTTTCAATATCATAAACCGCATCAATTTTCTCTCTAAATTCATCGATTTTATAACTTATATCTCCTCTTTTCCTTGACGCTTCAATTCTAAATTTAAATATTATATAATGTACGGTTATTCCTAGTAAGGATATTCCCCCTGCAATAAATGGAGCATATATACTAAAACCTTCATTAAAATAGGTCCATACACTCACACCAAGAGGAAAAGGTCCAGTCTGTTGGGTTGTTGGCCAATCTGCTCCTACCCAAAATAAAATTCCCCCAGTGATTAGTAATACCGCACTAATTCCTGTTCTTATCATAAATTTTTTACTGTAATGCATGTTTTTCCTGCTAGCTCTAGCTTGAATTAAAAGGATTATTACTCCTGCCAAGATCATTATCGAACTTACAATTGAAAAAGTTAATAATTGAGTATTATTAGTAAAAGCAATCTCTGAGATGTCAGGAGGTCCATATGGGTCTGGGTCAATAAGACTATATGAAGTCAATCCCCATATCCAGTAATACCAATTCATCGAAGCATAAGTAGTAAAACTGAAGGAAATTGCAGGGGCAAGAAATGTAATAATCCCAAAAATAACTCCGATAGTTGGAACGACCCATATATATTTTTTCACTCCAGTTTTTTCTTTAAATCCTTTAGTTTTTAAACTAGTTTCTTTTCCTTGTGCTGATTTCTCAACTCTCGTTTTTAAGATATAATAGTATAGAGGAATTCCAAGTAATGCTATTCCACCTCCGATAAATGGAGTATATGCACTAAATCCCCCATTAAAGAGGTTCCATACACTTGAAACAGGAGGATAAGGTAACGAATGTGGAGTTGTAGGCCAACCCGCTCCTACCCAAAATAAAATGCCACCAGCAAATAATAGAATAGTACCAATGCTTGTTCTCGTCATAAATTTTTTATTATAAAGGGATTTTCTCATGTTAGAAATGCCTGCAATTATGAGAAATATTACCGCCACAGAGATAAGTATCATAGTAATGAATGAAACTATCAATAGGTTAAGATTGGTTGTAAAGTTAATCTCAAAGACTCTAGGATCAGTTATGTCATGGCCAATATAACGATAATAAGCCAATCCAAAAATCCAGTAAGACCAATTCATAAAGTAATATGCATCAAGATACCAATTCATTACAGGGAATACAAATATAAGAATCCCAAAAACAGCACCAAAAATTGGAAATACCCACATAAAATTTTTTATACCAACCATTTAATTCCCTCTCAAATTTCATAATCAAATTTTGATTTTGATCAACTTTCTGTTGTTAAATATAGAATATAAACATTATACAGAAATCAACTGGTAAATTCTTATTTTTACTAGCAATATTATGGATTCAACAAGTAAAAACACTAATTTACTATTGTGAAGAAAGTAAATGGCTATTGTCCATTTAATGCTTTTCTCATAATCATATTTGATTTACTTTATAAAAAAATAAAACCTTTTATATCCTTAAGTTCTAAACTTATTTACCAAAAATTTTAAACGATTTATATCAAATCTATAGAGGGTGAGAAATTTGCCTCGTGTTGAAAAAAAAGTGGATATTAAAGCACCTCAAGAAAAGATATTCAAGATAATTGATGATGACAGGGATTATGCACGGTGGAATATCGTAGTGAATAAAGTTACTGAGCTGGGTCCAGGTAACTATTTCTTCAAAACGAATGTGGGAGATGTTACTTCAACTCGTATTGAAACAAATCCTCCTGAAAGTCTTTCTGCTACTCAAGAAGGAAGTCCAATGACAAGTTTAGGTTATGTACTAAAACCAAAGGGAGATGTCGTAGAAGCAACTATCTGGGCTGAATTTGATGACCCAGGTCAAGAACCTATACTTGGAATAGCAGGAGAGATGCTTGTAAAAAGTTTGAAAAAATATGCTGAATATCTTGAAGCTGGTGGAAATCCAGATGAATTTAACAAAAAGAAATAATCTATAAAAATTATTTCTATTCTTTTTTTTGGTTTTATTTAAAAAAACGCATCCAACTTTTTTATACCTCGAATTTCATCAAAAGTTATACCAAGGGCATCCAAGACTTGTTCAAATGCAGATTTTAATAACTCCTTGTATTTTTTGGTATCTATATCTTGGAGTTTAGCCAATTCAATTGCTTTTGCCCCGCTTGCTCCCTTACTTTTAATAAAGCTGATTGTCTCACCTTTTTGAAAGTTTCTTCCTGTCACATCTCTTAATTCCTTAGCAGCCCTAACGTGTTGGGGAATAGTTTTAGTATAGTTTTTCAGATCTTTTTGTAACCCAATATTTATAGCATAGTCTCCTAATACAAATGTATTCGGTTTCCCTATTTTCCTTAAATTATCTCTCACGATCTCTATGATTTCATCTTTTGCCTTCAAGAAGTCTTCATTATTTGTAATTTTTTTCAATAGTTCAATCATTTCACTAAAGGCTTTTTTAATAAATTCTGGAGTGTTTTTCTTTTTGGCCACTAATCCTTTTACATCTGTGTATTTTGTATTCTTATATATTCCAATATAATTCTTTTTTCGATCTGATAATGCCAAAAATTGGTAAGTCTTTTCCTCTTCTAAATCAAGATCTAATTCTTTTTTACTCCAATTTGATATTTCTTTCATTTGATCTTTATTGGGATTTTTAAGAAAAACTGAGTCTGTATTGTGGATAATCATCTGTCCAATACCTGCGTGAAAATGATGACTTTCTGTTTCTAAATCAAATACAAAATCTTTAGATATTCCAAGAGGAATAATCTTTTTAATAGCATTTGGGTTTTTTCTTTGATATGATTTTGTGGCATTTAATCGATACACATTCAGTTTATCCAATCTTGAATTAATACTTACTTTATAACCTAAAGCAGATAATAGATAATAAAATCCCATTGTACCTACTTTTCCTTTATTGGAAAGTCGTGTGTTCCCGAATTTATTTCGTCCCCATTTATCTCCATCTCCAGAATAATATCCTTCGAAAAATGATTTCTTGATCTCAAAAGGGGCATTTAGAATCATATCTGGTATTATTTTTTGACTGTTTTTATTATAAAAAAGTGACCTATATCTTTCGGTTATTTCTTTTAACCCGCCTGTAGGTATTAATTTGTAAACTGCTGAAGATTCAATAGTGTCAATAATTTTAAATTCTAATCCATTTTTTGCTTCAATTTGATTGAGAATTTCTAGACTTCTTGTTAATAATTCTCTATCTTGATTGTTTATTGCCCAGGAGTATTTATAACCCCATTTAGTATCATATATTCCTGCTGAACCATCAGCATAAAATAAACCAAATACAAATGCTTCATCTTTAGAGAGATCTGAATTGAAATTTTCACTATATTCTTTTGGAAACGCATGTAACAATTCGGTTCCTATTTTAACTTGTCCAGGTTTTATCATTTCCTTATTTTTGGTTAAAAGGCTATGGTCTTCAGTTACATCGACAACTCCTATATGTGTTAGAATTCTAAATAGTTTCTTTTTTGTTTTATGTCTTATAACTTTATTGATTTTATTAAATCCTTTTTCTCCCCATACTTCAAATTCAGAAAAGGCTATTTCTTTATCGCCAGCATTAATCCATTCTGAACCTATTTCATCAATCCTTTTAATTGTAATAGTGTTATTTCTTCTAAGCAATAAGGGCGTATCTCCAGTAACGCTATCTCCATATAAAACTTCTACACCTAATTCCTCAGCTTTTTTGATAGTTTGTTTGATAGAATATTGTCCAATACCTGTTGTGCTTTCTGCTACAGGTAGACAAAACAATGGAAAATTTTGACTCCCAAATACACCGTAGGACCCATTAATAAACACTTTTAATGCCTGTTGAATAGTCTGATAATAGTTGCGTTGTTTTTCTGTTAATTCTTTATCACCGGACTTTGGTTTGAAGTATTTTACTCTAATATCCCGGAAAAATCCTACTACATAAGCAAAGATCCCCATTTTATGGGTACAAATATGATAAGGTGTTCCTTTTACAAGATTATCTTCATCATCTTTATGAGGGCATAAAACAGTTTCATATGAAAGATTGTATTCTTTAATAATAGAGGGATACAGTGATGCGAAATCCATAACTACAACATCAAAATGAATTCCAGGAACAGGTTGGATAACATAGGCCCCTTGGAATTTCTCATCATTAGCTCTGGACATTAATTTCCCGCCTTTTTTGAATTCAGATATTTCTGAGCGCCTCGGGATTAGATAGTTTTTTCTTCGGTGTTCAAAATAAAAAATATTCTGGATCCAAGTTGAGATTTGCCTTCGAACCATGTCATGAATCGGCATCTTCGTTATCCGGCACAACAATATAATTAAATTCCATACTAAGGAGTTGTTAAATTTAGTTAGTTCCAGTGTTAATAATGAGTCTTTAAGATTATACCATGAAAGAATATCAAATTCCATTTCATGAATTATCTCATCATGCTGAAATTTTTCTTCGCCTAATAAGGCAGCACTAATCGCATTTAGTGATGCACTCTCATACACACCTCCAAAAGCATATCCAGAAATACTCCTATTAAAGAATAAATTAAATACATCAATATGAATGCCGTGTCTTAAATCACATTCTGCTTTTGACATAATCCCAAATCCTCGTTTTACATGGATTGGATTAAGATCTTTGTTTACTTTTAGCTTTTCAGCCCGATGATATAAATAATTAAGATCAAAGTTATCTCCATTAAAGGTGATGATTATAGGGTATTTCCACATAAGCCGAAATGTTTCTGTCATCAAGTCTTTTTCAGATTTAAACAAAACAACTTTAGCATCTGAAGGAAAATCTTCATGAAATTCTTTAATGGAATATTCCTCACGTTCTAACATGTAAACCAGTTTTAATCCATCAGTAACCACAAAAGATATACTGATAACCTCTTGTTTAGCAAGATGAGGATCAGGGATTCTATAATCATCTTTACCTACTTTAACTTCAATATCCATTGCCATACGTTTAACATCAGGAATAGGAGTAATAAAAATATCTAAGAATTTCTCAGAAAACTCTTGGATTTCTGGAGATTCACTCTTGAATAGATCTCGAAGCTCACTAGCCATTATTTTTGAATCTTCATCAATCTTCTCATAATTTAATTCTTCTAAATTACCGTCTTTTATAGTATAAATTAAACCAGGAATTAATTGAGTATCAAAGATATAGTTCAAGTGATACCGTATATCTGCTTCCCATGCTTTTTTGTCATTTTCACCCAAAATATTACGAATATTCGTACCCGATCCCCCAATATTTGTAGGAGTTTCACCATAAAGTTTAGTCATCTCAATTTCTTTATCTCTTAACAAATTAAACTTCTTAACTTTCTCAAATCGTTTAAAACCAGCGTAATCAGTTAATTTCTTCTTTTGTGTCGCTTGACCGATTTTTTCTGAAAAATATAATTTTTCTAATTCTCCTATTTGTTCATTACTTAGACAATAAGGTTCATGCTCTGTAGTATCTATCCAAATCTTTATTTCGTCTGTCGCTAAATCATAGAATTTACAGAAAGCCTTATTTAACCCACCATCATAATCAACATCAAGTAATAATCCTTTTTCTAAATTTTGAACTATTTCCCCTTGTTTAATTAGATATCTAATATATTTTGAGGTTACCCCTTCTCTGAAAACCTTATCTAATTTTATATTCCCCACTTTTAATCCAAATGGTTTATCATTTTTAGTAAAGAATGTTAATTGAGATGCTTTTTTGGTTACTTTTTTTTCAGTTATAGGGGATTTTTCGGGTTCTTGTTCTTTAATAGCTGATTTTTCGATTTCTTCTTCTTTAATAGGTGGTTTTTCCTCTAATTTTTCTCTACTTTGCTCTAATTTTTCCTTATTTTCGTCCTTCTCGGCAGAGACTTTTTTCTCCTTTTCTTTCTCATCTGCAAAAGAAAATATTGAAGTTTGACTTTTATTATCGTCTTTCTTTTTTTTCCCTTTCCTCGAACTAGGCAAAATTCTAACCTAAAAGAATTAAATTTTAATTATGAATTAATGATAATAAGTATAAGATTTATTATAATTCCAACTATTCCTACTTTAATAGTTATTCTACTTATTTTTCATGCAATTTAGTATTAAAAGAAGTAGACTCAAATGGTTTATTTTAAGGTTCTATTAATGATTTTTATTATGGGCGAGTACTTCTTTAATCCAATTCAATAAAAGCTGCTTTTCTGCGATGTACCAATCAAGCTGGCTTTTTGAAGGATTTTCATGATAAATAATGTCTGCAACCTCTCGTATTTCGTTTTCGGGAGGTTTAAGCAGCTCACCATTTACATCATCCCTTATAAGCAAAACCAAGTTGTCAGTTTCTAATGGTTTAATATCATACCCATTCTTCACATTTTTGTTAATAATTGCACAGAGCTCCGCAAGGCGCCAAATTGATTTTTCTAATGGTTCCCCTTCCTTATATATCTTAAAGGCTAATTTAACAACATCTTCTTTTGTAAACGGCATTTTTAATATTGATTTGAATATTTTGTAAATTATGAACAATAGTTCAAGTTAACTTTTAATTATTTGTGTTGATTTTATTACGCTCGAAAACCACAAAATTAAAAATTTATAACAATTTCCTAGAAAATATAGAAAAAAATTTTGCCTCTGTGGCTTAGTGGTAGAGCAGCAGACAGCAGTTTATAATAAACTGCTCTGTAATTGTAATCTGCCGGCCGTGGGTTCAATTCCCACCAGGGGCTATTTTATTATTTCTTTAAATATTCAAACATAGATTTCTCCTTGAATTTTTCTATTTTCTTTATTAGAACATCCTCATTTTTGAAATGAGTTGAAAACATCAGGAAATTCTGTAAGATCTCTAAAAATTTCGAAGTTACCTTCAGGATCTAATAAATATTTTATCTAAGATTTTTTTATTTCGAATATTTAATAAGACTATATTTTTTAATTATAGAAGTATTATATTTCCTACCTTAAGTCTTACAGTATTATGAATAAGATAAATAGAGTTATTCTTTGCTTAATTGATAATTTAAGATCTGATCACCTATTTCAATTTGTTGAAAGGGGCATTTTACCCAATATCAAGAAATTGATGGAGGAAGGGATTTATTCTAAAAATTGTATAACTGATTTTCCCCCTATTACCTATCCAACTCAAGTTTCAATGCTTACTGGTACCTATACCGGAGATTTTAGGAAAGAAGATTGTCATGGTGTTCCATTGATGAATTGGATGGGTCGTGATCTTGCACCACCTTATCTTAGGGATTATACATCTAGAAATATGCAAATTTATAAGTTAAATAATGATATTGGGAATAGAACCAAGACTATTTTTGAAATGGCAGGAGAGGAGAATACAGCTAGTATTGGTGAATTTATTAACCGAGGAGCAAATTACTTTTTTCCAGAGAGAAAGACGAAACTTGCTATGTATTATCTTGCTTTAGGTTTTCCTCGCAATAAAAAGAAAATGATGGTCAGAACGGATTCTGGAATTGTACATAAAATAATTGATGTATTTAAAAAGCCCAAGAGATTTTTTAGTAATAAAGAAACCCCCGTTATATCTGTTCTATGGTTTATGACTCCTGATATTCTACTACATTTTTTTGGATATAATTCACACATATATAAATTGAACATCTTACACATTGATAAGGTTATAGGAGTTTTAGCAAGTGCATTGAAGAAAATGGGATATCTTAATGAGACTGCAATTGCGATCACATCGGATCATGGAAACTATAAAGCTCAAAGATTTGGAATAATACCTAACTTTTTTAAAAGTAATTTACTCACTCACTACCATCCTCGTAAGAATCTAAAGGGAAATATGAATATATCTAAGTATGATGGAGTGGGGTTCTTTAATTTCAAAGGTAAGAATAGTTTTAATATGGAAAATGGCTGGTCTCACCCTAAAATAGAGGAAATGGAAAGTTTTGGACCCAAAAAGGTGAATTTATTAGAGGAATTATTTAAAATTAAAGGAAGCCATTTAATGTATTATCGGAATGAAAATAACACAGTAAAAAAAGGGATTATTCATTTAAAACGGAAATTTAAAAAATCAATGAAGACAATCTCTGGGACAATTGAATATGTAGGGCTTGGTGATAATTTCAAGACAAAATTCGTATCGGATAATGATGAAAGCGATATTTTTGGTTATCTAGATGATGAGAATGCTAGTAAACTATTAGATAACAAATTCCATACCATCCAAGAATGGTTGAGTGCGACCTATCACCTCGATTATCCACTATATCCCGATCTAATACCACGTCATTTCAAAAATCCAAGGAGTAGTGATTTAATTCTAAGCAACGATGGATCTATCGTTTATAATTTGAAAAATGGGAAGAGAGGAAATAAAAATATACATAATCATGATAGGGGTACAAGAGAATGTATGAATGTACCATTAATTATCGGGGGTTCTTCAGATCTCCCGCAAAATCATATACCCTATTGTAAGACAACAGATATTGTTCCAACGCTATTATATTTGTTAGGAAAAAAGCCCCATAAGAGTGTAGTAGGCCAGAGTTTAATTTAATCTTCTTTTCTTTAGTAAAATTTTAGTATTGAACCCCAAATAAAAACTAGATATATTTCTTTGATTTTTCTGCCTTTCTACATTTTCCGGTATTTTTACCGATACAGTTCCCCTCTGTAAGATCGAAACTTAGTTTGATAATTGATGAATTTTATATATCAAATAGTCTATAAATTATATAACATAAGATTATAGTTATTATCCTAATTTTTATAAAAAGGTGTTTTTTTATTGGTAGAGTCCGTAAATGAATCAAGTGTTGCAGAACCGTCTTTATGGGAAAAATATAGAACTATAAAATCAACATCAAGGGTTGAAACTCTAAGACAGCGATACTTGAACACTAAGAATAAGGTAGTTATTGATATTGCACGAATCCGAACCCAGAGTAGAAAAGAAACTGAAGGAGAACTGTTTATTACCAGAAGAGCTAAATCATTTGCCGCAATCGTGAGAGGAGTGCCAGTAAATATTTATCCCGATGAGTTTTTCGTGGGATGGTTATTTTCTGAGCCGCGGGGTACTGAAATTCCTTTTAATGCAATTACATGGACTGCATTTGGGCTCGAGAGTGAATTAGATACTCTGAGTACTAGGAAAAGTGATCCCTTTCTTATTGATGAGGAAGATAAGAAAATTCTAAGGGAGGAAATTTATCCATATTGGAGAAAACATTATCATCCCGCAATTGTTCCTCCAGAAGCAAGAAAAATGGGAGTAGAGTATGCTTATGAGTCATTGAAAGTTTGTCACTATGTTGTTAACTATCCAAAAGTCTTGAAAAAAGGATTTTTAGGAATAAAGCGTGATGCCGAAGAAAGATTGGAGAGAATAAACCTAATAGATGCAGAAGATATTCAGAAAGTTCCTTTCCTTGAGGGAGTTATTCTAGCATTAGATGCCGCTGCTGAGATTGGGGAGAGATTTGCTTCTAAGGCTAGATCACTTGCAGAGGAGGAACAGGATGATCAGAGAAAAGATGAACTCCTTAAAATTGCGGAAATATGCGAAAGAGTACCAGCACATCCAGCAAGAACTTTCTACGAAGCGCTGCAGTCAGTCTGGTTCACTCATATGCTACTCGGTTGGGAGATAGGATTTCATGGGGGAATAAGTCTGGGAAGAGCCGATCAATATCTGTATCCTTTCTATGAGAAGGATATAAGAGAAGGAAGAATAACAAAGGAGGAAGCCCAGGAATTGATTGATTGCTGGTGTATGCGGTTTTCACAATCGTTTGGTCTTTGGACCAAATTTGGAGTTATTTCACAATATACACCTGGTCATCATCTTGATATTGGTGGTCAAAAAGCTGATGGAACAGATGCAACAAATGCACTTTCCTACATGTTTATCGAAGCTATAATGCACACTCCAGGGATGGTAGAACCTGCAATCGGTCTTTTAGTGCATAGTAAAACACCCGATGATATATTAATAAAAGCATGCCAATTGACTTCGGTGGGTAGTGGTAACCCTCAATATGTCAATCATGATGTTCTGGTTGATAATCTACTTGGTCGCGGATCTACCATTGGAGGGCGTCCTGTTTCTTTAGAGATGGCCAGAGAATTTGGTGGTTGTGTTGGTTGCCATGAACCCAGTATACATACGATGGAAAGTGGATGGGAAGTAAATCAAACGCAACATCTTGCGCTTTTAATGGAACTTGTGATGACTAATGGCTGGAGTAGAATTTTCGGTAAAAGAAGGGGGGTAGAAACTGGTGATGCAAGGCAATTTAAATCATTTGAAGAGGTAAGAGAAGCATTTCGTTCACAAGTAGCTTTTGAGATGAAAAGGGGTGCAATCTCTGCTAACCTTGGTGAACAATTACTTCAACCAACTCCTTTCACATCAGCTTTAACTGAAGACTGTATTGAAAATGGAATTTGTAGAGAGGAAGGTGGAGCACGCTACAGTTTGGGTGCAGTTTCTTCATCTGGAACTGTCGATGCAGGTAATTCACTAGCAGCTATTAAGAAAGTAGTGTTTGACGATAAAAAAATTACGATGGCAGAGTTATGTGATGCACTTGACAATGATTTTAAAAGATATGAAGATATCCATAAAATGTGCTTAGACGCTCCGAAATTCGGTAATGATGATGATTATGCAGATGAACAAGTTGCCTGGGTAAGCCACCTTGTCGCAACAGAAGCAATGAAATATAAAACAACATACGGTGGTACGAAATACGCTTATCAAGTACCAATGTCATCTTATGTACCTCAAGGTCTAATGGTGGGAGCACTACCCTCAGGAAGAAAAAGCCGGGCACCCATCTCTGATGGAGCATCTCCTACAATAGGTAGTGATATAAATGGTCCTACTGCGGTTCTCAAGTCCATGGGTAAGATTAACAATCCAGAACTTTCGCTAGGCCAAACTCTAAACATGAAACTTGATCCAGTCGTATTTGAAAAAGAGGATGGTATCAAAAGGTTGGCAGACCTTATCAGAGTATTTGTAGATCAAAAGGTTGATCATGTTCAGATTAACGTCGTGTCTGCAAAGACATTAATAGCAGCACAAAAAGAACCTGAAAAGTTTAAGGATCTTGTGGTCAAGGTAGCAGGCTACAACGCCCGTTTTGTTGATTTGGATAAAATGGTTCAAGATAGCATAATAGCTCGAACGGAACACGGACTTTAGAAGAATAAAAGGTTTGATTTACAACTTACAAAGGTTCTCCTTTGTAACTATTTTTCCTTGCAATATCCGATAATTGTGAGGATGTAGCGGACTTCATAACGATGTCAATAATTGCTAAGAGCACTTAAGTTCTAAACAACTTCATTAAGCCTGATAATTAATGTTTAGATTGTGAAGTCTCATAAAAAGTAAGAATAATTCAGTTAATTTTTTGATTTTTCTGCTTTTTGACATTTTCCATTAGAAGTTTAATAGATTCATTTCTAGCTTTTAAAAGCAATTTTTCTTTTATTCCCTCCATTTCTTTCGTGGGTAAGACATAATTATTTATCACCTTTTTAAATAGTAAATATTCATCTTTCCCGCTGATAAAAGGATTAACTTGTTCCTCATAGATAAGTTCATTAATAGTTGTATTTTTCCCATTGCAATTACCCTCTGTAAGATCGAAACGGAAGCCTTTATATACTAGAAAGCAATGAACCATTGGTACATAGGGAATGCTATATTTTCCTAGAATCTTGTTGGTACCGGTTGAAATTTCCTCCGTGAATTTATATACACCCACATGTTTGAAGAGTGGGATGTTAAGTTCTTCTGCAAGACCTGCTATAACGGCATGTTTTGATGTGCAAGTGCCCTTTTTCTCCTTAAAAAAAATCAGTTTATCATCATAATTTGTATTATAACCATACTCAATATTGTTTACATATTCGCAAGCTTGCTTAAATGAATCTATTCCAAGATCCAAAAATTTTTTTGATATTTGCCCTACAGGTTTAATTTCAGCATCTGGCAATTTATCATATGAATCCATTAATATCTCCTGTTTAGGATATTTATAATATTACTAATCTGAATTCGAAACTGAACTTAAAGATTTCAACTATATTCTATATAGTCTAAATATTAATAGGGTCTGAAATCATAATCATGACTAATTTTACTATATAGAATATATAGAAAAAGTTTATAAATATATATATTAATAATTCTTGTATAGATAACTATAGATTTATGGATTAATATGTCATTCCAAACAAGAAAAGTTCAAAAAACAGGGGGTTCAAGTTATATTATATCATTACCTAAAGCATGGATTGATAAGCACAGCATTGAGAAGAACGCTACATTAGGAATTTTAAGCCAGCCAGATGGTAATTTATTAATAACTCCACAAATTGAGACCATTGAAATTCTAAAAACTAAAGAAATAATTGCTGAGGACTTTCCTGACAATAACTTTCTATTTCGGGCACTGATAGGGGCGTATATAATGGGCTTTTCAGTAATAATTATAAAATCGAGTATAAAATTTGAACCGCATATAAGAGATACCATAAGAAAATTTACCCAAATCGCCATAGGTCCCGAGATTGAAGAAGAATCAAGTAACTACATAAAGATTAAAGATTTAGTAAACCCAAGGGAGATGCCTTTTGAAAAAACGATAAGAAGAATGTTTATCCTTGTTCAAAATATGCATGAGGAAGCAATAAAGGCTTTGAAAACTGGTGACATAATTTTGGCAGAAGAGGTTATAAAGAGCGATAATGATGTAGATCGATTACACTATTTAATAATGCGACAAGTGAGCATTGCATTATCCGATATTATTCTATGTCAAAAAATGGGTATCACATTAGAAGAAGCCGTACATTTTCAACAAATAAGTAGGTTCCTAGAACGGATAGCTGACCACGCCGTAAAGATTTCAAAAAATGTTATCAACCTTGGTACACATGAAATCGATAAAAAATTAAACGATCAAATTGAAAGTGCAAGTAACTTTTCTTTAGAGCTACTAAATAGAAGTTTGGATGCATGGCTTCAAAAAGATATCAATCTGGCAAATCAAAGTATAGAATTAATAAGGGATCTAATTTCTACTACAGAAAAGATTAGCTTTGACTCGAGTAATAATACTGAATCCTCAATTGCCATTGGTTATGTAATTGAGAGTATAAGACGAACTGGAGAATATGCGGGAGATATTTCGGAAATAATCATTAACAATTTAATTTAACTAAATTCACTTTCATTTTAGTGTAAAAAAAACCTAGCAATTCAAAT
Source organism: Promethearchaeota archaeon (assembly GCA_016839705.1). Taxonomy (GTDB): domain Archaea; phylum Asgardarchaeota; class Lokiarchaeia; order Sigyniarchaeales; family SOKP01; genus Loki-b32. The sequence continues at coordinate 35,086 of JAEOTR010000065.1, read as the reverse complement.
TACACGTTTTGTCCCAACTATAGCTTGTTAGTAATTTGTTAATAGTACCAAAATGTAATCCGCAACACCTTCAATCGAATCAGATATAGCTTCTAAAATGTCGAAAACATTTCCCGCTGTAAATATAGTAAAATAATTCACCGTGTATTCAGTTTCTTGTAAATCCTTTCTTAATTTGATATTAAGTAAATCTACTATGTGTTCAAGTTGGTTAATATTTTGCGAGTATTCCTTAATGTATTTTCTATCCTCAAGTAAATCAAGTACTATTTTATCTAAAAATTGAACGCATTCAACGGTAGTCTTCATCATTTCCAGAATAATTTCGATTGTTTCTTTACTACTTTCTTCCCAAAATTTTATAGGAATAGTATTAATTCTACGAGCAACACCTGTACAACAATTTGCAACATCGTCCATCCTTTTTATTAAATGAGAGAGATTCTGACGTACGCTAGGATTTAATTCGCCTGTTGAAACATCTTTTTGAATTTCTCTCCTCATATTATCCGCATCTCTTTCTAAATTATCGACTTTATGAAATAAAGCATATGATTTCTCCGTATCTTTTTCCTTCAGTAATATTTGTAGACCAAGATCTAAATTCTTTACACATTCTTGCACTATTTTTGCATGTTTGACTGATTTTTCTAAAGCATTTACTGCCGTTTCTCTTTTCAAAAATTCAATTAAGGAGCCTATTTCTACCACCTTTTAGTTTCAATTATTATAATATATTTTTTTTATCTTTATAATATTTATCATGATAATCCAAATGAACTTAAAATAAAATATAAAAATCCAGCTAAAAGAGCAGCTATTGGAAATGTAAGAACCCAATAGAGTCCCATTTTACCTAAACCTTTATAATCTACCTCTTTTTTTTGAGCAATACTCATACCAATTATGCAAAACACGATTACATGAGAGTGACTTATTGGAAGTGCCCACAGTGTTGCTATCATTAAAATAATGGCAGAACTTACTTGAATAATAAAACCCTCACTAGGACGGGTGTCTATCATATGAGAAGCAAGATTTCTAATCACATATCGTGCCGCAAAATAAATACCTAGGAAAGCAAAAATTGCACAAAAAATTGCAAATGTAATGTATTGACCAATGTTTATAGACCCATTTTCTCTGAGCCCTAACAGGATACCCAAAGCTTCCCCCGAGTTAGCCCCAACCCATATCTCGGCAAAAATGACAGCAATCAAAAGTAACCATTTAAAAGATTTCTCGGATTTTTCAATTTGATTAAGTCCTTTTAGACGAGATAAAAATGATTTAGCACTTACTTTATAGAGGAGATAAGTTACTAATAAACCGGATATTGGTGATATAAACCAACTTAAGACAACGTTTCCCAACTTCGTATAGTTAAATGCTGTAGTGAGATCAATTCCCCCTTGAAATATAGCGTAAACTATAACAACTCCTACAATACTCCCAATTAAAGCATGGGTACTACTTAAGGGAATCCCTGCAAAACTACCCACAACTAACCAGATTATACTACTTATTAATACAGCTAAAAGCATAATATTAGTATATTCTGAATTTAAACCCTCACCTAAAAGACTTCGACCTACTGTTTCAGGAACAAAACCGCCACTAAATATAATCATGCCCGCGCCTATTGCGGTGCCGCCTATAATTAACGCAATTTTAAATTTGAGCACACCCGCACCAATAAGACTCGCAAGAGTCTCATCATTTGCGCCTATGCTAAATGCTAAGGCAACAGCCATAACTGTTAACACTATGATTAAAATTAAATCAACTTCAGTAACCATAACAAATCAGGAATACTCTTTTTTAGTCGAAAACTAGATATTTAGTTGCCAAGAATTGGATGGATTCAGCAAAATTTTTAATATGATCAGCTAACATCATGATACTTTCAATCAATTCTTTAAGATATATGAAAGTTCTTGATAAGTAATCCATATCATAATTATAAAGTCGATTTAAAAGTTGCCATTCCTCTTCTCTCATTTTACGCCTTTCTTCTTTAATATCTTCACAGATGTCATGAGCTTTACTTAAATCAGTTCCTATCAACTTGACAGCTTCAGAAAGCTCATTAGATATTACTTTTAAAGACTTAAGAATGCTTCTTATATGCAATTTAAATTTTTCATCAGGGAAAACAGCCCTATAAAGGAGTAATTTGTTAGCTATAAATTCCCCGATGTTTTTAATATCATTGATTTTAGTGAAAAGTTTTAATCGATCTGATTTTGAAAACATTAATTTTGATTTGAATATCTTAGATTCAAATCGTTTTTTAATTCTGACCTCTGCATCTGCGTCTATTACATATTGCAGATTTTTTTTAAAATTCTCGAACTTTTCCTCTACAAGAAACTCAATACCTTGTATAAGCTTTAAGTTTTGTTCATTAATAACTTCCATAAACAAATGAGTTAGATCATCTATGTTTAGCTTATTTAACTCTTTCTCGTCAATCTCTTTCATTTAAATCAAAAATTGTTGTTAATTAATTAAGTATTAATTTCATGACTTTTAAGCAGAATGCTATATAATTCAATAGATCTATATAGTTCATCTACTAAATTTTATTAACGGGTTATTAATTGTTAACTAATTTGTGGTAAAAAATTCTAAGATTTATAACTTATAGATGAATTAGAAAAAATATTTTTAAATTTAAGCTTAATTATGGGTCAAGAAAGTTATACCTTGAGAATCTGTAATATATTAATAAGTTAATAATTAACAAGCGAACCTATTTTTCATTATACACTAATTTAAATACAAGTATTATTGTTACTCAATTGTGTCGGATAAAGAAATAGCCTATGATATTAGATTGGAAAATTTATTAGAGGAAGTTAAGCTCAAAATCTGGTTGAATGAAGAATTACAGATTCAACCTAAGAAATACCACAATTCTATACTTAGCAACATCCTTGAACTAACTACTTAAGGATAGCAAAAATTTTTTTTCCGTTCAAGCTTCTTTTGATAATTAACTACCTAATAATCAGTGACCACTATTTAATATAAAAAAGAATGTTAGATAATTTTTATTTACCTTGCCATTCTGGTTTTTTCTTTTGAATCCTAGCCATTACTCCCGTCATAAAATCTTTTGAAGTTAATAATTGGGAGTTTACAAGACCTTCCATTTCTAAACCGAATTCAAGATTTTGGCCATAGATATCATCAATTAGTTTCTTTCCTATACCTACTGCTAATGGTGCGCTACCAATCAATTCATCTGCATATTTTTTCACCAATGCATCTAAATCTTCTCTATTTTTTGCTACTCCGTTTACTACACCCATTCTAAAAGCTTCAGTGCCATCAAAAACCCTACCTGTTAATGCAATATCTTTTGCGTGCGATATTCCACAAAGTCGTGTAAGTCTGGTTGTCCCAGAAACGTCGGGAATGATTCCCACTTTTACCTCAGGCATACTGAAAGTAGCATTTTCTAAGCAAAATCGGAAATCACAGGAAAGGGCTAACTCAAAACCTAAACCTAAGCAGAATCCTTCGATTCTAGCAATAAAAGGTTTTTCAATTTTCCCAATTTTTACTACTAAAGGATGAAATCTAGTATTTAAGCTATATCGAAAATGAGGGGGTGTATTCAAATCAGGATTTCTTTCCCCTCCTGAATTATCTTGACCTGCGAGAGTATTCAAATCAATTCCCGCACTAAAATAATCGGATGCTCCAGTAATGATGATAACTCGGGTCTTTGAACGTTCAGCTTCTTCAATCGCTTTTTCTAAACCGTTTATAACCTCCCAGTTTAAAGCATTTCTTTTCTCTAAGCGATTCAACTTAATGGTTGTTATTGTTTGGTCTTCATTTTCTTCAACTAAAACATATTTTTTTTCGCTCATTATTTTCACTCCTAATATTGATTCAAATTACACTGAATAGTTAAGGGAATTAAAGTAAATTGAAATAAAAAGATTGTTTAGTAATATAAAAACAGTGTGAAAAGGTAAATTCAGAGTCTGATTTCAAATTTCTTTGAAAAGACGCTAGTGAAATCATTTGGCGTCTTAAAAGGCTACAAGTTCTAAATCTAAAAAAAGATCACATTTATATTCGGATTAACACAATTTTACTAAATAAAGAAATAAGATGAGTAAAACTCATGAGTACAGAATCTAAGAAACCAAGGCTTATCTTCCTTGATAATATAAAGATCTTATTTACTATTCTCGTGATTTTCACACATGTGAGGGTCACTTATGGAGGGGAAGGATCGTGGTATTATATTGCTACACTAAATGAGTCTAATCCAGCTGATATTATCTCTATTACAATTCTTTATATGATAGCCGGAATTGGAGGGCTTTTTCTAGCCGCTACAATGGGATTATTCTTTTTGATGAGCGCTTATTTTACTCCTAAGAGTTACGATCGAAAGGGAGCCTGCTCGTTCTGGAAAGAGCGATTACTTCGTCTTGGTATCCCAATCCTTCTATATGTTTTGATATTTAATCCTATTATTAATTATCTCCTAGCGACGGGAGGAATTCTACCTATGAGTTCTGATCCGCGAACGCAAGGATCATTTATTGAGTATTATTTAAGTTTTTTTCAATCTCCCGAAAATTTCGTAGGTTTTATAACCTCATTTTCTATTACATGGTTTCTCGTGGTTCTATTAATTTTTTCTGCTGTTTATACTATTTGGCGTCAGATTACAAAAATAAACTCGATACAAGGACGCATCCCAAAGGAATTACGCATCCCAAAATATATTTATTTACTCCTCTTAGCTATTGGTTTAGGATTTCTCACTTTTTTACTTCGCATAGCTGTTCCCGTAGAGCAATTTCCGTTTGGATTACCACTTGCTTACATGATTCAGTATTTCATGATGTTTAGCGTTGGTATCATCGCTTATAGATATGGTTGGTTCGATCAGATGACTAGACGACAGGTTAAAATCTGGGTTATTACAATATTTGCCGCGGTAATGTTCTTTTTCACGTATTTCTTTGTTTTTGTAGGTGTAGATGCAGATTATAGTCTTTTTTTCGGAGGTCTTTATTTACAGGCTCTTATATTTGCACTGGTAGAGGGTATCGCTTGTATGGGTATGATATTTGTGTTAATTAAAATTTTCTACGCAAAGTTCAATAAGCAAGGAAAATTTCTAAAGAATTTTGCCGATAGCTCATATTATATATACCTAATTCATCCTTTCGTCGTAATCCCCGTATCACTAGGAATTGCTTCTATAGCCCTTTCGCCCCTTATAAAAATAATCATTGTATTAACTGTTTCAGTCATCCTTTGCTATTTAATAAGTCATTTTATCCTCCAAAAAATACATTTGAAAAAACGCACGAGAGTTACTCAGAATGAAGAACCTTATCTTTAAAGTTGCAATCGTAACTTAAAATGGGTAATATTAATCCTTATCATATTCACTGCCTATTGTAGGCACTATGCACGGTTCACACTGCAGCATATGATAATGGAATCCATCCTTAATCCGCTCTTCTTGTTCCTGAAGCCATACCTCTAAGCCGATCTCTTTCATTCGATGACCATCGTAAATCATGTTGAAGGAACTTCCCTTTGCAAGCGTCTTTATCTTATTACAGGGATATAACTCACATTCGGGACAAGTAAACACTCCCCTTTCCTTAGCACATTGTCTGATAGCGCAGGGAAAACCATCATTGCAACCACCATTTCTGCAGCTATCTTTAGGCTTTCTAGCTAACCTAGTTAGAGTTCTCCAAAATTCTGGGGCATCTTTAGCAAAACCTTCCCCATGTCTATGTTCTAGGTCACGTTTGAGAACATCTGCAGGCTTATACGTGAACTTACATAATTTGCAATACAATCCACAATAACATACATAATCTTTATTATTCAAATCAATTCCCTCATTTTCTATAAAAGCTTGTATTATGATAAAGGTAAAAAGGGATTTAAAAGTATTCGAAGGTTGTAGATGAAAATCTTTTGAAAGACGCTATCTGTTGAAAAAGTTAGTTCTTAATCAAAAATCTGATTTTTTCATTGTTTTCACAATTAGAAAACCAGGCCGAATGTCATCATATAAGTATGCATTTCTTGGAAATTTTTTAACTAATTCTTCAGAGGCTTTTGGTTCACTCATCTCCCTAAATACTAAGTTGTTTTTTGTTAATTCATTAAGATAAGAGCTTATAGGTCTTGGGAATGTAAGAAAAGTCATGTCATACCCATAATCAGTAATATGTAAAGTGTAAACTGCTGGTCTTTCATCAAAATAATCTAAGAAAATTCCTATCGTATCTTCATTTCTTTGACTATCTTCCGGAATTCTGAGTCTTCTGCAAGTTGGTGAGGCAAAGGCAGGATGGGTAATACTAAACACAAAGATTCCATTTTCCTTTAAAACAAAAGATATTTGTTGTATTGTAGTTTTATAATCCTCAATATCCATTAGAGCCATGTTACATACTACTTTATCAAAAGATGATTTTTCGAATTTTTCCCTTATCTTTTCAGCATTTAATTTCGAATATTTAATACCTAAATTCTCCTTTTCTTCTCTTTCAATTGCATAATCAAGCGTTTTTGATATGTCTATCCCGGTTACCTTTGCGCCACTTCTAGTTAAATACCTTGCAACATTTCCCTCCCCACAAGCAACATCTAAAATTTTTTCGTCTTTCTGCACATCAAGCAAACGGTACAGTTCCGGCAAGATTATATATTGATGATAATACTCATTTTCTTCATGGATAAGATTCACATACATAGGTGCTAGTTTATCCCACGTGGATTTCGGAGTATAATCATCAAGTGTTTCAAGTCTCTCGACAGTCCGATGGATTCCAAGAGAAAGAATTCTCTCCAAACCTGAAATTTTACGGTTAATTTCTTGAGATTCGATTTCTTCTTTATTGTTGGGCATCCATACAGTTATCTGTTCTTCTGATTGAAGATCCTTGATTTGGAAAGGATGTGTTCCATTATATTCTGCAAAATCTAAAGCAGGATTGAATTTCCCACATTTGTTGCAGGGAATGTTATAATAATAATCATAAGCTAGGAATTTTTTTCGTACTATTTTTTCTTCTACACAACCTAAGCACGTAAACTCTTTACAATAAGAGCACCAAGAAATTCCATTGAAGTGTGTCATTACTCCACATTTACTGCATTCAAATTTCCAGTGAAGAAAACAACGAGGAGTAAAGGATTTTTCATCATTAGACGCAAAATTTGTAGGATAACCTTTAACCACTTTAGCATATTCAGAACAATAGAAACACGTTGGATTTTCTGGTGAAGACATATTATAGAAAATACAAAAGAGTATAAAAAAATTTATTATTTAACTATTGCTGACTTAGGAGGAATAATTACATCTCTGGGGCCTGTTCTATTTAAATGTATTGCCTCTTCAGGACAATGATGAGCGCAAACCCCACATCCAATACATTTATCTGAATCAACAATAGCTATATTATCTTTAGCATATATCGTTTCCATTGGACACATTTCAAGACAGGTTCCACATCCCACACATAATTCTTCATCTATTTCTGCAAGATATGAGGATACAGTATGTAATGGCATAGATCCACCTCGATACATTCCTATAATTCCACAACAACACTTGCAGCAGTTGCAAATCGCTTCTATTCCCCTGTTAGTATCAGAACGAACATGAAACACTTTATGTACTAAGCCTTGGTCTTCTGCTTCTCTTAAAATTTTTAACGTTTCTTCTTTAGAAACTCGTCGTCCGAATTCTTTTTCAATAGCAAACACAGCACTTTTGTCAAAAAGGAAACAATTTTGTTTCGATGCTCCTAACTTACATGGATCATTCACTAGATCTTTGTGATGTCGACAGTAACAATGAGCTACAGCAATATCATCATATTCCTCAACATATTTAGTAATATCCTCAAATGGCATCACAGTTTCAGTTCCCACTTCGACTTCTTTTTCAACTGGCAAGGTTCTATCAGTGGGGGGCATAGCTTTGAAGGTATCCTTCATGGCTTCGTAAATTTCTGGAGTCATTTCATTCCTTTCTGAATGCATCTTTTCAAATAATTTAGCGAGTTTTACATGTTTCTCGTCTGTTTCTCCTCTTAAATTTGTATATTCGAATATACCTGGAAATGGTCCCATAAGCCTGTAAACCATTACCTTGGCACTCCTACTCATTGCCCCAATAATTATACCATTATACATCAAAGTTTCGAGCATTTGAAGGATAGAGTCTTCATCCATATCTGTTTTTTCTTTGATTTGCTCAAGTGTCAGTGATGATTTTTTAAATATCAATAAGAATTTCGCTTGTTCTTCCGTCATTAGTTCTTGGAGTAATTCAATTAAAGAATCAGATATACCAACAGGAAAAGCTCCTGCATTAACGATGTTTTTTGCTGCTCCTTTCCATACGTCAATTTTATCATTCATTTTAATTTCCTAAGGTAAGTATAACTATACTTATAGTTAAACCAGAAAAGATTCAATGATTTAATTATTTTTCGAGAAATATTTCGTAGTAATTCTTCTCTTTAATCGAATTCTACAAAACTATTTGACTCTTTTCATTTTTAAGATTATTTATCTATTTCTAGAAGAGCTAACAAGGATTTAAGGGATGAAAAATGACAAATAAAATCTGGGAGAGAAAAAGTATGTTAGAAAACTCCTTACGGCTTTTAGAATCGATTCTTAAAAATTATGGAATCCAGAATGAATCCAAACCTGTTTCGGTTATTCAAAATCGAATTAGATCCTATAAGCGTGAACTCCAAAAGTGCCAAGTTTAGCAATTATATCACTAATTTAAGCAGATTTCACCTTAAAAGCTTCTTATTTTCTATTATTATTGTTGTATTAAAGAGTTATAGCTATTGGAAGCAAAAAATTTTTATCATTACAAAAATGATTATGTTTACACACGTAACTAACTTTTGATGAAATATGAAAGTAGAGTATGCTGAAAGGGTAAAAAGCTTATTGAAATACATTTTTGTTGAGATTGAACAGCTTATAGCAGAAAAGCGTAAGGAAGGAGTAGATTTTATCCCGTTAGGGATAGGGGATCCGGATCTCACAACACCCGATATAATAGTTCAGGAGATGATTGAGCAAGCAAAGATTCCAGAGAATCAGAATTATCCCGCGAGTATGGGAGAAGAATTCTTCCGAGCGGAGGTCGCACGATGGAATAAAGTAAGATATGGAGTGGATCTAAATCCCAAAACAGAGGTTACACATGTAATGGGGGGCAAAGAAGGTGTTGCTAATATTGCTCGAGCATTTATTAATCCTGGAGACACTGTATTATGCCCTAATCCGGGTTATCCTGTGTATTCAAATGGTGCGTCTAAACTCTGTGATGGCAAACCATATTTAATGCCCTTAGAAAAAGAAAATAATTATCTTCCAAATTTAGAGGATATTGACAGAAAGATTCTAAAAAAAGCTAAATTAATGTATTTAAATTACCCAAATAATCCCACGGGTGCTATTGCTCCTATAGAATTCTTGAAAAAAGCTGTTGATTATGCAGAAGACTATGACTTTATCATTGTATACGACAATCCATATTCGGAATTTACATTCGAAGACTATATCGCACCGAGTATTTTACAAGTGAGTAATCAACATATTGAGATAAACAGTTCATCAAAAATGTTTAATATGACTGGTTTTCGTTGTGGTTGGGTTGCGGGAAATGCAGAAATAATAGAAGGGTTACGCAAGGTGAAATCGCAAATCGACTCTGGGGGGCCTATTTTTATCCAAAAAGGTGTGGTCAAGGGATTGAAAGAATATAAATCTAAAGAAAAACCTGATATTGTTGCTCAGAGTATAAAAATATATGAAAAACGAAGAAATCTTCTTGTTAGCGGTTTGAATAACATAGGTTGGAAAACAGATTTACCAAAGGCGACTTTTTATGTGTGGACGCAAATTCCTGAGAAATTCCGTGAAATGACTTGCTTTGATTTTGTTAAAAAATTACTAGATATAGGAGTAATACTCACACCTGGGACGGGTTTTGGGGAATATGGGGAGGGATTTGTAAGATTTGCTTTAACCCAACCTGAAGAAAGAATTAAGGAAGCCTTAGATAGAATAGAAACACTACTTATTTAAAAACCAAGGTTATAAGTTAGGTCTAAATTATTAAAGGAATTCATAATATTTGTATTAAAAACCTTTATTCTATTAAAAAATTCAAAAAAATTAGGATATTGATTAGATAAGTTTGAAGGATTACATCATATAGGAGTAGTGTATAAAGATTTTTCAAAAATAGCAGAAAAAATTAAAGATCTTTATGGGATGTCAGAAATAAGAATAATTGATTCAATTGTTGAGGTCAATACATTTATTGAGGAACTTACTGAACCCCTAAAAATCAAAGTGGGATTTGCTAACATCGGTAGTACTATGATAGAATTATTTCAGCCATTAGATGATAAATCCCTTTATTCTGAGTTTCTAGAGAAGAACCCTGAAGGGGGAATTCATCATGTTGGTATTTTGGTGACCGATATCGAGAAAGAAGCTAAAAAATGGGATGAGAAGGGATTAAAACGAATGATTAGTGGCGTACTGCCTACAAATAGATTTGTATATTATGATACGAGAGAAATGTTTGGGTATGTAACTGAAATTTTAGATAATGTACCTCCGCCACCTAAAATGTTAGAAGAAATTATGAAAAGATTGACAAAAAAAGAATAGTAAAATAAAAGAAATTAGGATGGGACAATCATCACCAATACTTCTTTTTCAAATACCCCAGTTTTTTTTCATCCACGTTTTCTATATTTTCAGTAAAATCATTAGAACTATCAAATCCTAACATAACTGGGGCTTTAGAAGAATCCCAATCTTTATAATAATCCAATATCAGATCGTTATCATCTGATTCTTTTTCCAGCTTTATTCACCTCCTTTTTTTATTGAGTTAACCAGAGGGAAGAAAATTCTAATCCAAGCCAATTTCGAATAATTTTTATTGAAATGTTTGAGTAAAAGAGAACAAATCAGTAAAAATTATAAGAAAAAGGTCAGAAAGATTTATTCTCTCTTAATAATACTACGGATTATTACCGGTTTTACGGATAATGTAAAACCACCACAATGATCCATAGTATTGTGAAAACTCATTAATAATAGGATGGAAACTGTAATATTTAAACTTTGCCCATATATTTCCCACGTGTCGTCAAATGGTATATAAATTGACAAGGAAGTATAAAGAAATTTAGAAGGAAAATTATTACCAACTTTTTATTCGATAAACTTTTAACATATCTAAATCTGCATATTCCAATATATTGGAGGTTATAGAGTGTGAAAAAGAAAATTGTATTAGTGGGAGCAGGTTCAGTCTCATTTGGACTTCCTATGTTTAATGATCTTTTTTTAAGCAATGAATTGGAGGGTTGCACAATTGTACTTCATGATGTAAATAAAAATAGATTGGAAATGATATATGAGCTATTACTGACCGAAAATGAAAGGTCTAATGAGAAATTCACTATTGATATGACTTTAGATAGAAAAAAAGCATTTTTAAATGCAGATTTTATAATCAGTTCGATTGAAGTGGGAAATCGAATGAAATTATGGCGACAAGATTATGAGATACCTAGGAAACATGGTTCCACCCAAATTTTAGGGGAGTGTGGTGGACCAGGTGGTACTTTCCATGCGTGGAGAATAATACCTTCTATCCTGGAAATTGTTAAAGATGCTGAAGAAATCTGCCCGAACGCTTTTTTCATTAATTTTTCAAATCCAATGTCTAGAGTATGTCTAGCAATTAAAAGAACCGTGCAAAAATTAAAATTTGTTGGTCTTTGTCATCAAATTGGATTCATGACACATCACTTACCTATCATGTTAAACAAAACTATTAGAGAGTTGAGGCTTAAAGTCGGTGGGCTTAACCACTTTACATTCCTCTTGGGATTAGAAGATTTATCTACTAAAAAATCTTTAATGTCAAAATTCAATAAAAAAGCTCTTCCATATTTTCAAGAGAACAAAGCGAGATTTGAATTTTCTTCTCTAACCTTTGAAATTTTTAAGAGATTTGGATACTTTTCATATGCAGGAGATAACCACATAGGTGAATATTTACAATTTGGGGAGGAATTCACGAATACCCAAGATATGGTTGATTGGATAGATTTAATGGATAAGGAAGGAAAAAAGATTTATGGCAGATTTGACAAAAATTTTAAGCTACTTAAAAAAGGAACATATCCAAAAGAGGGATTTTTGTTCAATAATCGTTCAGGAGAAAGAGCTATACCTATAATAGAAGCAATAATTAGTGATAAAAATTCTTACGAATTTGCTGTTAACATATCAAATGATAGTATTATTGAAAACTTACCACAAGACTTAATTCTTGAGTGTTCAGCAACAGTTAATAAAGATGGTGTTCATGGTGTCAAGCTTGGGGCGTTACCGAACAATATCGCAGCATTACTTCGTATTGAAGCTACAATTCAAGATTTGTGTGTTGAAGCTGTACTAACTCGATCAAAAGATCTTGCGATTGCTAGTTTAGTGATTGATCCTAATGTAGGTAGCTTTAAAATGGCTGAAAATATATTCAATGAAATGATTGAGTTACAGAAAAATTATTTGCCAAAATTCAAATAGTAACGGAGTTTGCATGCAATTCATTAAATTTTACTACTAAAATCTTTGGTTTACTGCTATTTTTTGACCATCAGTTATATAGGTACAATAATCTTTTTATATCAAGACGATCAATTCTGTTATATTTAAATAGTAAAGTTTTCTTTATTCCCAAGATCCAATTAAAATCAAGGTAGAGTAATGAAATCCAAAGATAACAAAAGTTCGGAAGAGAGTCTTCAAAAAGCTACAGATTTTCTCCAGAAAGTCTGGTGGTTTAGTTTTTTTATGGTTATAGCTCCTTTAACAACAGCTTTTGCAGGTTATTGGATTTATAGTTTTTTCAGACAGGGTTTTTATATTGAATTATCTTTTACAGTAATTACGTATATGTTTGCTTTGCTTTTTTTCTATAAAGCATTTGATAAGTACAGAAATAAACCTTTTTTTCTAAATAAAAGAAATAACCTGACTGCTCGGATTCACATCCTTTATTTAATAACTATCCTGGCACTAATAGTTACTCCAATTTTTATATTGATTTCACCTGCAGATTCATTTACACTACTCCCCGTAATAAGTTTTACAGTTCTTTATAATATAGTATATTATTATTATCGTTTCCAGCCTATTGGTTTTTTTAATAAGGAAAAAGGAGAATTCAAACATGCTGCAAACTTTCAACAACTAGTAAAACAACCATACAATTTGATCATTTTCATCAATTACATTGCTCACCTTATTTTCCTTTCACTTACTTTTTTCACAGACTTCTCTTGGCTTTTTGCTTTAATAACTAGTGTTCTTTTTTATCTCATCACTTTTATAATAACCCGAAAAGTTTCTCGTGAGATTAACGATTCTATTAAGGAAAATAAACCTATCCTTGAAGATTTAACAAAATTTAAGCAAAGGTTTGTTTTATCAATTACAAGCTTGATTTTCATCCTCTTAATTCAAATGCCCTTTGTTATTATGAGTCTTTCAGGCATTCAATATACAACCTTAGAATTGATGAATGGTTCGTTCTTAAGTATTATTTTTGTATTGATCTACTTCAAAACATTATTTTATATTAACTATTATTATAATTCCCTACTTACTGTCTATAAAGATTCTCCCACGAAGAGTAATAAACCTGAAGAAGAGACACCCTCTCAGGGTATCAAATATCAAAAATATAATACTATTTTATCAGGAGTTTTAATTGGATCTATAACATTTTTTTGTTTTCTTATAAAAATTCAGTGGATTGTATTAGTAATTTTACCATTTTTCTTTATTTTTGCCTATTATGAACAGAAAGCCAAAATGTGCCCGAAAAAATATAATAAATATATTTACTTGTTAATATCTACAAGTCTTTTAATAGCAATTTCCTTTGGGCTCTTTTCAAGCGTCTTTTCCTTAAACATCCAATTTATAATATTTTTGATATCTCTTTATTTTAGCCTTCAAATACTTGTGAAAGTTAAGTATTTCGTAAAGGAAAATATCATTATTATCCAAAATTTACTGGCTATAGCGAGTTTTACCATTATAACCTATTCGCTATTTGGATTTACAACATTTGAAAACCTAATTATATTTGAATTAGTATTATTTAGTTCAAATCCAGTAATAATTTTCATATCTAACATTTTACTACATGGATTATTAATTTCAATTGTTTCTTTAGTATCTTTTTACATATTAAATGCTAGAATATTTTCAGTAAAACGATCAAAACTTTTCAGAATCAGTGTGATTATCCACATCTTCCTCATCGAGCTCCTAATCTTTATACTAGTTAATTTAAGAATTTATTCCATTTTTGCGGGTATCACTGCGATAAGACTATTATTAGTATCAAGTTTACTGTTTCCCGTAATTTTTATATTTTTTATATTTGCTAATTATCTATTAGGTATACTTTCTCGGAAAAATTTCGCGATTTCAACCTATTTCTTTTTATGGATTTTAATAGTAGATTTATTTCTAGTTATGTTTTTTGTCTTTCTGGATAATACAGTTATGTTAACTTTAGATTTCTTATTTTTATCAATCTTTAGTCAAATTAATTTGAAGTTTGGATTGAAGTTAGAAAAAGTAAAGAATTCTTCATTTGAGCGTTATACTAAAATAAATTCATATATATTGACCTTTGAGTTCTTAGTAATATTTTTCTTTTCATTATATTCTTTCATACTTGTAAATCTAGTATTCTCTGATAAATTAATCTTATCATCTTATTTTTCCTTACTACTATTTACTTTTTTGATTAATATTCTTTCGAGGAGTAATATATTATTTTCAAAATCAATGGTTTTTAAGATTAACATAACATTCTTATTACTTAGTGCAGGCGTGGCATTTTATTATTCAATACTATACTCTTTGGGTACATTTTATGTTTTCTTAATACCTTTTTTAAGTTTGTTCTCAATTTTATTTTTCCCGATTTATTACCTATTTAGAAAGAAATTTTACGAGAAAGTTATGCAAAAACTCTTGTTGGTTAATTTTGTACTTTTAGCTATTTCTATTACGTTAGTCCCAATAATTTTTAATATAGAGATCTACCGATTAGGGTTGAGTGTTAATGTTTTCCCAGTAATAAGCTATACAATACTAATTTTTCCCTCTGTGTTAATTTTCTTTGTATCTATAAATCATTTATTGAGAGTACTTACTCGAAAGCAATTTTTACTAATAAATTATTATATACTTTGGTTATTATTTATCGACATCCTTATTGCTATTTTTATTTCATTTCCGAGTAATTTTGTAATTTTGGCATTAGATTTCTTATTTTTTTCCATTTTTATACAATTAAATATGAAGTTTGGGGTGAAATTAAGAAAAGTAAAAGATTCTACACTAAAGGGATTTATCAGTATCAATTCCTATATAATGACAGCAGAACTCTTTACACTGTTTTTCTCCTTCTTTTACTCTATAATATTAGTTAGCTTAGCCTTTTATGATAATTTTTTGTTTTCTATTTATTTTTCGCTTTTAATTTTGTCTATTATAGGTATCCTGCTTTCTAAAAAGGAATTCATCTTTTCTATATCAACGAGTATTAAAATCAATTTAACTACCTTAATATTTAGTGCGGGGTTAGCTTTCTATTATTCTTTTTTATACACACTTAATACATTCTACGTATTTTTGATTCCGTTTTTATGCTTTTTCTCGGTTTTAATTTTTCCAATTTATTACCTTTTAAGAATGAAGAAATATGAGAATGTAACCCACAAGATTTTAGTTTCAGACGGCATCCTAATAGCCATTTTTCTAACAATGATACCTAGCATTATTAGTTTGGATTTATTGTTTCGTTTCGGTATAAGGATTGACGTTATCTCGGTTTTAAATTTCACATTTTATATCGCGTTTGGCCTTTTAATCATTATTTATTATTTAGTAAAGCATTATAGGATGAGGGATAAATATCAGCTAGTAATATTAAAATCTCAAGTTTTAATTGAGATACTTTTAACTGGAACGACAGTATTCTATTACGTTTTTATTCTTCTATTGGGAACGATGTACAGATTTCTTATTCCTTTCATTGCAGCATCATGTTTCTTCTATCTCCCGACTTTATTTTCTTATAAAAAACAACTTTTTAATGTAAATCTTGTTAAAAACAGCATATTTGTCAATAGCCTACTTCTGTCTGGAATTATTATATTAATCCCAACTATAGTAGGATTAGAACTTTCAAATTTTGGGCTAATGATTGATTTTCTCATAATTATAGCAATAACTTTAATTCTACTGTTTGCAATTTTAAAATTCTTAGATTTCGTTTGTATTAAATTTAAAATATTAGAAAAAATAATAAAACATCTAAAGTTACTTGAAGCATTTTCTTGGTTTTCTTTTTCACTTTTTACAGCTTTTTGGATCTTTCCATATCTAATAAATCAATTATCATTTAGCATAACTTTTTTTGTCTTCTTCATGTTAAACATCTATACTTTAAGGTTAATGTCTAATTATTCTAAGGAACTGAAAATCAGTAAGTATATAAAAGATATTATACTATATGGCATTGTTTTTTCGTTTTCCTATCTTTTAGTAACTCTGATTCAAATCACGAATATTTTATATTTCCTTCCTTTAGGACTGGCTTCTTTAAATTTTACGTGGTCTTTTGGACTCTTTTTCTTATTTAGCCTATTGCTTATTAAGTCAAAAGTTATAGAACCAGCATTTGAAATCCTAAAGAATTGTTTGGAATTGATTTCATGGTTTTCTTTTAAGATTTTTTTCTGTCTTTTCATATCTCTTGCATTTCCTCTTTCAATTTTAGTTCAAATAATCATATTTATATTAATTCTATCAATTTTGACTCCTGTTACACTAAAATATTTCATAAATCTAAAAATAATTTCGGGAGAAACTCAATTCTTCATAAATAAAGTATTTCTTGGTATATTTATCCTCTCAAATTTAAGCCTCTATTTGGAGATATTCAATATTTTAACATGGAATATTCCTTCATTCAATCTTTTTAACTTAATTCCTTTAACAGTTATCATCGCTAACCTATATCTATTTCTTTATTTCTGTATTTTGCGATACAATTCGATACTAGAATCATATACGTTTCCTCGATTGTTCAAGTTTTATTTTTCATCCATTTTATTGCTAATAAGCCAATTTTTTATGTATATTACAATCCCTATTTTTTCTTTAATTTTGTTAATTCTTATTTTATCACGACGTAGTATAATTAATATCTTTAGATTTCTAGCATATCTCCTTTTAGGATATGTATTGTTTATAGCGATCACAGCAGTTCCTTTCGGCGGATTTATTTATCTAAATGCATTTGATTTAAATTTAATCACATTTTATAGCCAAAACTATTTAATATGCTTATCAATTGTTTTACTTTTTTCAATATGGTTAAATTATAAAAGAAATAACATTCATGAGAAGTTTGCATTATATGCAACTCTCTCTCTTCTATCTTTCGTATTATTTTTTTCATATACCATAGTTCTTTTAATCTACAACTTAACAATATCGGTCTTTTTATTTTTATTTTTCATGGGAATTTACTTTTACAGACAGAAAAATGTACTGTATAAGTGGTTTATTAAACCTTGCGTTTTACTAGCAGTTTTTGATTTAATAAGCTTTATTTCATATTTTTTGTTCTTTAATCATCCCCCTTACACCGGGCTCAACCCACTACTTACCTTTACTCTTACATTAGGTATAACAGGATTCGTTTTTGTATTTTTATTTAATAAAGCTCCTGCAAATTTTAGAAAGAAATCGTTTTATTTTGTTTTACTCGCAATAATATTATGTATACCCACCTTTTTGTACTTCTTCATAGTTACTTCATTTTCAATCCCTTTTACAGATCCCATTCCGATAATATTCAGTATTAACGTGGGTGTTTTTCTTTTCTATCTTTCTATTGGAATTTATCAATGGAGAATTTCTTGGGCAATTTGGAAATCTGGTTGGTATGCGTGGAATATTTTACCTTTCGTTAATTTTATAATAATATATAAAAGTTTAAGTGGGGTTGATGTCCTTACTAACTCATTAAGCCTTTTCGGAGATATTGAGTTTACAGGCTCAACAATTATGTCTATTATCATTTGCTCCTTATTTTTCTTACCCGTTATCTATACAAAAATAAAGAAATATTTCCTAAAACTAGTCTTTATCGTTTGGGGAGAAAGCTTATTCTTGTTGTATTGGATTAGCCAAAATCTATTTTTGGGTAATTTAGGATTAATAAACCTTTTATTCGTCCTATTTGCCGTCCTTTTATTAATGCCCATATTAATTGGTTTGAAGTATTGGAAGATTGTATCTGTTTTTTGGGTAATGCTTATAGTGATCAATACTTTGTTTTTGGGCTATTATTTAGTTTCTATAGGAATACCATTAGAGGTAACGATTTCAATTGATATCTTGGTAATTGGATTATTAATGATTATATATTCCTTTTTTCCAAATGTTAGATCAATTGGCATCATTTTGACTATCAGTTATTCTATTGTCCTTGGTGGTATTTTTAGCACAGTTTATTTCATTATTTATTCCATTATTCAAAATTTTATTTTCTCCGTTAATCTAAGTTTAATGGTAGTAGGGTTTAGTCTCTTTTCATCAAAATATATAAAGCTATCGCATAGAATAATTGAGATAAGTCTTTCTTGGATATTGATATTCAATTTCGCATGGTTAACTTTCAATACATTTAGTAGTTTGCATCCACAATTAGTATTGTTTGCTTTCTTTTTCGCATTAACGGTCTTTGGATGTTCTTACTTTATATTTAATAAATATAAGTTGAAATTTCGTATAAATCGAATAATCCCACTTTTTATTGTAGCAATTGGCACATCTTCTTCTATAACATCACTGGTTTTTGTTTTCTTGAGGGCATCACCTTATATTTTAATTAGTACATTCACAGTAATCTTTTTACCTTTTCTCTATTTTATACTTGTAGATTATAGATATTTCCTTTGGTCTTTGATTCCAATACCTTTAGTACTCCCTCTATTTGAATTATTAATGTTAATTGAAGTACTTAGATCCATCTGGTTTTTAGCATTTCTGGGCTTTTCAATAATATATGTAGCTGTCTTTCAGATTATATTTAACTTATTTAAAAACTATAAGGAGAGGGATTCTACAGAAAAGAAAAATAGTATGTTTAAAATTTTTAAAGATAAAAATCAAATTAAACTTGTAAATTTCACAAGTTTTATTCTTTTTTCCCTATTTTTCTCGTTATTAATATCAATTCTTATCCCTGTTTTTCAAGATCAATTTTTATTCAGTCACATCATTTTTATTTATCAATTTCTTGATTTTCTAATAATCTGGTCAGTTTTTATCTTATTGAGTTTAAAATATATCGAAAAAGCAGATATTCATTTCAAAATAAGAGACCCCCTTCTTTATTTCAATAAAATCTGTTTTGTTATATTTTTATTGATACCTACAGCCTTAAGCATTAATATTCTACTCTTTATGCTTTATGTAAACGTGAATATTACGAGTATTATTTATGTACTTATACTTATCTTTAGTGGTATCATATTTTTTGAATCATACATAATAGACAGGAGATTTTTATATTATTTATTCCATTCAAAAAGGAATAAATTTACTTTTTGGTCTTTTTCATTTTTCATTAACACTCTATCCTTGTTCTTATTTATGTATCACTCAAATATATTTCTATTATTATCTATATTTGCACTTATAAATCAGATTTCTCTCAGTCTTCTCTCTCACTTAGATATTTCAAAAAGAATAATCTCTAATGGACGGTTAATCCTTTATTATGTTCTCTTTATATCGGGTTCATTTTTTGTAGGATCAATAATCTCTAATGGGATAATTATACTTATTGAGGAACTAAGGAGTTTTGCATACTACCTATTGTTGTTCCAAAATTCTTTTCTAATTATATTTATCTTAAGTAATTTTCTCATGAAAATTGATGTAAAGTTGAAATCTTCAGTTGAAATTGTACTTTTATTAGTTTTTCAAAGTTTGTTTGCTACCAATATGATAATTATCTTCGGTTTGTTCAATATTTTGAATATTTTCTCAACAATTTTAATTATCTTGATAGAGACATGCTTTAGCTTTAAAACTTTTAAATATGTTAATTCACTCTTTTTTGAAGGAAAAAAGCCGGAATTCTTGACACGAGTGTTTTCATTACTAATAATTCTGTTATATTTTGAAACGAGTTTACTGTTTTATGGCTTGATGATCGTATTTGTAGGGATTATTGAAAGTATCTTAGTTTCTCAGATAGTATTTTTTGCATTAACCTTATTAGATATTTACTCAATCAAGAAAATTAAAAGGGGATATGCACAATTAATCCACACCCTTAGTTTCTTTGTGATTTCATTAATGTTTTTATTAATGTTAAACACAGCAGCGATACAATACCAAATATTGCTGAGCTTGGAAATCTTGTTATTTATTCTAATGCAATTTTATACCATTTATTCTCTTTTTGCATCTTTGAGTCAATTATACCCAACTAAGAAAGAACAAATTAATAAAAGCAGAAGATTTTCCACAAAGGTTTTGGGAGTAGGGTTCTATTTTAGTTTATTTCTCCTTTTACTCCAAACTTTATTAATATTCAGCATCGAACAGCAATTAATGCTTTTAATTCTAAGCCTATTGGTTCACATTTTGATGATTATCGATTCGTATATATTGAAATTTTTAGGAAAAGTTTCTAATTATCTTAAAGTACTTTCATGGATTTTCATAATGGCTTTCACGACAACCTATTTAATTTGGATATACTTCATAAATTTCTTCGCTTTACTGGCTACATCAATACCTCTAATCATTTTAATCTTAATTATTGAAACCGCATACCTCTTTAAGCTGTTAGGATTTTCAAAAATTGTAATTTCAAATAAGGAGAAGATAAAAAGGATTCTTCTGATTATTTTGTACTTAGATTTTATAACCTGGCCGGTTTATAATGCGACATTGAATCCATTTTATTCGTTAAATCTGATACTAGCTTCAATAGGAATCTTATTTATTCTGACTTACATTGACGAATATATAAGTGTATTTAATGAAAAACCGAGGGGAATTCTTAGAAAAATCTCATTTTTAGCAATTGGAACTCTACTATCTTTCGATATTTACATATCATTAGGTTTTATTCCGTCTCTCAGTTTATTTTTAAAGCTAAGTGTTGCATTATTTACATTCGTAATTTTCTTGGGGATAATAATAAAACCATTTAAGGAACATTCTGTTATTGCATTCGTATTTTGGGCAGCGATTTTTTCTTTATTAAGCTCAATTATATATAATTTGTCATTATCCTGGGAGATAGGGGTAACGGTATTGACAATTACGTTTGTTATTTATCCCTTTGTATTCTTGTTGGAAGAATTACGTGAACTTTTCAATAAATTTGTCGATTTACTTATTAGAGCCTTTAAAAAAATTAAATTAATAATAATTAGTGTCGTTAAATCTATTTTCAACTTTTTGAAAATTCATTTCAAAGTAATTTGGACAATAATTAGTGCTTGTTTGGCGATATTTTTTGGGATTCTCTTATCCCCTATATCACTCAATTACTTGAATTGGATTCATACTACTCTACTCATGCTGGCAATATTTGGTTTACTTTATTTAATTATTCCATATACTCAAACGGAGGATCCAGATATAATATTCAAAAGACGTATATTACGCTTATCTATTGGTTGGGGTAGTGTTTTAGGATTATTGTTTATCGTAATAACTCCTCAATGGTATCTTTTTACTGGTTTAATATCCACGGCTGTTGTTGGCACAATAATATTAGTTTTTCTTGGAAGAAAAGAAGAAAGGGAGAAAATTTCAGTTAAATGGAGATTTTATACGCTCCTTTCACTTTTTATTTTATTAATACTATTTGGGGTTTTATTCTTTATACAACTCTCCACTATTCCTACCTAAGAGGATTTGGGAAGAGTAGTTGATTATTAAGAATCTATAAAAAGACATTTAGAAGCTCCTTATGGTTTTTTCTGGAACTAACTCTTTTTGGACAGGTTTTTTCATTGTTGTAAATATTTATGATTTACTTCAAAAAGTTGCAAAATTTATATATATCTTCAAATCCACTATTACTAGACAATCTTAATTTTAAAAAAAAAAATAAAAAGTGATCTAATAAATGGAATCAACAACAAAAAGAATAATAGCGATTGTGCTTATTGCAGTTGTTGCAGTAGGCGTCGGTTTGGGTGCATGGTTTTTCTTACTAACGCCGGGAGCAGGAGAATATAAATGGAGTGCTACAGATTGTCCTGGAGCACCAACTGACATTACAGAGGATCAAATAATTAAAATAGGAGTAATTGGTGATATGGCACGAGCTGTAGGTAAAGGACAGAGAGACGCAGCTTTAATGGCCGCAGAGGAAATAAATACAGCAGGTGGTATCAGTTTCGGAGGGGGTAATCCATACTATTTTGGTATTGTGTGGGAAGATTCAGATGAAAACAATCCTATTCTAGACACAGCTACGGCTGTATCTGCGGCAAAAAAACTAATTAACTATAGAAAACCTCATTTTGCAACCGGTTCATCTAGAACTGAAACCGCATTAGCATATCAACAACTATTTTTGGATGAAAAAATAATCTTCATAAATACTGGAGCAGCGACTACTACTTTAACTCAAAAAGTTCTAGATTCTTATAATACTTCCAAATATTATTTTCAAATTAGCCCACAAAATACTACTGCACTAGCATACAATTTAATCAGTTTAATAATCACTGAGGCAGCCCTTTCTAATGGGCTCTATGGCAAAAACATTTCTCGATTTTCTTTTATGAGAGAATCCTTAGCATGGACCGAAGATTTCAGAGATGCAATGATTTATTATTTAACAAATAACGATGTCTATAACCTAACCTATACTGGGATAGACGTAGCATTTCCTCAAGACGTTACCCCAACTCAGATGGATGCTCATTTCAATACAATTGTAACGGCAAATACTTCTATAGTAATCCCGATAATTTCTGGGACTGCGGGATTACCCTTTGCGAATTCATATGGTGATCTCCCTGGGGGTCAAACCTGTATCCCAATAGGTATAAATGTTGTAGCTCAAGAATCAGAGTTTTGGACGGACACAGGTGGTAGGTGTAATTACAGCATTGGAATAGATAGTGTGTATGAAACTAATAAGACTGCAAAAACACTCGCATTTTGGAATGCGTATGTAGCGAAGTATGGAACTGATCCGGTGTATACTGCTACAGGAACATATGACACAATTTACCAATTTAAATGGATGCTTGAACATTCTTCATCACTCGACCCAGATGTAAATGTAGCACAACTAGAAACCTTAACTCAAGCAAGTGGGGGTATTGTAGGTGCAGGCGGTGTTTTAGCTTATGATGCAAGTCATAGTCCCGTATATGGTTGGCCTTTTGCTGTCGGTCTTGCCGTTCAATGGATAAGTGGTGCGAAAAACTTTTTAGCTGCACCAGGTCTTTATCCTAGCGATCCTTATTCACCAGTACCACCTTTTGGGGCTATGCTAAACCAAACATTAATAACCTTACCACCGCTGATTTATACATCATAAATACAAATATTGACAAAATTCTAATTTATTTTTTTTTTCTTTATTACCTTATTTTTAGATGAAATCTATATAGTTTCTTCAAGTTGAGCGTTTCTTTATATATATTTTTCATAATTTTTAATATGAATCAGAAATAAAAAGAGATTAGTAGTCATATCTTAGAATTCATGTTTCTTTGAATTATGATATTCTATTGGAGTAAAAGATTAAACCATTGTATTAAAAAAATTTATTGAGACATTTTTGAAAAATTATTTGATAATAAGCTTTTTATTGAATAAATCCGAAATATTTTTATTATCATTAGTGATTTTTAATTAACATATTAATTGGTAGAATGCGGATTAATTAATTTTTTAATTGGATTTTTATTATTTTCATGGTGTTAAAATGGTTGTTGAAGAAATTATAATCTATGGTGCGGTGCAAGGAGCGGTATATGCATTACTTGCGTTAGGATATTCTTTAGTATATGGAGTTGGTGGTATTTTAAATCTAGCGCATGGTTCGTATTATTTACTGGCAACTTATGCCTTTTTTTTGTCATGGTTGGCATTTGGGAGATCCGCGTTTGGATTTTATATTGGAATGGTAATGGCATTAGTCGTAGCAACTATATTTGGAATGTTATCGTATTTATTGATTATAAGACCTTTAGAAGAGCATGAAATTAGTATCTTGATAGGGACGTTTGCATTAGGTTTTTTCATTGAACAATTAGTAATTGTTATGTATGACCCCAGAACTTATTCACTTCCTACCATATTTCAAGCTAATGTTACTATTTTAGGAGTCGCCATTCAACTACACTGGCTTATTATTATTATCTTTTCAATTATAACCGTCGTTTTGGTAACCCTTTTTATCAATAAATCAACACTTGGGAAATCTATTCGAGCAGTTTCTCAAGATCGTGAAGCTGCTATGCTTATGGGTATAAATGCCGATAGAGTTCTAATGTATACTATTATGATATCTGCATTTCTTGCGGGTGTAGCCTCTATTTTATATACCCCCGTATATCTAATAGCTCCTTACATTGGTTGGCCTATATTAACGAATGCAATTGCGGTGGTGATACTTGGGGGGATGGGAAGTCTTCCAGGGAGTGTAATTGGAGCTTTCATCCTTGGGTATGCAAGAATCATGACTGATTACCTTATAAATCCCGTTTTTTCCTCATTGATACCTGTACTCGTTATTATTGTTATTCTTGTAGTTAGACCGCGAGGTCTTTTTGGTAAAAAAGAAATAAAATAAAGTAGAATTAAATTAAATAATTGTAACACCAAGGAAAAATGTATCGAAAAATACAGAAAACATTAAGTGGGTTTCCGGGATATTTAAAGGATTGGGTTGTAACTTTCAAAGGGGGAATAACTATAGCTTGCTTAGCTGTCCTTTTTATAGTACCACTTCTTACCCAGAATGAATTTTATTTAGAGATTATGATTCTAGCTATGATTTTTTCTATTTTTGCGGCAAGTTGGGATTTTTTAGCGGGAATTACTGGGCAAGTTAGTTTTGGTCATGCAATTTTTCTCGGATTGTCTGGTTATGCTGTTAGTGCTATGCTTGTAGAATTCCCTTTTTCACCATTTGTTCCATGGTGGGGCGCTTTACTTGTGGGAGTTTTACTTTCATTAATAGTCGGCTTCATTGTTGGTTTTATTTGTCTAAGATTGAAAGGTCCTTATTTAGCGTTAGGAACTATGACAATAGGTGTGATGTTGATGAATTTATTTAAAATTGCCGAGTTTAAGGCCCTTTTATGGGGAGATGAAGGAATTTCTGGAGTACCCGCATTATCTGAGGACTCTGTGGTAGTTTACATTGTTGTATTAATTCTAATGATTATTTCTATGATAACGATGATCCAAATTTCGAAATCAAACACGGGTACAATATTGAAATCTATTCGTGATGATGAAACTGGATCAGAATCGTCAGGTATTAACACAACTAAGTATAAAGTTATTGCATTTATGATTAGCAGTTTCTTTGCAGGGCTTGCTGGAGGTCTTCTTGCTATGTATAATAGAAGTGTGAATCCATTAATTTTTCAACCATTATATTCATTTCTTGTATTAGTTATGGCAGCTATTGGGGGGATTGCTACAATATCGGGTTCAGCTTTAGGAGCATTCATCTATCTTTTGTTAAGCGAGGCTCTCAGAGGTCTGGAGGAGTTAGGTACAACAAATCCTTTGATACATGCTATATCTGATCCTGCATTTGTGTTTTCGATAATCCTTATATTAATTATACGATTTGCATCAGAGGGAATTTTAAAATCTGCTTTAGAAAGATTGAAGAATTTTTGGGATGTATTGCTTGGTAGGTAGATAACTAAATATTTTAAAAAATAAATTAAAAAGAAGTATGAATGAACATGGGCATAATTTTAGAAGTTAGAAATTTAACTAAAAAATTTGGTGGATTAACAGCGGTTAACGATTTTAGTTTTGAAATTAGGAGAGGGGATTTTGTTGGTTTAATTGGACCAAACGGTGCAGGTAAAACGACAATATTTAATTTAATATCAGGATTTGAAAAACCGAGTTCAGGTTCAATTCGTTTCGATAGTACTAATATTACCGGAATGATTCCATATAAAATTGTAAATTTAGGTGTTGCCCGAACATTTCAATTGGTGAGATCCTTCAAATTCCTTAGTTTACTCGATAATGTCGTGGTTTCTTGTTTATCAAATAGAGGCAGGAAATTTTCGAAAAAAGTTGGCGCTGAGGAGTATGCTAGCTCAATTTTAACCTCAGTTGGCCTCGTAGATAAAGCAACAATACCACCCGTTGTTCTTCCACATGGAGATCTAAGAAAATTGCAAATAGGTAAAGCAATTGGTGGAAATCCAGAATTATTATTATTGGATGAACCGTTTAGTGGTTTATCATTTGAAGAACAATTAGGAATCACGAGTTTAATCAAAAAACTAAATCAAGATGGGGTAACGATTTTTATGACCGGTCATGTATTACGCGAACTTATGGCATTAGTTCCAAGAGTGCTTGCCATGCATCAAGGTAAGTTAATTGCGGATGGGCCCCCTCAAGAAGTTGCTAATAATAAAATTGTACTTGAAGCATATTTAGGAAAAGGTGAAGGATTTGCTTGAAATAAAAAAATTATATCATTATTATGGGAGCGCTAAAGCTCTTGAAGAGATTAATTTAACTCTTGAAGAAGGGGCTCTGGATGGAATTATTGGCCCGAATGGTGCTGGAAAGTCAACTCTTCTTAGAGTGATAACAAATTTAGAAGAGCCTGATCGAGGGAAAATAGAATTTTTGGGGGAAAGAATAGATGATATGAAAACACATAAAATCGTAAAAAAGGGGATTTCACACTGTCCTGAACGTCGAAGACTCTTTCCTGATATGACTGTAGATGACAACCTTAAAATGGGAGCATATCTAGTAAAAAATCGGGGAAAAATTAAAGAACTAAAAAATTTTGTATTTGAGACCTTCCCTCGGCTCAAAGAAAGGCGAAAGCAACGAGCTGGAACATTAAGTGGAGGAGAACAACAAATGCTTGCGATAGCACGCTCGATCATGTCTAATCCTAAACTATTGCTGATGGATGAACCTTCATTAGGTCTAGCACCGAAAGTTAAAGAAGCTATTTTTGAAGCGATTAAAAAAATCAAACAAGAGGGCACAACCACATTATTAGTTGAACAGGATGCAGTTTTAGCTATGGCAGTTTCTGAGATGATTCACGTTCTGGAAGAAGGAAAGATCGAAATGAGAGGAACAAAAGAGGAACTAGAAAAAGAACCACGAATAAAACAAGTTTATCTAGGAATATGAGGTAATTATAAATGTCAGCTCCATTAGAAAAATTGTTGCGAGATGCTAGAAATGATTTAGTATTATCCAGAATTGAAAAAGATCCCTCTATTATTAATGAGGTAATTGGGCACTTAGAGAATCAGATTAGATCTATTAAATTCAATTCTATTAGTGTTTTAGGTGAACTCGGAGAAAAATCTGTAAATGGCATCCCGAAACTTATTAGTTGTTTGGATGATCAAGATTGGAGTATTATTCGAGAAGCTGCACGAGCATTAGGGAAAATAGGAAATAAAGCAGAGAATGCAATATCAAGATTATCAGAATTATTAACTAATGAAGAAGAAACTATTCGTAAAGAAGCAGCGATTGCTCTTGGTAAAATCGGAAATCCATCCCCTGGGTCACTTGCTGCATTGTTAAATACTTTAATAGACAAAAGTGAAATTGTAAGAACTGAAGCAGTAATCGCTATAGGTGAATTAGGATCAGATGCATATGAAGCGATTCCAGACCTAATGAAAAGTATTAAAGATATTAGTTGGACTGTTAGAACGGCATCAGCTCAAGCGATTAGTAAAATTGGTAAAGATACTACAAAAGCGATACCCTCCTTAATAATTGCACTTCAGGATAATGATTGGAGGGTACGTTATCGGGTTGTGAATACACTAGTACAAATTGGTGAAGCAGCAATTCCAAACCTATTAAATGAATTGGATAATAAGAATCCAATTGTTAGAAGTGGTGCTATTGAGGCTCTTGGAGAAATCAAGAAGCCTGATCCCATTATTATTGAAAAATTAGTAATAATGCTTAAGGATAAAAAGGAAAAGGTACGTGGAAAAGCTGCAGATTCACTGTTCTATATTGGAAAAGATGCTGTTCCTGGTTTACTAAACGCTCTTAAAAGTGCGAAGAAAGATATGCAAAAAATCATTATATCTGCAATCGCTAGAATTGGCAAAGAGGCTGAAGGCGCAATAACAGATCTAAGTAATATTCTTGGATTAAAAGGTGAAGAAATAGAATTTAGAAGGAAAGATCAAACCTATTCAAAATCGATCATATCAAGAATAAGGTCGATGTTTTCGGCTTTATTAGGAACTTCTTCTGCCCCAATTCGTGTTGAAGCGACAAGAGCACTAGGTAATATTGGTATGGGCTCACAGGAAGCCATTTCAGCATTAGTTTATGCTCTAACTGATCCTAAATATATTGTACGGAGAGCAGCAGCACTCTCGTTAGGAAAATTAGGTTCTACTTCAGACTTCGTAGTAGATTCTTTAATTAGAGCATTAGATGATAGAAATCCTGATGTTAGGTGGAGAGCAAGTGAAGCATTAGGTATTGTTGGAGTAAAGACTGATGAAATTATTTCCCGTTTAAATGATTTAATACACGATAAATGTGATTACGTATGTGAATCCGCAATTAACGCGATAGATTATTTAACGGAAGAGTAACTTTATTATTATTCCATATTTTTTAATTATAAAAATAAAACTTTAAGGAATAAAATTATAAAACATAATGTGAGATCGGGATAGAAAATGAGTGAAAATCCATATGTAAATAAACCTTGGTTAAAGTCTTATGATGATGATGTTCCGTATGAATTGGGGTATCCAGAAATAAATATCTCTAAATTTCTTGATGATACCACAAAGGAATTTGGTGGCCGCACAGCGATTTGGTTTTTAAACCATAAAGTTACATACAAAAAATTCAAGGATATTGCGGAAAGAGTAGCAACAGCACTAGTGAATTTAGGAGTTAAAAAAGGTGACACCGTTGCGCTAATGTTACCTAATATGCCACAATTTCCGTTCAGCTTTTATGGCGTTCAGAAAGCAGGAGGGATAGTCACTGCATGCAGTGTACTCCATACAGAACACGAATTGGCTTATCAATTAAATGATTCTGGTGCTGAGATAATAATAGCTTGGGATACCCAGCTCGAAAAAATTAATAATGTGAAAGACAGGACTCGTCTTAGGCATGTAATTATAACGAATATCTTTGATTACGCTCCAATGGCTAATCCACTGGGTAAAAGAGAACCACCTGAAATAGCAGGAACAATTCAGTTTTTAAATTTAGTTAATAAAACCAAACCAAATCCCCCCAAATTTGAAACTAATGCTAAAGAAGACGTTGCAGTTCTCCAATACACAGGAGGAACGACAGGTTTACCAAAAGGTGCAATGCTTACACATTTTAATTTAGTAGCTAATTGTATGCAAATGTACGAATGGACAAAATCTATTGCTGAAAGGGGGAAGGTGACTGCAGTCACAACGCTACCGCTTTTCCATATCTATGGTATGCAAGTTTGTATGAACAGTTTTATATACAGTGGAACAACTATTGCTTTACATCCTGATCCTCGAGATCAAAAAGGTCTATTTGAAGTAATTAAAGCAACTCATCCTGCAATGCTCCCTGGAGTACCAACGATGTACATGCGTTTATTAGAAAGAGATGATCTTGAAGATTATGTTAAGGATCTTAAACATATCAAAGTATGCAATTCAGGTGCAGCTCCTTTACCACCTGAGGTTCTTAAAGAATTTGAAGAGAGAACAGGTGCCATAATAGTCGAAGGATATGGAATGACAGAAGCCTCACCAGCAACACATGTTAATCCCTTTAAGGGAACGAGGAAGGTTGGCTCTGTGGGGCTTGCATTACCAGATACTGAATATAAAATTGTAAGTATCGATGACTACACTAAAATTATGCCTCAAGGGGAATCAGGTGAAATCATGATAAAAGGGCCTCAAGTTATGAAAGGGTATTGGAATAAGCCAGAAGAAACAGCAAATCAATTGAAAGATGGTTGGTTGTTAACCGGTGACATTGGAATGATGGATGAGGACGGATATTTATTTATCGTCGATCGAAAGAAAGATATGATAAATATCAGTGGATTTAAAGTTTATCCAAGAGAATTGGAAGATGTCATGTTTGAATATGAAGCAATAGAAAATGCAGCTGTTATCGGTCTTCCAGACCCTAACGCAGCGGGGAATGAAATAGTTAAAGCCTTTGTAGTTTTAAAGGATGGCTATCGTGAATCTGATGAAATGAAAGCTGAAATCAAAGAGTTTCTCAGAAAAAATGTTGCTCCTTATAAAGTTCCAAAACAAATAGAGTTTCGAAAAGAGCTTAAAGAGTCTTTGGTCGGAAAAGTGCTTCGGAAGGAGTTAAAAGACGTAGAAGCTAGAAAACGAGGAGAAGAAGTTTAAAATCAAATGTGTAATTTTTCTTGGCTTTTTTTAAGAAAAATTTTTATTTTTCCATTTTTTTAAAAAATCTTTGAAAAAAGTTTCAGAAACTCCAAGCGAGTTTATATCTTCTTTTTCTGATTGTTTTTCCAATTCAGTATTATTTCTGAAAGATTGTTTCCAATCATAATATGATATTGCTTTAGACATAATAATAAAATCCATTTTTATATTGATAAATCTCTACAGACTACAAGTTTTCTAATGGCTGGGAAAATAATACAAATTTGTCTATTTAGATTTATGCCTTATAATCCATAATACGTACCGAAAGAACAAATTGACAAAATTAGCAAAGATTTTTTAGTGCGATCTTTTATCTTCTTTTTAGGTAGATATAACCGACAAAAATACTTGATTTTTGATTTGATTTAATATTTAGAATTAAAAAAAATTATTTTAGGATTTTTTATAATCCATTTGCCCAAACTCTATCATATGCCCGAGGATGTCTGATGTATCATAATAAACAAATTTATTTGTCCCAATTATGCTTAAAATAACTTGTTTGAATCCCATCGAATCCCATTCTTTAATTTTTTCATCCACATTTTCAACTTGAAATCCGATATGATGAAGACCACTATTACCTTCTTTTAGAAATGTATAAAAAATAGAGTTCGTATCTTGAGGTTCAATCAAATCTATCCGTAGTTTTGATTGCTTTCCAATCATAAATCTTGCTCCCTTAACTACAACATAATCAAACAGTATAACTTCTCCTATTCCAAAAATCTTTTTGAATTTTTTGACTGCTTCTTCAACATTTTCAAATACATACCCGATATGATCAATCTCACCGAACATTGATTAAAATCACCTTTTTTACCTTTATTACAAAAAATAATATTAATATTAAAAAATTCTAACTCTAGTTTTAAAAATTATCTTTTCTAGAACTTAAAGTCCACCTTCTTTTCGGATTCCTCACCGATTGGTCTATTGAATCCTTTATAAATGTCCTTTTGGATTATATATTTCATAATCTCATCAGTACCCCCGCCTATTCGGTGAAGTCTTATGTCCCTCAGTAACCGTTCTACGGGATATTTGTTTGTATAACCAATACCACCCATTATTTGCAAAGCTTCATCACAAATCTTGTGTGTATTTGTAACAACAAATAATTTGCACATTGCAGCAAGTGCGGGGTTTTGTGTGTTTTTGGCAGCTTTCTCGTATAGAGCTTTACCTGCTTCAAAGTTTGCAATCATTTCAGCAACTTTAAAACTTATTCCCTCAAATTCACTTATAGGTTTTTTAAATTGTACCCTTTCCTGAGAATATTCCACCACGATTTCGATTGCTCGTTTAGCTACCGCCAGGGCTTGTAATGACATACCCACCCTTTCGGGACCAAGGAATTGTTGCATACTTGAAATCGCAGATGTTCTCTTTCGCTGAGATCCTTCGGTTGCTGGCTTTAATTCCCTGTAAAATAAGACATTTTCTTTCGGAACTTTAACGTTTGTAAACATTAGATGTCCCAGGTTTAAACCATGAAGGCCCATCAATTTGTATTCTTCAAGCATTTCAAATCCCTCAAAATCGGATTCAACAATAAATGCCCCGTTTCGTCCATAAACAACCATTACATCAGCTACAGTACCATTGGTTATAAATCTTTTTTCTCCGTTAAGTATAAAATCACCATCTTCATCCTTTTTATAAATTGTTTTCATCCTTGAAAGATCAGATCCCGCATCGGGTTCAGTGAAACAAAAACATCCTTTTTTTTCTCCAGTTACTATAGGTTTAATGTATTTCCCCAGAGTTTCTTGCCTTCCAAACACTAATATCAAACCTGCGGGATAAATACTTGAACCCCGTACCATATCATAAACCAGACTCTCATATGATAATGCCTCTGAGAGTAGCATATCTTGAATATAAGAACTACCCCTACCCCCCATTTCTTTAGAATACCTTAACCCGAGTAAACCCTTTTTTCCTAAAGGCTCCAAAACATCCCACACATTAATTTTACCATCTTCCATATCTTGGGTTTTAGGGGCGACCTCTGATGCAATTATCTCATCAATTTCTTTCTTAAATTCAATATCTTTTTCACTAAGGAGTTCGAGATCAAGTACAATTCTTTTCATTTTTCATCAACTTCTTTTAGACTAATTGCTAAATAGCTCAATTTTCGTTTAATAATTTGAATTACCCAAATTATATAATCTTTCTCACAGCCGAAATATTCTCAAATAATATACCATTCTAAATATTGGTGATCAAAATGCCTACTAAAGTAGATTTTAAAAAAAGTATGAAAAACTTATACCAACCCAGTACGAAAGAAGTGGTTATAGTTGATGTCCCTGAAATGAAATTTCTAATGATTGATGGTATTGGCTCTCCTGGTGATTCACAAGAGTATCAAAACGCGCTTGCAACTCTTTATCCTGTGGCTTTCAAAACAAAGTTTCTGAGTAAGGCAAAGGGTAAGGATTATGTGGTACCACCGTTAGAAGGTCTCTGGTGGGCCGATAACATGGAAGATTATCGTTCTGGAAACCGTGATAAATGGAAATGGACCATGATGATAATGCACCCAGATTGGATTACAAATGATTTGATTGAGGAAGCCATTGAAATAACCAAAAAAAATAAACCAGAACTATCTAATCATCTTGATAAACTGAAGTTTGAAAGATATGCTGAGGGTCAGTGTGCTCAAATTATGCATCTTGGTCCTTTTTCAGAAGAAGGACCTACTGTAGATAAAGTTCATAAGTTCATAGAAGATCAAAATGGGAAATATGATGGTTTAAATCAAAAACACCATGAAATATATCTTAGTGATCCTCGTAGGGCAAAACCAGAGAATATGAAAACTATAATTAGACAACCCTTTAGTGTATAATTTCTAACTTTTCTTTTCTTTTTTTATATTAGAGAGAATTGTGAATTTAAACTTTAAGATATGATCCCAATCTTTATATTCTCTAACATTTCTAATTTTAATTATAAAATTAATTAAAGCGAAAAATTATGAGCAATGAAGAAAAAAAACAAATCAATGTGAGAGATTGGATAACCCTTAGTACAGTTATGATTGGAGCTTTATTAACGATATTAGCATTAATTTGGCAAATTCCACCAGCGAGTGGAGGAATTGGTACTGCTACATTTCTACTTATGCTCTCTTTCATACTTTTTGTTAACTCAGTCAGCGCAAATTCAAAAGCTAATTTTGAAGTTAATTTAGATAATTCTTCTGAAAGACGTATACAACGCTTTGTCACGTTTGCGGAATACACATTTGGGCTTGGTTTCACGCTTGTTATAGCAGGTTTTACGATCCTTGGGTATAAATACCTATTATTTAATCTTGGACGTACATTCGTTACGGTGATGCTTCCAATAACCTTTTTGGTAGTAGCATGGCTAATGATATTTATATATAATATTCTAAATTATTCAGGGAAAGCATTAAAAGTGATAAGATCAATGAAAAGAAATGTTTGGATTTTCTTGGAGTTGATATGCCTGGTGATCATCCTTTTTGATTTTTTTGAAGTTTTTTCAATTCCTTAATATTTTTTTTAATAATTATTAAATATTTTACCCAAACTTATAGAAAGAGTAGTATTAGTAAAAATACAATTATACTGATAAGTATTAGGTAAGAAATTACAACCATTGCATATATGGGCTTTTTTATATCACCACCTGTCATGGTTTTAAATTCAGTTCTGCTAAGGAAAGACTTTAATTGAAGATCCAAGTCCTTTTGATTTTTAACCTCATACTTTTTCAGGTCTTGCTTAATAATGAAGTGCTGACCATAAGGAAAGATAACAGCGTTTACTGGCTTAACAGTATCAATGATATTACTCAGATAGGAGTTTGCCTTGATTGAAACATGTTCTAGAGGTATGCTTACCGCTTCTTTCACCATATCTGGGTCAAAAAGCAGGCTGAAAGGCTCTGAAAAATCACTTTTTAGCTTACCGCCATAATCGACAATAAGATTTCCTTCAATCCAGAGAGATTCGTCCAATTCCCTTGAATCACCTTTTTCTAAGTCAACCGATACAATGAATTCTTTATTGTTGGTGCGATTCTTAATATCAACCAGTAACTCCCCAAAGTATGTGGTTGTATACACGGCTGGATCACAAGTGTAACCACAAAATCCAT
This sequence comes from Promethearchaeota archaeon, assembly GCA_016839705.1. Taxonomy (GTDB): domain Archaea; phylum Asgardarchaeota; class Lokiarchaeia; order Sigyniarchaeales; family SOKP01; genus Loki-b32. The sequence goes on along the minus strand of JAEOTR010000065.1, from coordinate 65 downwards.
TCTTTGGGTCATAGCTGTTAGTATTCGTTTCATAATCACAAATGATCCAAGATAGCAGCCCGGTT
>JAEOTR010000064.1 GCA_016839705.1 Promethearchaeota archaeon | reverse complement strand
GAGAAGAAACTTATATGAAATTATTACGTACTCCTGAAGAAAGATTTGAGAACTTACCAGATTTCCCATTTAAACCTAAATATTTAGATGTTGAGGGAATCAGAATTCATTATATAGATGAGGGACCGAAAGATGCTGAAGTCGTACTTCTCATGCATGGAGAGCCTTCATGGTCCTTTCTATACAGATTTATGATACCAATTCTGGTACAAGCAGGCTTTAGAACTGTAGCACCTGATTTAGTTGGATTCGGACGATCTGATAAACCAACTGAAAAAAGTGATCATACTTACCGGAAGCATGTGAAATGGATATCAAAAGTGGTTAATTTACTTGATCTTAATAACATTACTTTATTTTGCCAAGATTGGGGTTCACTCATAGGATTAAGAGTGGTAATTGAAAATCAAGATCTCTTTAAGAGGATAGTTTTATCGAACGGAGGATTGCCCACAGGAGAGCAAAAAATGCCTGAAGCTTTCTTAAATTGGCGAGAATTCTCAAGAAATGCTACTAAATTTGATGTGGGAAGAATTATACAAGGAGGAACAGTAACTAAGTTGTCTAGAGATGTTCTCAAATCTTACAACGCTCCATTTCCAGACGATACTTTTAAAGCAGGAGCGAGAATTATGCCTTCATTAGTTCCAATTAAAAAAGAGGATCCAGAGCATGAAGCAAATAAAAAAGCATGGGAAATGTTCTTTAAATGGAAAAAGCCCTTCTTAACAGCTTTCTCTGATAGTGATCCAGTTACTAGAGGAGGAGACAGATATTGGCAAGATAATGTTCCAGGTGCTCAAGGGCAAAATCATACTACAATTAAAGATGCTGCGCACTTTGTTCAAGAAGATAAAGGTCCAGAACTGGCTAATCTCATTATAGATTTCATTAACAAGAATCCTAATTAATTATTATTTTTACTTTTTTTCTTTCAATTTTCTTTTTCTCATAGCTTCTCTTTTTCTTCTAAGCCTATCATATGAATAAAGTTTAGGATGATATTTAATATCTAAATAACCTATAATGAGTAATACTACTGCTAAAACCACATTTGTAAATCCAATCAAAAAGTAAGAATCTAAAAATATAAGACCTATAGTAATGCCCCCCATTTGTAGAAAGCTATAAGCAATCAAAGGTGCGATTATTTGTGAAACCGACTGAAAATTTGTTGACCAACCGCTTAATAATCCCTGCTGATCAAGTCTTACAGCCTTTGTCATATTGGTTGTAATGAGTGGTCTCATAAACGCAACTATAAAAGAATAGGGTAGAATGAATATGAAAACCATCCATAAATCATATAAAAAGGGATAGAACAAGAAAACAATGATGAAAAGAATAAAAGTTGTAAATAAAAGGCGTTTTTCTCCAAATTTTTTAATTATAGGTTTTATAAGAAAAGCACCATAGATCATCACTGACAGTCCCGCTACAGCCATAACTAACCCAATTGTGGATGGTCCTGCATTATATCTCTCAACCACTACTAATGCTGCACTTGAAGTAAATATAAAACTTATAAGTGAAAAGATAAACACTTGTACCATCCGTAAAATTACTTCTTTATTCCATATAGTAGCCATTTTTCCGGGGTTGGTTTGAGTTGAAACAAGCTGTGTTTTAAGTTCAATTCTTCTCTCCTTGGGCATACTTTCGACTATTATTGTTATTGTCATTATCATTAAAATAATAGTTAAACTACTGGCTAAATATGGGGGGAAGCGCCAATGGATAGATCCCAAAAATCCTCCGACTAGTGGCCCTATAGTCATTCCTAATGTATAACCAACCATTATTTTGCCCATATGAGTAGCTCTTTCCTGTGGTGTCGTTATATCAGTAATATATGCACGAATAACAGGTATTTGACCTCCAAAGACACCATCTATTATCCGAGCTATTAAAATTATTTCAATCGAGTTTGATGAGGCTAAAATTAAGAAAGATAACCCTGTTCCTGCTTGAGATATTAATAGAATTGGTTTACGTCCATACTTATCACTTAATTTACCCCATATAGGAATAAAAAATAGGGCTGCAAGTGCATTTGAAGAGATCAAAACACCAATCATAAAATCTGGTGCTCCGAGATCCATAGCAATACTTGGGAGTAATGGAAGTACCATAGTATAACCAAAAATATCAAGCAATATGCTAAGGATAATAGTGAACAATGCGCGCTTTTGATTAATATTATACATCTCTAAATTGTTTTGATGCTCCTGTGTACTAGGAAATTTGGGAGTTGACATAAAAGTATTATACCTAATAAATCAAAAAATATGGTTTGGAAAATTAAACAAACCATTTAAAAGTTTGAAAAGTATAATGTCTAATCGAAATTTGAACAGAGTATGAAAAAATTATAAATAAATATGAATTATTGGTCTATATAAGAATTAAATAAAATGAATAGAAATCTAAATTATAATACTCTTAACCTTAGATGAAATAATATGAGCGGAAGAAGACATGATGGTCATGAAAGAGAAGCTCCAAATTCACATATATATCAAACTACTCTACCGATACTATTTATATTAATTTGGATTTTAGATACAAATATCTTCAGATTTTCCACATTTTTAAACAATTTTATTCCCTTCATAGTTCGCTTAGTACTATTTATTATTGTGTTTGTCACTTCAATTACTTTCATACAGTTATCTCATCGTACTTTATTTAAAACTCACCAACCATCTGATAAATTAATCACTAATGGGATTCTTCGCTATGTGAGAAATCCAATGTACTTTGGAATATTATTAATATATGTGGCATTTCTATTTCTTTCTATCTCGTTAATTGGAATTGCAATGTTTATTATTGTTTTC
>JAEOTR010000063.1 GCA_016839705.1 Promethearchaeota archaeon | reverse complement strand
TCTAATAGATGATATTATTTTATTTATATATTTCAAAATCACCTAGAATATGGTCATCTAATTTACTTTTTAATATATGATTTTTATTCCCTTCAATTTTAATTAGCTGGGGTAATTTACCTATCTGACCGACTTTATTTTCCCTTGAAATAAAAGCACCCTTAACACCTTCAATTTGATCTGCAATATCCAGTCCTCTCTTAATAGATTTTTCTATGTCTTTTCCCTTCACTTCATTACCTACTTTTGTTGCAGCAGCGTCTGCTAAGGCAGCATTTATTGCAAAAATAGTTACAGCATCAGATTGTCCTAAACTAATTGCATGACCTACTGTTGCCGAACTTGTCCCTATACCGAGTGGGCAATCTTCTTTTTTTACTAGAAAACCGATGTTTAAATTCAACTCGTTTTGTCCTGCATATAGAGCGATTTTCATAGGGTCTTCGGAATCTATAGCAATCTCACCTCCATTCTCAACTAAAGCAATCTTACATTCTTCATAGTTTAGATCTTTATCTCTTTTTTTTAACTTCATTTCTTCTAACATTAAATCTGCTAATGCTCCTGCAACGGCAGCCATAGGTCCCACATCGCAGAGAAATGCTACTTCTGCCATTAATTCTATAACTTTGTAGTTGCTATTAACTTTTATCGGAGAAAATGATTTTAGAAAATCAGAATTTTTTTGCGCATAATTTTCTAAGTTAGCTCGATGAATTTGGAAACTCATTTTTGCTCTTGAAATTGCTGTCCTTGAATCCGAAATTATTGTTATATCTGATTCTTTTTCAATAAAATGGGTTTTATAGATTTTCACTGTTAATTCTTAACTTTATCATAATCTGATGCTTATAATGAGTTTATAACAAAATAAATATAAATAAATAGGCTTCCATTATGTGTTTAAAAATAATATTTCTAAATTATGACTCAAATTAATTACGCGGAAATCATCACACAGCTAAAATCTGATTTAAATGCTGAATGTGCCATAGCAAATAAGTATGGAATTATATTGGGTTCAAAGATTAAGGAATTTTCCGAGGGGAAAATTATTCCCCAAAGGTTACTTTCCCTTATTTCAAATTCTAAAGAAATAGCTAGTGAATTAAATTTAGATAAGATAAACTCATTTGCTTTAGAAGCCCAAAAACATCATTATTTATTCTCTTTTACAAAAAAATTGATTTTGATATCAAAACTCGAGCTAGACGTTAATTTAGCTAAATTTATGCCGAGTATTAGCTTATTCTTAAAAAAGTTAAGTGATAGTTCAAGAGACGAAGAGATTAAAGAATTTTCAATATTCGATTTTGAAAAGGAATTGGCAAGAATAGGAGATACTCTGAAACAAGAAGAAATAAAAAAAGAAAAGTATTCTATTATAAAGGATCTAGTAAAATATATTTCGACTTAGTTATAGGACAATATATATTAATTTTTGTTGATGGAACATCATGTTAAGACAGGTTTTCATTTTCAGGGGAGACGAACTCTTATACTACAGACATTTTGGAAAAGCGCTTAAACAAGAAGCGTTAGATTATCTCGTTACAGAAATATTGAACGATATTTCTATTAGAGAGGAAGATGCAATAGAGTTCCATGATTACTACAAATATAGAGTGTCATATATCACTCAAAAAAGTTTAAACTTAATAGTTTTATTTGTTACTGGTTTAACGGATAAATTTGATAATATTAAAAAGGAATTGATTAAATGTAGAAAAGAATTTATAAATTTATTTGAAGAAATTTTACAACACCGATTTGATGCAAAAACCTTTGAAGTTTTCGATCCCATAGTAGATGGGAGCCATAAGAACCTTCGTCCAAAGATATCCTTAGTTGGATTTTCGGGAGTTGGGAAGACTACTATAACTCGGTTGATAAGAGCAGAAGAAATACCTATGCAACATATACCTACAATTACAGGTGATATCGCTACTGTTAGAATTGGAAAATTGCATTTTCATCTATGGGATTTTGCTGGACAAGAACAATTTAGTTATCTTTGGAATAATTTCATTAAAGGTAGTGATGCAGTTCTTTTAATTACTGATTCTACATTAGAAAATGTTGAGAAAAGCAAATTCTTCTTGGAATTAATAAAGGATGAAGCTCCATATGCCCATATAGCAGTAATTGGCAATAAACAAGATATAAAAGGAGCAGAAAATCCTGCTCATATCGAAAGAATTTTAGGGTTAAAATCTTACTCAATGATAGCAAAAGAACCTGAAAATCGAGACAAAATGATTCAAATTATTGCAGACATATTAGAAATGAGTGCTGAGGTTTCTCCCTTATTAAAACCATTGTTAGAAAGAGATAAATTAATAGAAGAAGCTACAGGGTCATTAAAAAGCGCGAATTTTGAAAAGGCAGCTTTCTTATTTGATAAGATAAGTGATTTATGCCTTGAATTAGGTGATGATTCGCTTGGTAAAGAATTCTTTGAAAAATCACAAAAGATTAAATTAATGTTGAAGCAGGTCGGGGCCCCTCAACCAACACCCGCATTCCCAATAGAAACCGATCGATCTGAAAAGTCTGCAGCATTAACTCCTGAATTGTCAGAAAAAATTAGCAAATATGACACTACCATTTCTGCTGAAACTCCTGAACATAATTTACCCCTAACACCAAAACCTCCTCCCACGACTGCCACTCAAAAATTAAAACAAGTGACACCTGAAGGCTCAAATTTACAACAAGAAACCTCTAAACAATGGATAAAATCTAGTAAAGGATTGCCAGAAAAAACGAAAGAGAAGGATTCCAAAATTGAAACCGAAAATTTTGGATTAAAATTAAACCCAGAAGATTTCATGGTGAAAATCAGATCGAAGACAATGGGCTCTGTTCCTAAGGATGCTAAATCTAAATTGAAAACATCTGCCTTTGGTCATGTTACAAATATTCCCAAAGAAAAAGTCGATTCAATGCGAACTAAAAAACGAGTACAAATTAACGTAAGTGAGAATTTATCAAAAGTTAAAGCACCTTCTCGTCCTTCAGAAATTTTTAATAATACTCCCCAATTACCACCTCAACAATCACTAGAATCCTCAAAGATAGAAACACCTGTTAAACTACCTAAGTCTCCAATTTTAGCGGAACCTTCCCAAAAACCTATTGAGGAAGACAAACCATCACCTACTATTGATTTTAACCAAGCAGAGCATGCAAAAAAAACGCTTATAGAATTAAAACTTAAAAAAGCAGATTTGTATAAAATGGCATTAGATTTTGATATGAAAGAATTAAACGGGGAAATTTCTGCAGAGGAACTTCAAGAAAAGAAAAATAAAATCATGGAATATCAGGGAAAAATAGAAAAACAAATTCAAGAATTGCAAAAACTCTTAGAAGAGTAATTTTGCTGAAATTAAATCTAAATAAACCTTTTTAAATACTTATCTGGAACATTAGCATCTCCCATTCTTATTCCTTTCTTCCCTCCATGGTAATCTGAACCCCCTGACATTATTAATTTGAATTTTTTTGCGATCTTTCGAAAATAATTAGGGAAAAACTCTTGCGCCCACGTTGCTTTATCAGTTTCATAATATGGTCGGTTTTTTAAATAGGTATATTCGATTTCAATTCCTTCAATTCCAGTTTTCGAACAAAATTCTACAAATTTCATCCGATCTGATACCTCATAAATTCCAGGATGAGCAAGAATTGAAATACCCCCAGCAGCTTTAATTAAATCAATTGATTCTTCGAAATTAAGCTCAACTTCTCTATCCACAAATGCTTCCCCACCTATACTTATCATCTTAAATAGGTCATTTGTAGACTTTCCTTTAATTTTGGTGGGATTATTTTTGATCATAATCTCTACAATATGAGGTCTGCCAATTACAGTACCTTCTGCCACTGCCTTTACTTCTTCGAAAGTGATATCGTACCCAAATTCATTTCTTAAACGCTTACAAATAGCCTTCTTTTGCACTTTTCTCCCTTTGATCTGATTCTCAATTGAATTAATAAGTTTTGTTGACTTATAATCTATATTTAATCCAATAATATGTACATCTATCAATTCCCTTTCGGGTTCATGCTGAATTGAAATTTCAATTCCAGGTATTAGAATTATCTCTTTTTCCTCCCCATATGAGATAAATTCCTCCAAGCCTATAATAGAATCGTGATCGGTTAGAGCAATTGCGCTCAATTGAAGTTCTACCGCTTTATCGATTAATTGGGAGGGTGTGTCTAAACCGTCAGAACTAGTTGAGTGTAAATGAAAGTCAATCACATTATTTGAAAAATTATACCAACATTTTACCTTTACTTTAAAATTTTTTTATATTGCTGAAAAAAATATAAATTTACAAGGATTAAAAATTACAAATAGGTGTTTAAAACAATGGCAATAATTGTTATGAAATTTGGAGGTTCTTGTTTATTAGATAAGAATGCGTTCGAAAAAATTTTGAAAATTACAAATATCTATAAAGATATAAAAAAGATATTTGTAGTGTCAGCATTAAAGGGAATAACCGACTTGCTTTCAAAAACTGCTCAGGGGTTAGAAGACATAAAAGAAACTGATAAAAATATATCCTTAATTGAAAAAAGACATTTGGATATAATTGAACATATATTTGAAGAGGATTCCGAACATTACATTAAAGCAAGGGATTGGGTTGATGAAAAATTAAGTGAATTAGATGACGCTTTTGCGGATATAAAAGAATTCGGGTTAGAACCATATTATAGAGATTATGTTCTCAGTTTTGGGGAAATTCTTTCAACTTATATATTAAATCAATACCTTTTAAGTTGTAGTGTAGATTCTGTATATATCCCTGCAAATAAAATCATTATAACTAATGATGAATTTAATAACGCGTATCCTTTATATGATTTAACAAATTCTCGTGTTAAGAACCTCCTGATCCCCCTTATTGAGAACCCTAAAAAAGATGTAGTTATGTGTTTAACGGGATTTCTTGGTAGAAATAAAATTGGTTATATAACAACATTAGGAAGAGGTGGATCAGATTATACATCAACCATTCTTGCTCATTCTCTTTATAGTACCAGCAGTGACAAAGATATTAAAGTTATATTATGGAAAGATGTTGATGGATTATTAGCCATAAACCCAAAATATGTTCCCGAATCTTCGCTTATAAAAAATTTAGATTATAATGAAGCAAAGCACATTGCTAATTTTGGGGCCAAGATCCTCCACCCTAAATGTTTAGAAGCAATAGAGAAATACAAAATACCTTTGGAAATCAGAAACTTTGATAAACCATTAGATGATAATTTTACCCAAATCTCAGATCGATCTGATAAAGAACAAATAAAAGGGATTTCAGCAATTGAATACGCTACGATTATAACTGTAATATCGGGAAGTCTCGTTGATGTACCCGGAGTTCTCGCCAAAATCTTTAAAACTATGAGCAAAAATAAAATAAGTGTATCGTTAGTAGCTCAAAGTTCATCTGAAATAGGCACTTCCTTTATTGTTAATTCTGAAGATTCAGAAGCAGCAATTAAGGCGTTAAACAAATCAAAATTCTTTGTAGAATTTTTTGAAGTAAAATGGGAAGATGTGGCTGTAATAAACATTACTGGGTTAAAAATCCTTGAAACAAAAACAAAAGCAGAAATTTTTAGTGCATTAGATAAAAAAAACGTGAAAGTAAAAGCAATATCTCAAGGTTTTGATGAGTTAAATTTATCACTAGTTATTGACAGGAAGAAATTAATCGATGCTATCAACATTATTCATGATGATTTATACGAAGATTTTGAATCTTAACCTAATAGATTTCCATTTAATAGTTTAGAAAATTATATCGATATTAAAGGAGAATTAGATGGTAATTGAAAATAAGAAAAATGATGATATTCTACATTCGGGAATCGATTATTCGTTTTGTAAGCTCAGTGAATGCCTCATCGACATTTATTCCCGTTTTAGCAGAGGTTTCAATATAAATACTACCCTCATTTTCTGCAAACGAACGAGCTTCATCCCGATCTATTACTAAACCTACATCTTCGATTAGATCCGCTTTATTTCCGATAAATACAAAGGGAATTGACTCACCTGCGAATTGTCTTATTTCTGTAAGCCATTTTCGCGTTTCAGCATAAGTTTGTTCTCGTGTTAAATCAAAAACTAATAACGCTCCTGCAGCTCCTTTATAGAAAGTACTACGTATAAATTCGAAACGTTGTTGACCACCAATATCCCAAATGCTTAAAGTTGCTATTTCACCTGCTCGGAATTCCACATCCTTTGTTAAAATATCAACGCCTACGGTCAATTTATAATTAGCTTGGAATCTATTTTTGATAAACCTTTGAACCAGACTTGTCTTACCAACGGCAGCCGCGCCAGTAAGTAATACTTTCAGTTTAAAACTTGACATTAAGCTCCACACACGTCGTATTATTTGATTATTGTAATTAATTATTTTGTTTTTTCTATAAATTAATATTAAAATTATGATATTTAATAGTTTATTTAATTTATTAATACAAATTAATTTTAAGATTTTATGAACGGTATTATATTTAATTTTTTTGTATCCATTAAATTTTGTTATGAATTTAAAGTAACTCACAGTTTTTAAATTTTGATAAATCCTTAAATTTCCTTTTCCTTTGAGGTAATAGAATTTTTTTAAATTAAAAACAAATAAATGAGTTATTTTTCTTTAAAACAAAAAATCTGCATAAATGCAATTGCTTGTTTTTTTAGTGGATAATATTAGTTACTAACATTATTTTTAATATAGAGATTCAATTTACTAATGCTTTACTAATACTTATATTCTTGGAAATTGATAGAAAGATTTAAATACTAATACTACTTTATTATTCAAAGTGATCGAAATGCAAGGAAAACGATATTCAAATGAAAAAAAGCGAGAAATATTAGAATATTTAAAAGATCATACATATTATGAAACTGAAAATAAGTTTAATGTTAGTCAAACAACATTAGCAAGGTGGTCTAAAGAATTTTCAACTAACACTCAAAAGAAATTATTAGAACAAATAAAACCATGTTTAAAGATGCTGAAGTTGATTGAAGGAGTAAGAAATATTTCCTTAATAGGGGTTGGCGGTTATCCAATTGTTTTTAATCCGGAAGCTGATTGGGATGAAACGCGTATCGGGGCAATGACAGCAGCAATAATATCACTAAGTGAACGTGTTGGAATTGAATGTGAACATGGAGATTTACAATCAACTATTATCAATTCTGCAAAAGGTAAAATAATTTGTGTATGGGCAGGAAAAGCAGCTATATTAACAATTGCATTTTATGATAATGTAGATTTAAAACAGATCATTAATCATAGTTTCTATTATATCAACAGGATTCGGGAAATAATAGGAACTTTTGTTCATTAATCACACTCCCTTAAAAAAACGATCTAGAAAAATGATGGGTAATTTTCTTATTAGAAAAAAATTAATTAGAAGTGATTAAAATTATAGATTTACCATATGAATTGATTGTTTCTTATTTTGACATCAAGATTGGACCAATGGTGCTGATTAAATTTAGATTTGGTATCCCAGAAAAGGGAATTAGCATCCCAGAAGATGAGATTACAAATCTGATGGAATTCCACGCAGACGGTGAAACATTCAGCCATTGTTATATTCACCACGATGATAAAATTATCTCTTTGAATCATTGTTTTGCAATAGAAAACAAAAATACTCGAGGGGGACACTATAATTTGATGATCTCTGTTATTTTTAAAAAGCTAATCAATGTTTCTAAAAAAGAGTATCTGTATAACATTTTTGATAATATCGACATCCTTGAGTTATGGATAGAAAGAATTTCTAAACAAATATCCAGAGAAAAAAATATCAATTCGATTTTAAACTCACCAAATCCTACCAGTTTGTATAAAAATAATGAAATCAAGAATTCTTTAATCCATTGTTTGAAGAGAAATGCTCTAAAAGTACACGAAATCAGAAATTATTAGACTCTATTATTAAAATTTTTGAGTATTTTTTTCTATTGGAAAAAGAAAGAATTTTCTCCTTGAGTCATATCTTATCTTTTTGGTATTTTTTCATACTCTTTCAAACTGGAAAACAATTCTAAATTCAAGTGAGGAAAATACATGGCTTCAGCATATTCTTTCTGAAAATCTTTTTTTACAGCAATTTCGATATATTGAATTTTTTTTAATAATGATTTTGCTTTATCTCTCAAATTTTTGTTTAATAAGCAATGCTGAGCACCAACTCCTGCTGCATTACCTATCTGGTATATTTTATTATCAGGAATATCGGGTATCATTCCAACAAACTTTGCGTTTCTTTTATTAATATAATTTCCAAAAGCTCCAGCTAAAAATACTTGTTCTATTTCTAATTTTTCACCCAAATGTTTTATAATTAATCTCATTCCGGAATAGAATGCTGCTTTTGCCATTTGAACTTGTCTTATATCATTCTGAGTGATAGTTATAGGTTTACCAAGAGATGTTTCATCTTTTTTAGCTATAATAAACTCCATATTTTTATCCGTTTTATTAATTCTCTCATGATTAATGAATTCTTTATTGAAATTCCCACTTCTTGTTAGAATATTTGTCCGTAGCATTTCTGATACGGCATCAATTAAACCAGAACCACAAATTCCTAATGGTTTTCTATGTTTTATTGTTGAAAATGCTACTTCAAAAGTTTCAGGTATTATTTTTAATGTATCTATTGCTCCTGCTGCTGCTCTCATACCATTACTTATATGAGCCCCTTCTAAGGCGGATCCTGCTGCACATGAACCAACTGCTAGGATTTTGCGGTTTCCAATAATGATCTCACCATTGGTTCCAATGTCAATAGCTAGAGTTAATTCCCTTTCTTCAAATATCCTTGAAGATAAAATTACACCTACGGTATCGGCTCCAACAAAGCCAGAGATAACAGGAGCAGTGTAGACGTTTCCATTTTTGGAAATATTGATGTTTAATTTTTCAGCTTTTACATTCAGCCCTTTTTGTACTACAGGAACAAAAGGGCTTAAACCAATATTAACAGGATCAATTCCCAAAAAAATGTGATGCATTACTGAATTTCCTACAATACTCGCCTCATAAATCCGAGAAGGGTCAACATTAGTATTAACACATACTTTTGAGAGAATTTTATTAATATCAGCAATGATGGAAGAGTTTAACACATTAAGATTCTGTTTTTCATTTTTTATGAGAGTTATTCGAGTAATGACATCCTCCCCATACGCCGTCTGGCTATTTAAACATGAATCCAGAGCATAAATTTTCCCGTTATTTAGATTAATTAAATACCCCACTACTGTCGTGGTTCCGATATCAAATGCAATTCCATAATTGTCATTAACTGTATTTCCTGGTTCACATGCAATTATACTGTTATTATTCCATAAAACAACTGTTATTTTATGATCGTTTTCTCTTAATAACTTAGGGATATCATTTAATAAATTAAAATCAATATTAATTTGAATTACCTTTTTTAAATCTTTATCTACAGAAAGGAGCTTGGTAATTATTCTTTCAAAATCAGCTTGCGGATCTATCAAAGAAGGTTTATCCACTTCGATATAATACTTTTTGACCATAGGATTAAAATTTACCTCTTTATCTATTCCTGTGGTTAGAATATTAAAATCTTCAAGAATTAACTCATTTGGTAGAAAAATTCGGAATTGGGGTATCGTTAATTTTTCAAGGATTTGAAGCTTCCTAGTATCTATTCTAGATTGACAGGCTAATCGCCAGCCCTCTTCCAGTTCATCTTGATCTAAGAATTTTTTTTCTGTATTAGTTGGAGTAGTTAGATAATCTTTACCCTTTTGGACTAGTAGTCTACATTTTCCACATGTTCCAGCACCACCGCATATTGATCTAATCGGAAAGCTTAATTCGGACAGAAGTTCATAAACTGAGAGATCACTTGTTAATAAAACTCTTCTTGAAATTGGTTCAAAATCAATAATTATATTCTTATTTTTTAAATCCATACCTTAAATTTACCATTTATTTATTATTTTTTTTTAAAATGTGAATGCTTACTTGTAGTAAATAGAAAAACAATTAACGTACTCGATATTTTACTTTAAATAATTATCACCATATAAAAAGTTTAATTACTAAGTGGGGATAAATTAAAGTAAGAAAAATTATTGTTATTTCTTAAACCAATTAAATATTATTTAGATTCAATTAAAATGCAAAATCCAGAACAATTAGCTCAAGAAGCTATTAAATCCTTAGAAATTGCTCAAAAATTTGAGGAAGAGAAAAATATTCAACAGGCTATATCAAATTATGAAAAAGCAGTGGATTTCCTAAAACAAAGCGGTTATTTGATGCATAGGATTAGTGACATTTATGAAAGAATAGAAGAACTAAAAGTCTCCTTGAAAAAAGAGAAGATATACCAACAGGCTCAGATTAAAACTCAAGTTGAACAGCTACAAGATCAAGCCTTTGCTTTATTAGAAGCAGCTAAAAAATTGGAATTAGACGGACTTTTTGAAGAAGCAAATCAACAATATTTATCTGCTATTAATTTACTTTCCCAATCTGGTTGGGCTGAAACTCAATTAGAGAATATTAAAATAAAAATAAAAAATCTTAATGACATTTTAAGAAGAGAACAACAAACTCAACAGGTACCCGAACAAGAATTAAGACCATCTGAAGAATATCTTAAAAGATTAGATGAGAGTAAACCTGAAATCGTGGATATGTTTGGGCAGAAATCAAGCACAGAAAAAGCGGCATCCATAGCTCGATATAGGATTAGAAAAAAGCAAGAGGAAGAATCACAAAACCATGCATTTGCTCATATTGATAAGGCAAAAGCTTTTGAAAAAGAGAAAAAATTCGATCAGGCAATAATGAATTATGAAAGAGCCATAGAATTACTAAATTCGATAGGATGGAAAGAACAAACTCAAAATATTTTGGTGATTATTGAAAAGCTCAAGAAAGACAAGGAACAATTTGAATATTACCAATCACAACAAGAAGCAAGGCAAATTGATGTATTAGAAAGCTTAATTACGAAGAAATCTGAAAACTTGGAATCAGAGTTAAAAAAAGAACAACTAATCGAATTTGAACAAAGAAAAGAAAGAGAAGAACTTATCCAAAGAAGAGCTTTCAATACTATAGATATTGGTAAACGTTTTGAAAGGGAGAAAAATTACGAACAAGCAATTCAAAAATTTGAAGAAGCTGTAGACTTATTTAAATCCATTGATTGGGATTCATATATCCAACCTATTTTTAATTTGATAGAAGGAATAAAAGGAAAACAGGAAAGAGAAGGAAAAATTGATCAATTAAAACAAAAACGGCAAAAAGATTTAACAACTCTTCAAGAAACAATTTATAGAAAACAAAAAGAACAGAATCTACAATCAGTAATGGAAGTTGATTCCAGAAAAAGATTATATGAAGAAAGGAGAAGTGAGGAGTCAAAAAAAGAAAAAGAATTTTTTAATTTACTTAGTATTGCGGATAGTATCTTACAAGAGAAAAGGTACGATGATGCGATTAATGAATACCAAGAAGCATTAAAATTACTCGAGCAAATGGGGCCTGGTTGGGAAACCTATATTTCTAATATCAACAATACGATTTCGAATGTTCAAAAAATTAAAAATTCACAATTTAAAAAAGAATATGAAATTCAACAGAAATTAGAAAAAAGAAAAGAGGCAGAACTCGAATTTCAAAGCCAGATTGTTAGTCAACTAACCAAAGAGCGTGAGCGTATAAAAAAGAAGGAGATTATATTAAAAGATAAGGAAAAAGAGCTGAAAATTTTTGAGCAACGCAAAAATGATGCATTCCAGTTTTTAGATTCTGCTATTGATTTGATTAAAAAAAGAGATTATGACAATGCTATTATAGCTTATCAAAATGCAGGAAATATCTTTGCTGAGATTCAGTGGAAGGATGAGATTTCAGTAATTGAAAACTCTATTTTTGAAGTTGAAGAATTACAAAGAAACCAGAAATTGAGTGAACAGAAAAAGATGCAGGAAGCACTTGAAAGACAGAGAGAAGACGAAGCCTTCCAAATGCAAACTGCTAAATATCTACATCAAGAACGTGAAAAAATAAAAAAACGAGAGATTGCATTAAAAGAACGAGCAGAAGAATTAGAATATCGGGAGGAAAGAAGGAAGGCTGGATTTAAATTACTTGAACAAGCAAAAGAAGAGGTATCTAAAGGAAATTATGATGAGGCAATTGAAATTTTACAATATTCTATTAGCTTCTTTGCCGATGCTCAATGGCAAGATGAAATTAGCTTAATTCAAAATTCAATAATGGAAATTGAAAATAAAAAACGGGAAGCAGAATTACAAAATCAGATCAAAATGCAAACAGACTTAGAAAGAGAAAAGCAAGAAAAATCTTTTCAAGAGAAAATAACAAAGGAGTTAAAATCACGTCAAGAAAAATTAAAACAAAATGAAATTATACTCAGAGAAAGAGAACAAGAACTTGCTTACCGAGAAGAAAGAAAAAAACAAGCGTTTAATTTGTTAGAAAATGCTCAAAAATTAGCGTCCCAAGGTAATTATGATGAAGTCCTTGAAGTTTATCATAAAGTAATAAATATTTTTACCCAAATTCAATGGCTAGATGAGATTCCATTATTAAAACAAGGAATACAAGATATTGAGCAAAAAAAGCAAGAAAGTATATTATATAATCAAAAAAAATTACAAAGAGCTATTACGAAAGAAGCTGCAGAACGATCTTTTATTGAGCAAATTAAGTATCAAAGAGAAAGGGAGACCCAGGCTGCCTTAAAAGAGTCGAAACCCTTAGAACAAGAGAAAATTATTTCTGCTCAGAATTTAGCTCAGCAACAAGAAGCCTTTAAAATGATTGAAACTGGAGAGGAATTACTTAAGGCGGAAGAATATGATAAAGCTGTAAAAAAATATAATGAAGCTATAGATTTACTGAAAAATATTGGGTGGGGAACATCCTATTTAAAAGTACTAAATGATACGATTAATACCATACAAGAAAGAAAGCGTGAGAAAGAAATTGCAAAGCAAAATGAATTTGAGATAGCTTTGAAACATCAAAAAGAAGATGAACTATTTCAAGTTAAAATTGCTGATTATTTGAAAAAAGAACAAGAAACAATTCAATCAAAAAAAATTCAATTTCAAAAACGAGAAATTTCATTATCCAGTGTTGAGGCTCGTAAATCAGAAGCATTTGCAATAATGAATAATGCAGAAGATTTGTTGAACCAAGGAAAATATGACCAATCAATAGAGAAATATCGACAAGCTGAATTGATTCTAAGTGAAATTAGTTTCCCAACGGAAATAGTTCAAGATTTTATATATAAAATTCAAGAAAAAAGAAAAACGGAAGAAATAAAGAAAATTACTCAACTAGAAGAAAATTTGAGAAAAGAACAGGAGGATTTAATATTCCAACAACAAATTGTTGAAAAGGTTAGATTAGAACAGCTTAAAATGATTGAAAAGGAAGAAAAATTAAAACAACAAGAAGAGTTTAGATTAATAACTGAAGAAAAGAGAGAAAAAGCCTTTAATATATTGGAAGAAGCGCAAACTCACTTGGAAAAGGGAAATTTTGATAATTCAATAAAATTCTATAATGATGCTGTTAAGATTTTTAAGGAGATTAATTGGGACGATGAAATAAATATAATCCAAAACTCTATCAAGGTAATTGAAGACAAAAAACGTGAAGCTGAACTAAAAAAGCAAAGAGAATTTTATGAAGTTGTAGAACAAGAAAAGTTGGAAAAGATTTTTCAAGACCAAATTGCAAAGGAAATGAAAATCCAACAAGAGGAATTAAAAAATAAAGAAATTGTTTTAAGAAAACAAGAAAAAGAACTTGCTTACCGTGAGAAACAGAAAGAGAATGCTTTTAAATTGCTAGAGGATGCTCAAGCTTTTCTCTCACAGGCGAATTATGACGAAGCACTAGAATTATATTATGAAGTAACAAATATTTTTGCTCAAATCCAATGGACTGATGAAATACCTATCATCCAAGAAACAATTCTTGATATTCAAAATAGGAAAAAAGAAAATGATTTGATAAAACAAAAATCGTTAGAAAAGGCTTTAGAAGATGAAAAAGCTCAGTACGACTTCTTAGAAAAAATTCGTCAATATAAACAAAGTGAAAAAGAAATGGTAATGAAGGAAATAGAAGTTAGAGAAAGAAAAAAAATTACCTCTGCTCAAAGTCTACTTAAACAAGCAAGTGCATTTAAATTAATTGATGACGGAGCCAATTTACTTAAAGATAATAATTTTGATGATGCTTTAACAAAATACAACAATGCTATTACGGTTTTAACCGATATTGGGTGGACCAGCGATTATATGAAATTATTATATGAAACTACAGATGCGATTAAGGCTCGCAAAAGAGATTTAGAAAAGAATAAAGAATTAGAACAACGTTTATTAGCTGAAAGACAAAAAGAAGATGATAAATTCCAAATAAAGATTATTGACTCTGCTCAAAGGGAAAAAGAAAGATTACGAAAACGGCAAATTGAAATTCAAAAACGTGAAGAAACGGAAAAAATATTAGAAAAACAAAAAATAAAAGCATTTAATCTGATGGATAGTGCTGAAAAGAATTTAAATGAAGGAAAGTATGAAGAAGCTATTGACAAGTATCGTCAGGCAGAATTGTTATTAAATGAAATCGGTTTCCCCTCAGGTGCAGTCAAAGAAATGATTTACAAAATTCAGGAAAAGAATAAAGAAAATAATTTAAAAAAGCAGAAGGAAATGGAAATTTTACTTCAAAACGAACGCGAAGAACAAAAGTTTCAGCAAAAAATCCGGGAAGATATAAAAATTAACGACTTGAAGACTAAAGCTAAAGAAATGGATATCGAAAAACAGAGAGAAAAACATCAGTATAGCGAAAGAAGAAGAAATGAAGCTTTTAATCTTCTTGAAGAAGCTGAAACTTACTTGAAACAGGCTCAATATGATAAAGCTTTAGAATATTATTATTCTGCAGAAATAATCCTTAACGAAATCAGATTTCCTACTGAGGTTCTTAGGGAAATGATTCAAAAGGTTCAAGGGAGAAAAAGTGAATCTCTCCTGCAAAAACAAAGAAATCTAGAAAACTCTCTACAGAAGGAAAGAGAGGAATGGATTTTTCAACAAAAAGTTTCTGAAGAAGCAAATACTGAAAAAGAGCGTTTAAAAAATAAGCAGATACAATTAGAAAAAATGGAACAAAGGAAAGTGTTGATAGAACAAAGAAGACAAGAAGCATTTAAAGTTTTAGATAAGGCTGAAGATTTCTTAAAACAATTACAATATAACAAGGCAATTGAAACGTATAGAAGAGCCGAATTTATTTTAAATGAAATCCATTTTCCTCCAGATAGCGTTAAGAGTATGGTTACAAAAATTAAACAAATTATGAAAGATAATGAAGAAATGGAGAAACTAACGTTTCAGAGAGAACTGGATAAAGTACAGGAAGAAAAAGATTTACAATTACTAGTCGAAGAACGACAAAGACAAGAAAGAGAAAAGAAAAAAGCACAACAATTAGCTCTTCAAGAAAGAGAAAGAGTTATACAGGAACAGATGAATATAAGAGAATCTGCTTATTCATTATTAGAAGAAGCCGGGACTTATTTAAAACAACCAATTCCGGATTATGAGAAAGCTGTTTCTTTATATATTCTGGCAAGGAATGTTTTAGCAGAGAATATTGGCTGGGAACCAGAAATTAATAATTTAAATTCATTAATCAAGGATTTACAACATGAAAAAGCTAGTTACCTTGAACGAAAGCGACTAGAAAAATCAACTCAAATTAAGAGGCAAAGGGAATATGAGGCGTTTCAAGAGGAAGTCAGAATAAGAAGATTAGAACAAGAAAAACTAAAGATAGAACAAGAAAGACAATACAGAGAGTTAGTATTGACTAAACAGCGATCTGACCAAATAAGAGATGAAGGACTAAGATTAATAGATGAAGGAAAAAAATGGTCAGCTTACCATGATTTCAAGAAAGCTGATGTAAATTTTAAGGAAGCTATTTTGAAATTTAAAGAAATCGGATGGCAAGAAGAACTAAAGTACATTGAAACAGAAATCAATAATATGAAAATCTTGGAAAAGAGAGTAAAAGCTGAACAATCGAGAATCAATTCTATTCAAGAACAACTAGAAAAACAAAGAGAGAGAGAAGCAGATAAAATAAGAATTGAAGATCAGAAATTGAAAGAAAACATTAGTGAAGTTCGTCAGTCCGCTGATGAAATAATGAAACTAATCCAAGATAGTAGAGAAAAACAAAGAGCATTTGAAGAGGAAGAAAAAGTAAAGACTAAAAAAGAAGCAAAAGACTTTCGTGGAAAAATTGGAGAACTTATAAATATTAAGGAAGAATTAATTCAAGAATTAGAAAAAAAAGAAAAAGAAAGCGTAAAATTTAAAGAAAAATTACAACAGGCAAAAGAAAGAGAGGATGTGGATAGTTTAAAAAGAATGATTAAAGAAGCCGGGAAAAAAAAAAAGAAATAAAATACTTTTTTCCAAATCATTTTATTAATTTGATACTGACTTCTCCTTAAATTAGAATAAAACATATTAGAAGATTAGAATGAATGAAATTATAATACGAATTGTGAAGCTTGCACCTATGCGAGTTGCATATTATCGTGCAATTAGCAAAACTCCTGAAGAAGATGCTATAAAAACAATACGTGATTGGGGAGAGCCTAAGGGGTTCTATTCTAATCCCGCAAAGCATTATCACTTCGGTTATAACAACCCTCCTCCTAATCCAGATGATCCTCAAGGTGAATATGGTTATGAATGTTTAATCAGTGTGGATACCAATGTTGAGCCTGAAGGTGTAATCAAAATAAAAGAAATACCTGGTGGATTATATGCTGTGGCGAGATGTCAAGGCGTAGAGAATATCTTCCCAACTTGGATGTATTTATTTAATGAATGGATTGGAACTTCGCAATTTGAAAGGGATGAAGATAATGAACCCGGGTTAGAAGAACTAATCACCCCACTTGAACCAATGCCTAATAAATGGATCTTTGATCTTTATTTTCCCATAAGAGAGAAGAAATAAGCCCAAAAAGAACTATATAATAAATAAATTCTAATACTAGTTTTAAATTAGTTTTAAATATTATTACATCCTTATACTCTAAATTCTAAACTCAAAGAGTTTAAATTTCGAAAATAAAATTATTATAGTATGTTTATAAAAACTGAGGATTTTTGAATGACAGAAAAAATTGAAGATATTGTCAAGTCGCGAATGTATGCAAGGCAGCAACTCATCGAAGGATGGGATCAATCAATTATCTCAAATGGATGCATTATGATTGTAGGAATCGGAGCGTTGGGATGCGAAATTGCTAAAGACTTCACGCTAATGGGTATTGGTAAGCTTATTTTGATCGATTTAGATACAATCGAGACTTCAAATTTATCGAGACAAATGCTCTTTAGACCCGGAGATGAAGGAAGGTCTAAAGCGGAAGTTGCAGCCGAACGGTTAAAAGAAATGAATCCGTATCTAAATGTGGATTTCTATTTTGAAAAACTTCAAAAATTACCAATGTCGGTCTATGAAGAATCAGATGTGGTTATCGCCGCTTTAGATAATTTTAACGCAAGATTAGACTTAAATAAAATTTGCCTTAGAATGAAGAAACCAATGGTAGAGGGAGGGACAGTTGGATTTGAGGGGCATGTTCAAATTGTAATTCCTGAAGGTTCAGGGATAAATTATAAGAACAGAGAAAGGGAAATCGAAAATATGGTAGAAGCGAGGATATGGGATATTAATGAAATGGGATATCCTGAATACTTCAAAGCTCAAACAAGAATAGAGGAATTAGAAGAAGAAATTGAACGAATCAAAGAAAAAGACATAAACCCTGTCATTAGAAAAATTAGGAAAGAAATTGAGATGGTTTTTGATTGGAAATATGCTCCAGAAGTTTTAGATCAAACACCATGTTATAGGTGTTTAGTACCAATTCCCCCTGCTGATGATAAATTAGTCGCAGCTTGTACTTTAAAAGGATTACCTCGTAATAGAAATCATTGCGTAATAAAAGCAGAGGTTGAATTCGAAAAAGAGTATGGGCATAAACCAGATCTCAATTTAAATGATGAAGTTCTTAAACTAAAAGAAATTGCTCAAATTGAATTAGAAAAATTAAGAGAAAGAGTATTTAATGAGAATATTGCCGAAGGAGAGAGAGAATCCTTAACTGAAAAAGAAATTGAAGATTGGAAGACTAATATCAATGAAACATTTGGACCAGACTATAAATTCGAAGAAATGGAAAATATTCTAGGAAATAAAATTGCAGCAATCCAAACAGTTAGCTCTATTATCTCCAGTATCGAATCTCAAGAAGCTCTTAAACTTTTATTCAGGGTTAAGGGCCGAAATATCGGAGATCCAATGGAACCACCATATGTTAATTACAATGGGATCTATGGTCAATTTGATCATCTCCATGTTTTAAAAAGAGATGATTGTCTCGCTTGTGGCAAAATTGAAGGTGAGGAGAATGTTCAACTTGTTGTACCTTTTGATGCAGATGTTGGTTATATTTTCAAAGCAATGGAAATTTCAGCACATAAATTAGATCCGGAATTATGGATGATCACCAATCCGATGACTAAAGAAATTTATTGGAACCCTTATATGCCTTCACTAAAAGACCCAGATATCAAATTGACTTCTCTAAAAATAAAAAGCAATGATATTGTAACTTTAAGCCCACTAGGGAAAGCCTTAGCAGAATCGGAAATTAAGAAATATAATGTTGTAATTGCTTTTATGTAGTTCGTATTTATTTTTAGAATTTTGATAATGATGATTAAAGCACAGAAATCCATCATTCATTCTAAACTATGCTAAATATTAGCAAAAGATTTAAAATAAAATGCATAGAATACGAACATATTAATAATTTTAAATTTAATAAGAAGAATTTTTTAATTGAAATATTATCTTTAAAAGATGGATTTGTCTAATTTAAAGATTTTAAATCTATAAATATAGCATCGGAGGTTTTACTATAATGATAAGATTCGTTCATCTCTTTAACTATACTGCTAACATTTCAATCGAAGATGGGGAGACTTGGTATCTGAATGAGCATGTTCCTCGAGCTAGAAGCCTTCCAGGTGTGCTTCATTACCTATCATGGCGATCAATCGATCCTGAAATCCCCTTCCCTCATCCTGCCTCGCCAACACCCTTCAATCAATACGTTCGTAGGAGTGAATTGGGATTCAAGGATGTAAAGGCATGGCAAAATGCAATGAAGACTGATCTGGAACTCTGGAATTCCTCTGTAGAAGGAAAACCGGGATTCAAGGAATTTGAGTGTATGCTCCTCCCAGAAGAACCTCAATTCGATCTTCTTCGGGATGCACCACAGCAACAATATAAGTATATGACGTTACCGCTCTGGTGGCGGAATGGCAGACCCAGAGTCGACGAGAACGCCGAAATTTTCATAGATAGTTATTGTCTTCTATACAATCCTAAAATTCCCGCTGAGTTTGGTGAAGACTGGTATCTTGGGCATCATACTCGTGAAGGTAAGCAACTACCCGGTGTCAAACATTACAAAACGTGGAAGACCATACATTTGAATGAAGAATTAGAGATTCCCTTCCTAAAAGTTAACAAGTGGTATCGTCTGACCGAATTGGGTATGAGTCTTGAAGCGTTTCATACTACAATGATAAACAGAGAAACTCGGATACTGTTTACACCATCTCTATTTGGTAATGTAATTGGGGGGTGGTTGAATATAGGGATTAAGTTAAACGAAGTTCAAGACCTTATGAAGTAACTACTTTTATCCACTAAATTTCTCAAGTATTTTTATTCAATTTCTTTTTTTATCAAATAATATGTAAATTTTTATTATTTTCTTAGATAAATAGATAATATTTTTTTAAATATCGCCTTGACAGTCAACGCGGGAAAAAGAATTGGACCACCTAAGGGATGACAAGCTATTGCTCTATAACCTTTAGACCGTATAAAGTATGTCAATATATTCGTAGCTTCTCCTAATTCAGCATAAATCCGTAAAGATTCTAAACCCGCTGGAGGTTCTGGAGTACAATTAATAGCTTCATAATCCATTTCCATCCCTAATACAATTCCATTTTCATATAATGTTTCAATTCCTCCAACATAATCCTGCTCAAAAATTAAATTTTCATCGATAGCAGCAAAACCTATAAGATCAATCCCTAAAGACTTAGATTTCTCAATAATTTTATTCCAAAACTCTTGGGGTGCATCTTGGATCTCATCAGGGGGATTTTTCACCTCTAATTTGTAATCTCTTCTCGCTTTTTGAATACTCTTAAACATTTTTGGCAATACCTTTGACGCTTTTTCGGCTAAAATACCTGAAAATGAAGAAATATCAAATTTAGTCTGGTCGATATATTTAGTTCTTTTTCCCTTTGATTTTTAAAGCAATGTACTCACTCTTAACTGAACTATTTTCTTAAATCAAATCATTTTTAAAAATATTTATTTTTTAAAACAAATCTAGATTGATGATTAAACTGATCCTATCAAAGGTTTTCATGATTTGGATAAAAACTGTGTGTATTCAATGTAGCAGTAACAAGAATTAAAGATCAACTGTATATAATCTCTCTATCTTTAGTTTAAGACTCAAGAGGATATTTCACTATACGAATTTCACCTTTTATCTCAGAATTAAATTCAAAAATCTACAAATCTCATCAGTACAATTTCATTAAAAGAAAAAAGAGAAGAAAATAGGTTTAGGTTAACTACAAAAAGCTCACTTTAAAAAAGCAGACGAATAGTTGAAAGATAATTGGTTAATTAGCAATTCTGATAAGTACAGATGAATAAAAAAACGGGAATTATTTATAATTTTTTATAAAAACCATCCTACAAGGGCTAAGTTTAATACGGGTTCAACTATAAGACTAAGGATAATAACAATGATGTATAATATAATTAGAATCACAATTACGAATACAAGAGACTCACCCATTTCCTTTTCATAGATCTTGCTAACGATTAGTGTCCCAAGAATTACATTTATAATTAAACTTATTATTTGACTTATCCAATTTGCTAAACCTGTAAAACCCAATGCTACACCTATTACAAGACCTATTACAAACCATAAAGCGTTTACAATGAGGTTTAACTTCATGGAATCATTCCAATACTTCTTCTCTGCCCTCCATCTGGTAACAAGAATCCCAATAATGAACATAATTATTGGAATTAAGATAGCGGTAATGAGACGTCCTATTAATAATTCTCCAAATTGAAAAATCATTTTAATCCTTTATTTAAGAATTATTTTTATAACTTTTTTAGAACAAATTTTAGACATTTCTATTATTAAATAACAATCTATATTAAAGAGATCAAAATTTTCATATTCGGATTAATAGGGAAATCAGGTTTTTTTGGTCGAAAGATTAAAACTTATTTTAATGAAGATAGAATCATTCTAATTCTTTATGAAATCTCATTTAGTACTAAAATCATTTTAAATGTTTAAAACAATAAAATTAATAAATAAAAAGTAATTAAACACCTTCAATCTCGGGCATATTTGTCTGTCCAAGCAACATACTCACTCTTAACTATACTATTTTCTAAAATCAAATTATTTTTAAAAATGTTTATGTAAAAGAACTTACAGACTTAGATAAACATAAAAGTAATTTAAAAAAGAAAAATTTAATTTTTAACCTTTTTCTAATTCATACCCACAGTCACCACAAAATTTTGGAAGAGGTGGTTTTAATTCTGACCCACATTCAGGGCAAAATTTTATGGTTGACTCAGTTGAAGAAGTTTCTTTTTTTTTAGGTGGGTCGAGTTCTTTCTCAGTAGTAGTTTTCGTTGATCGTGGTTTTGAGTAATAACTTGCTGCACCCGTACCAATAAGAGATAAAACTGCTGACAAGAAACCCCCAATAACTCCAAATCCCACAGTATGAAGAGGAATCGATAAAAACAAGAAATTAACTGACCAAAAAGTATAGGTCATACCTATTTCAGGAGGTCCAAGAAATCTTCCTATTGGGAAGAACAAAGAAACCATAATAAGCCACAATATTTCAGCCGTAATGAATAACAATCTCGCAGCAATAGATTTAGTTTTTATATCTGCTAATTCCCGTGTTTTCTTCTTTAATTGTAACGCAGTTACTATAGCCAAGATAGCCGCCAATAATAGATAAATTATAGTAACATAAATTCAAGAAGAGAAGAGATAATAATTGAGTAAGAGGAGTTTCTAAATTTTTCGTATTTAAATTTAAAAAATAAATTTATATAATTCATGGTCCCATTAATATCATACACTTTCAAAGTGTTACCTATAAAAAATTAAATAAATGGTGCAAATATTGGGAAAAATATTTGGAATTATTGGTTTACTTGCTGGGGTAGGAGCAATACTTACGATTTGGTTTTTCTACCCCATAATACCTCTTATCTTAGCGATCGCGGCAATAGTTTTTGGCGTAATTGGGATTATTGTAGATGATTCAAAAGGTTTAGGCACTGGAGGACTGATACTTGGAATTATTACGTTAATACTGTGGGTTCTTTTTCCAATTATACTCTTGACTCTATTAGCAGGTTTATTAGGCGGATTATTTTCGTGAAATTAAATCTCCTAAAATCATTTTTTTTTTTCTAATTTCTAGTGCTTAATTCTTGATGAAATTTTTTGGTGATTAAAATCCCTTGTCTCCCAATTTCCCCCATCTTAGCTTTAACTGCCATGGCAGGATAAAGGATTGGTCCACCTAATGGATGACATGCAATAGCTCTAAATCCTTTAGACCTGATGAAATCTGCTAATTTATTAGTAGCCTCGCCTAATTCAGCGTATATTCTTAAAGATTCTAAACCAGCAGGGGATCAGGAGCTGTGTTAATTGCATTATAATCCATTTCCATCCCTAATACGATACCATTTTCATATAAGAAGTCGATTCCCCCGACATAGTCATTCTCAAAAATTAGATTATCATCAATGGGAGCAAAACCAATAAGATCAATCCCTAAGGACTCTGCTTTTTCAACAATTTCATTCCACAACTCCGGGGGTGCTTTTTGGATCTCTGTTGGGAGATTTTTCATTTTTTCCCTGTAATCTCTTCTAGCTTTTTGAATACATTTAAACATTTTTGGTAAAATTTTTGACGCTTTTTCGGCTAAATCCCCCTTAAATGAAGATATATCAAATTTCGTCTGGTCGATATAATTAGCTTTTAATCCCTTCGATTTTTTAATCAATGTATTTACTTTTGACATAGATATTTTCTTAAATCAAATCATTTTTAAAAATATTTATTTTTTAAAACAAATCTAGATTGATGATTAAACTGATCCTATCAAAGGTTTTCATGATTTGGAAAAGAACTGTGCGTATTCTATGCAGCAAAAACAGGAACTAAAGATCAACTTTATATAATCTCTCCATCTTGAATCCAAGACTCAAGAGGATATTATACTATCTTAATTTCACCTTTTATCTCAGAATTAAATCCAGAGATTATTTCTTTATTCAAAGAAAAAAGAGAAGAAAATAGGGTCAAATAAACTTCAAAAAGGTTATTTTCAAAAAACAGACGATTTTTAAATAATAATTGGCTAATTAGCAATTCTGATATGTTTGAACGATTAAATAAAAAAAAAAAGGATTTTTTATTATATTTTACTTTTAAGGTAATATCAATCCTAATAAGGCTACGGCTAATATGGCTCCAATTATAAAACCAAGGATTAAGGCAATGATGAATAGTATAATTTGAATCACAATTACGAATACAAGAGATTCACCCATTTCCTTTTCATAGATCTTGCTAACGATGAGTGCACCAAGAATTATATTTATAATTAGACTTATGATTTGAACTATCCAATTTTCTAAACCAGTAAAACTCAAAGCCAAACCTATTACAAGCCCAATTACAAACCATAAAGCGTTTACTATCAGGGCTAACTTCATGGAATCATCCCATCCCTTCTTCCCTGCCCACCATCTGGTAACAAGAACCCCAATAATAAACATAATTATTGGAATTAAGATAGCGGTAATGATGAGTCCCATTAATACTGCCCCTAATTGAAAAATCATTTTGATCCTCTATTTAAGGTTTATTTTTATTTTTTTTTTGGAATAAAATTTAGATATTTCTTTAATTAAATAACTATCTATAAAAAAGAGATCAAAATTTTCATATTCGGATTAATATGGAAATCAATTATTTCTGAAAGAAAGGTTAAAGCTTATTTAAATGATGATAGAATGATTCTAATTCTTTATGAAATCTCATTTAGTACTAAAATCATTTTAAATGTTTAAAACAATAAAATTAATAAATAAAAAGTAATTAAACACCTTCAATCTCGGGCATATTTGTCTGTCCAAGCCTTTGCCTTGCTCTCGAACTTCTTTAAGGCTCGAAAGTATTGTTCTCCTGCTTCATGATTTAAAGGATCTCCTGGGTTAAAGAAGGGAGCCTCGTAGTGCATCATACCTTTTAATGCTTCTATGATATTTGTTAAAGTTTTGCTAGGAGTCCATCCTGAAGCCCCGGTACTTGCATCTACCTTTCCGACTAAATCTGGGTTAATTAAATCCAAGCATATATTAAGTTTACCCGGAGGAATTGAGGAGTCTATATTTGGATGCCACATTAGGGTAACGGCGTAGGCATAAGGGGGCGCAAAAGGATAATTTTCTGGAAATTTTATTTCAAATACAAATTTCCCTTCTGCATATGGAGTTCCCTTTTTTCCTATGATTGTTAGGCGTAAATGATCAATGCTCCTACCCCATGGTTCTAAAATAACAAAGGGATCGTTTTTGTAGGCCTCGATCGATTCTGTATAGTCTGTTTCTTCTCTGATGGTTCTCACCTTTTGATAAAATTCAGCCTTTTAAATTGATGTAGTTATACTAGTCTAATTTTATAAAACTATTTATTATAGTATTAAAATTTTTCACAACAAAAGTATTTTGGTATTTTTTATTGGGAAAATTTTTGTTTAATATTCTTATATAGTTAACAAATTTAATAGTTTTCATTAACAAAAGAGTGAATTTTGTGTGTACAAAAAAAAAAAGGAATAGATCTTTATCATTATTCTTTCTAATCTTGTAGAAAACCATAAAAAATATATTAATTACATTACTATTTAATTTTAAAAATATCCCCTCCCTAACTCAGTGGTCAGAGTGCTCGGCTGTAGATAATATCGCGTACTAAAGCTTATGGCTAATGAAGTTACGTCAGCCGAAACCGAGAATATTGGTGCGTTTCTACCAAATCGGGAACGGTCCCCGGCTCAAATCCGGGGGGAGGGACCATTATTATCAATATTCTAATTCTTTATTAGAGTTAACAGGAAGTAAAAATATAGCTTCCAAAAATTATTATTTTAATAATCATTAATCACTAATAGAGGTTTAATTTTACATACTATTACTAAAATATAACCCTATAATAATTAGACACTCATAAGAAAAAATTAGTAAGAATTAGAAGAAAATGAATGAAAACAATAAAGACATTGAACAGCACGAGTTAGAAAAAATACGTATGAGAAAAATGCAAGCGATGATCGAAGCTAAAAAGCAACAAGAAGCAGCGAAGGAGAGGGTCGTTTCAATTTCAGATAAACTTGAATTTGTTCTAAAGGTAGTATTAGCTCCAGAAGCATATAGTTATTTGAGTAAAATTAAGACGAATGAACCCAATGTTTACCAAGCTATCTACAATGAGTTAATCAGTCCCGATGTTATCCGAAATATTGACTATTTAATTGCAATTATTCGACAACAAGGCGGAGTCCCAAGAAAAATCCCCGTTGATGTTGTAATGCATTTAGAACGTAAAGCGAAAGGTGTTAAGAGCAAAATCCAAGTTAAACGTGGTGATGATCTCATGGATCTAGGGTCATTTTTAACAAAGGAATAATTGGATCTTAAGTAGATTAAATCAATAGATTGAAAAAATTATTGTTCTCTTCCTGATATTATTGCTACTACTTCACATTCATCGTTGGGGAGAGAATTAAGAGAAATATCGAAAAATTGGAAAGCAAAAGGTCTCCCAAATATTTGCTCGACTATATAACCAAAGGAACTTATCGCAAATATAAAAACTCTCTTTAGAATAGATTCGGTTGTAGCTTGAATATTTAACTCCTTCATTACATCCTCGACCACACCAATTTCATTCGAGTTATAGTGATATTTGAAAACCAGTTTGAAGTCAACTGGAGTAGGTGCTTCTGGATCTTCATAAGAAAGCCCTCGTTTTCGAAAGTGAAAGAATGAGTTCAAATAAAAGCTAAAGATTTCTTCATGATAATCCGTTAAAAGATGAGATATACGGGATCTATATTGATATTTTGGCCAATAACCCCTCATGAGCTCTAGTAATCTCGGGTAATTTTTGTACTTATTTTCGCTTTCTTGCTTTAAATAATTAAGTAATCGATTCTTAAGTGGTTTAAATTCAGAATGCTGACCTACCCGAGTTATAAATTTTCGAAAGGGAATACTCATGTTGAAAAGTTAGAAATTAATTTTATATGAATTCTATACAAAAATATTTATTTTTTCTTATGATATTTTGATAATACAATTTCTCTTATATATTACTTCTTTTTTCTTGGTTTTATCAATTGTGCTAAAGGCCTACAGAATATAGCTTATAAAATATATTTAAAAAAAATTAATAAGAATTTAGATTATAATCACTATCATGGTGGAGAAAGTTGGATTAATTTACTCTGAAGATTTTCTAAAATATGATTTCGGGGGAGATCACCCCTTTAGACCACTTAGACTCAAATTAACATATAGTTTAATGGAGAAACTAAAACTTTTAGAAAATGAGAGGCTCGAGCTTTTTAAACCTCGATTAGCGACGAGAGAGGAGCTAGAACGTGCGCATTCACCAAAATACGTGGATATTATTAAAAAATTAAGTATAGATCCAAGTGATAGAACAATTCCTCCTTACATCTATGGTTTAGGTCCGGGAGACAATCCCATTTTTAAAGGTATGTATGAGGCTGCGGCCTTAGTGTCAGGAGGAAGTATCATTGCAGCTGATAAAGTCTGGAATGATGAGGAATTTAAAGTTGTTTTTAACATTGCAGGAGGCCTTCACCATGCAGGGAAAGAAAAAGCATCAGGATTTTGTATTTTTAACGATATCGCTGTAGCAATCCATCATTTGAAAACCTTAAAAGAAAATATAAGAATTGCCTATGTTGATATTGACTGTCACCATGGTGATGGAGTCCAATGGTTATTCTATGAAGATCCAAATGTATTAACTATATCATATCATCAAGATGGACGATTTCTCTTTCCAGGGACGGGATTCATTAATGAAATCGGGGAAGGGGAAGGTAAAGGTTATTCAATTAATTTTCCTCTGGTACCTGGGACAAATAGCAAAACATTCATAAAATTATTCCGAAGAACAACACCGAAATTATTAGAAGCATATAAACCAGACATTTTAATAACTCAGTTAGGAGTAGATACTTATTTTGATGATCCCTTAACTCAGATGGGTTTTTCATTATCAGGCTATAGGGACATCGCCCAAACACTCAAGACTTGCGCCCGTGAATATTGTCACAATAAATGGCTCGCTGTAGGAGGAGGAGGTTATTTAATGACCGTTGTACCAAGAGCTTGGTCAATATTTTTAGCGAAAATGCTTGATATAGATTTACCAAATGAATTACCAGATAGTTGGATAAAAGAAGTTAAAGAAAAGGTACCTTATGAAGATACACCATATTTACTATGGGATAGGGGTGAAAAAGTAGCAGTTCAAATGCTCAAAAACCCAGAAATCGCGAAAAAAATAATGGAGTATTCCAATTCACTTGTTGAGTTGTCGAATGAGAAATTCCTTCCTAATTTAAATAAATCTTAGCTAGAATGTACCATTTTGTCACATCTCTCTTTAATGGTTTTCACCACTATAAGTTCAAATAAACTAATTTCACAAACATTTCGATTTTTTCACACGACAAAAAGGAAATTTTTAAATAGTAGAAAATTTCAATATATATTGTTAAAATAAAAGATCGGTAGACCATGAAACGACAATATATTCTTATACCTAAAGTCGAGCAATCGGCTAAATACCTCAACCCTTAACCCTGTTATTAGATAAATTACGTCTCCTCTTTTTAAATTTTAAGATTCATGGTTTCCGATTTTTTGCTTTTTCTACTTTCCTTACTCAAAATAAAGTTACCATATCATTTCCTCAATAGATTAAAGAAAGTAATTCCTGTGTTAACTTTTTAAATATAATGATGAGTAAAAATATTTATTAAATCTTAATCCATTAATTATTAAGGATTATAATAATTTGCGATTAGAGTTGAGATTGGTTATGAGTGAAGATCTTAAGAAAGTAAAATTAAGTACGGGGGCAGAAGTAGAGTTTGATGATAAAGCCCCGACAACGCTTTTTGAAATCATTATTAGTGATATTTTAATTCCTAAATATAAGGAAAATGCAGATTGGAACTTAAGTTTAAATATTATTATCGAAGAGATGAATAAACTTATAATCAAGTATGATCTGAATCCTAATTTGAAGTTGGGGTTACTTAATGATGTAGAAGAACATTTAGACAAAGATATTGAGGAACTGACAGGTGTTGATAAAATAGAAATATTGTTTTTGAATATGGATGATTATGTTGAAGATATAAGGACATTAATCCTTTCTGGCAGAGATAAGGAAGAACTTCGTACTGATATGGCAAATTTAGTAATGCCCTTAACCCTCTTCGAACTAGCGGAGCTTTTCATTTACTTAGGGAAGAGAACATTTTTAAAATGAATAAATTAAGTTTTTTCTCTTTTTATTATATTATTCTTAAATTATTCACAGAGTTGTAATAGGTTCTACAATCATATACTTGAAGGTCAAATTTAGAAATTAAAAGTTTTAAGTTATATAGTATTAAATCTAAAATATATTGATAAAAATATAGTTAAAATTAGGGGATTTAAGAAATGTGTAAATGGTGTTTTTCTCACGGAACGAATGGTGAGAAATGGTACATGAATGCGAAAAATTATTCTGATCAACTTGCCGATGAGATGAATCTCAAGGATTATTTAAGCGAACAATGGCTGAATTATGAACAAGTATATATTAGAAAGATCATGGGATTTTCTTCAACAGATTTGGGTTATAAATTAAAAATGCCAATAATAGGTAGAATACTTCGTAATATGGCTGAGGGCATGATCCACAGTCAAAAGAAAAACAGAAAAGGGATTAGAGCAGATGGTCATTTTGGACAAGTTATACCTCTTGAAGATGGTAAAATTATTCTTTCTGAATTAGCAGCAGAACCGATAATTTGTAATTACTGCATGTGTCGTTGGCAAAGAAGAGGAGAAAAAGAAGCTGTTTGTATCAATTTTGGAGTTTTATCTGAGGTTATTGAAAAGCTTCCTCGATTTATACCAAAAGATAGAACTGTAAGACTAGATCGTGAAGCAGCTGTGAGGCAACTCGAAGAAAATAATAAGAAAGGATATATAGCATCGGTGTGGTTTCAGCCAGTACCTTATATAAATGCGATATGTTCATGTGAAAATCCGGAATGTGGAGCTTTTACTCTCAGAAATAGTTTTGATCTTAATATTATGTATAAAGCGGAGTATATAATCGATTTAAACCAAGATAATTGTCAGGGTTGTCAATCATGTATTTCTATGTGTCAACTTGGAGCTTTAAGATATATTCCTTCAATGAAAAGAGTAGTTGTAAATTATGATGTATGTATTGGTTGTGGAGTGTGTCGACATGCTTGTAAAAATGATGCGTTGAAATTAATTCCGAGGGAAGAATACCCCGGATATAATGGAGAATATTAGAAAGGTGTTGTTATGGGAAGCAAAGTTAAAACCAAAAAATTGAAAAAACCATTAAAGGAAAAGAGAACCAAAATTAGAATTGATTATTCAATTTGTGGCGAAGATGGAAAGGTAGATCCTAGAGATTGCTGTAAATGCCTTAAGGCTTGCGATCCCGCAGTTTTTATGATGCATTCTGCATTAGATTTAGATTATAAAGATCCCTATGATCCACAAAGGTGGAGAATAACACCTCAATGGGGTTCACTTTGTACACGTTGTTTTAAATGTGTTGATGTGTGTCCTGAGAATGCGATAAGTATAAAATGGTAATTAATAGTACTTTTCATTTTACTTTTTAATTAAGAAAAAGAATTTGACCTTAACTCTTAATTGAAATTAATCCAAATTAGTAATGTTAGCAGATTTGTAAAGATAATCATAATAATATAGTGATGCAGGTCCAAAAGCTACATGATCAGTTGCTACTCCAAAATATGACATTTTCTCGGGGAAAAAACTCTCAGAAAGTATAATAAACGCATCTTCTCCTTCATCAACAATCACAGCACTTCCAAAAATTTGGTCTCGCCATTTAATTTCACAGAGAGAATCATATTTTTTAAGGATTGGTTGAAAATTTTTATCGTCTAGAGCCTTAGCTTCGACGAGTAGTCTCAAATCTGTGACACCTCTAGCTCTTGCTTTCTTAATATCTTCATAGAATACTTCAAGAAAGTCTAATTTGGTTGATACTAGATAGATTGAATTCTTTGCTAAATTGATTAATGATAAAGCTTTATTTATACACACATCTCTGCCTCTATGAATATATAAAGCGATTTTTATAGGAGTGTCATGAGATTGGTAAATTGGGCTGAGCATTTGGATTATTCTATTTGAATGCTCGTTAAAACTATCGCTATATTGCTTTTTTGCAATAATGAGAGCCTCATCTGGCGATTTGGCAAAATATCTACTTGGGCGGCTTTCTTCTTCCTTAATTATCCACATTTTTTCTTTATCAAGTTGAGTTAATATATTGTATATTCTTGAATAAGGAACCCCAGAAGCTTCGGAAAGTTCTCTAGCATCCATAGGGCCCTTACTAATAAGGGTAAGATAAATAGATATCTCATAATCAGTAAGTCCTATTGCTCGTAAGGAATCCTTTACGTTATCTGGAATCTCTTTTGACATAAATTTGCTGCATTCCCCATAAGTATAAATTGAAGAATTATAAACTCTCTAATAATATAATTATTACTATGATTTCTTTTAAAAGTGATTAGTAATTACTTTTTTGCTATTAATGAATTTTTATATCAACTTCTATTTATTCTAAATTAATAATTTAAGAAATGAAGAAAGGCAAGAATAACAAAAATTGATATATGAGATTTTCAATAATTCCGTATTTAAGTATAAAATGGGATATTAATTTAGATAATTTATAAGGTGCTAATTAATGGTGATGCTGCGATATTTATTATTCCTGTAATCAAATAAAGAATCCTCCATGAAGATTTTGGATAAAAATCCCCTAGGAAATAGATCAATGTTGCTGAAAGAATTAGCCAAGCGACTATAATTAAAGCGAATGAATACTTGTAAGGTTCCTTCCCAACCTTGGGACGTATTATTTCAGTTGTTAACTTCAAAAGACAAGGTGTAAGATATGCAATAGACACCCCCATTAGGAAAAAGTAGAGAAAGTACCACTCTATCACATATGTAAAACTACTATAGATGCAACAGAATCCAATTAAAATAATACTAAATGTCATAAGTGGTTTGGAGATTATTTTATCTAAAAAATATATGGAAAGCAGTAGAACTAAAGCAAAAATAATAAATGTAAATGACATAATGGTTGTAAACGTTGATTCAGTAACAAAAAATGACCAATATGTTGTAAATATGCTGTATTCAAACCATATTGCGAAATTATAGAATACTCCAGAATAAATACTCGCTATAAATACAAACGGAATTACCAAATTAATAATTGTTTGTTTTTCCATATTAATCATTTTAATATAAACTGTATAAAAAAGTTTTTTTTTTATGATTAGAGAATTTTTGATATTAGAATTAATGTTTCTTTTTCAAACATATTACCTTAAATTTAGTTTGCTTTAGTTTGTGATATTCTAATCCTCTCAAATTTAGAATTGTAATAAACAGATCAATTGTTTATTTATTGATAAATTTTATATTATACAGAACAAAATATTTATTATGTTTAATAAATCAAAAATAAATATTTCTGTTATTTTAATAGCAATTGGTATTGGCTTGATACCAACTGGTTTTATTACTAACGGTTTTATTAGAGATCAAGTAAGAGAAAACACACCGAGTACTCTTTTGCACATTCAAGAAGAAGCTATATCAGAAATCGAGGCCCAGTATCTTGGTTTAGGAATAACAGAACTTCTACCAGAGATTAAGAATCAGGAAACGAGAAATATAAAAGATGAAATTGTTGAGGTTCTTTTTACTCCCAGTACTCTTTTATTTCTTAAAAATCTCACAATGCCATTATTTGTGGATAGAAGATTAGGATCAATGACTGGTTATCTTATACACGACAGTCTTAAAGTTGTGTCTGATGATATTCTTGACAATATCAATGGTCCTTTATCAGCACAGATCATTTATGAAACTTTAGAAGAAGTTATAGCTAATTATTCAACGACCGCTGCTGTTGCTAGAGATGCATTTTTTAACAATTATACATTCCAAGTTAGTTATGAAAATGCTTCGGTTAATGGGACTACAATCAAGGGTGTGTCCGAATACGCTTCAAGTAGCACCTATAGTCTAAATTTCACTGTTAATGCACAACAAAGCTTGTTATATGGAAATCTTAGTTATCCCGGTTTAATTGAAGATATTGTAAATGGGACTGGGATGTTAGAATTTATAGAATTATATGAAAACGCAACCATTGATCCAGCTACTTACAATGTCAGTATGCAAAATGCTTACAATTCGACATGGAACCAACTCACATCTTTAGCAAATTATGTTTCTAATTATTTATGGCCATCAGTTATCCCTCAAACATGGAATAATACCATATCCCCAACTGCTTATGCTACAGCGGAATCTAGGGAACTATTCTTCAATGATGATAATTGGTCGGTCACTACCAATGGTACTACCCCTATTTTAGGCATTTCGGAGTATGTAGCATCGGGTAACCTTAGTTACAGTGCATTAGCTCAACAAAGGATATTATATGGATATGAAGATGCTCCAGGAATATTAACAAGCATTTTCTTAGGTCAAGGTCTTCTAAATTATCTAGATTATTACACAGAAACATCGGGAAATGCAACTATGCAAGCACAATATAATGCCACGCTTTCTCAATTAAACAATTTAACTGCGTATATAGTCCTATATAGTTGGATAGTTAGTGTTCCTGCCCAACTAGCTTTGGAAGACTTAACAATGGAGACTGCTACGTTAATAGATTTTTACAAACAATGGGCTAATGGCTCGATTTTTACAGGCGGAATCGAAATCAATGAATTAAGTGCTGAATTAGGAGATCTCTCAAAAGCACAAGGTGCGGCTAATGAAATAGCAGATGTAATTGATTCAATGATTACAAGGTTTAATGAAACCTTTGCAAGGGATTCATTCTTCAACGATTTTGGATTTCGGGTTAATTTTTCATATAGCATAAAGGGTGTATCGGAATACAATTCTAGCAGCACATATAGTCTTAACTATACAGCCACAGCTCAAGATAGATTATTAGATGGTTATGAAGATGCACCAGGAATATTCACTTCGTTAGATTCTGGCTTTGGTTTGCTAAACTGGCTTGATTTCTACGACTCAGCATATTTGAATATAGGTACAAATCGATCTTTAATGGAAACGACATACAATGCAACTTGGGCAACTCAGCTCTTACCTCTTGGACAATACCTTCAGGATTATCTATTAGATACTATTATTGCAGTAATTTCCAAAGTAGGATTTGAAGCAGGAATTCCAACAACCACCGATATTGAATTAAATATAACTCAGAGTCTTTGGGATCCATTGAATTCAGATGGGATTGTAAATGAAACGGGTATTTTAAAGTGGTACAAAGCTGCAAGAGGTAACAGTACTATTCAGGATCAGTTAAATGCTACTTTTAACTTGACTCAGACTCAATTTAATCTATTATATAGTTGGATAGTTGGAAGTGCGAAAAATAGTCTTACCCCGATAGTTTTTATCGTTCAACAACCTCTTGGATATAGGTTGACTACAGGTGATTATGCGGGGATATTATTTTTAGAGCAATGGGCAAATGGTACCGTTATACCTAGTGGAATCGATTTTGGTGATGGACTTAAAGGATTTGAAGTGGGTCTTCCCATTGAATCTAACATTTCATATAACTCAGCATTAGCACTCTTTGATACAGATAATTCCTCTTCATTTATCGATAATTATGGAATTTTACAGTGGATAGATGCATTTAATGGAGATTTGACGGTAAAAAATGATTTAATCGCGTTATTTAGTTTAGACTCGACTCAGATGGACATGATTCTTAACTGGTTATTTACTACATTTAAAGAAAATGTAGTTCCGAATATTTTAACTGATTTAACTGGATATACCATGACATATTTAGCGGGATTAGAATTCCATCGACAATGGACTAATGGGACACTCTTTGTTAATGGGATTGATCTAGATCCCGCTTTTGGTTTAAGTTCTATTACCGACTGGGAAATAGGTATTCCATTACAAAGTAACATCGATTATTATACTTCAAATAGACTATGGAATGAAGGAAATTCTTATTCTCTTGTTTCCCAAAAAGGAAACGGTTTATGGTATATGGCATCAATATATAAGAGCGCGTATGATACATTAAAGGAATATCACCATCTAGATGATACTCAAATGGAAGCAATTATTGCATGGGCTGCTAATATCAAGGAAGAATATTCTCTACCCCATTTGAAAGAGAAATTGAATTTACCTCTTGATGTATACACCTACGCAAATACGGTGAGTTTAGGTTTTATTATTGGTAGTGCGATTTTTCTAGCTCTTGGGTGTGTTAGTATCGTCTTAATATTTCTATCAAAAAGAAGATAATAAAAATAATTGTATTTTTTTCAATATCTTATTTTTTTACTTTTTAATTCTCCTCTAATTCTAATAACATAATATAGCATAAACATTGGAACTGTAACCTCCCTCTCTAAGACAATAAAGATAATAGTAGGAAGTATGCCTTTTCACTATTAAGTATTAAGGATGTTTCACAATTCAATTAATTATTAATAAGGTGATATATTATAATACGACTTTTTAGACATTCCTTTTTGTGTATTTAATAAATATAAGCGAATTTAATAAGTATAATAATCAAATTTAATAATAAAGTTAGATTATTTTTACAAAAGAAATATTAAAATTAAATTATCATTTCATTATTATGGATATTGTCGATATAAGAATATTAGAATTATTAAAAGAAAATAGTAGAATGTCTTTTAATGATATTTCAGAAAACGTTGGAAAAACAGAAGCAACTGTTAGACGACGAGTAAAAAAATTAACCGAAGAGGGAGTAATTAAAAAGTTTACTATCGATTTCTCCATTGATAATAAACCTCGTACCAGAGCAACTGTGAAAGTTGAGCCTGACTTTAAAGAAATCAAAAGAATTATAAAAGAATTACTAGAGATTGAAGAAATAACTGATGTATGGAGACTTTCTGGAGATTGTGGGCTTTTTATGAAGGTTGAAATAGGGAGCATTGAGTTATTTAATCCTCTAATTGAAGAGAAAATCTCTCAGATTAAGGGTATTAAAATTGTAGAAACATGTTTTATTACGGATGTAATTAAATAGATCTTCTCCTATTTGTGGTAGATAAAATTATATTTTTTAAAGCAATAATTAATTCTAATTTCTCTTGTTTTATGTGAAATATTTCTTGAATGAAATTTATTTGTTCTTCTTAATTTTATTTATCATTAATATGTAATTGGATTAAATTATGTCATACAAATTCTCTAAGGAGGAGCTTCGAGAGCTCCTTGTAGATTATAACGAGATATCTCTCAGGGATTATGATTTACCCAAGAAAATTGAGATTTGGGATGAAACATTACGTGATGGAGAACAAAGTCCTACAGTATACTTAACTCTTGAGGAAAAGATCCATTTAGCTAAATTAATGGATGAAATTGGAGTTAAATTAATTGCAGTAGGATTTCCAGCAGTATCAGATTCAGAGAAAAGAATAGTTAAAACAATTGTAAATGAAAATTTTAATAGTTCCACTATATTAGGAATCGCTAGACCGAGAAAGGATGATATTGACGCGTGTATTGATACAGATCTTAAAGAAATTGTAATTTTTATGCCAATTTCAGCTATTTTTAGAAAAACATTACAGCAAAAAGAGGAACAACAGCTAGAACAAATAAGAACTGCTATGCTATATGCTAAAGATAACGGACTTAAAGTCAATTGGGTCTCTGAGGATGGAACTAGGTGTGATTTTGAGCATTTAAAAAACGTTTTTAGTATTGCTATTGAATATGGAGCTGAACGTATTGTATTAGGAGACACTGTAGGTGTATTAACTCCACAATCCACTTCTTACTTAATTAAACGTATCAGAGAAGAAATAGTTAATCCTTTAAAGACAAAAACACCGATAGGGATTCATACACATAATGATTTTGGTTTAGCTGTCGCAAATACTATAACAGGTGTTATAGAAGGTTGTCAATATCCTCATACTTGTATTAATGGATATGGTGAACGTGCGGGGAATGCTGCTCTAGATGAAGTTGCAACTATATTAGAGAGATTAGGAATTAAAACAGGAATAGATTTGACGAGAATGCCCGAATTAAGCCATGTGTGTGAGAAATATTTTGGTAAACCCTTATCACAATATAAACCCATTGTGGGAGATAATGCATTCTCACATGAGAGTGGTCTTCATATTGCTGCTATTTTAGCTCATCCACTAACTTATGAACCCATAAATCCTCATATGGTAGGGCGGAGGAGAAAATTTTATTATGGGAAGTTCTCAGGAACAAAATCAATTACTTACGCCATACATGATAAAATAAAGGTGTTAGATTTAGACATTCCAGAAGAAATAATTAGAAAGATTGTCACTGAAGTGAAGATGAAGCATGAAACGACTTCTAAAGAAGAATTACGAAAATCGTTTAATATTGTCAAGAGAGAGTTAGAGAAAATGAGTGAAGGTGTAAGTGATAAGGATTTTTTCGAAATTGTGAACCGATACGCACAACCTTATATCCCAGAAGATCACCCTGTAAAGCTAAAAAATAACAAATGATCTTTCCAATTAATTGCGAATCTTATTTTTCTAAAATTTTGTCGAGAACAGTGATCTTTTTCTTTGTTTTCTTAATATCATTTTGCAGCTTCTTTGATCTTTTTGAATATTCATCATCATCAATCT
This sequence comes from Promethearchaeota archaeon, assembly GCA_016839705.1. Lineage (GTDB taxonomy): Archaea > Asgardarchaeota > Lokiarchaeia > Sigyniarchaeales > SOKP01 > Loki-b32. The sequence goes on along the minus strand of JAEOTR010000063.1, from coordinate 9,423 downwards.
TTCCAGATGAATGTCTTTTTCCAATAAAATCCAATAGATCCTGAACAGAGCTTAGCTTTGATTCTAATCCTTCTCGTTCGTTTTTTAATTCTTTTTTTGTTCTAGTTTTAGTTTTCAATTTAGGTACCGGCTTTAGACCGATTTCGTCAATGTCTTCAAGTACATCCTGCAACATACTTTCTGGTTTTGGGGGTAAAGCTGTAAGATCCGTATCGTCTTTTCTAATTTTTTCACTTTTTATTTTTGGTGGCTCAAGAAGCTCCTCTTCACTAACTTGAGCATCCTTATCGCTTATCTGTATTTGAGAGATTTCCTCAGGATTGACTTCAATTATATCCCCATCTGATTCTGTTGATGTTTTTATTAACTTATCGATGGTCGTTTTTATTGTGTTTATTTGGTTCTGAAATATCTTTAATAATTCAATTAATTCACTTTTTTTTGAAATTTTCATCGAAAAATCAATGTTTATTGTTCGATGTTCACTCGGTGTTGAAGATGTTTGAATTTCCGGTTGAGTTTCTGTTGTAGAAGCATTGCTTTCTGGTTGAGATACAGTTATAGGTATAGGAACTTCACTTTTCGATCTTAATTCCATACGATAATCAGATACTAACCATTTAAATATATTTAAGGTAAGTTTTGGATGATCAGAACACTGAAATCCTCCTCCTATTTTATCTCTAAACATCTCATAACTTCCAATACAACAAACTCTTCCATTATTGATTTCTGTTACACAAACTAGTGGACAGGAAAAAGGTTCAGATGTCTCATTAGAATCTGCTATTGAAAATGCTCCACTTCCCACTATTGAAAGAGAACATCCAGATCTATAACACAAAGACTCGATATTAGCTGTAATAGGATGAGGGATGTTAAAAGTAGAAATTAAAGGAATGTTTTCTAACCCCAAATTAGTTGTCTCATCTAGGACTTGATCATTCTCAAATAATATGCCGAATTGCTCGGAAATTTCAGATAAATTGCTCCCACGCCCTTTATCACCACCTGCGTGAGATAACAATAATAACCCACCACCTGAATTCTTGACCCATTTTACGATTTGAGTGATTTCGTTAGCAGTGATTCTTGAAAAATCAGGACAAACAAATACTAAAATATCATATGGCATCAATGATTCTTCGGTTATTGGAACTTCTAAAAAATTATAACAAATGAAATCATTCGAATTTAATTGATCTCGAACTTCAGTTAAATTCTCATCAATTCGGCCTCTAGGCTTATGAGCTAGATCAAAAGCAATGTGATATGGCATGATTTATAACGAAGTAAGTGTTATTTAAATTTCTAATACATTTAAAATCTTGAAGTTATTAATTACTATTTTAATCTTACTATAATTAATATTTAATTATATTATAGAGAACTTACTAATCTTATATTTTTAACTTTATTGGATATTGTTGAGGAATGTGATTAGGATCTGCTTTTATCCCCAATAATTAAGTTATCTTTGCTAATATTTTTTATTTTTACATCACATCCTATAATTGAATTACTAGAGATTATATTCTGTAAATCAGCTCGTTCTTCAATTACACTATTTTCTAAAATGCAATTCTCGATATTTGAATTTTTCCCTATAGAAACAAATGGACCGATCACAGAATTTATAATTTTAGTATTTTCACCTAAAAAAATAGGATTTTTTATAAATGAACGATCAATTGTTATGTTAAACTTATGGAAATCTTCCCTTTTAACAGATGCCTGCGTCAATAGGAATTTATTTCCTTTTAATAATTCAGAAGGTCTACCGAAATCAAGAATCCCTTGTTTTAATTTCACAGCTTCGATTTTAAAACCTTCTTCCACGAGATCTTGTAAACTTTGAGTTAAAAATATTTCTTTTGTATTTTCCGACCTCTGATCTATATAACCTTTAATTATTTTGAAAAGGGCAAGAGTAGCTGAATAAGAAAAGGCATAGATACCCGCAATTGCTAAATTAGAAATAAAATCCGTTGGTTTTTCAACAAGGTTTTGTATAATCGAATCTTTATCAACAGTAACAATTCCATATGAACTAGCATCTTCATTAGGAACTTCCATTACTGTAATGATTCCATCTACATCTGATTCAAAATATCGATACATTAAATAAGAATATTCATCAATCGGAATCATGTCCCCTAAAAAAATAAGTGACCCTTCTCTTTTGTTTTGTTCTTTGGTTTTAAAGTCTTGTTTTTTGAATCTTACATTTGATAAATAAACTGCTTCACCAAGTCCACCAAAAAATGGGATACCATCTAAATATCCCCTTGGAGGTTGTTCAATGAAAATGAGTTTAAATTTATCCATATAATTGTCTTTTACATAGTTAATAATTTGTCTTTTTTTATGTCCAACGATTAGGATTAATTCTGTAGAAGGATCAAAAGTATTACTAAATTTCTCAAGTATATGGTCTAACACTGTTTTTCCTGCGACAGTTAAAAAAGCTTTCGGTTTACTGAATGTAAATGGTCTTAATCTTGAACCGACACCAGCTATTGGTCCGATAATCTTCATACTCTTGTAGTAAATTTTTGAATATATTTACTTTTAGAACTTATTTTGATTAATAATGTTTTGATTCATCGGAATCAAAAACTCTTTGCAAGTTCCCAAATAGAATATTTAACCCATCATCTTCCTTTACTGAACAGGGAACTAATTCACTTGTTGATCCCATTTGGATAAAAACTTCTGAGATCAACATGGATAATTCTCTAATCAATCCTTTTTCTCTTTCATTTGTTGAATCTTCTAACGCTTGGAAGTCTTGACTCCAATTAACAATCATTTCAATTTGATCTTCATCGATAAGATCTACTTTAGATAAAATATTTACTTGCGAGATGTTTCTAAACCGAAATTGAACGGAAGCAGCTAAAAGTAAGGTTGATATAAAACCATTAGGTCTAAGAACGAAGTTTGAATCGAAAAGAAAACAAACAGATCTTTGAATATCACCAAATCCTAAGGCACTAGCTATTAATGGCCCAGTTTCTCTAAACGCAAACAATTCCAGTTGTCCTGCAGTATCAACAATTATCCATTCCGGGTTATATTCGTCAATTTCGTCTTTCAAATCATCTAAATAATTGACCATCAGATCAGAAGCTAAAATCATAGCCCCATTTGGTCCCAATTCATATTGTTCCATTACTTCTTCTAAAACAATATAATCTCTAATGTCAATATCCGGTACATAAGACATGGTTTTGACACCAGGATCTAAATTCATTGTAATCGCGGAAGTCTCTGGATTCCTATTTACAATATATTCTTTTAACTCCCCAGTTAGAGTACTCTTGCCACTTCCCGCTGTACCTATAATATAATTTAATAAAATTTTATATAACCTCTATTGAATATATTACCTCTTTATATCCAATATTAGAAAATAATTAAAGATTTGCTCTCCAGTTAAAAGGGTTCTATTAAAAAATTAATTCTTTATTTTGGTTTTTTCAATTCCTCAAGTTTTACTACCTTTTCTCGTTCTTTCTTAAATCTCTGTATTTGCTTACTTATTGCTGCTGCTTCTTTTTCTTTTAGCTTTTCATCATCTAACATCATCTTGTTAAGTTCTTCCTCAGTTAAAGGCTTCAAAATATTCTTAATATTAAAAGTTGAATTCTCATCAATATTCTGTTTGAAAATAGTTTTCATTTCTTTGATTACCATTAATTTACCGGAGGACATTTGACCTTGGATTAAACTTGGGTTTGATGGTATTTTGATCCTTTCGATGCCAGGACCAGAATTTCTATTAGGAAGACGAAGAGTCTGAGCATAGGAAATATTTGCCATCGATACATTCTGAATAGTTGAATTTAAATTTATTAAGTGTTGTTCTATGCTTTTCAACGTGTTGTTACTTTCCCTAATCATTGAGATTATAGATTCGTCAACAGATATACTTTTAACGCTGCTTTTTTCATATATAACCGTACTTTCGTGTTTATTCTTGTCAGGATCTGTTTTAACCTCTTTATAGAATTTCTCTCGTGTGATAGTGTTTTGTTGGCTTCTTTTTGCTCCTAACTCTATAAACTCAAATCCATCATAACAATCCTCGTTTACCCAGATATCAGATATGTTAAATTTCTCTTGGAAGGTGCATTCATAGCGTTGCCCAGAGTATAAAAAAATATTTAATCTTAATACTCTAATTTGTAAATCATCATAACCAAAGATCTCGTTCAAATCAATTGAAAAACATAGAAACTCGGTAGAATAATAGAGCTTTTTTATAGACACTAAATATGGTAGTTGGTTAGAAGGAACATCTTTTCTATATGGTTTTGATATATCAAATTTTAAGTTTAAACGTTTGATTTTTTCTGGTAAAAGAATCTGATTTTCCTTTTCATCCTTTTTGAATTCTAAAAATAGTTGTTTCCCCTCGTCCCAAAAAACTTGGAACAATTCCATTTTACGTTTAAACCCTTAGATAATTTTTCCTATTAATAGTTTATATCTTAATGTCAGTTTTTTCTTAAAAAAAAAATGAGATTATTAAATTAATGATTTACATGCTGATTTTAAATGCTTGAGAAAAATTTGCTTGAAATGCTAAAGATCTTTCTCTAACTTCTCTTTAATTTGGTTAGGTAATATATTGGTTTTTTATATTTTTTTTCAAATAGTTCGATTTCTTCCCTAGAATGTTCCCCAATATAATTATGTACATCTAAAACTAATATCGCGTCTTGTTCTTCTAACTTTCTTAAGGCAATTTCTTGTAAGCTTTCCCATTCCATCAGGGAAAACTTTTCTTTATTTAATAATCCATCAACAGAACAAATGTATACAATTTTTTTTAATAGAATTTGTAAAATCGATTCAATTTTGATGAAATAATCCTTAAAGCGTATGGATCCAACAAGATAGATTTTATCCTCTTGAATCTTAGAAAAATCATAATCCTTAAATTCATCCAAGAAATTCTTATTTAATCGTTCCTTACTCATTATAATTGTATAAATCATTAGTTCTATTTAACTTCCTAATGAAATTGAATACAGTATACTTGGCAGAAAATTTAGAATTCTTAAGAAAACTTAACTCTGAGTTTATTGACCTAATTTACATAGATCCTCCTTTCTATACCGGTGTTGATTATAAAGAATTTGACGATAAATGGAACTCCTTAGAAGATTATTTACATTTTATGGAGCTAAGAGTAAAAGAAATGCATCGACTTCTAAAGAGTTCTGGTAGCTTTTATTGTCATTCAGATGCGAATGCTGTATTTGATCTTAAACTCTTGTGCGATAATATCTTCCATAAAAAATACTTTAGAAGAGAGATTATATGGAATGTGGGAAGTGTATCCGGATTCAAAAGTCAGGTTAAAGGATGGGTACGCCAACATGATACAATCTTGTATTATACTAAATCTGATATATACACTTTCAATAAGCAATATATCCCCTATAAAAAAGACTATATCAAGAAAATGTTTCGATATAAGGATGAGGATGGACGTATCTATAGAAAAAGACGTGGTGGCAAACAATATTTAGACGAAAAACCTGGAAATGCAGTAGGGGATGTCTGGAATGATATATATTCATATCAAACTAGAACTAGATCCAAAGAGTATTTAGGATATCCAACCCAAAAACCAGAAAAATTGCTTGAAAGGATCATTCTATCCTCTTCAAATGAAGGAGAACTTATTGCTGACTTTTTTTGTGGAACAGGTACAACTTTAGCTGTAGCGAATAAATTAAAAAGGAAATGGATAGGGGTAGATAACAATCAAAAGGCTATTGATTTATGTAAAGAGCGATTAAGATTAGATTAAGTCATTGTCTTTATCATTAGAGAGCACTAATCCCGGATTATTGTTATATCACTAACCCCAATCCATTCCTTTGCTTCTTCAAGAGTTTGGACAATTTTCCTTTTAGGAGAATCAGCTCTTTCTAAAAGTGTTTCGATTTCTTTATCTAAAGGTGGATTTTTGGATATTATCCAAGAAGATTTGCCTAATCTCTCATTATTTTCTTTAAGGAAGTCTAAAATAATTCCGAACGATTCGAGATTAAGAAAAATAACATCTACACCATCCACAATTACAGAGAATTCATTTAATTTTTTTGTCTTCTTTCTAAACTCCTTTATGAAACGTTTTGCTACTGGGGGTGGGAATAAGCCTAATGCTTTTATGTAAAACTTATTCTCCCCGATTTTCTCGATTCGATACATGATTGATATCTTAAATTTCTTTAATTTCAAATTAAATAATAATTAGGTATTCATATTAATTTTACCATAAAACCTAATTCTACTGAAGTAATTATAGAGAAAGCAATTCTTTTAGATATTTTTGTCAAGGATCCAAAGATTTAAATATGAAACTGTCCTTAATAATTTTAGACGTCCATAATAAATTTGGACGTCCAATATTATACTGGACATGTTTTTTTTATAAAAAAGAGGAGGAATCTTTTGAGAAATATTATGGAAGTAGAGAAAAAAAAAGGAATTAATGGAATTAGGGAACTTGATACTAGTCGAAAATTTAGATATAAGGTAACAATCGTAGGGGATGGAAGAGTAGGTAAGACAACCTTAATTATGAAATACACTCAAGGTTCTTTCAAAAAGGAATATATAAAGACTCTAGGGGCACAATTCTATACATATGATAAAGAAATCAATAATGATAAAATTAGGTTAATGTTTTGGGATATCGCAGGACAAGATAAATTCCACTTTTTAAGACCAAATTTCTTTAAAAATAGTAGAGCAGCTATAATCGTGTACAGTCTTGAAGAAAATGAATTCGGTAGGGAAAGTTTTAATCATATAACATATTGGTACAAGCTTCTTACTAAATATTGTGGGGAAATCCCAATAGTTGTATTCGCCAACAAGGTGGATTTAGTAGATGAGACTAAAATAAATGATTCTTCGATTCAGGATATAGTAAAAAAAAATTCGTTTCTTGGGTACTATAAAACCTCAGCAAAAACAGGAAAAGGAGTTACACAAGCTTTTAATGCAATTATAGAAGCATTGAATTATAAGACCCTTAATTCTGAATAAGATTACAAAATATGAATATCGATGTGATAAAAAATGGATCAAATTATATTACGTATTCATAAAGCTAAATCAAGAGACATCAGACGTAATATTATAAGAATTGATTCGGATGTTATGAAGAAATTAAGCATTCAACATAAGGATTTTATAAAACTTAATGGGGAAAAAGAAAGTGTGAGTGTTGCTATGCGAAATGATCCATCAGATGAAGGATTGGGAATTATTCGAATGGATTCAAGGTTAAGGAAAAATACAGGCACAATCATTAATGATACAATAGAAATACAAAAAGTTACACCCCAACCTGCTCAAAAAGTTACTTTAGCACCAGTTAATATAGAATTAAGAAAAATCCCACGAGTCGAAAGTATTGTCAAAAGAGAGTTAACCAACTATCCTATAACAGTTGATGATTTAGTTTTCATATCTTTAGGGAGTGGTAGAGATGTTACCTTTAAAGTTATAGACTTATCACCTAGAGGAGTTTGCATTATAAGTCAAGACACAACCCTCCGAATTAGTCAAACAATTAAAATTGATTTTTTGACTGATGCCCAATTAAAAAATTTAGAAAAATTTCTTAAAAAATGTGATTATAGTAAAGAGAATTTGGTAACCGATATAGAACAAGAAATGATTGTAGATGATGCATGGATTAGAGACCCAAAAGTTAAAACAATACATATAATTGAGTATCTTCTCAAAGAAAATGATTTGGATTGGTTAATTTCGAAAATAGCACATGATCTCTATAATAAATATGAGAAAACTATAAGTAAAGGTCAAGCGGAAGCTATTTTAAAACGTGTCTTAGATATTAAACTTTCAAGTACGGGAAGAACTCAGTTATATGAACTTCGCAAAAAAATCCGAAGATATGAAAGTTTTTTAGCTCATTTTAGTGATCTGGCAAAAATTTATGATTTCATTTTTAAAGTGGTTATTTTAGGCTTAAAATCTGAACAGGCAACTGAATTACTCCTAATGCCTCCTATTCCAGGAGGGGAAGGTCAAAGAGACACTATGGGTGTAGGATTTTATCCAAAAACCATAGACATTTCTGATAAAAAAGTAAAATTACAACTCTGGGATATTTCGTCTGAAATGCGCTGGAGATCTTACATCCAATCATATTGTAAGGGTGCTAGCGGAGCAATACTAGTTTATGATAAAAGTGATCCAGATTCGATTAATCTAATTAAAGACTTTTACTCTATGTTGAAAGAAGCTACTGATCTAAAATTTAATCGACCAGAAATGAAAGATACCTATTCTCACATGCCTATATTTCTTGTAGGTTTAGGTGAGGGTAAAAACATAACCACAGAACAAGGTAAATCTCTTGCGATGAAATTAAATATTTCTGCCTATATTGAAATATCGGAAACAGATTCAGAGGGTTTTGAAAACGTTCTCTCTTCACTTTCCCAAGGAATTATAACAAACTATCAAAATCCAGTAAAGAAGTACCCATATAAATTAAGGTTTAAGATAGCTGTTGTAGGAGATACGAGAGCAGGTACATCTTCCTTAATTAGTCGATACACTAAAAACATTTTTAAAAAGGATTATGTTAAGACAATTGGAGCTCAGTATTCAGTATTTGACAAAGAAATCGAAGGTGATATAGTTAGATTACTTTTTTGGGATATCGCGGGTGGTAAAAAATTTCATTTTCTTCATCAAGACTTTTTTAATAATAGTGGAGCGGCTATAATTGTTTACAGCCTTAGAGAGGATGATCAAGAGAGGGATATTATTACTCAAATTTCAGATTGGCATGAACAAATAAAAAGAACTTGCGGAGATATTCCGATAATAATAATTGCTAATAAAGCGGATCTGATAGATGAAAACAATATTGATTTTTCAAAAGTTCAAGAATTTGCTGAAAAAAATAACCTTTTAGGCTACTATTTAACTTCAGTAAAAACCAGTCAAGGAGTTAAGGAAGCTTTCGAGACGATCATTGATGCTTTGTATAATGAATATAGCAGCATTGTAGAATAAGATAAATAAATAACTTAAGGATTCAAATTTTAAAAGCTTAAGCTCAATAATTCATTTAGTTACGACTGAGATTCATTTAAATAATATTGTTTAATTTTAAAATATACATCTTCTTACTTTTTAAATTGTGATAATTAAAAATAGATTCAAAAAATAGAAGTGGAAATCATATGTCGAATAAATGTAAAAAAATAGAGCGAGATGCTCAATTGGTTTTATCTATACGTACAAAAACCTCAGTAGAACAATTACCTCAACTATTGGGAGAATCCTACATGAAAATCATGCAATACCTGCAGGAGCAAGGAGAATTACCTGCAGGTGCTCCCTTTGCGGGAT
>JAEOTR010000062.1 GCA_016839705.1 Promethearchaeota archaeon | reverse complement strand
TTGGTTCATATATGCCAAATTCGGGAGAAAAACGCTTGAAAAGGCTAGTACCGGTTGGTTACTGGCATCATGCGCGGCTCTATTTATCTGTGCATCGCTCGGCTAATAGAATAAGGGTTTGTGTGGCACGTACCATGGTGAGATTTGGCACTCAAGTTTTATAATAAAGAGAATAAGAAAAAAAATATAATAAATACATATACATAAATTGCCACATTTAATTTGCGAGAAAAAAAGAAAATATTAATATCTGTACCGATTTTAGCAAGAATAGAGACTTAAAGATATGCCTGCTAATAAAGATTGTCCCCATTCATTGAAGAAACATAAAACGCAGAGCAGAGGTCTGTGGAAACTTGGCTTTATAGCGGTGTTGAGTGCTATTTGGTTAATGCTCAGAACAGGTAAGAAACCCACAAGAATTGTATACCCCTGTCAACAGGTTGCAGTCGCGAACATAAAAATATTCCGTTATGCTCTATTGGCTCCAATCCCAACCACCATCATCTCATTGCGAACATCGACGAAGTTTGTAAAACCCATGCTTATCTTGTCTACATTGTTAGTCAGTTCCTTCATTATTGTGAGAGATCCATTTAATCTCAGCCTTGATACATTTTCCGAAAATAGAATTCGGGTTCCTCTCACTTTATCACCACAAACTGCACTCGCGTCTGATCCATCAGATCTGTTCTTTGTTCAGAATGCTACAGGGGAAGAAGGAAATATGGATCAAGCCGTCTCATCCCTCATCGAACTTATGGAAGCTCAAGATCTGTACTTCTACAAGAATGCGAATATAAGTTCTGGATTAATAGGGCATAATGATGTGGTGATTCTAAAAGTGAATGGCCAATGGCCTTATAATGGTGGGACAAATACTGACCTAGTAAAAAGCCTGATTAATGTGATAGTAGGTCATCGTGATGGTTTCACTGGGGAGATAATTATCGCTGATAACGGACAAGGAAGGGGAAGCATGAACTATGCTCAAGCAAACTCGTTTTACCACACTCAGTCAAATGCCGATGTGGCTAATTCGTTTGACAATTATGACGTATCAACATTTCTATGGGACTCGATACGGAGCAAAACTGTCGATGATTTTGATGACGGTGATTTCACAGATGGTTATGTTCGAAACTCAACTTGGAACTCAGCTACAGAGATTTATGTGTCTTATCCCAAGTTCACGACTGAATATGGTACATATATCAGTTTCAAAGAGGGAGTATGGGACAATACTACTGGTTTCGATTCGGATCGATTAAAGGTCATCAATATTCCAGTCCTTAAGTCTCATTTGTTTTATGGCGTGACTGGTTGTATCAAGCATTATATGGGAGTACCGCAGGGGTCTGTTGAGCCGTCAGTACACCCTTCTACTCCACACGAGCACTTTTCAATTGCACAAGGCGGGATGGCAACTCTAATGGTAGAGACACGGGCCCCAATATTGAATATTCTTGACATGATTTGGATCAACGCCAATCCTTTGGAGAGTTCTATGAAGCGTGGGCCTTGGGGCAATTATGTCTACACAAGTTTTACGGACATCATCGGTGCCAGCCAAGATCCTGTGGCATTAGACTATTGGGCATCTAAGAACGTCCTCATGGCAACTGCTATGCTGGACTATGACACCTATTCTTCGTTAGATCCCGATTATGTGCCGAAAAGTGGCACGGGAATGCAAGAGTCGTTTCATACCTATTTAAGGAGATCAAAGGATGTTTTGATCGAAGCGGGTCTGCAAGCCACAATGAATCAGACCGAAATGAACGTATTTGTGACAGCACTAGAAGGAACACAATTGACTGATGGAGGAAATCCATTGACTGTTGCAATGATTGTGATCTTACCTCTCTCAGCAGGAATAGTTGTCATCCTAGTTATAGTTATAAAACGTAGAAAGATATATGAGTAAAAATTTAAAAAAAAAGAATTAGGTTTTTTAGACTTTTGGAGGGTTATTCTCGGCCCATTTTGGATATTTCAAGGCACAGACTTCATAATTTTCTAAGAATCGGGGCATTGCAAGGTCTTTTCGCAACCCATACACAATAGGTTTAGCTTTTTCCCACATCATATCGCCCCACATTTCAAATATAAGGTCTTCACTAATAAGTTCACGGTTAACAAGTGTACCTACAAGTTCGCCATAATTACCAAACTTCATGAAATTCTTATAGCCTTCACTTCCCATAGGATACTTTTTTGTGTAATCCTCGTAATTTGTTTCATTCACTTCGAAAGCAAACCAGTTCGTTGCTTTCTGGTAATCCTTATCTGCGATAGCTGTAGCAAAAATTTGGAGTACCAATGATGCATCTTCTTTAGTTGGTTTAGCCATTTTTGACACTTATTTATTTTTAAGGCAATTAACGACGTTGAAAATGTTATATAAATTTGGTTCCGCCTTAGAACCGTAAGTATAAGATTATACTTAGTTGTATATAATATAAAATTTCTTTTAAATCTTACCCCTCGGAATAGTTTTAATTATTTTAGAATCAAATTTTTATAATAAACTAGTTTATCTCAATACGTAACATAAATTCCTAAAGGTAGGGTAAGTTTTTATTAAGAAAGTTAAAATAATATGGTTATTGCGAAATTTATTAAAGATATGCAAGTGAGATTAGAGTCTATTCCAACTCTAGGTTCTATTTTTTACAACGCTTTTGTGAAAAGGATTTTAAGTAAATCAGAAATGGAAATTGCTCAGAACATTGTTCAGACAATAGATGAAGGCGTGTTGATTGATGTGGGTTCAGGTACGGGCTTCTTATCAATAGAAATAGCAAAAAGAGCCCCAAAACTCCTAATATATGGGATTGATTTAAGCAAAAAAATGGTTGAAATTTCTTCTGGTAATGGAAAAGAGTTTGAAAATGTTAATTTCAAATTAGCCAATGCTATTCGGCTTCCATTTAAAGATAATTCAATCGACTTTATTGTTAGTACAGGTTCATTTCATCATTGGAAGCAACCAATTAAGGTTTTCGATGAATGTTATCGTGTTTTGAAGAGTAATACAAAGGCATGGATTTATGATGGATGCTCTAATCCCCCCGACGAGGAAGTCCTCAAGTTAAAAAGAAGGTATGGCTTTTTTAAATACCAAATTTTAACACGTATCCAAAAATTCCACGGTTTTGATTGGGAAATATATAATACTAAAGTTAAGAAGCTTCTTGAACATACGAAATTCAAAAATAATTTTCATATGATACTAACAAATGGTTGGATGAAATTAGTTCTTAAGAAGTAGCTTTTTCACTTTTTTTAAAAATTATTCGCTTTTCTTCTAAAATTAATTATGTAATTAAAATCATGAAATAATATTTAAACTAAATTTTCAGTCAAAATAATAGGGTATCCATTTTGTTAAAAAATATAGTACCGTTGAGAGAAAAATTCCTCAATCATATTTGCATAATTTTACTAGTCTTCCTTTTTCAGATAAATTCATTACAGTGACTTTCGGCCTACTCATTGCTTCAATTGAGTATTTTATGCCTTGTGTTCCTAAGCCTGAAGATTTGGTTCCCAAAAATGGGAAGTGATCTGGACCTCTTTCGCTTTTTCCGTTTATTTGAACGGTTCCTACGTCTAACTCTTGTGCGATGTTAAAAGCTAAATCGATGTTTTCAGTAAAAATCATACCTTGAAGTCCATATTCCGAGTTGTTCGAAATTTCTATGGCTTCTTCGGCACTGTGAACTCTTATAAAAGGTAGTACAGGACCAAAAGGTTCTTCCCACGCGATTCTCATTTCAGTTGTAACGTTATCCAACAATGTTGGCCACATGATATTGCCTTCCCTTTTATTTCCACATAGTAAGGTACAACCTTTTTCCAAGGCATCGTCGATTAATCCTTGAACATAATCACATTGTTTTGAATTAATGAGAGGCCCGATAGTGGCATTTTTTTCGGGATTTCCAATCGATAAATTCATCGTTTTCGTTTTTACTAATTCTATTAATTTATCAGCAATTCTGGGCATTGGAAGAACTCTTTTTACAGCTGTACATCTTTGTCCGCTATATGAAAAAGCTCCCGAGACAATTGCACCTACTGTTCTTTCTAAATCTGCATCATTTAAAACGATAGCAGCATCCTTTCCACCTAATTCTAGCAATAATGGTTTCATTCCTACAATGCTTGCAAGATGCTTGCCTGTTTCCGAAGAACCGGTAAAACTTACCATGTTGATCATGGGGTGTTGTACTAAATAGTCTCCGATTTCAGAACCCTTCCCTGTGATTATATTAAAAACTCCTGGAGGAACTCCCGCTTTTTCTAAAATTAATCCAAAGAATAAGGGACTAATTGCTCCTTGGGAAGGAGGTTTGACCACAACAGTATTTCCTGCCATTAATGCAGGAGCTATTTTAGATCCCGTAAGATTAAACGGATAATTAAAGGGACCAATGCATAGGATCACTCCTAAAGGAACTCTATAAGTCATTGACATCTTGTCTTTACTAAAACCTTTAAACGCATCTCCGTAAATTGCTGCTCCTTCTTGTTGCAATCCTGCTTCGGCTGTGGCTTCAAATAACTCGGCTGTTCGAGTTATTTCTGACACTGCACTTTTTAGGGGCTTCCCAATTTCCTTCATCATAATATACCCTAAGGGATTAGCCCATTCCCTCATCAAGTGAGCAGCTGCTCTTAATATATCTGATCGTTCTCTCTGAGTTTTTTCTTCCCAACATTCTTGATTTTCTTTTGCAACAATTATAGCCTGATTAGCTTCTTCAATGGAACATGCTTGCACAGAGCCTACTAGCTCATTGTCATAGGGATTTTTAATATTTATTGTGTTCCCCGAAGATGATTTTTTCCATGCTCCAGCCACATAATATTTAAAATCTAAATCTTCTCTCATTATGGAAGAATTAGGGATTTTTTCGATTTCTTCTATCATAGTTTTTTCTTAATCCAAATGAATTCCTTTCTATAAAAAAAAGTTCTTAGAATTTTTATACCATTATAATTATTAAATTTATTATTAATAATTCAAAGGACTTCGTCAATTTTATCAAAATGCCCAAAAAGTCACTTAGGTTTTAACTTATTTGATTATTTGAAAGATAATAGTTTAAAATTGAATATTCAGGTATAAATAAGACTTCTTTCATAAGAATTGAACATTCAACTTGAAATATATTTGTATAGATCTTTTCTTACAGAAATCATTTATTAGATAAAATCTTTAATAACATAAGTGAAAAGGAAATAATTGAGACTTAGTTATATATAATGTCAAAGCTAGTAATGCATGTTTTATTAAAAAGTGAAGAAGAAAACTATTGTGCGAAATGTTGCAAAACTGTGAACATTATTGAGCGCATGTTTGCATCGATACCAGAATTTGAAAAAAAAATCGAAGTGAGCTACGAAGATGTGTATTCGAGTGATACCAAAAAAGAGTATGGTGAATTAATCCCGCCAACAATCATAATGGAGCATCAAATTCTAATGGAAGGCCATGTTCCGATTATAAAAAAACTCGCAAGGGATTTGTTTAGGTTAATTGAAGCTGCAAAATTAAAAGACTGAAGATATTTTTTTACAAAGTTTCGTTCAATGTAGTAAATTGATGATATTTTAACAAAAACTAATCGTGGGAATGATATCTATCATCATCTTCGACATCATCTTCCTCTTCATCATACCAATTTCCATCATTATATTCTTCATTATCGTAATCGTCACCATTGTCATTATAAGAGTCTTGGTCGTTGTTTAATCCATCTTTCTTTTTAGATTTATTTAGATTCTTTTTTTCCATAGTAATTTCTTTGTTTTTTAATTTCTATATAATCAGTCTACAAATAAATTTTGATATCTTAAAATTTCCTATTTTAATTTAAAAGGATTTCATTAAAATTGTGATAGATTTTTAATACCATTAAAATTATGCATGAGAATGCATTTTATCAAGTCATCCTCATTCAAATTTAGAAGAATCGATTCTGTTTTTTGCCATCTTATAACGCTAGTTGATTATTTAGAATTTCAATCTGAGACATTTTTCAATCGTCACTGTGTCCACATAGTTTATTTACCCGTAAATCCTTTCTATTCTTCAAAAATAAGTTTTCCTTCAATTCATGGGATAAAAAGGAAAATAATCTAAGAGTTTCATAAAGATATCATTTTCCATTAATTTCCGCGAAAAATGGGACAATCTGGTTAATTTATCACAATACATTTAAATATTAATGTTTTTATTTAATATCTTGTATCAAATTTATACAAATTTGGCGTTGTCATGAAAAATTTTAGAAAAGGGTTGTGGGCAGTTATATTATGTTTAGGGTTTGTTTTCATTCCGGGGTTAACCTTAGTTTTAGCTGATGGATCAATTCCAATGGATATTAATGAGGAAGGGACAAAAAAGGGTAAGGATAAAAAAGAGACTATATTAGCTATTTGTGATATTCATCCTGTCAAATTGAATCTAAAGAGTAAAGGAAAATGGATCACAGCTTATATTGAATTACCTAAAGAATATGATCTGCATGATATTAACCTTGAGGAAATCAAATTAAATGAATTTTTATCTCCTGAAATAAAGCCATTCAATATTGGTGATAGAGATAATAATGATATTCCTGATTTAATGGTTAAGTTTGATAGATCCGAAGTGATAGATAGTCTTGTTGAGCCTTCTCAATTCTGTGAGATGACGATTAAAGGTAAAATATTTGACAGGATCACATTTACGGCTACATGTGTAATAGAATTAATAAATTTTTGAAATCAATCTAGAAGGTAGCTCTTTAGAACTAAAGACGATTAAAATGTATGAATTTATATTCAAAGTTGTTATTTTCGGTGAGCGTAGTTGCGGAAAAACGACCTTAAGAAAGAGATTTATGACCAATGTGTTTGAATCCGATTCTCGTAGGACGATTGGGGTCGATTTCGAGACTAAAAATATAGATGTTGATGGAAAAGAAGTAAAATTAATGATCTGGGATTTTGCGGGGGAGAAACGGTTTCGTTTTATGTTTCCCCAATATATTTATGGTGCGATGGGGGGATTTTTAATGTATGATATATCAGAGTATTCTTCTTTTTCTCATATAAGTAAGTGGTTATCATTAATACAAAGAACGGGTCAAAAATTTCCTATTATCTTACTTGGGGGTAAATCTGATTTAGATTATATAAGAGAAATCCCTTGGAAAGAAGGGAGGAAATTCGCTAAATTGATGGATCTGAATGATTTTATGGAATGTTCGAGTAAAACAAGTGAAAATGTTCAAGAAGCATTCTCAATATTAACACGATTAATGATAGATAGAATGACGCTTACGAAAACCGAAATTCCAAGTATTAGAGTATAACAAATTCTTTCAGTTAAATTGTTTCTAGATGGTTAATAGACAAATATTTTAACAATCAAATGTGAATATTGTTATTCAAGCGTAATTTGAAATTTTAGGGAGTATAAGTTTGAACTAACTTAAGGTTAATTAGATTAACTTTGCGATCTGTTCAGAAAACTGTTTACAGTCGTTATATATTAATCCAAGTTTTACTTTTCTCGATGTAGAGACAGTTAATACTGCATTGGGTCCTGCGGGGAGAACAAGAAGGTATCCTTGTTTCCCCTGAATAAACAATTGTTCAAATTCACCACTTTTTATCTTAGTTATGGCGCTTTCGGCTAATGAAAGAAGTGCAGCGGTCATTACGGCAATTGTTGTCTCATCAACGTCCTGAGGAAGAGCCGAAGCTAATATTTCCCCTTCAATAGAAACAATGGTTGCAGCATCTACTTCCGAAATGGTAGCTATTAATTTCACTAGGATTTTGTCAAGATTTTCTAAAACAGGGGATTCAAACATTTGTTGGGATAAGAATTCTGGGGATCTTAGGCTACGTTTATCAGTGGGTTCAATATATTGTAACCTTTCAAGCTCTTCTTCTATTTCATTATAATTTTCGTTTGTTTTGGAAGCTATGGCGTTGAGTTTCGCTTCGAGTTCAGCAATCTTCTTATTAACTTCCTTTTTAAAACTTGGTTCAGATTCAAGATAATCTCTTAAAACTCCAACAAGAATATTCGTATCAATATGAGGTTTTTCCGTATCAGATGGAGCTTCATAAGCTTTATAAGTATAGATATATTGCCTTCCTCTTTTTCCAAGAGTTTTAATTTTGTCTTCTTTTTTAAGTCGTAGAAGATAAGTACGGGTATCTTGTTTACTTAGATGGAGTTTATCTGCGATTTTATTGCTGGTTAACGAATTAGTTTTAAGAAGATCCAATATCCGATCTTTATTACTGAATCCCATTTCAGAATTTAATGTGATTATTTCTCACCCTTATCTTTAGTTTTCCTCACTGAATCGTCTCGAATAATAAATAAAATTGTGAGTATCAATCTCTTTTTTCATTATAATTGCATCTTAATAATAATGATATTTTCTTTTTTTTTTAGCCTGTATATTATTTGTATATTATCATATTTAAATATGGGGGGATATACATATAAATGATACTGAAACACAAAGATTTAAATATATAAATATACAATTGATATACAAGTGAGTATACTTTAATATACAAATTAATTTTAATCCAAGATGGTAAAAATGAGCATTCTCGAAGATAAAGGTACTAATGTTTTAGAGGATATTGACTTTCTGTTAGATCTTTGTCAAGATTTAATAAAATCGTTTAAGATAATTAGTCCATCTGAGGATATACCTATAGATCGTAAGCAAATAGCTAAATTAAATAGTATAGCTAAAAGAATTCATAGAAAAAGTAATTCACATGATTTGGGAATAGATTAAAATACAACGTATAGGTTTCAAAAAAATATTATAAAGAAAAATGCTTGAAGAAAAAGATTTCCGAGAGAAATTAGAATTGATTCTAAGAAGATTATTATCAAATAATCCGAGTATAATCATAGCGACAATTTCGTCTCTTGAAGGCCTTCCTATTGTTTCAATTATCCCACGAGGATCCAATGAAAACATAATTTCTGCGATAGTTGCCACATTGCTTTCCTTATCTGAAAAAGCAGTGATGGACATGAAGATTGGTGAATTTACACAGTTATTTATTAAGGGAGTTAAGGGGTATTTATTAGTTTTTGAAGCGGAACCCGCGCTGTTGGCTGTTTCTACTACGGAGAATACCAAGTTAGGGCTTATCTTTTTTGAATGTGAGCGTGCGTGTCGAGAAATATCAAAAATATTTCAAAATGATGATTAGAAAATAGACCGTGAAGTATTGATAATTAGATTTTTTTGTTAAAAAACGAGAATACAGAAATAGGTTTAGAATAATCCATTCCGTTTTTTGCCAACTTATAAAGTATTAGAATATAACAAATTCTTTAAATTAAATAGTTCCTATGTTATATCTCACCGAAATTACCCATTTCTTCTACGTATTTAAGAGATTGATGTCTAAAGTAAGTATCATAAAGTTCAGCATATGTCCCTCCTTGCTTCATTAGGACATTATGGCTTCCTTGTTCTACTATTTTTCCATGATCAATAACTACGATTCGATCTACATGCCTTACAGTCCATAATCGGTGAGCTATAATAATTGAAGTACGGCCTTGCATGGTTTTTTCCATTGCTTCTTGTATTCGGGTTTCAGTAAAGGGATCAATTGATGCAGTGGCTTCATCTAATATAAGAATGGATGGATCTTGTAGTAAAACACGGGCAAAAACAACAAGCTGTCTCTGACCTGTAGAAAGAA
The DNA here is from genome assembly GCA_016839705.1 of Promethearchaeota archaeon. Taxonomy (GTDB): domain Archaea; phylum Asgardarchaeota; class Lokiarchaeia; order Sigyniarchaeales; family SOKP01; genus Loki-b32. The sequence goes on along the minus strand of JAEOTR010000062.1, from coordinate 92,608 downwards.
ATACTCCTCTTTCTCCAACATTTGTTTGAAGCCCATTAGGCAATTTTTGAACCCAGTCAGAACCTCCTGTTCTTTCTAGGGCAACAGTAACATCATCGCAACTAACATCTTTACACCCATAATTGATATTATTCTCAACGGTGTCTGACCATAAAAAGGGGATTTGCGGGATAAGTCCAATTTGCCCTCGGTATCTTTTTAAGTCATAATTTCGAATACTTATTCCATCAATCATGATATCCCCTTCTTGGAATTCGTAAAATCGAGCTATAAGTTTAGCAATACTAGACTTTCCTGCACCTGTATGACCAACTAAGGCAACAGATTCTCCAGGTTGTATCTTTAGAGAAAAATTGTCAAAAACTTTTTTATTCTCATCATAACAAAATACTAAATTCTTAAATTCAATCTCCCCTTGCAATTTTGACGGTTCTATATTATCAGTTTGAATAACAAGGGGGAGGTTATCTATTATTGCAAAAATTCTCTCAGACGCTGACAAACCAGATTGAAATTGGGGCCAAAATGAGGCGATCGTGAGTAAAGGAAAAAAAAGCAGAGTCAAACTTTGGAAGAAAAAATTAAATTCTCCTGCATTAAACGTTCCTAAAATTAAAAAATTACCTCCATAATAAACTAAGATAGCTAAAATAACTCCTTGGATGATCGATAACGTGGGGAAAATTGCATTTAGAATAAGTGCTCTCTTTAAATTTACTTTGTATGATTGATTATTAACCATCTCGAACTCATAATATAATTTAGACTCTTGTCTAAATGTTTTTGCGATTTGAATACCTGAAAAGCTCTCTTTAACAAAAGCATTAACAGAGGCTAAAGATCGTTGTCCTAAAAGCGTCATTTTCCTTGCTAATTTTCTGTAAGATAAAGCAATGATGAAAAAAATTGGTATCATAATTAATATTCCGAGCGTTAGCATGACATTGATTAACAACAATAATATTATTATAATAATCATAACAATAAAGTTCGATACCACTTCTATTGTTAAATCAACGGTTTGGGCAAAATCACGACTGTCAGTATTAATTCGGCTAACAATCTTTCCTACAGGATTTTTATCGAAAAACGATAGATCATGTTTTAAAACTGATTCAGTGGCATCCTTCCTTAAATCTAATTCTACGTTTGCTATTGCTTTAGCTGAGTTTATGTACCTATAGTAATTAAAAACATATGCTAGTATATTTAGCAAAAATATCAATCCAATTATGAGTATAAAATTCAACATATTTGGACTAACGGCAAGAATGTTGATCGCGATGGAAGTAAATAATGGAACGAATGAATTTGATAGAGAAGACAGAATGAGGAGGAGAATTACAATTGTCATGTATTTCTTATAAGGTCTGAAATATTCGAAAATTCGTTTTAACAATATGCTATCTTTGATCTCCCGATCGTACTCTTCGGCTTCAAGTCCTACCCATGCCATTTTATACCACTCCTTTTATTAATTCTTGTTCATCAAGGTCAAACTTCTTAACAAATATTTTTCGATATTCTTCCGATGTTCTAAGAAGTGTATTATGATTTCCCTTAGCTTCGATCTTCCCATCTTTTAACACCAGAATCAAATCTGCCCATCTGATTTGACTTAATCTATGAGTAATTAAAAACGTAGTTCGATTCCTCAAAATATTTTTAATTGCGTATTGTATTTTATCTTCGGTGTTTGAATCAATAGCAGAAGTAGAGTCATCTAATATAAGTATTTTCGGATCAGCGAGGAATGCTCGGGCAATTGCTATTCTCTGTCTTTCACCTCCACTCAGTAGGGCCCCCCTCTCTCCAATTTTAGAATCATAACCATTATATAATGCAGTTATGAAATCGTGGGCTTGTGCTTGCTTTGCTGCTTCGACTACTTTTTCTTTGGAACCTATTCTTCCAAAAGTGATATTATCAAAAATCGAAAAGGAAAATAAGAATACATCCTGTTCAATATACGAGATCTGAGCTCTAAGCGACTTCAATGCAAAATCCCGGATATCTTGGTCATCAATAAGGATCTTTCCTCCAGAAACATCATATAATCTTGAAATCAGCTTGGTTAATGTTGTTTTCCCTGAACCCGTAGTTCCTACAATAGCTACGGTTTGACCGGGTTTAACTTCAAAGGTAAGATCTTTTAAAACGAAATTTGTTGTTCCAGGATATCTGAAGGATACCTTTTCAAATTTGATGGCACCATGTATTTCTTTCTGGATTCCATTAGGATTTTCATCTATTTCTGTTTTAAGATTCATAAGCTCAAGTAATCGTTTGGCGCTACTTCCTGCTAGTTTTAAAAGAGCAAAAACAAAAATAGAAATAAAGGTTGAGAAGAATAATAGATCTAATAAACCAATATAGGAAATAACTTGTCCAATATTCATAATACCTAAATTAAATAAGAAAAGTGAATGTGCTAAACCTACGGTTATAGTTAAACCTAAGAATAAAATTGGCATATATTTAGCTTGAATTTTTCCTTGAGCTAAGGCAGCATCCCTATATTTTTTAGCGTAAGTTAAATACTTTTTAAGCTCATATGCTTCCTGAGTTGAAGTCTTCACTACTTCAATACCAGAAAGAGCCTCATTTAACATGGCATTAATCATGCCGAAATTCATTCTCAAATTTCCTGTCACAGGTGCTAATTTTTTAGTGTAATTTCTCAATGAGATGAGAAACAATATTATAAAAATTAGTGGCTCAAAAATTAATTGGACAGGATAAAAAAGTAAAATAAAAATAATTGGGATTATAAGCGTTGTGAATGATTCAAAAATAAGAGATACAGCAGGACTTATAAGAAAATTTAGAGTTCTTACATCATCAGTTGCTCTCGCCATCAGATCTCCAATTTGTTGTTTATCATGAAAAGATTGACTTTTACCTAATAAAATTCCATAGAATTCTTTTCTTGTATCTCGTTCAAGTCTTTGTGCTAGAACTTCTCTTAAACTATAATTTAAAAGCCTTAATATGGGAGTTATTAAACCAAGAATCAAAATTGTTATTGTATAAAAGATAAGACTTTCAATATCCGCATTTAGAAATTCCACAACAGCAAAACCAATAAAAACAGAGATCCCTGAAGCTAAAATTGAAGCAAGGATAGTAGTAAATAAAACTACGAAAATAAATATCTTATTAGTTTTGTGAAAAATGTGCGAAAGAATCCAGCTTCGCACTCCTTTTTTCCGTGCTGTTTCAAAAAAGTCTCTACCTGGAGAAAACTCTATAAGTTGGTTTGACTGTTTAAAGTTTTTACGTTTTGACAATTAAAAAACCTTGCTTATTTGGAAATAAATAATATTCATTCCTCATGTTCTTATTATAATACGAAAAAAAAAGATAGTTAATAGACTTTTTAACTTTAGAATATAAATTGTTTGTTTATAGTATTAGATAGTGTACAATTAGATGATTTGAGAATGATCTAAGAATTAAAGGATTAATGATTTATTATATACAATAGAGTTAAATCTAATTAAATTATCGTAATATTGTTAAAAATTATCGGAATTTTTTCACAATCTCATTTACGGAACTATCTTGTTCAGTAAGACGCAAAAACACATCTTCTAAGCTCTCACCAACACTTTCTGATTGATGACGGAGTTCTTCAATTGTCCCAATTCCAACCATCTTCCCTTTATTTATAATTCCGATTCTATCGCATAATTGATGCGCTATTTCCATAATATGTGTTGAAAATAGAACTGAACCACCACGCTGAGTATGTAATTCCAGCAGTGTTTTTATAACCTTTACAGATTTGGGATCAAGTCCAGAAAGAGGTTCATCCAATATAAGTAAATCAGGTTCATGCAACATGGCAACAATTAATTTTAATTTTTGTGAAATACCATGCGATAAAGTAGAAATAAAATGATCATAATATCCAGTCATTTCAAAGCTCTCTAAATAGTCTTCTATACGTTTTAAAGTAGTTACTTTTTCTAATCTCCTAGTCGATATGATAAAATCAAATAGATCCTTAAGCGTTAATGACTTAAACATTAACGGTTCTTCAGAAACATACCCCACACGACATTTAATTTGAAATTCATCATATTCTGGGTTTAATCCATATATTTTTATTTCTCCCTCATCTGGTTCTAAGATGCTTAGGAGAAGTTTAATCGTAGTCGTCTTTCCGGCACCATTTGGTCCTAAAAGCCCAAAAAGCTCACCTTCACGAACTTCAAGAGAGATACCATTTACCGCTTTCACATCTCCGAAGTATTTTCTTAAACCTTTTACAACTATTATTGAATCTGCTTCTTCTCCTCCTTCTATAATTAATTTCCTCTCTTCCTGTACATACTTATTAGAACGTTTTAGATTATTTTCTGTCTTAGTAATTAATGTTAGTATTTCTTTATGTCTTGGCGATCCTCTTTTAATAATTATAGATATTATCAATACAGCAATGATGAGCATTATAATAGAAATGACCAGTTCCAATTGAATATCCTCTTCTTCGAATATGTTGCCTTGACTGGAATATTCTTGTATATCCATTTCATTAGCGTTTAGATCGTTATTTATGACATAATTATAATTAGAGTAAAATAGGTATATACCTATTCTATTATGAGAAATATTATTTCGAGTAATCTTATTGTAATCGCTATACTGTAAATAAATCCCACCCCAAGAGTTATTTATTATAATATTTTGAGTATTTGTGTTATGATGGCTATAATCAAGACGTATTCCATAGTGATTGTTAGTGGAATTATTCTTTATGAGGTTATTGTTATCACTATTCAACAAATATATCCCAAAATCGTTGTTATGGGCATTATTCTCTCTAAGGATGCTTTTACCTCCACCCTCCAAATATATCCCAACGAAGTTGTTATTTGCGGTGTTTCCCGTAATGATGCTATTACTATCCCCCCCCCAATATATCCCCCATTGGTTATTGTTATTTACGGTGTTTTCCGAAACTATATTATTATTACCATAAGCTAAAATCATCCCATAAATATTATTATTAACTATGTTTCCTGTGATATTATTGCCCTCCGAAAATGTAATAACTATCCCATAGTTATTGTTATTTGCGGTATTTCCCGAAACCGTGCTAATATTACTATAAGATAATTGTATCCCTAAACCACCGTTGTTATTTGCGACGTTTCCCGAGATAATGTTATTATCACTATAATTCAAAGATATTCCAAGGTCGTTATTATTTGAAGCATTATTATTAATTAATAATCCATTACTCACTGTTTGTAGCTTGATTCCCGCACTATCCTGGCTTGCATTGTAGAGTGTGCAATTTTCTATTTTAAAGTACACATTCGAATTTTCAATCAAGATACAACTTCCCGAATCCCCGCCATCTATTACCAAATCTTCTATGACATAAGGGTCAGAATAAATCCCATTCCCTGTGCATATTCCTGCGTCCCTAGTATCTGTCCAATTATTATCAACATGAATTTTTCCCGATACTGCTGAGATTTTCAAATCATCATTATCTAAATGATTATTATCGTTATAGCCCGCACTTTTGTTGGTATTGCCGCTAATAAAACTAAATTTAATGGTAAAAATAGGAAAGAAAGCAAAAGTGATTCCTAAAATTATTAGGGCTATTGTTTTTGATTTCATTTTAATTTCATACAAAAATTTAAATCTATACAATAATGTAGAAGAAATATGGTTAATTTCGTATTTAATATTTATGATTTTTACGCCTAATTAGAGACACATAGTTGTCCGAATTACTGAATAAGTATCTTATAATTAAAAGATAAATTGCCATGTTGTTTAAAAAAAAGTCTTTTCATAATAATGATGAAGAACTAAATTTATTATCGTTAGCAAAACTTACGACTCGTGAAATATTAGTAGAAGAACAACTTGATTATCTTGGTGAATCTCGGTATCGTTCATTTAAAATATATAGTTCAAATCAAAAAACACTAAAAAGAAAGCTAATAACAAGTAAAATTCTTGGAGCTTTTATATTCGGAATCCTGCCTATTATTCCCCTCTTAACCTATTTCCAGATTCTGGATCATATTATAAATAATTCAAGTTTAATAGAAATCATTTTATTAGGAGGTAGTTTAATAGTCGGATTATATTTTTTACTCCTCTTCTTGAACTTTTTTCTTATGTCCACATTAAATATTACAAGGATAATGTCTGGTAGAATTTTTGAATGGTATGAAACCTTACCTATATCACGCGATAAAATAAGAAAATTGCTTCTTTTAACAATTATACGTAGTTCAGGCATACAACTCTTAGTTATAACTTTTAGTCTACCTTTAGTTATGCTGATTGGAACTCAAAATTTAATAATTTTTCTTGTATGTCTTGGTGTTTCGATATTAAATACCATCTTTTGCTTTAGTATAGTTATCATATATGGTGAAAAACTTACCAATAGTTTGAATATAAATGAAATTGGATCAAAAAAAACACATAATATTCGAATTTATAATATGATTCTGTATATAATTATTGTTATTGCAAGTATCTTCTTGATTCAATGGGCATTTAGTTCACTGGGTATGTTTTTTAATTGGTTTGAACAATTTATTTATCCACGGCTCTTAATTCTAATAATTAGTATGATTCCATTTCCTATTGCTCCAAGCTACTTAATTTCATCAATGATTGCCCCAAATCGTATTCCTTCACATATTTGGTTTAATATAGTCGTAGGATCTGGACTTTTTATAATTCTAATCTGGTGGATTTATAATAAATCAATAAAAAAGATTTACATTCCAAAGTCTAAAACAAGTAATATAGATTCAATTCAAGATATTGGTAAAAAGATTATACCTATAACGATTAAAACTAGAAAACCAATTCGAGTATATTTACACAAAGATTTATTAATAGCCACTCGAGACCTTAAAACTTTTTTGTCTTTAATAATGCCAATTATACTAAGTTTTCTTTTCATGTTTACTTATAACTTAAGTAGTATTAGAGGGAGAACTCCCTTAGATATAGATTTTATATACAATTGGGTCGCAATTTTGGGTTTCAACATCATTATTTCAGGTATGCTTGTGTACAGTTTGTTTAATATTGAAGATACAGGAAATTCAATTATCTCATCAATGCCTCTTATTCCTCGAGATCAAGCTAAAGCAAAATTGTTTTTAATGTTTTCAATTCAAATAATTACAGTCCTATTACCTAATTTGATATATATAAATAGTTCAAAATTTCTTACTTCAATAATAAATTCGGTTGGGGCATTACCATTTGTGCTAATGTTTCTCTTTTTAATGATTGATTTGAGAGTTTACTTTTTTGGTAAATTGAAACATCATTATGTTATAGAGGAAGTGTTTCCGGAAAGGAGAACACTTAAATGGATACTAATTCTTTTCATAGAATATTCTATTTATTTTTGTATCTTAGTTTTTACGATTATTATTAATTCAATCCTAGGAGTTAAATTTTTGTTAGTTATGATTCCTTTTGTTCTTTTAATCGGTTTTTATATTGCCATTTTTATATTTAACAAGATGTTTCCGTCAATTACAAGTTCTTTAGATACAAAAACGTCTAATAGAAATTAGATGGTTAAGCGGATTTAGCGCAATCAAACAATTCAAAAACATCTGGACTAATGGGTACGGGATTGAAAGTGGAATGAGTAATAAATATAACTGCGAGAGGTGATAAAGCATTCAATCTGCGGTTAATATGGTTTCTTCTATTATTAAAAAAGGGCATCATCTACAAACCCAAAATAAATTTAAAGATTCAATTATAAATTATGAGATCGCAAGCAAACAAAAAAAATAACTGATAGAAATCTAAGCAACAAGAGGTTGTTATGATGAAGATATATTTTTCCCATATCCATTTATTTTTAAACCTCCTTGAGGAGGAGGACCTTTAAATAGAAGAGTGATAGCGATTGCTGTCAAGTCATAATTCAAATTTAGTGTTAAAAAAGTTTGGAATACAATTTCTTGGAATTTTTATAACTACACTATAAATGTTGTATCCTAAAACTTATATTCTTAAGTTTCAAAAATGGTTATTACTGAGATGTGTAACTTATGAAATTTTAGCTAGAAATACAATAAAATATTTAACAACATAAAATCTACTGAATTATTATATACAATAGAGTCAAATCAAACTTACTTTTAGTAATAATGGTAAAAACATGAAATGGCGTTACGTTGTAATTGGCATAGTGTTAGTAATAATCTTAATTTCACTATTTTTAATAGAATTTTTGCTATTTACAACAATCTATTGGAGTTTCTTAATCTGCATAGGAGTACTATTAAATTATGCGCATGTTCTTACCCATAAATTTAATTGGGAATTAGATACCAAAAAAGTCCTTTCTTTCTATTTCACATTCTCCACAGCATTAATGGTAATAGAATTTATAATAACAGGAAGTTTTCTTTGGAGCTTTTCTTTAACAACAATGTCGCTTTTTTTTGTAGGACATTATTTAACAAGTGGTTTTAATATTATTTTCAAACAGTTTCACGTTAAAGAAATATATCGGGGTTTAATTAGTTTTTATTTTACATTTGCTTATTTTTACATATTATTGTACATATTCCTTCAAACTGTTAATCTAACCATTCTTTTTATAGAATTTAGTTTTATTTTTTATCTTTCTTTAATTTTTATGATTTTACTAACAATAAATTCTTTAATTAGAATAGCCGCGGTTGGGTTTCATAGAAGAAAATACGAAGTTTTTCCTATTAGTAGGGTAGAATATGCTGCATTATATTATTTAGGAAAGATAGAGGATAATCGTATAAATTTTTTGGAATTAAAAAAGCAAATTAATGGAATTTTTAACATTTTTATAGAAAACGTGCATTTTGATGATAAAACAGCAAAATCTAGCATATATTATCTTTGTGCTCTTGGGTTTGCCGATATCATAGATAATGAAGTTTGCCTGAACGAGTTAGGTAGGCAAGAGGGGAAACGATGGAATGAAATATTGGACACTCAATTGAGGAAATTCAAGAAAATTTTAAATAGTAATAGTGTCTTGATAAGGTCTTTTACAGGGTTAATTATTCTGAGCCTTCTTAAAATCCTTATAGGATTTTTCAATTCAGAATCATTATTCGCAGAAGGGTTCGAAAATTTACTTGATTGTATCGCTATAATTTTAATTATAATAGGTATTAAATTTAAAAAAGAAAGATTGGTAAATATAATCATTATAAGCTTAATGGCTTTTACGGGAGGGTCAATTTTACTAAATTCAATTACTTCTTTATTTGAAGGTCCTGATCCCATTTCCAATGTAATATATATCGTAGTAATTGCTCTATTATCGATATTTTTAAATACCTACATGCGTATTTTGAAGAATTTTGTAGGGAAAAAAAATAGGAACTCTTCACTAATCGCGAGTGCAATAGATTCAAAAGTAAATATTATATTATCATTCAGTATCATTTTAGGTGCCCTTTTATCCAATCTTGGTACGTCTCTCGGGGTAACGTTTTTTCATTATTGTGATCCAATTATCGCAATTTTTGTATGTTTTCTCATATTTAAAGAAGTTATTGAAATTATTCGTGATTTAATTACCTCGAAAGAAGAAGAAATTGAATTTGAGAAATTCCAAATGAAATATGAAAGAAATTTTAGAGAATACATAATTAAGTGGATACTCTCTGTTTATAATGATAATTTAGATTTGAAATTCACACCAGAACAATTATCGGAATATTTTCAAAAATCTTTGAAACAAGGTGAAGAGGTTTACACTGAGTTTGCTTATTTTGGGTTATATTTGTTTAAGCAGAAAGGTGTAGTTTCAGTGATAAATGACTTAATGGATGAGAAATTCTTATTCCTATCAGAAAAAGGATTTCTTAACTTAACTAAAAGAGGAGCATACTTTTATGAACATCTCTACTCTAAAGAATTACTAAGAGACCTCAAAGATCCTTTTGATTTCTTCTTTGAACAACAAATAAGTTTTGATAGTATAAAATTGAGAAAGCTTGAAATATTAGAAAATTTACAATTAATTGATTAGTAAATAATTGGTAATAATTATTAGGCAACTAAGCCTTCTATCGATTTCTTCTTAATGAGGTTAACAATTTTTTTGCTTAAGAACCCAGTGATAGCCGCATCCGCAAATAATAGTCTATCGAAATATAATCGCAAGCTTTTTATTTTGTAATTTTCATAAATTAACACTTCTGAGACTTTAATGTTTAATTTATCATTATTTTTAGTAATCCCATGGATGAAGAATTCTTCGAAAAAAGTATTATTATCAGCTATGATTACAATTGGTTCAAATTTAATTGATTCAAAGAATTGGAAGAACCATTTTAGCCATTTTTTTACCCCAGAGTGGGATTTCAATGTTAAACCGAGTAATTCGATTTCGCAATCTTCAGAAAAATAGTATAATAATTTAGTAATATCTTTTTTTTCCAAATCGTTGTCTAAATCTGCTGCGAGGTGAAGGATTGTATCTTTATCCTGAATATTTAATATGACTTTCACCTTATGTAAAATTTTGAACGTAACATATTAGAACTTGTAAGTTTTAATTTTATTTTAAATACATTATTATTAAAATTCTATAATAATTATGAAACTATTGTATGTCACTGATATACATGGGATTGAGTGGAAGCATAATGAAATTCTCCAGATAGCATCATCATTAAAGCCAGATGTGGTAATTAATGGTGGCGATATGCTCCCCTTTAAAGGAAATTTATTACATCAAGATAAGTTTATCACTGGATTTCTTGATGAGTATTTTTCGAGATTTGAATCAATGGGAATATATTATTTAGGTCTTTTGGGAAATGACGATTTGAGAATATTTGACGACTTATTTCAGCAAACGTGCGACAAATATTCTTATGTCGCTAATATGGCTCAAAAAAGGTTCCGAATTGAGGGTAGTGAATATGAGTTTATAGGTATGAATTGGGTTTCAGACTTACCTTTTGGGCTAAAAGATAGAGCACGTAAAGATTCTGTAGATTTTGAGTTTCCTAAACAAATTGGGAAGCAATATCTTTCGACTCCAAATGGATTTAAACGACTTGAAGATTGGTTCTCATATGTTGAGAATCTCCCCACAATCGAAGATGAGATTAAGAATTTAGTAAAACCTTCTGATATGAACAACACAATTTATATTTTTCATAATCCGCCTGCTAATATAGATCTTGATGTAATCTATAATAGTCAAAAAGTGGGATCAAAGGCAGAATATGCGTTTCTGAAAGAACGTCAACCGAAACTTTCACTTCATGGGCATATTCACGAATCTCCCAATGTTTCAGGTAAATGGCATGCCCAAATAGACAATACGATATCTATTCAACCGGGACAATCTCAACAAGATGATGACTCCTTAATCTACGTTTTAATTGATTTAGAAACGATGGTTATGGAACGAAAAATAATTAAAATCTCTTAAAGGAACAAATTTTATTTACAATATGAAATTTGAAAATTTTTCTAAAAGTCCATCAGCAAGAAAGTTGAAATTTCTGATAATTTTAGGTTTTATTTTATGTATTATTGTGATACCTGTAATGCAGTTTTACACCGATTTATCTGGATATCCCGCACAAATTTTTTCAAGTCAACTAAGTTTTAGTGGAGAACTAATGAAATCATATTATGCAGTGACGAATATTGAATTATACCGAATTGCTCCATCTCTGGATTACATATTTATGGTGGGTTATGGGTTGATTCTTTTTAGTTTATCTGTGTTAATAGCGAGAAGGTATGGAATACCATCTAGAATAGGACATATTAGTCTTCTTTTAGCAATCTCTGGAGTAATAGCAGCATGTTGCGACGGAATTGAAAATATATTTATTTTAGCTATGCTAACAGATTCTACTGGATTTCCTAATTCATGGGCTATTTCTCATTCAGTATTCGCACTAATCAAATGGATTTTGTTGTTTGGTGTAATTTCTTGCGATATTATCATTGGTATTCTTTCCGTATATAGAAGTAAAAAGAAATAAATTCAATGTCAAACGTTCTATATGATGCTGAAAGCTTAATTAAAATTTATAGTTATAAAACTAAATGGTAATTAATTGTTATTTAATATTAATTCTTCTCTTCTACGCCGGTAATATACAATGGGATTATCACCTTGAATGAGCTTTTCTCCCATTTTTAATTGAGATTTAATTGGTTGCTGTGTTAGAACAACCTTTCTATCTTGATGTAGGATAATGAGATTAAATTTATTAGCAAACCAATTAATAATTGATTTTAAAATAGGGATCCTTATAAATTTTTGATAAAATCTCATATAAAACTTCGTGTGTGTTTCATCTATTGGAACAAAAGCTATAAATATCCGAACTTTTTCCCCAAGATAATTCTGCCATATATGTGGAAATTTAAATTCAAGATGAAAGATTTTCATTTCATTAGTAAATTCTTCAGGTTTTAAAGGCTTAGTCTTTCCATCATCTTTTTGATTATATACCCAGAAGTTGAACTCATTTCCATCCTCAGAAGGTTCCACTAAAGGTCCATGTACAAGTGTTTGATAGCCTCGCCCAATTGTATTATGATGGACAAAAGGTAAATGAACAACATCAAGTTGATTTTCGATTGCTCGAGAATAATGAACCGGCCATACTTCAGTATGAGTATTATAAGAAAATTTATTATCAATATTTGCAAAAAATGGTATAGGAGGATATTCAAATTGAGGTTCTCCCCACCAAATCCATATAAAATTGTGTTTTTCTCTTGTTGGGTAAGATACCACTTTAAACCGTTCTGGCACTGGAGTGTTTTTACCGTTTGCGGGTATTAAAGTACACTGACCTGATTTATCGTATCTTAGCCCATGGAATGGACATTCCACCTTATCTCCATTAGCACAAATTTTTCCGATACTAAGCTTCGCCCCTCGATGAGCACATTTATCTCTTAGACATATTAATTCTCCATTTTTATTTCGCCAAAAGACTAATTTTTCTCCAAGTCTTATTACTCCAATTAGTTTACTTTTTGGAACTTCATTAGATTCCAGAACGGCATACCATTGATTCCGTATCATAATTACTCAATAATCAAAATTAAAAAGAATTAAAGACATTTTACATAATAATTTATAAAATACAGCATCAGTTGGTGACTAAATGTTATTATTTCTAAAAAGGTAATAGAACTGCTTAAATATATAAATTAGGATTTATTGAGAGCTTCCACGTTACTGACAAGGGGTATTTGATTATCTATATTCATCTCCACAGTCTCCAATTATTTCAAGAAGATTATTAGCTTTGGATGAAACTTTTTCAATTTCATCCAAATCGGATCTTTCCAGTGAGAAGTTAAAAACTTTTGAATTCTCGACTAAATGTTCGGAAACACCGAGTCGAACACCAATAATCGCTCCAGCTATTATCGGATTTTCTAATATATATCGAACTGCAATATTCGAAATACTAACACCATATTTTTTTGCTATATGATTAAGAGTAGATAATAATTCTTGAAATAGATCCCAGTTTCCCCATCGATTAATCATATTCTTATATTTATTGAGAGAAGCTGTATTTAAATCAGATCTGTAAGGTTCAGATTTTCCTAGATATTTTTCTGAGAGAAGCCCTCCACATAGTGTACCATAGGCAAATAATTTTATACCATATTTTTGACAAACCTGTGTCATAAACTTTTCGGGTCTTCTATCTATTATTGAATATTGAACTTGATTTGTAATGATTTTGATGCCCATTTCACAGAGCTCTTCGACGTGTAATGAATCAAAATTGGTTAATCCCAGACTCAATATTATTCCTTCTTCTCTTAATTCTTCAAGATATTCAATCGCATTTATGTAATTTTTATCCTGATAATCCCACCAGTGAAATTGAACCATATCTAAAACATTCATATCCATTCTTCTTCTTGAAAGATCTATAGCTTTCCTCACGATCTCCTTTGATATTGGTTGTGGATTTGGAACCCATTTTGTAAAAAATCTAAGATTAGGTTCCTGATGTTCTTTTCTTCTTAGTTTTCTAAAATACTTTACAAAATCTTCAGCTGGACCATAATGATCAGCTAAATCCCATGTAATGAATCCGTTATCTGTAAAATCACCCATGGCTTCCAAAGCTTTTTCCATATTAATAGGTCCATGTGCTCCAGAAATTTGCCACATACCGTTTATAATTCTGCATATTTCTATATCATTGGAAATGTAAGTTCTACTTTCTTGTGGTAAAATCATATTATTCAATTAAATTCTTATTTTCATATCACTTCTGATAAGCTTATTTATACCCATTTTAAATAGTTTTTATTAATAATTCATAAGACTAATTGAGTATATTCTATATGGCAAACTCTCTCAAATTATCATATTTCAAACTTAATAAGTGGGATGATATAAAAAAAAAAGAAAATTATTATTTTTCAGTTTGAGCTTCGATTATAACTTGAGGAATTTTACTCTTTTTATCATGTGTTCTATTATCATAACCAAATTTCAATACTTGAAAACTTATTATAAAAGGTAAGATACTTAAACCGCTTAACATCAAGGCGAATGGAAGATTCCCTGTCAATGAGAGTAAAAATCCACCTAATATCGGTCCAAGTATTTGCGATATATTATCGATGGATGAAGTGATACCCATTATCTTTCCTTGGTTCAGATAATCAACTGAACGACTAGTAAAGCCAATTGTTATTCCCCTTGAAGTAGCTCCAGAAAAACTGATATAGAACAAAACTAAGACTAATTGCCATGTTTGGGATACAAAAGCTAATAACAAATAAGAGATAATATAACTACCCAAGCCCAGCATAGCTGTTTTAGGGTCTCCCAAACCTTGCCGAATTCTATTAAAGAATAAAGTCCGGAAGATTAATTGAAAGACACCCATTAAAGAGAGAAGAATTCCAATTGTTTGAGCATTTAATCCTAAACGAAGTCCTCCGAATAAACTAAAGGTAGTTTGAAAAATACCTGCTGCTACTACAAGAATGCTATATTGGATTAAGAGTATTATAGTCCGTTCATTTCTCCAAATCGATGATTTTTTCGTTTTCAATTCCTTAGTAATAATACTATCAGTTTCAGTCGATTGAGAATTCAGCTCAAATTTAGCCCAATGTTGAATGCCTACCTTAATAGGCAGTGTCTCCTTCAGATAGTATGCCGTAAAAACAAAAGTAAATCCCGCTAATATACTTGCTACAATACCCGGGCCCATTATTCCAAATGGAGATAAAAATCCACCAATAGCAGGTCCAATTAAAAATGCAAGAGTAAATGCAACTCCTATATTTGTCATTTGTTTTGGTCGTTCTTTAGGAGGGACAACATCACCAATTATTGCTTTAGATATCGGAAACTGTCCGCTAAATATCCCATCTACCACTCTCGCGATAAATAATACAATAAGATTATTCGCAAAAATCAATATTATGAATCCCACTAAGGTCCCCGCTTGAGAAATTAGCATAAAAGGTTTCCTTCCATATTTATCACTTAGTTTACCTAAAATTGGTCCAAAAAAGAATCCAAAAATAGCGTTCGAACTTAAAAGGAATCCTATCACGATAGGTGAAGTATTAAAATCTGCAATAAAAAATGGTAGAAAGGGTAATATTATGCTAAACCCAAGAATGTCCACAAAGACTGAGATCCAAAGAGGAGTGAGTTTTTGATATTCAGAACTTATTTTTACCATAAATAGAAAGGTTAAAAAAAAGTATTAAGACTTCAGATAATAAAATATTCAATAATTTTACAAAGAATAAATAATAATTAGGAAAAATTTGAATATTCTTTCTTGTTAATAAATTGTTAAATATTTTCGAATAAACATTAGGACAAGAATAAGACATATCTCAGAAATGTATATCTTTCTTTAACTCTTCGATTCCAAAAAATTTCGAGTAAGAAATTACTAGAAATAAACCTTACTTATATGTTATTTTACTTTTATATCCTAGTAGGTTATCTGGTATATCAAAACTAAATATAATAATTTATTATGCTATACTCGTATTCTTACTATAGGTTATAATGTGTATATTTTTTCTCTCTTTAATTTATAATCAACACTATCTTATACTTAAGAAAATTTAATTTATATAGGTAAAATCTAGTTTTCGATAAATAATAATCTGTGATAAAAATGATTGATGATAAGAAGAAATTGATTTTACAAGTCTTAAATTTAACAACACTAATATTAACAGTGATAATTAATTATGTTGCAGCTTCTGTTCCATTAGGTCTAGGTAATACTGGTTATATCTCTGATTTGTATCCTAATTTATTTGTACCCGCTGGAATAACATTTAGTATATGGGGAGTTATATATGCGTTCCTCGGAATATTTGTGGTATATCAAATTCGCGATGTAGTTAAAGATGAGAAAGTTGAAATGCCTTTTCTTGAAAAAATTAGCTATCTTTTCATTCTAAGTAATATTGCTAATATATTTTGGATTTTTTTCTGGCATTATGGGCTAATCTATCTTTCAATAGTAGCAATGATAGTTATATTGTTATCATTACTATGGATATATTTAAGGCTTGATGTTGGCAAGATTGAAGTGACTAGGAAAGAGAAATGGTTTGTGTATACACCTTTCAGTATATATCTTGGATGGATAACAGTGGCAACTATAGCAAATGTTACGGCTGTGTTAGTCAACGCAGGTGTAGAGAGTTTTGGATTACTAGCTGAAATCTTAACAATACTGGTTATTTCCGTAGCAGTATTAATTACATTTGTGATGTTATTCTTAAGAAAAGATTATGCTTATAGCCTTGTGGTATTATGGGCAACATTTGGAATATTTCTCAAACAGCTAGGTCTTAATTTAACCATTACAATTACCGCGATAATTGCCATAATTCTAATCGCTGTGGGTATAATCTATACAGCATATAGAGCAAAGAAATAGGAGTTATAAAAATAATATTATTTTAAAAATAATTTTTTTCTCTTTTTTTTAATTTTCGTCTGTAAATTGCTTAAATTGATATCTGTATAGAATCAATAATAAAAAGATAAAAATTAAACTACCTTATTTTAATTTACATAATTTTTATGATATAGAATTTTAAGGAGAAAAACTATCGCACTATCCAAGATGTTAGAATCTTCTATTGTGAAAGCTTTAATTGGTTTCGGTTTCATATTTTTTGGATTTAATCAAGTATATATAATTAAAAAGAAAATTAAAGGCAGGAATAATTCCCCTAATGATTCTAGTGGACAAAAGGATAATTTTGATAAACCCCGATTAGTGTCAAGAATTGGGGTAATGGTAATGAATATTTTCATTATTTTATGTTTCTTAAATATTATTTTTTATAATTGGTTTAGTACCGTTTTACCAAGAATCTTTCATTTTTCGATGGATTTCCTAATTAATTTCGGGGGATTCAGTTTAGTACTGATTGGTAACATTATACTATTTTATTCTTATCGCGAATTAGGGACATCTTGGGCTTACCCGATTGATGGTGGGACAAAAACCAAAAAAATTGTAAAAACAGGAATCTACAGCAAGATCAGGCACCCGGTTTACCTCTCATTTAATATCTTTTCAATAGGATTCAATCTTATCTTATTGGATTGGGTTTTGTTAATTATATACCTATTCGGAGGGATTGGTTTATATCTATTAGCACTAGATGAAGAGAGAATTTTGTTATTATCATCATTCGAAGATGAATACAGAGATTATATGAAATACACCGGAAGATTTTTTCCCAAGTTGTTTAATCACTAAGTATTTAGAGAAAAAAATCTTGATAAAGCTCAGCTTTAGGTTCTACAGAATATTTTTCTAAGTCGGTTATTCCATTTTCCAAAAGAATTTCCTCGTCAATAAAAAAATTACCTGTACATTCTCTACTTGGTTTTGTGACAATAAGATATGCCGCATCAGCTACAATTTCCGGAATCCTTGAATGCTTAATTGTGGATCGTCCACCCAGCAAATTTTTTACAGCAGCGGTTGCGATTGGTGTTCGAGGCCATAGAGCGTTTACAGCAATCCCGTCGTTTTTAAATTCTTCAGCCATTCCTAAAACACACATGCTCATCCCATATTTAGCTATTGTGTAGGCTACGTTATTCTTAAACCATTTTGGGTCTAAATTTAAGGGAGGTGATAAATTTAATATATGAGGATTTTCAGCCTTTTTTAAATAAGGAATACATAACTTTGAACTTAAGAAAGTTCCCCGTACATTAACAGAAAACATGAGATCAAATCTCTTCATCTCTAGTTCTAAAGTGGGGGATAAAGAAATCGCACTCGCATTATTAACAAGGATGTCTATACCACCAAATTTATGAATTGTCGCATCAATGGCTGTCTGGATTTGTTCTTCAAACCGGATATCCGTAATACATGGAATGGCATCCCCACCTGCATTTTTAATATCTTCTACAGCAGTATAGACAGTTCCGGGTAATTTTGGTTGTGGTTCTTTGGTTTTAGCTACCACCGCTATATTTGCTCCATCTTGAGCTGCTCTCAAAGCAATAGCTTTTCCAATTCCCCTACTTGCACCCGTAATGAACAGTGTTTTGTCTTTTAAAGAAGTCATGAATATCATCTAAAAGATTTTTATTATGTTTAAAACGATAACGTTATTACTATCTTTTATTTTATCCAATCTTTTATAGTTTACATTAATAATTCATAAGAATAAGCTATAAGCGGTCTTCTAAATAAAAACCTCAGAATAAGGACAAATTTAGTTTGCTTCCCAAGTTTTATAAATTATATAGATCAATTTTTTATACAAAAGTATCTATTCAAAATTTAAAAAATTTATACATAAAATGAATATTATGAATAAAAGAACAGAATCTAGCATAACCTTCCCATATTTAAAACGATTTAACTTAATCATGGGATTATTGCATTTAATTCAAGCCAGTATAATGCTGATTTTAGCTCTTACAGTGCCTAAAATAAGAGATTTTGAGCTACCCATTACGACAGCTTACCTATCATATAACGAAGTCTTAGAAATACTCCAACCTAATTATATTCAATTAACAACAGTTCCAGTTGGTCCTCTCGTTTCAATATTTCTATTTCTCTCTGCGATTGCGCATCTTTTAATAGTATTACCTAGAGTTAACGATTTCTATAATAGAAAATTGGAGGAGGGCATCAATTACTTTCGATGGTTTGAATATGCTTTAAGCTCATCCCTGATGATTGTTTTAATTGCATGGTTTTTTGGGGTCTATGATCTTTCCAGTTTAATACTAATTTTTGCTATCAACGCCACCATGAATCTTTTAGGATTAATGATGGAGATCCATAATCAAAAAACTGAGAAAACGAACTGGACAGCCTTTTACATCGGTGTGTTTGCAGGAATTATGCCTTGGATAATCATACTTTTGTATTTATTTGGCAATGGAAATATTACTCAAATCCCATGGTTTGTATGGGCAATCTTTGGATCCTATGTGTTTTTCTTCAATACTTTTCCGATCAATATGATCCTTCAATATAAAAAAGTAGGAAAATGGAGAGATTATTTATTTGGAGAACGTGGATACATTTTGCTCAGTTTATGGTCTAAAACTCTTTTGGCATGGCTAGTATTTGCGGGAGTATTACAACCAGCTTAAGTAAAATCTAATCTTTTTTTTTATTTATTTAATTGTACTTCTAAATTTTGATATTTGAATTTAGAGAAGATTTGCTTCAAAAATATATTTATAATTCATAAGTAAAAGATTTAAACGCTTATTTAAAATACTCAATACATAAAAATGTCAGATTTGAACCCTGAGAAATTACACGTTGTCTATAAGGACTCGGTAGATCCGTATAAATTAACTATGCCTCGAAAATATACCTTAACTCATTCTGATTCAACGGGGGATCTTTTCCTTACAATAGGAGCTGATTATGATTATGAGCAAATATCAAGTCGATACACACGATTTATGAGGGACGAGGTATTAGCGGAATGGCAACAAAAAAATAAAAATTATGAACTCCATCTTCTTATGCATGTTAGTGGAGGTTTTTGTTTTGGTTGGGCGGGGTTGCGAGATAGAATTTTTAGACATCATTTACCGCTTGTTTTGCAGGTAATTCGAGAGGGGGATAAAAATTTATTCGAAAAGATGCCAGAAATCAAAGATTCTGAAATTCTAGTTCACTTTCAATCTAACAGAAATAAATATGATAAAATTGAAAATTGTGGAAAAGTTGAAGAGATCCCTTGTTTATAATCATAAATCCTTGACTTATTCACATTAAATTTTATAGCTGTTTTAGTCAATATAAATAATAAATTATTAACAATGCCTACTTAAGATCTATTTTTTTTATTAGAAATATGAATGAAATCAGTAAACTAGTAGAACAAGGATACAATAAAATCGCTGCAGATTATTATACTCACAGGAATTTAAACAAATTTAATAATGAGTTAGAGAAATTTATATCACTCCTCTCAGATAATGCTCATGTATTAGATGTAGGATGCGGTGCGGGTATTCCTACGGCTAAATTCTTAGTAAAAAAAGGAATTAAAGTGACTGGGATTGATGTATCTGATACAATGTTGAATCTAGCTCGAAAGAATGTACCCAATGCAGAATTCATTAAAATGGATATGAATGAGTTAGAATTTAATGAAAACACATTTGAGGGGATAATAAGTGTCTTTGCTCTCTTTCATGTTCCTAAGGAAAACCATTTCAATATATTCAAAAAATTCTTTGAAATCTTAAAACCTGGTGGTATTTTATTGATTAATACAGGAGTCTCCGAATCAGAAGGTACAAGCAGATTTTTTGGAGTTCCAATGTTTTGGAGTAATTTCAGCCCAAATACCACTCTTAATCTCGTAAACAAAGCAGGTTTCTCAATAATCTCTGAAGCAGTTTTGGAAAGGGGAGGAGAATATCAATATTGGATTTATGGAAAAAAAAAATAAAAAAAAAAAGGAAAACGTAGGTTTAAGCAATTTTAATCTGTATTTTCCGATTCTTCAACTTCTTCCTTTTTATCTTCCCTTCGTTCTTTAATTTCTTCCCTGATTTTCTTTATTGTAATTCCCTTCAGCTTAATAAATTGGTAAATGAAGATGCCGCTAGAAATAAGAATTCCAATTAAGTAAAATATTTGTATTGTCCAGAATAATGGTTGTATTGAACTAAAGAACACTAAGTCGAAAATGTAAGAAATGGAAGCAATTAAAGCGATCCATATCATAGATGCTAGCAAAGCAATTCTTTCGTATTTTTTCGGTTCACCTTTATCAAACACTATTACTTTTAACCAGTATACAATACAGATGAAAGCCACCGGGGTAAAAATGAGGGATCCTATTGTTATTGGGATAAGTAAGTAGACTGCAAATCGATTTCTCCAGATTTCTAGTACTTCCCCGATTGACATTTGGTCTTGAATTTGAACTTTCGCATATTTACCTCTCCAGGAGAAATATCTTTTTTTAAGCTTTCGACCGATTCCTTTTCCACCTTTTTTAAGGCGTTTAAAGAATCCTTGATCTACCGCATCTTGAAATTCTTCTCGAATTAAAGGAAATATATATAGTGAGAGTATCAATGAAAGAATACCATAGAGAAATAAAAGGAGATCAATCCAATAGCTGAATCCTGTCAACGGAGCTGTGGGAGGTAAGTTTGAAACAATAGTGTATATAGCATAACCTGCTAAAATTCCGGGAATGATCACTTGGATAATTACCAGAATTTGGACTTCTTTTTTACTTAATTTTTCGGTAAAACGGTTTAAAAGCCAAAGAATCCCATTTGCCACAGTTATTATTAACCCAAAGCCGGAAAGTAGTTTCATCGTCCAAAAGAAAATTAGAAAAGTGATATTCAAGTTGACAAATCCTAAGATGAGTTCCAATATCATAAAAATGGTGGTTCCAGCTAAGCCAACTATATAGAAAATATCAAAATTTTCGAGTTTCATAATTAAAATAGATTATACCCATTCTTAATAATGTTTAGGTTTTCAGATATTAAATGATGGTATCATCTTAAATTGTTTTAAACGCATAAAAATCTATAAACTAAAATCCCAAGATATTTATGAGCCTAATTATATTTAATAATTAATGAAGACAAAAAAAGAAAAAGGCGATGATGAGTCGTGCCAATCCACTATTAATCCCAGCGAGTGGAAGGGAAGAACAATAGAAATTGATGACGCTGGGACAGGAGATCTCGTTGGAGATGCCTTTATTGGCTTTAGGGATTCAGATACTGGAAAAATAATATTTCAATCCGTTCCCGTAGCACTCTATAAGCAAGGCAATAAAGATGGTGATCCCCCAAAGAAATATATAGTAAATGCAGTAAAGAAAGGACTTAAAGCTCTTAAGCACGGCAAGGGAGATAGGATCCTTCTATGTAGAGGTGATTGTTTCAATCTTGTTCGAGAATATTTTAAAGAGAACAATATATATTACGAACCTGCTATCATTGAAGGTGTTCTTCAAAATGCTGTGGAAGGTAGATATATCCAACACCTTAGAAAACTTGGAATAACTTCTCGTAACCTTACAGAAGAAGCGGGTGCTAAAAGATATTTCATTTCTTTTAATTGGGTCTGTCGAGATTTTCCAAATCGTGAACGTTATGTTAAGACGGGATCTCCATCTTGGGACAAGAAATGGAGGAAGATTGCGATAGAGAGATATCAAAAATATCAAGGAAATAAGACTCCTGAAAGGGATAGCATCCAGAGAAGAGCAAATATAATATATGAACTTATGTTTGAAAAACCTATCTCTGTTAGAGAAGTTTCCCGTAAAAGACAATAAACAAGACAAAATTAATTGAATTTTTAATAAAAATCTTGTAATCGTTAAAATTATTACTTCAATTAACTTTTTTTTAATATTATTTTAATATACAATAATTAATTTTCTTATTATAAGAGCAAAAGGAGTATTGAATTGGAACGGATCACAGTTTTCATTGATAATAGCAACATTTTTCAGGGTTTTAGAAAGTATAACATTAAAGTGGACTACGAAAAACTGAAGAATGTCATAACCAGAGACAGAGAATTGCAAGCTATACATTTATATGAAGGAGTCGTGTATCCTATGAGCCCTGAGAAGAAAAAGTGGTATAACCAGTTAAGTGAAAAAAGTGGATATGTGATAAACGCGAGTTTTGATAAGATTGCTTTAAGTGGAGCTATTGAGAAAAAAGTTGATATCCAAATTGCGATTGATGTTGTCTCCCTTGGATATGAAAATGCCTATGATAGAGCGGTGTTAGTTTCTGGAGATGGCGATTTTGTTCCTATCGTAAAAAAATTAAAAGAATTGGATAAAGATGTGGAGTTGTGGGCATTTAGATATTCGTTAGCAAATGCATTAAAAGAGGAACTAAGTCAAGAAAATATTTTTTACGTTGATGACATCTTGAATACAATTAAAATGTATTAATCTCATTCTTGATTCAAGTATAAGTCCTAACTTATCAAATTTAAAATGTTTCTTACTCAATTTAGTAAAATGAGTGAAACAACCTTGGGTTCTTTCCTAATTTAACAGCATACTATATAATCTAAAAATGGAAGTTTTATTAATTCGGTAAAAATTCTAATTGTATAATGTATTAAATTTTTTTACTCCTAATAGAACGAGGGAGCAGCAATGAAAGATCAAGATTTAGTGAGAGTGGCGGTTTCAGAGGATCCTGAGGAGTTATTTGATCTAGGAGTAAAACTTGGTGAAAAAGGAGATTTTACTGGAGCAATTGAGGCTTTCACTAAAGGTTTAAAATTAAATCCAAAAGAAGCAGTAGCTTGGATTAATTTAGGATTAGTCTATGGTCGGAATGGAGATTTTCAAGCAGAGATTAAAGCCTACGAGAAAGCACTTGGACTCGATCCCGAAAATATGGAAATATGGGTCAACCTTGGGGTAGTTTTAGAAGAGACAGGCGATTTTGAGGGAGCGATTGATGCTTACAAGAAAGCGATAAAGCTCAATTCAGAAGATACCGATATCTGGTTTGATCTAGGAGTAGCATTTGGTAGAATGGAAAATTTCGAGAATGCATTAATAGCCTACAAGAAGGTTCTTGAACTTAATCCACTTGATTCTCAAGCATGGCTCAACAAGGGAACCGTTTATATTCAGACAGAACAATTTGATGAAGCGCAGAGGGCGTTTGAAAAGACGATAGAGATTGATGTTAATGATGAAAAAGCGTGGTACAATCTGGGATTAATACTTGGGCAAAACGGTGATTATGAGGGTGAAATTGAGTCGTATAATAAAGCACTTGAACTCGATCCAAACATCGAACTTGCTTGGTATAATCTTGCTGTAGCTTTAGAGGAGAAAGGAGATTTTGAGGGTGCGATAAAGGCATATAAAAAAGTACTTGAACTTGACCCGGAGGATGATGAAACATGGGAGGACTTAAGCTTAATTCTCAAAAAAGTGGGTGATCTTGAAGGTGCTTTAGACGCACATAATAAAGCAAGTTTATTAAGAAATAAACAGTGAGTATTTATTCATAATATTTTGTAGTCCTCAAATTATATTTGAGAACATTATTTGTAGGTATAAATCAATTACTTCCAGCTCTTCGTTTTTTGAGAATCAAGTAGATATGAGCAATAGCAGCAGCAATGAATGCTATGAGGAACAAGATTATAGGAATCCATAGAAACTCAAATCTGAGGAAATATGTGATCTCTCGACCAAAACCGAATGGTTGGGGGACATACATGAAAATCAATAATACGAAGTAAGCAGCAATAATAGACCAACGTAGCCAATTCTTCAAACCTAGTCCATGAATGTACGTGAATACTAGCATAGCAAGGAATCCAAGCAAAAACATTGGCCACATGGGAGGATCTGCATCAAAATCGATCCATTGAGCAATCGCTACGATGGTTGCATGGATAACAACATATGATTCCACGATTAACACCCACCACTTATTCAAATGTATGCGAGTATAAGCTAACGTCATCTGTATAAACAAAAGTCCCATGAAAAAGAATCCACTGAGCAAGGCAGGGGAGGATTCCATCGGATGGAACCAGAACGTATATACTAATGCCCAACTGAAAATTATTTGATGACTTGTCATGAAAGTCTTTGCAACTTCTGGTCGCATTAGTTTTTTTTCCTTTCTTCCAAAGAATAGACCACGCTTGGGATTTTGCATAACTAAAAGAATCGAAAGCATTACAATCACACTACCTTGGCTTGTTAAGATTGGTACATCTTGAGCAAGACCATCATACCAAATATGCGTTTGAAGCAAGTGAAGAAGTGTAAATCCTATTAAGATGGCTGACATCAGCATAGTATACTTAAGAATTTTCGTTTTGTCGAGTTTTTTCTCGCGATAATTTTTATGTGCCCAATAAATAACTATCCACACGGAAATTTGGTGTGCTCCGTAAAAAGTCCAAGTGATTATCATGGTTAATGTGTCTCGAACGTTCAATTTCCAATAATAATCTTCGGGACCCGTATCAGGATTCAAGGCCGGAAAGTTAAGTCTCAAGAGAGGTTCGAAGTAAAAGATGAGGATCACTTCAATTAAAGTAAATATGAGAAGTGCTACCCAGACTCTGAACGCATTGGTTTTTATAATAGAAACATCGTTTGGCAATTTAATATCTACCATTTGATCATCATTTCCTGCTTCCATAAGAAACGTTATAAAAAGTGAAATAAAAAGTTTCATCATATAATCTATAAATTTTAACTAGGCATTCTAATTTTGAATTATTGTTTAGACTAAATTTATTAAGACATTAAACGATTATACATTAGAAGAGAAAATTAAGAGTAGAATCGAATGGATAAACATAAAGTTATAATTGTTGGTCCTAGTGCGGTAGGAAAAACAAGTTTACTACACAGATTTGTACATAACCAATTTGTTTTGAAATATAAAGTGACTATTGGTGTTGATTTTTTAACAAAAACAGTAGAATATCAACCAACAAAATATGCAAAACTCCATATATGGGATATTGGTGGTCAGGAAAGATTTAAATTTCTCCATCGTAGCTTTTATGAGGGGGCTACGGGGGCATTGCTTGTATTTGATCTTTCAAGACAAAATACATTTTCAAGTATGAAAACGTGGCTTAGAGAAATGCGTAGTATCATGAAAATGGACGTACCTAAGGTAATAATAGGAAATAAATCCGATTTAATCCCTGAAATTGGTCAGATTGTAGATCGGAGTGAAGCAGAAAAATATGCAGAAAATGAAGGTTGTTTCTATATTGAAACATCTGCTAAAACTGGTGAAAATGTGGAAACTGCTTTTCTCGAACTTACAAATCGAATAATAAAGAAAGCAGGAAATTGAGGTTCTTTTTATTTATTTTTGATTATTTTCCGAAATTTTCTGATAATATCTGTTTTGATTAATGAATAAATTTAAGAGAGTAATAGTTATGGATTTCATCTATCTTGAAATTAATAATAAATGAAAAAAGAAATCTTTAAAAAAAAATAAATTTTATTTTACTAATCTTTAAAATTTAATCAATATAAAAAATGTTGAGGAGTCGTAAAAACTAATGGCAAAGAAAAAGGCAGCCCCTAAGAAAAAGGCAGCCCCTAAGAAAAAGGCAGCCCCTAAGAAAAAAGCAGCTCCTAAGAAAAAAGCAGGTGCTAAAAAATAAGTCTTACCAAAAAGTAAAAGTTTAATTATTAAATAAGAAAGAATTTTTTTAAACTCTTTTTTCTTTTTGAAATTTTCTTAAAGCTTGAAAGAATATCCTTGTTAGAACAAGAATTTCCAATTTTTAACTCATTGTTAATCAAAATATTAAATTTTTAAGGTAGATTGATTAATTAATATTATTAAAAAATAGAAAAGAGTAAGAAAATGGTGAAAAATGGAAACCGTTAGAGAACCGGCTAGAGATCTTCCGGTAATTGATAACGTAGATGTAATTGTCGTAGGTGGAGGGCCAGCAGGTATAGGTGCCGCTTTAGCTTCTTCGCGAACAGGAGCCAGAACTGTTTTAGTAGAACGTTTTGGTAGCTTGGGGGGACAACAGACACAAGGCCTTAATTCAGTCTTTTCTCGAGTAGATCCGGAGATACATAATGGAATTATACAAGAACTTATTTCCCGTCTCATGGAAGGTGGTGCTATGAGAAAAGTGGATGAAAAACGACAACGTCGGAATCCCTTTAGAGCCAGTCTTATTAGACGATACGGTGAGGAAAACCTGCCAAAAAGGTTGCTAAATACCAATGTAGGATGGTGGGGCGGTGAAACTATCTTTGATCTGGAGTATTACAAGTATCTTCTTGATTCTTTGATGCAAAACGATGGGGTAAAGATGTTTCTGCATTCTTTTGCAGCGGGAGTCATAAGAGAAGGAGACATGCTTAAAGGTGTAATTGTTGAAGGTAAAGAAGGGCGAAGAGCCGTATTAGGGAAAGTTATATTAGATACGACTGGGGATGGAGACATTGCATGGAAATCAGGAGCATCGGTATTAGATGATAAAATTCCTATGGGTCGGCGTAGGGGACGCAATATGGGTTCATTAACCGCATTTTACCTTGGTGGGGTAAACGTTAGTAAATGGTTAGAATATAGAGCAGACCATATGGATGAATGGGGTCAAATGTATGGAGGACATAGAATGGTCAGGGAGGCACGAGAGAAAGGAGCCTATATTAGGGGGGATAGTATCATCCTCTCTCCAGGACATAGCGTTCATGGGGGTGGCAGGATTTGGGTAATGAATCCCATGTACGGACCACGAGGAGACAATCATATGTGGATGGCTGGAGAGCAAACTAATCTTGAAATTAGTCTAAGAAGGCAGGCATTCGAAGTTCAGAAATTACTCAAGGAACAGATTCCTGGTTTTGAAAATTGCTTTGTTGAGAAAACTGCTAATTATCCAGTAACCACAATGCATAGAATTTTAGGGGATCACGTGGTAACCGTAGCGGAAATGCGAGAGGGAAAATCCTTTGGTGATTCAATTGCTATAAATAATCAACCTCCAGATATTTGGGAGGTAACTGGTAGATTTGGATATGAGATTCTTCCTCACGATATTCCTTATCGTTCCATAGTGTCTAAAGAAATACATAATTTACTAGCAGCAGGTACAACAATCTCATGCGGAATATTCACTGATGGAGGATTAAGATATTGTACCCCGAGCATGTGCACGGGTCAAGCGGCTGGAACCGCAGCGGCTCTCGCTGCAAAGCAAAATATTAGCCCAAAAGATCTGGATGTTAATCTATTACAAGACACTCTTCGTGCACAGGGTGCTCATACCAGTGTCGCAAATATCTCAGATGAAATACTTGATCCATATCGGTTTATAAAAAAAGTTTCGAAGGTAGGTAAGAAAAGTTCGGATATTGAAATTGACGAAGAAGAAATTGGTAAATACTAATTTTTTTTTCAATTCTTGAATTATTTTTTTAATCACTCTTAAATTAATGAAAGGAAGGAATGAACTAAATGAACAGTGAAGATTTAGAGACATTCTTCAAACGTTTAGAACAACTTATGCAAATTAATGGTTGTAACGGAAGTAATTTAGCAAATGCAATGATTGTTTTAGAAGTAATGGATATTCCTAAGGATGAACAAGAAGAATTTTTGGAAAATTGTAGAAATTCAGGTGGATTTTGTGATTGTGAGATCTTCTTGAATTCTGAAGATTTTTTAAGAGAATTTTATGACAAATAGGAAAAAGAAAAATGGATATGGGATAAGTATGGTAGATTTAACAATTAAAGAAATTGGACTCAAGCTAGTTAAAGCAGGGATGTTAATGACAAGTGTTTTATGCGTTTACGGTTCAGACACAATTCCTGTTGATGCAACTCCAATAAAGAAGATTAATCGGTGCATTGCGAACTCTATTTTTACCCTATCCGCCCAGGAAAATATCAATACTGCATATATTGGGGAAGATGATTTGGAGGGTTGTTGTCCAGGAGGACAAGCATGGTTTGGTTATAAGGGATTTTTCCCAATGCTAAAATATTTTTTATCAACAGGTTCAGAAGATTTTAGAAGTGGAGCCGCTGAATTTTTAATAGCCAATCCTAACTTGGCTGAAAAACAGCTAAAATCAATTGGAAAAATTACACCTCTTGGGAAGTATACTGTACTGCAAAAATGTGATGGCATAAATGATAAAAATCTTAAAGTAAAAACCTTTATCTGTTTCGGGGTTCCTGAACAAATAAGAAATCTCTGTTCCTTAGCACATTTTCGACCGGAGAATGGAGTTAATATTCAAATCCCCTGGGGTCCTTCATGTGCTTCTTTTGTGACATATCCAGCAGGAATGGCTGAAAATGGTCCAAAAAATTGTATTATTATTGGTCCTACTGATCCTACCGGAAATTATTGGTTTCCTCAAAGTTATTTATCACTCGGTATCCCCTTTAAGATTGCTAAACGAATGGCTCATGATCTTGATCAATCTTTTATTACCAGAAGATCTGAAGTAGCCTATCCTAAAAAACGATCACAAATTAATATAAAAGAATAGGAAACAACTCTAATTTAAATAAGAAGTCTAGATTGTTTTTTCCTCATCTTTTTTTTCGTCAAACTTGTTTTTCTTAGGAGGCTCAAAGAATAAAGATTTTTTAACATTGAATTCAATCTTACGTAATGTATCCTGTAATTCCAAGCTGTTAAAATCCTTCATAAGCAATTCTATCAAACCCTTCCTTAGTGCCTCTAAGTTATCAACACCACATTTATATAAGATGTTTTCTGGCTCTAGCGCTACATTTAAAACCTCAAATAAGCCGTTAAGAGCATTCTTTACTTTATCTAAGTACTCCCAAGCATCATTTTCAAAGTCATCATCTGAATCAGACATGAACTCTCAATAAAGATATACTTCGATTATATATAAAATGATTTAGTTGAAATTAAAAGATTTAGAAAATAGATCTCTTGAGAAAATAACAATAATTTTTTTAGAAAAAAGCTAGACTTCTTTTTTAATCATTTCAAGTTCGGATTCAATACCCAATAGATTTGCAACTTCGACTAACGCTTTCCATTCAGAATGCACATTCTGAGCTTCTCTTACTTTTCCCTGAGATACTAAGAGTTTATGTAAATTGGCTTTCGAATCAATCAATCTTACGAACATGGATAACTTATCTGAGTTATCCTCAGTATTCACATAATTTCTTAACGCATCAATCATCTTTGTATCTTTAGAAGCAATAGGACTAAATGATTTTAATGTATCACGAACTTCGGTGATTAATTTTTGATTATCTTCAAGTAGCTTCAATTGAATTAAGCAAATATTTATAGTATCTGAATATGATTGACTACCGCTTTTTTTTTTGAATTCATCCAATTTGCCTTTAACAATTTCACTTATTTCTATTGATGGACTCATTTTCCTGCATAAATATAGGGCAGATATTTATTTAAAGTTTCAGATGTTGAATATAAAACGTTTTTTCCTTTTTTCGTCATATTGCTGGTGGTATTCTTCTGCTTCCCAAAAATCAGAAGCGGGGACTATTTGGGTCACTACTGGTTTTTTAAAGCGCCTAGATGCATCAATTTTATCTTTTGAGCGTATAGCTTTCTCTTTTTGCTCGTGATTAATGAAGAATATTGCTGATCGATATTGTAAACCGATATCAGGACCTTGACGATTTAATGTTGTAGGGTCGTGAATTGACCAAAATATATCTAGTAATTCATCATATGATACTTTAGAAGGATCAAACGTAATTTCTATAGCTTCTGCATGGCCCGTTTTAAGGGAACATACGTCCTTATACGTAGGTTCGCTAAATTGACCCCCGGTATATCCTACTCGAGTAGATAAGACACCCGGTACTTTTCTGAATTTTGATTCTACACCCCAAAAACAACCCGCAGCAAAAATTGCTTTTTGAATCTCCATAACTTAGATTAATATTTCTAAAAGTTAAACCTAAGCTTAATTTTGTATAAATCTAAAATGACAATTAGATTTTTTATATAAGCATAGAAAAAGGTATGTTTACTGGTTATAAGGCAATAATTCTAATAAGGGGAATTTCTTATTAGTTATATGGAGTCAGAATTATCTGAAGATAAATGGAAGAAGAAATTAACCAAAGAACAGTATCGTGTTCTCCGTGAGAAGGGGACTGAACCCGCTTTTAGAGGAAAATATTGGAACCATCATGAAAAAGGTGTTTACAAATGTGCGGGTTGTGGAGCACCTCTATTCTCTTCGGAGGAGAAATTTGATTCAGGAACAGGTTGGCCGAGTTTTGATAAACCTTATGATGAAGCTAATGTTAAAGAACAAATAGATACGAGCTATGATATGAAACGAACCGAAGTTCTCTGTAGTAATTGTGGAGGGCACTTAGGGCATGTCTTTAATGATGGACCAAACCCCACCGGTTGCCGTTATTGTATTAATTCAATTTCCTTAGATTTTCAATCCAAGATTAAGGATTAACTATCGGTTATTTTTAAAATCTTGTAAGAATCACATTTTCTTCGCTTTTTTTGAAAGGATTAGTGCTAGAGATAATAAAACATATAATTATTTATATGCTCAGATTATCTTATTAAAACATATAGAGATTATAAAAGGAGTGAAATAAAATGCTCATTCTGCTATCATTTTTTCATACAAGAATCGGTCCGAAGATATTTTGTTCATTTCCACCTGATCAGGTAGGGGAGGAAATATCAGATAGACTGTATGATGTTATGACTCAGCAGAGAGGGGAAGAATTTTTTATACATTCTTTCGAAGAGTTTAAATTTCTAAACTATTATTTTCAAATTCCTTCAGATTGGGCTCGCGGATTTAGAGAAATGGTGATGGTTTCAATAATTATTTATCAACAATTTTCTCCGGAAATTGAGGAAAGTATCGCAAATTTGTGCAAAAAATTTGCTGAAATGATGCAATCGAATGAAAACATTTATGCTGGGTTCTACATAAATGACATAAACAATTACGATGAAATTGATAAAGAGAAAATAAAAAAGAATGAACAATTAATTAAAGATGAGATAAAAGAATTATATTGGGAAACTATAGAAGAGACTAGAAAAAAATCAGAGGAACAGAAATTAACACAGTTAGAAAACGACAGATATATATTTGAATCCTTAGAAGACATGTCGAAGGAGTTAAAAATAATAAGTGAGGAGATAGAAAGTAATGAAAATAACCTCAAAACGAACCCTCGTATCAAAGATTCTGTAACTAATTTAAAAACCATTATTAATGATTTATATGAAGGATTTATCGAGAAAATGACCATCCTTGATCTTGAGGAGGAAAATGGTTTATTACCCACCAGCGATGAATCGGATATCGATGCTCAAAAGAGAAAAAAGGAACTATTGAAAGTCCTAGCGGAGGAAGTCACAGAAGAAAAGCAATAAAATAAATTTTAAATTATTTAACAAGTAGCACAAAAATAAATCAAACGGAATCAAAATGTCAGAGGAAGAACTTAAAGCACAAAGGATTAGAGATGAAATTAATAAAATTGCTATTGAAATAGAAAAGATAGAAGAAACCGCAAAAAAAAAGGATACTTATATTGAAAATAAAATAAATGAAGAATATAATCCTAAAATTAGCGAAATTGGATTAAAACTGCAGAATAAGCAGGCAATTTTTAATGAGCTTGTGAGTAAAATCGATGATTTAACATTACAAAAGAAAGAATTAATTCAAGTTATAAAAAACTTAGAACACGAGTATAACACTTTGAAAAAGGCCAAGGAAAAAGCTCTTAATGAAAAATTGAATGCGATTGCTAAAGAAAAGAAAACCAAAACGAAATTAATCGACCGAGATATTAAAATATTGGAAAGAGAGTTAAAAAAGGAAAAAAGTAAGTAATTTCTTCTTAATTTGTTTTTCTAGCTGTTATTTAACGAACCCTGATAAAATATCTTCTTAAAATTCTGAGTCCTCAACACGAAAATTATTATATGAAAGTTTTCTTATTTTTGTTAAATAATCCATATTTCTTGGTTAATTTCTAGTACCACTGATTAAAGATGCTCAATAATTTTACGCAGAAAATTGTTATTTCCATTTATATTTTTTATAGAGCAATAAGCGTATTTCCTGATAGTTTTCAGTAGCATATATGTAGCCATTGAAGGTTACTCCGGAAAACGCAAGTATGAGATATTCAACTATAAATTATTAGAGTAACTCATCAAAGAAGCATCGATAAATATCAAAATTCGATATTTATTATCGATTGAGTGGTTTATGTAAAAATAATTAGTCAGATTTGGATCTTCATTAGTTTATTAAACAATAGAAAGGTTTAAATAGTTTTTAAGATAAATAAAGATTATATAATCATTCAAGATCATGATAGAGAATCATGTGATAATTTCTAAAGATTAAAGAAGATTTCATTAGATTTCTTTATCACTTTAGCAAGATTAAAAAAAGTAAAAGGAAGACTGTGAGGTGGCTAATTCGATATGACGGATTAGCATGTCAATTTTATATCAAAGGCAAAGAAAAAAGAAAACAAAATATCCACGTAATAGAGTTAGTAGAAAAGTAATTCACAGACAAAAGATTAAGAAGAAAATTCTCAAATCTCGTAGATGGAAATTAAATTATCCACACTTGTTTGAACTTACTGATAAATATCCATATATAGTTAAAAAAGAGGAGAAATAAAAGCTAAACTCCCTAATTTTTTTTTGTTTACTTAGGATGAATTCCTTTTAGTTATATGAAAATATTGAAAAGAATGAATCAATTTCTTTTAAGTCATATGAAAAAAGGACAATACTGTAAGATTTATATTGATAGTTCACCTTTTTACATTTGAGGTAAGACGTATTTAAGGGTAATATTTTAAATTTATTATAAAATCAACTATAGCGATGAATAAAATCTCAAAATTAGTGAAAAATTGGAAAAAGAGAAAATTCATAAAAAAAAGGAAGGTTATCTTTAGACCGCCTTTTAATTATGATTTTACATTTAAAATTTTATTATTGGGTGAACCTGAAGTAGAAAAAACAGCCTTAGCTCATCGGTTTTGCTTTGACATTTTTAATCCCTCAGAAAGGTTAACCATTGGGGTGGATTTTTATGTTAAAACAATAGAATTACAAGGAAAGAAAATTAAATTACAAATCTGGGAAGTGACTGGTGAGGAAAGATTTAAGTTCCTCATACCGACTTATTGTTTGGGTGCAAATGCAGCTATAATCATGTTTGATATTACGAATTCTAAATCTTTAAACCAAATATCAGAATTGACTCAAGTTGTTAGAGAAAAAGCAAGTGATATTCCAATTATGTTGATTGGCAGTAAATTAGATTCACAAGAAGTTCGTGAATTAAATCGAGAAGAGGGAATTGAAATCGCTAAAAAATATAACCTCTCTAGTTATAGTGAAATCTCGACCAAAACGGGTCAGAATGTAGAAAAATCATTTGAAACCCTAACAGAATTTCTAATAAACCAAGGAATGGGATAAAAAATGGGATAAAAAATTCATTTTAATCCTAAATTATTTACATCTTCTTTTTGAATAATATTTTTTATCAATGTTTTTACTATTTTTCAATTCAATAAAGTATAAAAACGTGTTTTCCCTTCTTAACAGTGAATTATGAGTCAAAAAAAATTGAAAGTAATTGTTTACTCCGATTATATCTGTCCTTTTTGTTATATCGGTTTCTACCGAATAGAAAGGCTTAAAGAAGAATATAATCTTGATGTAGAGTGGGAACCATTCGAAATTCATCCTAACACCCCCAAGCAAGGATTTAAGATGGAAGGTTTATCATTTCCGCCTGACTACTTAGAGATGGTTATGGCAAATGTAAAAAGGTTAGCAGATGAGGAGGGTCTTACCTTAAAGTTTACCAAAACGTTGCCGAATTCGCAATTAGCATTATTCATCTCTGAATTCGCACGAACTAAAGGGTTATATGATAAGTTTCACAAATTAGTATTTGAATCTTATTGGTTAGAAGGGAAAGATATTGGAGATCTTTCTCTACTGATAGAACTTGCAGAATCCGTTGGATTGAATAAGGAAGAGATAATGACTTATATAGAAAGTGATGAACCCGTCAATCGGTTGAAGAAAAATATGTTTGAATTAGGAAGGCGCGGGATTAATGGCGTACCGACTTTTTTAATTGGTAACCAATTCGTGATCGGTGCTCAACCCTATGAAGTTTTCGAAGAAGTCATCAAGAATGAATCAAGGTTTTAACTCTCCTTTTTAGCCCGAAGAGATGTATTTTTAAAGCAGAGCAGATAAAAGAACTTAACATCTTTTTTACATTTTTACAAAAAAAAATTTCATATAATCTAATTTCTAATGGAGGTAGATAATTTTGGGTAAAGGTGGAGCTATATTAGGTTTAATTGGATTAATTTTAGGAGCAGGGGGTATAGGGTTAGGAGGTTTTGCTTGGTTAACTGTATCGAATTTAGAAACCCAACTATTAAATTTTGGTGTGCAAACTACATGGTATAAAGAAAATGACACTGCTTTTGTATGTAATCCCCCCAACACATACTTAACATTTTCTGGTTTGACTATTGAATTCGAACTGGGAGTAAATGAATCTGTGTATTTTAGCTTTATGGCTTGGGCTCACACTGAAGGGATTACTTTAGCTTGGTCTAGAATTTGGGTTTATTTCCGCGTAGATGGAGTAATTGATACAGATCAGCATGCTGAAATAGGAACTTTCAACGGAGTTGGAACAGTAAATTTCATGATACCATTACAAGATGTAAGGTATGATTTATTAGCGGGAGTGCATAACGTTACCGTAGCAGTTTATGGGACTTCGTCAGCTAACTATATTTCCGATAGTTCATTATTCATCCAAAAACTTACTAATTAATTTAAAAATTGTAATTTTTTTAATAAAGTCTCAGGTATTAAATTCAAGAGTGTTTAATAATATTTTGAGATTTTTATTGAGAGATATTTTTGTTTTAGTTACTAATTTCTATAATTCCATTAGAGAGTTTCATCCAAGTGGTTCTGATCTAAATGATATCAAACCATTACTCATATACTAACGAGATATGGTATAGAAGAGAATAACATTAGTGATATCAACTTTCATTAGTAAGGTTTAAATACTAGTATAAGTATATGATATAATTGATAATATACCATAAATACAATTATATTTAATAAAAGATAATATGGAGGAAGTAAAAATGAACCGATACAATTATGATGGAAATAGGAGAAATCAGTTTGATGATGAATGGGATGATTACGCAAACGAAGATATTCCGTATGATGAAGACGATGAATGGGATGAAACCGAAGATTATGATATGTGGGATGAGGAGGAAGAAAATTAGCTTAATGATTGGCGTGTAAAAATCAATTTGTGATTAAGTATCTCTAAATCCAACTGACAAAATTTTTACTTTTCCTCTTATTTTTTATCTATTTTTAGTTATTATTTTCTTTAACAATATTACTAAGGATTCATTTGATAAGCATCTTTTAAGGAATGTACGAGGTTCCAGACTTTCAAGAATCTTTCCTCATCAACATTAGGTTTCTTAATCATTTGAATGCAATATTCCATCTGAGGAGCTGTGATACTCGATTTGTTATAGAGATTTAAAGCAAATGTTGAGAAATCTCGTACAAGAAAATCGAAAATTTGATCTAAAGTATCATCATCAATATTATAGATGGGGGCATTTTCAATAATAAGATGAGCATAAACTATTAGAGCAAAAATTTGACCAATCCCAGAAAGCATGAAATCCATGTCATTTTGTTGTTCAATACTGGGCATTGCTCTAGTGCCAAGTTGGTTAAATAATTTTATTTGTTCCACGAAAATTTTAACATTGGGTAAGTCGTACTTTTCAAATGCAGGTTTCCAATCATGAAGACGAACGCGTCCCAACCCACTAGTTGGACCTTGATTGAATAGAAATGCATCATTTCCTGCTTGATCTTGTCGGGGGACTTCCTCATAGTTTTTATGATTCATAAAGAAGTTTATCATGAATTTTAAAATTAAGGCGATATTAACGTGAACAGTTCCCTCGAGCTTTGGTAAAGCACGAATATCTCTTGCTGCGCTTTCAAAGTACATGTTTTTTTCGAAACCTTTTGCTGCGATGACATCCCATAAGAGATTAATAACTTCTTCACCTTGGGTTGTAGTTTTCATTTTCATTACAGGAGCATAAAGCAAGTATCGCCGGTCTTTTTTAGAAGCAACCCGCATGTAATCAGCAGTTCTTAATCCGAATAACTTCATTGCTATCAAACGTGTATACGCATCTACAAAGCTCTGTTTCACATGTTGAAAATCAGTAACGTACATATTATATAATCTACGATGCGCAGCATGATGAATAGATTCATAGAATGCATGAGTACAAATCCCAATTGAAGCCCATCCTAGATTATACTTACCGACATTTACAGTATTCAACGCCGCATTCCAAGCATTTTCACCTTTCGAAAGGATTTCTTCTTCTGTAATAGGATAATCATGGAGCGCAAAATGAGCAACGAAGTTTTGACTATCAACTACATTTTTTATCAATTCATAATTTTTGTGTTTATAATTAGCTACAAAAAACACATACTGATCCTTGTTTTTCATGTCATAATGAGGGATGTTTCCATCTATATCTGCAAGTTTACCAAAATTTGAAACCATTTCTGCCTCATTACCATTACCAATGTAATATTTCTCTCCATTAGCCCTATATGTTTCATCTTCTTGTAGTGTAAGTGACATCTCCGTTGCATAGATATCTGCTCCATGAGCTTTTTCTGAAAGACCAAATGCAAAGATAGCGCCTTCTCTAAGTAAACGGGCAGCTTTTTTCTTAATCTCTTCATTTTTGCTCATCCATATTGGTCCAAGACCTAAAATTGAAACCTGCCAGGTATACCAATAACCTAGACCATAAAAACCAAGAATTTCATTAAATTCGCATATCCGCCAGGTATCCCAGCGATAATTTTCATTTTTTCCAAAAGGTTCGGGAGTTAAAAGTTGGGCAAAAATCTCGTGTTGTTTCTGAAACTCGATGAAATCGGAATACCACACTCTTTTCCTATCATCCTCTTTTATTTTAGCTTTACCTTTCTTTTCGAAGAATTCAATGGTTTTTAGCATTATATGTCTCGAATTTTCATCGGGGTAATAGCGGTTATGCTCTTTAGGATTTAATAAAATCGTCATAAGATTAACTTTTGATCTGATACACTTTAATTACTTTTTGTAATTTTGTATAAACTATAAAAATTTAGATTAAAATCCGAAAACCATATTTACCAATAAGGCATTATAAAAATTAGACTATTTTATATAAGTAAGACAAGAAGAAAATTTAAATAATGCCTGTATGCGAAAACTGCGGAAAAGACATCGTGAGTAATAAATGGAACAAAGAGCATCATCATATCAACATAGCTCAAAAACCAGAAAAACGATTTTTCTGTTCCCGTCAATGTAAAGTGAAATGGATTTTTAATCTAACGCCTGTGTGATAGGAACTGATTAAAAAGTACTTGTAAATTATTACGATCTATTAAGGTAGGTTTTTTATGAAAACTACAATCTATTATTTTACAGGAACAGGTAATTCATTAAAAATCGCAAGGGATATTTGTGATATGTTAGAAGACTGTGAACTCACACCCATTGCTAAAATATGGAAAGAAGAGACGTTGTCGGTGACAAGTGAAAAAGTTGGCTTTATTTTTCCCCTTTATTATTCAGGGTTACCTAAAATTGTCTATGATTTTGTAATTAAAATTGATCTTAGTAAACCCCGCTATTTTTTTACGGTTATAGCGAGTGCGGGAGGTACCACAGAGTTCCCCTTTCAGCAGTTAGAAAGAATTTTAAATACAAAATCTAAAAAGCTTCATTTAGGATACATAATCGTCATGCCAACTAACTACATCATCGCATATAAAACTACTCCAGAAGACCGTCAAAATTTGCTTTTTGAAAAAGCATCTCAGCAAGTCGAAGTTATTTCTGAAATGATCAAGAATGAAGAAAGTAACCTTGATCCAGACATTCTGAAAAGAGAATTTTTACTTTATGAGGGAAAATACCAGACTGAAAAATTTAATGCCAATTTTAGAGAAAAGGTTAATTTAAGAGATGAATCATTTTATATTGATGATAATTGTACTAGTTGCGGAATATGTGAGGAAGTTTGCCCTGTTAATAATATAATCTTAGTTGAAGGGGAACCTCAATGGCAGCATAGATGTCAACTTTGTTTAGCTTGTATTAATTATTGCCCTGAGAAATCCATTCAATTTGGTACTGAAACTAAAAATACACAAAGGTATCACCATCCAGAAATTACACCTCAAGATTTAAAGTCTCAAAGGAAATAAGTTTTTTAAATTAAAATAACAAAAAAGATATCTTCGATTATCTTTCCGTTATTATCTATGCCTTATTGATTCATACTCTTTTAGAGTTCAATCTTAGGTTTCAGAAGGATATAAACATATATATCAACATATTGTTTCGTAATTTATAGACACAAATATAAAAATATTTATAGATAAATTATGAATGTAAAAAATATTAAGGGACGTTTGAAAGTCGATTCCGGACAATTCTTAGGCTATGCCTTATGGAAACAATTAGATGGCTTTCACTTAAGATGGACTACTGCAGGAAGTAAAGAGTATACAGCCCAAGGTAAAATAAGTTGCCAAAATAAATTAAAAATCACGAGAAAACTTAACCTTGAAACTGGAGATAATATTAACGAAATAGAAAATAACGTAATTGAATGGAAAACTACGTTAAAAAATCAGGTTGATGGTTTAGATTTCCTAACTCCGGGTAATTTTACACTAGAATTAAGAATTAATAAAAAGAAAGTTAAACCTAAAATGATATTTTTAGGCCCTGAGATGTTAAATCCTGAAAATAATCCTTTTACAATACTACAGGTTAGTGCCATAGATAAAAAACCGATAAAAAAAAAATCAAAAGCAATAAAAGAGTTTGAACCCACTCCTGAACCGGAACCAGAACCACAACCAGTCTATGAACCTATTCCTGAACCAGAACCAGAACCAGAACCACAACCATTTTATGAACCTATTCCTGAACCAGAACCGGAACCAGAACCACAACCAGTCTATGAGCCTATTCCTGAATCGGAACCAAAACCACAACCAGTCTATGAACCTATTCCTGAACCAAAACTGGAACCAGAACCACAACCAGTCTATGAACCTATTCCTGAACCAGAACCGGAACCAGAACCACAACCAGTCTATGAGCCTACTCCAGAACCAGAACCAGAACCACAACCATTTTATGAACCTATTCCTGAACCAGAACCGGAACCAGAACCACAACCAGTCTATGAGCCTACTCCAGAACCAGAACCAGAACCACAACCAGTCTATGAGCCTACTCCAGAACCGGAACCAGAACCACAACCAGTCTATGAACCTATTCCTGAACCAGAACCAGAATCACAACCAGTCTATGAGCCTATTCCTGAATCGGAACCAAAACCACAACCAGTCTATGAACCTATTCCTGAACCAAAACTGGAACCAGAACCACAACCAATCTATGAGCCTATTCCTGAATCGGAACCAGAACCACAACCAGTCTATGAACCTACTCCAGAACCTACTCCAGAACCTACTCCAGAACCTACTCCAGAACCTGAACCAAAGCCAACTTATGAGACTAGACTAATATCAGAGAGGAAAAAGGAAGAAGATGAAAAAGAACTAGAAAAAAATGAATCTGAAGAAGATAATTATTTTTAACCAATAACCATAGTTTATTTTTATTGTTTTGAAACAATCTCCCATTTCGATGATTCGAACATAAATAAAAAAAGAAAAAGTATTAATCTGCTATTCAATAGACTGTAAAAATGAAAGAAATATCTGTTGAGATGCTTCAGGCAACTCTTCAACTTGTTTTTTAACTTTCTCTATGAATTCTTCTTTTGTTTTAGCATCTTTTAGTATATAATTATCAACATCCCTAAACTTGTTTGTAATTTTTTCGTAAGCATGAGTTATAGCATCAAGATTTTTACTTACCTCTAACTTCCACTCTTGATCAACCGGATATTTATATTTATCTTTCTTGTCTTTATCTTTATCCTTATCTTTCTTTTCTTTGTCTTTATCTTTATCTTTCTTCTCTTTTTCCTTTTCCTTATCTTTTTCTTTATCTTTGTCTTTATCTTTTTTGTCCTTATCTTTTTTATCCTTATCTTTTTCTTTTTCTTTTCCCATAAAAACTCAACTGGTTAAAAAATCATTTAAGTTCTAACAAGAAACTCCAATTATTTAAAATTTTGGAGTTTACTCATAACTCTTTCAAAAGCAGATCATAAATGGTGATAAACCCAGAATTAAAAAGATGAACTCTTTTATTTTTATTAATATAATTGAATAAGTTAAAGAAAAAAATTTAGAGTCTCAATTCTATATGATCAAATCAATCTTAGTCTGTGATTCTGAAGGGTATCCTTTTTATTCTAAACAAATAGATAAGAGTTTGGGTGAAATAAATCCCGCAATTTTTAGTGGATTAATTTCTGCTATAGGAGTGATAGGTAAGCAAATATTTAAGGAGGAGATTGCAACCATCTCATACGGTGAAAATTATGAAATAACGATTATAACTAAGGAACTTTTTGGTGATACAAAATCGATTTATTTTGTATTTTTAATTGAGGG
Organism: Promethearchaeota archaeon; assembly: GCA_016839705.1. GTDB lineage: Archaea > Asgardarchaeota > Lokiarchaeia > Sigyniarchaeales > SOKP01 > Loki-b32. The sequence goes on along the minus strand of JAEOTR010000062.1, from coordinate 50,817 downwards.
AGAAGCAGATTTTCCATTAATTAAGAAGCTTAGTACAAATATTTTCATTGAAACCAAGCCTGTGTTAAAAGATCCTTCAGCAGCTAAATTGGACATCAAAGAAAAAGTCGATAGAATAATTGAAAATTCATTGTATTAAGGTAAACTTAATTACTTAAAAATAAGAGAGAAAAAAATTAATTAAAAACCATAGGTATTGAAACTAAAATTCGAATAATTTTGAGAAGCTTGAACTCGCTCTTTGGTTTCATTCAAAGAAGTTGCTTCTTCAAAATATCTTGTATTTAACTCTCCAAGTAGTTCATCAACCTTATTTTCTGTGGCTTTTTGAACTTCTGAATATTTAACCTCTTCAACTTCAACACAGTTCATTTCCATTACTTTTTCATAAGCTTGGGTCATTTTTTTTTCACTTTTTTTGTTTTTTCTTATAATTATTATATCGATAGGATTTAATATATAGTTTAAGAATGGGAACTCTCAATGGACTCTTAGATTATTTTTAGATTTTTACTCTAAAAATGTTGAAATATAAGAACAAGGTTCTAATTAATGTAGGATTTAATGTTAGTTTATCTTACAGAACTAGTAATGGATTATTAATGATATTGTTTTCAATAAATGAGCTATAACTCATAAAGTTTATAAATGAGCAAATACTCATTTATAGTAACTTTAAAAATTTAATAATGAGGTAATACAAATGGAAACAACAGAATTATGGGAAGGAAAAAATAGTGAAAAATTAAGTAATTGGTATGAAAAAGTAAATGGGAGTCTTGTAGCATATTTTGGTTTTATTTTCTCAGTAACTTTTCTTACAATTGCCGCCATGTTATATAGTAACTCTGAATCTACTTTTAGTTTACTAACTACCTACATAAGTGATCTAGGAGCAGCGTCAAGAAATTCATCTTTAGTTTTTGCAGTAGGCATGATTATTTCAGCCCCAGTTCGAGTGGTGTTTGGATTGTATTTGTTAAAATATCTAGAATCCGAAGGAGGATCAAATAAAACCCTAAAAAACACTGCTAAGGTTATTTATCTTGGTGCGATCGGTTCTATCGCATTGGCTGTGTTTCCTCATGATGTATTTCGAATTGGTCACATGCTTGGATCTTTAATCTACTTTGTCAGTGTCGTCATCATTCAAGTAAACGTGTCAAGGTTAGAATTGAGAATGAAGAACATACCAAAATATTTACCTGTTTTGGGTATTATCGTGGTTGTTAGTTATGTTATGTTTCTAACCTTTGAAATCTCTGAAATTATCTTCGAAGGCTTCAGGTACGTAGCAATAGTACTCGAATGGTTAGCTTATTTTGTAATAATGGCGTGGCTTGTAATGCATGGTTATTACATCCAAAAATCAAAATAGTGTTTTATTCTTTTTTTTTATTTTTCTTCAAAATCTGTATTGATACTTTACATTTTTGACAAAGTTTGAATTGTAAAGAACATTAGATTTGAAAGATAGTCAATTAAATCTTCGTCTTTTTCAAAAAATTTCATGAAAAAGATGTGGTGATAAATGATTGCATTTGAGAGATTGTAAATAAAAATAAAACCCCTAATAAGTCTTTCTTCTTCTCTAGATTTGAAGAATTCATTTGATTTCATAAGAGTCTTCGCAAAACCTTTAGATATATCAAAAACTCTCTTATTATGAGCATCTAAAAGATTGTGGTCTGATAAAATAGCTGATCTAAATGCAAGGCTATAACCTTTACTGGCATAGTTATTTCTAAGTAAATTTGAAATAAAACCTCGGAAAGCAGAAGGTATATTATTTGGGTCAAGGTTCTTAAAATCTTCAATTTCCATGGTTGTTTCAACAGATTTTTCAAAATATTTTCTAATGATATCTTTTTTTCCTTCTGGAAAATATCTGTAAACGGTCCCTATGCTTAACCCTGCGGCTTCTGCGACATTATTTGTACTCGTTTTATCATATCCTCTCTTCAATACAAGATCAAAAAAGACATCATAAATTTTCTCTATTTTTTCTTGCTTATTTCGCGTAAATTTTTTATCTTGCATAGTATGAATAATAAGTGAGCGATTACTCATAAACTTATCTACCCAAAGAATGAAAAAATAGAGAAAAATGAGTTTAAAAATAAAAATCAAATCTTAATTATATTAATTTTCGACAATCGAGTTATTACCATTTATCATAGGCTGGTTTTCTTTTTTCAAGTGTAGCAAAAACACCCTCAAGAGCATCTTCTGCATTTACACATATGACTTGAGTTCTATTTTCTAATTTTGTAGCAGCTTCGAGTGAGGGAGCATCAACATTCATATTTAGAGCATCTTTTGTTAATCTTATACCTAACTGGTTTTTACTTAATATCTGTTTCGCGATGTTAAGTGCCTCATTAAGAATTTCATTATCAGGTACGATTTTTGATACAAGTCCAATTTTATCCGCCTCTTGAGCATTAATTACTCGCCCCGTAAGCATAAATTCTGCTGCCCTTGAAAATCCAATCAGTCGAGGTAACCAATAAGAACTTCCACAATCAGCACCAGAAAGGCCAATATTAATGAAAGCATTACAAAATTTAGCGCTTTCTCCTGCGATCCTAATATCAGATGCCAAAGCGAACGTTAGACCACCACCATACGCAATTCCTTTTATTGCGGCTATAACGGGTTGGGGAATTCTCTTAAGGTTTACCATTAACTGAGAGACTAACTTCTGAACGATAGTAGCTCTTTTAATATTGTCTTTGAATTGAAGGTATTCGAATTTCTGAGCTGTTTCAGGTACCTTTTTTTGAAAAATAACTTGCCCATCCTTTAAATCAAAACCAGAACAGAACGAATGGCCTTCACCAGTTAAAATTACAACTCGAATACTAAGGTTATTTTCTAAAATACTGAGATAATCTTGCAAATCTTCTACAAACTGGAAGTTAATTGCATTTAACCTATGAGGTCTGTTAAAGGTTATAATGGAAATACCATCTTCCCGTTCTTGCACTTTTAATGTTTCATATTCTACCATTATTCCGTTTTCCACCTCTTTTCTTTTGAAATTTTAGATTATTTTTTGAACTTAAATTCATAAATAGCATGTAATACTAAGTAGCTCATAAATTTTCTGTAAAGTCCTTATAATGCAAAAAAATCCTATAAAAAACAGAATTAAGGAGATTTCATTTAGATTTAAAGTTGTTTCTGAAGACTTCCTAATTTTTTTTCCAATTTCCTGACTCTGGATTCAGTGTCCTCGAATATGCCATCTTTTTTTAAGATTATCAAGCATTCTTTATAGTAATTAATAGCTTTAATATAATCCTTCTTTTTTTCTGCTTTTTCTCCAACCTTTAGAGCATATTCGAGTTCTAATTCCTTATTTTTTTTGTCAAGTTCGAAGATCAGAAATGAGATCCTGCCAATATCCTCCTTCATGTCAAAACCGCTGGCTAAAAATAATGCTTTTTCATACTCTTTTAATGCTTCTTTATATGCCATACCTTTTTCAGCAACTTCAGCTTTTTTAATAAAGGAATTTAACGCAGTCTTAACCTCCTCTTCGTTCATATGTTTTGCTTTTTCTTTTAGTTCATTTATATCGTCTTCATTTGCTATAATCGGAGAAATCAATTCATTGTTAGCTATTCTTGCTGCTTGAGACTCTTGAAAAGTACTAATCTTATCCTCAGCGGTCTCAATAGTGGTTGGAATGATAATATTTTTTTCGATAAGTTGATGAATTTCATAAAGTATCCTGTTAGAATCAATATTAACTATTTTTTGTACTTCATCAACTAGATTGATGATAAAAAAGAACTGTTTTGAAGCTAATAATAATTTTGCAAAATCTACTATTGCCTTTTGAATAAAATTCTTTTCTATTGATTCTAGCACTTCTGGTAAAAAAGTATGAGTTAATACCATCGGGAAAACCAATTTGATGTTAAACATGTCAATTATGAAATCAAGTGTATCTTTAAAGTCGAGTCGTCCTTTTTCGATATATGAAACAATTTTATCAAAGTATCTTGCTTCATATTCGTTTAAAAACTCAGAGACCTGTATTTTTAAACTATCTGAGGCTTTGTGATCTAACACCAAGCATATTCGAACAAATTTCCCATTTTTTAATAATATACTGAAATTCTGATACTGGAATTCATAAAATTGCATATTTTGCCCTTGACTGATAGAATTATCTTGAATATTACCCGTTTCTGAAAACGATATATTTGCTTGTATAAATCCCGTTAATAATTGAAGATCTATTCCTGCTCCTGAGATTGGATAGTCAATGACAAGTAAACCAGACTTTTTAGCTGTTAAGACGATATGTTTTATGTTTAGAACATCTAAAAACTTTTGCCAAATTAGATCTTGAAACATTTGAATTCTCTTTTCTTTAGAATCTATTAGTGTTATTTTTATGTTCTGATTTACATCTAAACTGAATTTTTCAAGTTGCTTTTTAACACATTCTGAACAAAATCCAGGATAATCCTTGCAACTGTCCTTCTCAAGACCACAATCAAATCCTAACCGACTGATCTGAAAATATACCATAAATATTCCATTTTTATTTTGATGTAAGATTATTAGTTTACACTAAAATAAGATTTTCTATAATTCTGAATTTTTTGCTTCTGGAACAAATTTATATTCAGTAATGAAAATTAACTTTTCATTTTATAATATTTAAAAATTATAATTTTAACTTTAATTGGTTTCATAGTAGGGAGATTTTCCTATTAGAATTCTTTCAATTAAAGGGCTTACTAAATGAGCAAAAGTTCTTCTTTTTGAACAAAGATTTCTTACTTATCCTTTTAAATATTTTTTATTGAAACCTTTTTAAATAATTAGAACACTGTCTATACTAATTAATTTTCGTTGATTTCTAGAATTAGTAATTATTTTTTTTCAATGAAATACTTAATTGATCAAGGTTTTAATGACTTAATTAGGATTAAAAAGAGGCTTAATTATGAAACTGATAACGGGTGTAGATATTCTAGATGAAGAAATTAAAAAAAAATTAACGACCGAAAACATTTACAAAATTTTTAATAATTTCATTTTTCCCCTCATAACAGATGAAGAACGGGAATTTTTAGAGGAATTAGAGCAATTTTTACTAAAAGAAATCGAACCTAAGATGAATCTAGAAGAACAAGTTTATAATCTGTTTCCAATCTTAGGGAGAAGAAATTATGTTCAGAGATTGAATCCTCATGGCGATGGTGAAAGATATAATATGCGCTATGAAATGCTTTTAGCTATGGCTATATCCATAGTTGATCCTGAATTAGATTTGGCTAGAGTGGTGACGGGTGTTATATTTGCGAATCCACTTTTTCAATTCGGCAAAGGTGACAGGATTTTTGAAATCTTAAATCAAATAATGGCGGGAAAAAAGATCGGATGCATCTGTATTACTGAAAGAAAACACGGTTCTGATGCGGTGAACATGGAAACGAAGGTTTCTGATAGAGTTGATTACATTATTCTTAATGGAGAAAAATTATATACCACTAACGGTCCAGTTGCAGATTATTTTATCGTATATGGAGTATCTGATGTGTCAGATCCTCGGGGATCAATGTATCAAGCTATTGCTGAGAGAGAATTTGAAGGATTAACCACTAACAGACTAGGTATACAATCAGTTCCACGAGTGGAAATTGGTCAAACTCTCTTTGATTCTGTTAAAATACCTCGAAAAAATGTGCTAGGAGCTAAAGGGCAAGGCTACAAAAATTTATTTTCTGGACTTGTAGCCGAAAGATGTGCGATTATTGGATCTAGTTTAGGTATCGCATGGTTAACTGCAATTACAGGTCTTATCTATACAAATTTAAGGACACAATTCAACAGACCAATTTATGATTTTCAAGGAGTTTCTTTTCCACAGACACAGAATTTTACTGAATTGATGGCTGCAACAGAATTAGGTCTTAGGTCAGCTTTAGAGTATGATAAAACTGTTGAGAAAAAACACTTTGAGGAGCAAAAATTCGTTAAATATAATGCCGCATTTAGTTCAGGAACGAAATATCTCGCATCAAATCTCGCTCAGAAAATTTCTTATGAAACTCAACAATTGTGTGGTGGAATTGCGTTTACTGATAACTTGAGGATTGATAGAGCACTAGGAGTTGCAAAAGTTCAAGAGATAATAGGAGGTGCTCGAAACATACAACTCTATTTAGTGAGTAGAGCTATTAAAGATATGATCTCAATTTTATAAATTTATTGATTCATTTTCTTTAGTTCCTTCCTGATTTTGTTAAATCCCATTCCAAGTTTCATTCCTGAAAAGCCTCTGAAAGATTTCCCGTTATCTTTACATGTTGGTAATGCATATGGGATAACTTTACTACAACTATCTTCGATATCTGTCATCACATGCGTTCTAAGTAATTCGAATTCACGATTGTAGGTTTCTTTATCTTTCCAAACTTCAATAACTTTCGCATTTGTGGCTAAGTTTGTATCTATCATTCCAGGATTATATATATTAATTTTAATATCTTTTTCGTTATTATCAAGCTCCTTTGCTAAGCATCTGGAAAATGCGAGTACACCTCCCTTAGAAGCTGAGTAGATGGTCATGTGTTCAATCGGTCTTTCGGCACCCCCACCAGAAAGAGTTATTATTCTACCATATCCTTGCTTGAGCATGTGTGGTAAAACCGCTGCTACGGTATTAATAATGCCGATTAAATTAATTTCAATGATCGTTTTAGCATTCATATTAGCCTCCTCTAATGATATATATTCAAAAGGACCATATATTAAATTTACACCCGCATTAGCCACTAATATACGAACTGAACCAAATTTATTAATGGTTTCATCGACCAATGATTCGATAACAGATGGTTCAGTAACGTCACAAACCATCCCAATTACAGATTCTCCATATTTCTTTTTAAATTCTTCAAGTGTTCTTTGAACGTTTTCTTCCTTACGAGAACAGATAGCTACCTTACATCCCTCTCGAAGAAAAAGTTCCGCAATATGTTTTCCTATTCCGCTAGTTGATCCTGTTATAATAGCGGTTTCATTTTTCATTCGCACTTGATATCACTCTATTCTTTTGTTTTATTATGTAGTTGGGATAGATCTATTTAATTTTATATTGGCTTTTTAAGAAGTTAATGATATAGTCTTTCACTTTATTTCTGTCAGGTAAACTAGCAACCATACCATAAATTGCAGCATCTCCGTCAGAAGATTGTTCAGGATGTTCGATAACTTCACTAACAGCGGATTTAAGATCTGCTAGAAAAGTGTCCACAACTTCCGCATGGTGAGGATTTACCATCATATGTAATGCATTTGGGAATTGGATTCGATCTAAATGCCATCCTTTTTTATCCATGAGATCTCCTAAATTATAGATATCCAGTGTGTCTGAAGTAAAAGAAAAGACACTCATTACGGGTTTTCCAATAATGTATAGTTCAGGTATAGTATTAATTCCCTTCATCAATTCTTCTGAAGCAGTCATCACAATTTTTGCTAAGTTTAGATAACCATCCATTCCAAGAGCCCTTAAAGCAGCCCAAGCAGCTGCGATTGCTCCTCCTGGACGAGTTCCTCGCATGCTTGGAGAGATATAAATACCACCAGACCAGTCTGTATATACAGAGAATTGATATTTCCAAACTCTTTCTTTTCGATAAAGTATAGTTGATGCCCCTTTTGCCCCATAACCATATTTATGGACATCAGCAGAAATTGAAGTAACCCCGGGAACTGAGAAATCAAATTCGGGGACCTCATATCCAAGCTTTTTTACAAAAGGTAGCATAAAACCTCCGAGGCAAGAGTCAACATGCATTCCAATACTATGTTCTTGAGCAATCGTTGCAAGCTTTGAGATAGGATCTACTACCCCTCTAGGAAAATCACATGCGGAGCCTACCATTAATATTGTATTATCGTTTATTGCATTTTCCATTGCTTTTACATCTGCTCGATGTGTCTCTTCATCTACGGGGATTCGTACTGCTTTTACTCCAAAATAATCTGCTCCTTTATCAAAGGCAGGATGTGCTGAGCTTGGTAATACCATCTCCGGGTCTTTTATATTTGGAAACTTATCTCTAGCCCAATCTCTATAGGTCTTTATAGCCATTAAAATACTTTCAGTTCCTCCTGAAGTCATACTCCCACAACACCTTTTATCTCCACTGAATAAATCTATAGCCATAGATATAACCTCCGTCTCAAATTTCTTTAGACTTGGGAAGGCAATTGGACTTAAGGCATTTTTTGAGAAAAACATTGTATAGGCTTTCTTTAGCATTTCAGTATGCTTATCTGTTGCATGATATACTAAACTCCAAACCCTACCTTCTCTCCAATTAGTATCTTCTTCACGAAGATCTTCCATTTCTTTCAGGAGAGCCTCTTCAGGAATTCCTTTTTCTGGTATTATAATCTTAGGTCTAACCATATGTACTCACTTAACGAAAAAAACTATTTTAATTTCATAAATTGTTTACCGATTAAAACTTTATTCCATTAAATTTCAAATAGAATTTTTAATTATCCATATTATGGCAGGACTTACATATTCTGTGGCAGAATTCAATACTATAATAACAATGTTAGGTTGTTTATGTGCGACGGTCCAAGCAGCTACAGGAACTTACGCAGGATATTATAAGAAGAAACGGTCTCTTTTAAAAACTAACGATATTTTATTTAGATCTCATCGAGCGTTTGGGGGATTTGCAACAACATTATATTTTCTTGGGTTATTTGCGGGAATGGTCGGTTTTTTAGGAGGAATTTTCTTTGGGGAGCCACCATTTGAAATAGCAAATCTAAGTTATAACTTTCATGTATGGCCTAATTTTGCTATTTTGGTAGTTATTGTTTTGAAAACGTATTTATCATATTTCAAAAAACCCCTAATATATAAAAATTGTAAATGGTTAGGAATTGCCACTTTTATAGCATGGGCTTATCTTTGGATTACTTCTGCATTTTCCTACTATTTAAGGACGATCCCTCCTAATATCCAGCATGATCCTCCAACTTATTTATTGCCAATTGATCTCCTATGGTTACAAATTCTTATTCCATTCTTCGTTGGGGGGCTGATAGGTTTCTTTATAGTAAGATCGGCAGATAAAAGAGAAACGTAAAAGTAAATAGATTTAAACTTGAAAAAATAATTTATATAATTTATATGAAGAAAATATTATTTTTTACGTATTTCTTTGTTGTTTTTGGGGTCGATTCAGATTTTAACGTTTTTTTAGGAGGAAGCAATTTGAATGCTCTTATATTTGCACTGGTAGATAATATCGCGTGTATGGGAATGATTTTTGTGTTAGTTAAGATTTTTTAAGCAAAATTCAACAAGTAAGGAAAAATACTACAGAATTTAGCCGATAGCTCATTCCATATGTACCTCATTTATCCATTCGTCGTTATTCCTGTATCCCTTGGAATTGCATTTATACCTCTTTCTCCTATTATAAAACTGTTTATTGTTTTACCTGTATCAGTCATTCTTTGCTATTTAATAAGTCGTTTTATTCTCCAAAAAATATATTTGAAAAAACACACAAAAGCTACCCAGATTAGTTAGAGCATCTATGATATTCCAAGAACACAGGTAAATCAAAATAAATATTGGCTCAAAGAACTTGGAAAAAAAAAGAGAAAAATTTTATTAAATCAATTTTTCTTAAATTACATAATTTTATTTAGATTGTATATCTTTGGGCTACATTGGTTTGAAATTGTATTTCTGAATGTGATTCCCCTCGATAACCTCCTCTTTTTGAGACCAGATAGAATTGTACTAAATTCTCTTCGTGAACCAAGGTAATTCCCCGCCACTTATTATCCTTAGAAGTAAATTCTACAACATTTCCAAGACCAACACCTTTTCTTGTTGAATATTCTAAAGATAATTTGTGTAATAAATTTAGAAATACATTATGAAAATCGGAAATGTCATTGGTACTAGGTTTATCTTTAAATCTTAGAGCTTCGATTGAAAATGCTTTAAGAATATCTTTGCTCATAGTCTTCCATGCGTTTGGATTTGCATAGAATTCAATCCCGATAAGTTCACCATTAATGAACACTGCCACTCCACATTGATTGTTTACATTTTCGAAATTTTTAATTATTTTTTCCGTTTCTTTTTCAATATTTTTGGTCATATCAAGATAGCTTTGAGTTGGAGCAACACCTACCGCATATTTCATTTCTGATCTATGAGCTTGTATTTCTCCCCATACTGCACCTTGACCTGCTGAAGATATTGACTCAAATGCGACATTAGGATGCAATCTCTGGTTAGTAGATTTAAATCCGTGTTTTCCTGTGTAATTCCATCTTGATTGCTCTATACATTTAGCAGGGATATTATATTTTTGATTAGGGCTGATAAGTTTTTGATTCATTGTTTCATATTCATCCTTGAATACATTTTGTTTACCTCCTACGGGTAATAATATTGGTTCCCAAATGGTCCTGTCTTGCTTTCCACCGTGAACTGTCATCCCGAATGGAATTAAAACTTGCTTATTACTCTTATTAATAACTTCCAATTGATTTACTGTATCAGTTTCAATTATTTCAACTAATTCTAATTCTTCAGCTTCTTTAATGTTAATGAATTCAATAAATTTTTCATTCTGAACAATGATAGGGATAATTGTCATATTCTCATGAACTTGAGTTGTTCCTAATTTAAAGTAACTTAAGGGATTTTCAAAAACTGATTTTACTAATTGGATACTTTCATTTTTCATTTTAACATTCCTCCTTTTTATTTATTTTATTTTTTCTTCCTTATCTCCACTTTCTTCCTCATAAAGTGGATCAATATATTGATTTACTACATCTTTACCATTTTCAGTTAGTTCGACCCCATAAGTAACCTGAATTTTCCCTTCTTCTCCAATTCCATTTATTCTTGTCCCTCTTTCTTTAGGTATTTCTTTTTCTGACAATTCTTCAGTATGAGATTTTATTAGCCCTCCTTTTTTAAGAGCGTTTAAATGATAGTTCAGACTCTGCTTTTGGATGCCAATATTCTCCGCAATATTTTTAGGTCTTTGTGGACGTTCTGAGAGTTCTCGCATAATATCCGCCCTTACGGGGTTTCTAAATACAATGCCAACCTTTTCAAATATAGGTTTTTTCTTTTGTTTTTTCTCTTCTATTTTCTTTGCCATATCAATCAAATAATAATTATTTTATGGTAAAAACTTTTTTTACTGTAAAAGATATAAAATCGTATTCATATATAAATGTTTGGGTAGGAAAAAAAAATTTTCAAATGTAGTAGAAGGCTTTCTAATTAATTTATGATATTACGAACAAGCTAAGAATAGTAATGGTGATAATTGAAAATGAAATGTTAAAATATGAACTATTGGTCTGCATAAAAAATTTTTATTTATGTTGCATTATCCTAAATTTGTGTTATTTTGCTATAGATATATATACTTAAAATGTGATGTTTAATGTGATTAAGAAATTATTTCTTGGATATTACAGATTTTAATATAGGTATAGGGACATTTTACATCTAACTGATGATCAACATAAACTTCATAATAGGAATTATTACATCAATAAGTATATTAGTTTGTTCAATAACAATTTTATATTCATATTTTAGATTGCGTTTTAAAACAATCCTGCTTTATTTTTTTGGTATCTTCTTTTTAATTTTTGCAACATTAGCATTGACCGCTGGCACCTTGGAACTTGCTGAAGAGTTTATAAGAATAATCCAAATCGCTACTTTTACTCTTACTTGGGTTGGCATTTACTTCCTTTATTTAGCAATAAAATTGTCTAAGGGAGACCTGTATAAATTTAGCACTCATATAGTATCTGGATTACTTGGTGCTATAGTTACACTATATTTGACAGGAACTTTTTATAACATTGAATGGAATGCAGATGTGGGCCTGTGGATGATGAATTTCCATCCTGCGTTGATGTTTTTAATTGGAGCATTAATGATTTTTGTAATATATGAATTAATATCATTTACAAATAGGTTATTCCTTACAAGTAGAGATCCGAAAGTAAAAAACAATCTAAAATTGTTTTTTATCGGTTGGATTGTAACTGGTTCATCAAGTGTTGCTTTAGTGTTATCTTTACTTATCGATTTTATTCCCACTTATTCATTCTTGATTTTTGTATTAGGGGGATTGTTATTGATATCATTATCAATTGTAAGGTTCCCTTCAAGTTTAATAGCCTCCCCAATCAAAATCTATGCAATCGGGTTTATGGAGACTGCGTCAGGAAGTTTATTACATTATTACGACTTTACTAAAGGAAGTAGGATTAATAGACCTCAATTATTCAGCAGCTTAATGACTGCTGTGAATGCTTGTATGCAGGAATCGATTGTAGGTTGCAGATATCTAAAAACCATGGATATGGGTCCTAGAAAAATAATTATAGCCCGTGGATTTTATGTACAAGCGGTAATGGTTGCAGAAAGACATACTGCTCAATTAAATAGGATTTTACAGAGACTTCTAATATTATTTGAAATTCATTTCTATGACGTATTAAAGAATTTTAAAGGAGAAATTACCAAATTCCCTCATTTTAATAATACCGTAGAGAAGTATATGTCATTTGCTTTATAAAAAACATATAAAAGAGTTTAAAAAAAATTAATGATTTGGTGAAGAGGTATGGGCAATTTAAAGGTTTGGTTTACATTAATTACTCAGATGGGTCCTGTTGCCAGCACAGGAAAAAAATTTGAGAAACTAAATCGGTTTTTTGTTTTAGATATTTTAAAAACAGAAGGATTATTTGAGTTTATTGAAGCACCCAAAACATATGATGAGATATTAAGTCATTTTGGTTATAAGGATATTCCTTATACTCGAGAGCTTCTTAACTTAGTGCGAGATGATAAAGCTAAGCTTATCTTTTATTCGAAAGAAGAGGATACATATCAAAAAAATCCAGATGCAGATTTACCAACTTTACATGATCTACTAACAATTCATGATTTTGAAAGAATCTACAAAGCAAGCAAAGTTCCCCAAAAATTTGCGAAAGCAATTCCTAATCGCATGTCAGGAGGATCAATAAATTTTATTGAGGAACTAGGGGAGCCTGGACCTAGTTTGTTTGATTATGATGAAGCTCTTACACATAAATTATACACTGCATTACGAAATTCTAGTTTTGCCATTATCAATCCAAAAAATTTGATTGGAAAAAAGATCCTCGACATTGGTTGTGGATCTGGTCGAGAAACAGCAGAAATATGGATAAAATTAAAGGGAAATGCCGATATCGTAGCAACTGACCCTGTCGAAAGCTTTATTGAAACTGCTAAAGCACAATTCAGAACAATTCTTGAAGAAACTATTCAAAAAGTAGCTCGGAATAAAATTTTACCTGATCTAAGTGATCATAACTATCCAGAATTTGCTGTAATGAAAGCTGAAGAATTAACAATACCTGATGAAACTTTTGATGTTGTATTTTTACAGCAAATATTACATTGGACATCAGATCCTAGGAAAGCAATCTTGGAAATTGGAAGAGTCCTTAAACCAGGAGGATTATTTTTTGGTTGTCAGGGTACAAAACCACTCCAAACACCCTATATGGATATCATGATTCGAGCACATGAGAATGTATGTGGATTCTTTTCACTTCCAGATCTTAAAAGTTGGCTGAAAGAAGCCGGTTTTACGGATTATAAAAGGGTTACTCCCGCAGGTATTTTTAAAACTATTAAAAGTTAAAATCTTTTCAATTCTTTTTTTATTCTTTTTTTAAACTAGTGTAGCGGTGGGAAAAAATAAATAAATTTCCAATTAATTAATTATATTCAATATAAGATTTTATCGGAAAATAATTAAAATTGCTTAGGATTTTAGCTTTTGATTTGGGAGCAAGCTCAGGAAGAGCGATAGTAGGAATATTAGAAGATAAAATATTAAAACTTGATGCGATTTACAGGTTCATTAATAAAGGAGTGAGAGTTAAGAATTCTCTTTACTGGGACATCCTGAGATTATTCCACAAAATGAAAAAGAGTCTAATTATTTATGTTAAAAAATATGGCTCTGATCTAGATTCTATTGGTATCGACACCTGGGGTGTTGATTTTGTGTTACTCGATGAAAATGATGAATTAATAGAACCGGTTTACCACTATCGAGATCAGAGAACTGACGGAATGCTTGAAAAGCTTTTCAAAGTCATCCCAAAAAAGGAAATATTCAATCAAACTGGGAACATGGTAGTACAGATTAATACTAGTGTTCAACTCTTTTCAATGCTCCATAATAATTCTCCTCGACTTTCAATGACAAAAACTCTACTAATGCTACCAGATTATTTTAACTTTTTACTTTCTGGAAAAAAGATTTGCGAATCTTCAGAAGCAAGTACTTCACAATTGTATAATCCCATTGAAAAAAATTGGGCTTTTGATGTAATTAGGAAACTTGGTTTTGACCCAAATATGTTCCCAGAAATAATTCAACCAGGTACTGTGTTAGGAGCTATCCAGGATCATATTGCTGAGGAAACGGGATTAAGCCATGAAACTAAAATAAGTCTTCCGCTAACTCATGACACGGGTTCAGCTGTGGCTGCTGTTCCTGTTGATATGGATAAATACAATCCCGGAAAATGGGCATATCTCAGCTCAGGTACTTGGGCTCTATTAGGAGTTGAATTGAATGAACCATTAATTAACGAAAAAGTATTGGAATATAATTTTACTAATGAGGTGGGATTACATTTTACAACAAGATTTTCGAGGGGTATGACGGGTCTCTGGTTAATTCAGGAATGTAAAAAACAATGGGATAAAAATGATTCCAATTTAACTTGGGATAAAATAGAGTTAGAAGCAGAAGCTTCTCAGCAATTTCAGAATTTCATTGACATTGATGAAAAAATCTTTTTTAATCCCCCTAATATGATTGATAGCATTAAGGAACAATGCGAAATTCATAACCAAACCCCACCCGAAACAATTGGACAAATTTCAAGGACAATCTTTGAGAATCTTGCCTTCAAATATAAAGAGATTTTTGAGCAATTGGAAGAATTAATAGGGAACAAAATAGAAATTTTACATATTATTGGGGGTGGTAGCCAAAATAATTTATTAAATCAATTTACCGCTAATATATTAAATATTCCCGTTTTAGCAGGACCTTCAGAAGCTACGGCAATAGGGAATATCCTAACCCAGGCTCTAGCATTAGGTGAGGTTAATAATATAAAAGATTTAAGACGTATAGTTAGAAATTCTTTTCAGATTATTGAATATACCCCAATGGATAATGATAAGTGGGATGATGCATACAATTTTTATTTATCAAATATCAACGAAGAGGAAAGGGAAAATAATTGGATGCGTGTGAAAGAGTAATAAAAGCCATTAATCATGAAGAACCTGATAAGGTTCTTATGGAAATAATCTTATTATTAATATGCCATCAAGGGCTATTATTGTCATTGATATCAAATAAAATTGATTTACAATTTATAGTTATTAAAATGGGAAAATTAACATGAAACCACCATATAATCTAAGATGCGAATATCTTGAAAATCCAATTGAGATAGATATACCAAATCCACGTTTTTCCTGGATTTTAGAACATGAAGAAGGAAATCAGTCTCAATCAGCTTATCAAATCATCGTTTCATCAGAAGAAAAACTCTTAAATGAAGAAAAGGGGGATATTTGGGATTCTGGAAAAGTTTATTCGAGAAATTCTGTTAACATCGAATTTCAAGGTACAGCATTAAAAAGTAATAATAAATATTATTGGTGTGTAAAATGGTGGGACAAGGGTGATAAGCAATCAAATTCTAGTAAGATAGCTACTTTTGGAACAGCTTTATTAAACAATTCTGATTGGAGTGCAAAATGGATTAGTAATACAAATTTAGTAAATGAACTAACAAGAAGAGAATTACAATATAAATCACAAGAATCTGATTTTATGGGGAGATTATTAGAAAAAGAGTTCAAAGAAGTACATGCCATCTATTTAAGAAAGGAATTTAGTATCCAAAAACCGGTTAAAACCGCTAAAATTTATATATGTGGAGTCGGTTATTATGAGCTGAGATTAAATGGTAAGCGTATAGGAGATCGAGTATTGGAACCGGCTCAAACGGATTACAACAAAATTGCACTTTATTCTACTTACGACATAACCACTTGTCTAGAAAATAAAAATGCAGTAGGAGTTGTACTTGGAAACGGACGTTGCATTGATCTTTATGGATATGATTATCCAAAGTTAATAGCCCAAATTCATATTCTCTTTACTGATGGGACAATTGTAGTAATAGGTACAGATGAGAGTTGGAAGGTCTCAAATGGTCCAATTTTGGAAAATGGAATCTATCATGGAGAGAAATTTGATGCTCGATTAGAAATACCTGGTTGGGATAATCCAGAATTTGAGGATATTGGATGGGAAGATGCTACAGTAATTAAAGGTTATAATCTTGCTTCTCAGTTGATGCAACCGATTCAAATAACAAAAATCATGAAACCTCAGCAATTAAGTAGCCCCCAACCTGGTTATTATGTTTATGATTTTGGCCAAAATTTTACAGGATTTATTCGTTTAAAAGTTCAAGGCCCTAGAGGTTGTCAGATTAAGCTTAGATATGCAGAAATCCTAGATGGAGAAGGGATGTTGAATACTGCTACTAATGGGAATGCTCCTGTAACCGATAGTTATATTTTGAAAGGAGAAGGAGTAGAGATTTTTACTCCACATTTTACCTATCATGGCTTTAGATATGTAGAATTAACAGGATTTCCAGGTGTACCGACAACAGAAACCATCGAGGGTTTATTTTTTCATAGCAATGTCCCGAAAGCGGGTGATTTCTTTTGTTCGAACGAATTAATAAATAAAATTCATTCTAATATTATATGGGGGCAATTAAGTAATTTAATGAGCATACCTACAGATTGTCCTCAGAGAGACGAACGACAGGGATGGATGGGAGATGCTCAACTTGTAACCGAAGAAGCGATGTTAAACTTTGATATGGCACGATTTTATACTAAATTTTTAAGAGATATAAAAATGTGTCAAAGGGAGGATGGTAGTATATCTGACGTTGTTCCTCCCTATTGGCCTATTTATCCTGCTGATCCCGCATGGGGATCTGCATATATTACTATTGCATGGTATATGTATTGGTATTATAATGACATTAGGATTCTCGAGGACCATTATGAACCAATGAAACAATATATAGATTTCCTTGCAATTACAGCGGTAGAAAATATTTCACCTCTAGGTAGGTATGGTGATTGGTGTCCCCCATCAAATATAGCTTCGAAAAGAACCCCCTTAGAACTAGTTTCAACTTGGTATTATTATCATGATACTTTTCTTTTTTCAAAGATTGCACAGATTTTGGGATTTGAACAAGATTTTAACGACTATTCTAACAGAGCACAAGAAATTAAGAATGATTTTAATAAGAATTTTCTATTGCGTACCTACAAGTATATTAAAGTCTCACCTGTTGATAGAGCGATAAGTCAAACATCAAACACATTACCATTATATTCAAATATGGTCCCCAAAGATAAAGAAAAGGAAATATTATCTTATCTTGTAGGAGCAATAAGAGGCCACTATGATCATCATATTGATACAGGAATTATAGGAACGAGATATATATTTGAAGTATTAACTGACAATGGATACCCAGAAATCGCATATAAAATGATAACTCAAAAAAGCTTTCCCGGATATGGTTATATGATAAGAGAGGGGGCAACTACTTTATGGGAAAGATGGGAAAAACTTGAAAGCTCAGGGATGAATTCACACAATCATATTATGCTGGGATCTGTAGATACGTGGTTTTACAAAACGTTAGTAGGTATAAAATCTCTGGAACCAGGTTGGAATACTCTACAAATAAAACCTTTTGTTCCAAATGATATGAGCTATGCAACCGCGAGTATAGAGACTGTTAAAGGGAGGATATATAGTGCTTGGGAAAAAATTGATAATGAATTAGTTATCACTTTAACAATTCCTGTAGGATGTAAAGCGGAGACATGGATTCCAATAAAGGATATCAAAAACAATATAAAAGAAGGAGATCTCTTAATTTGGAAGGATGGGGAAAAAAACATGCAACATAGAGATATTGATTTCAAAGAATTAGAAAGTAATTACGTGATTGTTAACTTAGGTTCGGGTTATTATAAGTTTACTGTACAGTATTAAACTGCTTGAAAAAGAGCTTCTATGTTTTCTGGGGGAATGTCAGGAAGAATTGCTTCATGACTTGGTGATATAATTAATCCTGTGGGAAATATTTTTTTTAATTCATGTACTTTTTCCCTAACTTGATAAGGAGTACCAAATACTAATAATTCTTGTGCATCCACCCCCCCACAGAATGATACTTGATCATAAAAGTGTTTTTTCAATTTTTTGGGTTCCATATTCGTTGCCAGCGCTTGAATAGGATGGATTGCATCAATGCCCAATTTTATTAATTCAGGAATAGCTTCAAAAATGGAACCACAGGAATGATAAATTACTTTTAAACCATAACTTTTTGCTTGATCGACAATCTTTTTGGCTCCAGGCATTGCATATTTGTTAATAAGCTCTGGAGAGAGCATTAAACGTTTTTGGCCTCCAAAATCATTTCCAATGAGAACAACATTAACTTTTCCTTTTGTTGCTTCGTAGAATATTTTATTAGCTTTTAAGTAAAAATCAATGATTCTATTATGCACCTCCACAAAAATTTCTGGACGCTTGAGCATATTTATAAAAGCTTTTTTCATCCCAAAAGCAGAATAAATATCCTGGAAATGAGCTGACCATAATACAGCCATAACAGCATAATCTTCAGGAACAGCTTCTATAATCTTTTTGCATTCATCTGGATAAATATGATTTGCGGGATCAGGCCAATTGAATGCATCGATATCATCCTTTAGGGGATCTTTATAATCTTCGAAGAAACCTGGTGCGGTTAAAGTTCTGTTTTCCATGGATTGCCCACCTTTTGGGAAATTAAACGCCATAGCGATATGATTATTTGGGGGGCAATTATACGGGACATCCACTTCCCAAATATCTGTATCTATTTTTAATTTTAATTCTTGAAGAGTGTGAACCTTAAAATATTTGAATAAGTTATCGTATGCTGCGGGTACAGGCATCCCTAGCCAACATGCGGGTTTATCCACAGGCTTTCTTTCTATCGTTGCTATAAATCTTTCTTTATGGTTCAGAGAATTCACCTTACCATAATCAATCGGTACTATCTAACATTAATTCAATTTTAAATGAAATGACAAGTGAATCTATTTTTTCTTTTGGGAGTTTAATAGCTAAATTATTACTATCTGTTCTCCATATTAAGTCATCTTTAAAACCAAGTAGATTTATTTGAGAAATCTTTTCTGTACCAAGATCTTCAATAACCAATTCATCTTTTTCTGGTTTTCCTAAGAGTATTACATAGAGAAATTGGTCTTTACATGTAAACCTTATAGGGATACCCTCTGTGGTAATTCCTTCCGCACGTTTCCATGGCCTTGTACAAAAAATCGCGTCTCCATTCACATCTAACCAGCTACCAAGCTCTAATAAGCGTTGTTCTTGAATTTCAGGAATGTTGCCCTCTACAGTGGGTCCAATATTTAATAAGAGATTACCATTTTTACTCACTACATCAACTAGTAAAAATATTAAATCCTTAGGTGACAAATAATCTTCTTCAGATTCAAATCTATTATATCCAAATGAATTACCGATTCCTCTACAAACTTCCCATTTTTTTTTCTTTATTTCATTTCTGACGGTATATTCAGGCGTTGTAAAATCATAATGAATATTTCGAAATTTTTTCTCTTCCGGGAGATATTGATTCCATCGATTATTTACTACACCATCAGTTATTTTGTTATAAAAGTATGCAAAAATTTCATAAATATTTATTCCAGCTGGATATCCCATATCACTCCAAAGAATATGGGGTTGATATTTATCAATTAGCTCAAACCAATGAGAAGTTACCCATTCTGCGTATTTTAAGTTTTGCACATAATGTTTAGTAAAGCTAGATGCATCTATTATAGGAAAAAGATTAAAAGACCAATCCCACGCACTAGAATAATAAAAACCCATATTCATCCCTTCATTCTTAACGGCATCGGTAAGTTCTCCTACAATATCTCTATCAGCAATATAATTTTCTTTATTAGGATTAGGATATTTACTTGGCCATAAAAGAAAACCTTCGCAATGTTTTGTTGTTAGAACTACATATTTTGCCCCAAATTTCTTAAATAAACTAGCCCATTTCTTAGGATCCCACTTTTTAATACCTTCATTAAATAGAGGAACAAAATCATCATATAAGAAATCCTCTCCATATGTTTTATAGTGGTACTTATGGGTAGGGCTATCAGGGATTCTAAGTGTATTAAGATACCACTCCGCATAGGGATTATTTTTAAAATGTTCTTCAAGTCCTCTCTTTGTTGAATCGATAAGATCTATTCCTGTAACGGCAAAAGCTGGAACAGAAAATAGACCCCAATGTATGAAAATACCAAGTTTGGCATCATGAAACCACTTAGGGACTTCATGGTGTTTTATTGATTCATGATTTGGCTCGTATTTCATTTTTTTCTCTCTTTAGGTAGTTTTGAATATTAGCTTAACTTCTTAGGAATTTCTATTTAATAAACTTTTAATACGTAAGCTGCTGAATCAAATAAACTGTCGGGTAACAACATTTCTATGTTTTCACCAATTTGTTTCCACATTAGATCCCCTTTATTGCCTAATAACTGTATATTTTTAGATTCTGCTAATGTAATTGATAGAATTATTAAATTTTTCGCTTGAGGTTTATCTAATAGATGTATGTATAAAATCTCACTTTTCTGTGTAAACCTAAGATTAATATCATCTAAAGTTTTACCCTCTGCTCTTTTCCAAGGTCGGGTTCCATATATTCCTTCACCATTTATTTCAAGCCATTTCCCAAGACCTATTATGGCTTTCTTTTGGAGTTCTGGAATAGTGCCATCCGCCATAGGTCCAACATTGAGTAATAAATTTCCATTTTTACTTACAATGTCTATAAACATCCGTATCAACTCATCGGGTTTTAGGTAATCCTTTTCAGTTTCCCTTTTATTATAACCAAACGAATAACCAATGCCACGGGTACTTTCCCACTTTAGTTCAGTTATATCCGGCATCATCCTGTATTCAGGAGTCGCAAAATCTCTATGTCTAACTTTTGGGTGTTTAAATTCAGATTTATGAAATTGTATCCATCTATCATTTATTACACCATCAGGATGTTTGTTATAGAAATAGGCAAAAATTTCGTATACGTTTGTATTTGGTGGATAACCTATGTCATTCCATAAAATAATAGGATCATACTTGTCCATTAATTCATACCAATGGTTATTAGCATATTTAGTATATTTTATTTCACTTGGACCATTTATTCGAAATCCTTCTCCATCTTTTATTGGATTTGGATTCCAAGACCAATCTAATGCCCCAGAATAGTAAAATCCCATCCTTAATCCCTTTTTTTTAACAACTTCTGTAAGTTCTCCTACAATATCTCGACTAGCATAATAATCTTCTTTTTTGGGATTTGGGTATTTACTAGGCCAAAGGAGGAATCCATCATGATGTTTTGTCACTAGCACTACATATTTTGCACCAGCTTTTTTGAATAGGTCAACCATCTCATCTGGATTCCACTTTTTTATCTCTTCATTGAAAATTTGGGCAAATCCATCATAAGAAAAGTCTTCACCATAATTTTCTTTATGATATTTTTGAGTAGGGCTTCCATCAATCCTTAGTGAATTAAGATACCATTCAGCATACGGATTATTTTTCATATGGACATCTACTCCTCTTTTTTGGGATTCACCTAAAGTTAGTTTTTCTGCGGCAAAAGCAGGAACAGAAAAAAGTCCCCAGTGTATAAAAATACCAAGTTTAGCATCATGAAACCATTCTGGTACTTCATGTTGTTTTAATGAGTCTTTTTCAGGAGTATATTTCATTTTTTTAACACTTTATATTTGTTTAATTATATATTAGAATTTATTAT
Organism: Promethearchaeota archaeon; assembly: GCA_016839705.1. Lineage (GTDB taxonomy): Archaea > Asgardarchaeota > Lokiarchaeia > Sigyniarchaeales > SOKP01 > Loki-b32. Next base: position 28,668 of record JAEOTR010000062.1, on the reverse strand, counting down.
AAATTACTATAGAGAGGTCCAAAATTCGCACAGGCACGAAAATCAGCACTTTCTAAATCTTCAGTTCCGAAAGCATTCCATGTGCTAGGTCTAAATATATCAACATTTTGAATATTATGCATACTTACTGGGATTCTCAGCATCGATGCAAGAGTAATTAGGTCAGAACCAATATGACCATAACACAATGAACCGTGGTTAGCACCCCAATTATTCATGACATCGTAAACTGTTCTGAATGCTCCTAACCCAGTTACCCTTGGTACGAACCAAGTAGTTGGCCAGGTGTTATTAGTTCGATCATCTAATATTTGATGAATATCTTCAGGAATATTTATCGCCCATCCTTCTGCTAGTTGAAGAACTAATCCAAGACCTTTAATAATATTCACTCGTGAAAGTGTCATCGGCATTTCTCCTCTTGTAAGAAAATTAGAAGAAAACCCACCCCCACGAAAGTATTCATAAACGGCAGCATCCCATTTAGTTGCTGTTAAACATTGATTTACTTCATCTTCAGTAATCTGCCAGAATGGTTTCAGTCCAGGTTTTCCATCAATTTCTTGCTGCCCAGTTCCATCCATAGAAGCAGATCCCGAATTAATAAGGTGAATTATACCACCTTCCCCCTTTCCGGTAAGATTCTGTCCAGTCACTTTCTTAACTGCCTTTGGACTCCAATAGGTTCTAACATCTGCAAAAATTTGAGATGTTTGGGTTAAAAGATGCCCAAATAACATTGCCATACCATTTAAGGCATCATTTTCGGTTGCCATAATGTAAGGTTGTCTAATTCCATTCCAATCAAATGAACTATTTAAAATTGTTTCCATGAAATCTCCGTTTGGCATAAAGTCTGTCCACTGACGTTGTCCCTGGAAACCAGCTGCTATAGCATTATGCCCCAGTGATTCTTCACCAAAACCAAATTCTTTTAAATTATGATTACCAATCATAAGATCCCTGCAAATCATAGTCATTTTAACAACTACTTCCCATTCTTTATCTTTTTGTTCCATCGATTTTTGCAGTTCGGGTGGATTTGTATCTTTTCCCTCCCTGCATTTTTCTTTGACCCATTTTATAGCTCTGTTATATTCTTCTTTATCATAAACCTCTTGATCTAATCTCCTCATAACTTCGGACATGTCTACATATTCATTTCTCATTCCTAGATAATCTTGAAAAACATTTTCTTGTACAATTGAACCTGCAATTCCCATTGAAACTCCACCTATAGACAAATAAGATTTTCCTCTCATCCATGCTACAGCGAGTCCTGCTTGTGTAAATCGCAATAGTTTTTCCTTAACATCATCAGGAATACTTGTGTCATCTTCATCTTGGACGTCTTTTCCATAGATACCAAATGCAGGTAATCCTTTTTGTGAGTGAGCTGCTAAAACTGCTGCAAGATATACGGCACCAGGTCTTTCAGTTCCGTTGAAACCCCAAATTGCTTTTGGGATATAAGGATCCATGTCCATCGTTTCCGATCCATAACACCAACAAGGTGTTACTGTTATAGATACCCCTACATTTTCTCTCACAAATTTATCTGCACATAAAGCAGCTTGAGCAACGCCACCTATTGTAGAATCTGCGGTAACACATTCAACTGGCATACCATTAGAGTGTTTTAGACTTTGAGTTATTAAATCTGCAACCGCTTTTGCCATTCCCATTGTTTGATCTTCTAAGGATTCTCTTACTCCTTTTTCTCTACCGTCAATTGTAGGACGAATTCCCACTTTTGGAATTGAACCTTTTAATCTTTTTACCCCAATATGCTTTTCCATATCTGACACCATACATATAATTTAACTTATTTTAACTTGATTTTTTAATAATAAATGAATACTACCATTCTGTGAAGAATTTCTCTTGAGAATAATCCCTTTTTAATGGTTTACCTGTCATCATGGTATAATATCTTATCATAGCGGATTGTTCTGCCCCGGTAACATTTTGAAGAGCATCATATAAAGTATTTCCTTTCGCAAAAACACCATGAGCTCTCACAACAACTATAGGATAATTCTGAAGGATTTTTGGTACTTCCCTAGCAGCATCTATTGGTCCCGCAGGATTTTCTACTTCAATAACGGGTATTTTCCTGTACATATATATGCCTTCAGCATCAAGACAAGTAATTTCATCTTCTAAGAGTGATAATATCACGCAAAAAGGATTGTGAGCATGAATTACTGCCATCGCATCTGTGTTTAAATAGATTTGACGATGGACGTCTGTTTCGGTGCTTGATAACATAATACCAGAATCAGTGTTATAGAGATCTGTTTCGATAATATCCTCAGGCTCTAAATAACCTAACATAGCACCCCTCCTCTTGATGAGAATTTTTCCCCCAGATCTCATACTAATATTTCCCGAGTGGGAAGTATTATACCGATGATCAGTTAAAATCTTCCCTGTAATTTTAAACTGCTTGTAAGTTTCAGCATCAATCATTACTTTTCTCGTTAAGATTTTATTAACTTTTAATTATTATTATTTTACTAATCTTTTAATAGATAACCTTTCAAGTAATTCTTCAGTAGGATTGCCACTTTCATCCCATTGCCTTACATTGTAATAATCTTGTAAAAGACGTTTAAGTGGAACGATTTTTCCTTTTGAAGGTCCTTCTATTAGTGGAGTTTCTAAAAATCTAGTTGGCAATGTGTCATCCGCTTTTGAGAATCCCTCTCTAAGGTTAAATAAGCGTTCTAAATTATAAATTCTTTCTCCTATAGTGATTAGATCTTTACTTGTAATTTCCTTATTTAGAACAGAACTTAAAAATCTAGCCTGAAATTCGAATCCCAGAGCATAACCTACAAATTTGCATACAATAAGAGAATCTTCTACAGCACTTTGATTTTGCTTTAAAAATAAGAGATCGGATTTACCATTAACAGCAAATCTATCAACGAGTTTTGGTGCACCTAATATCTCTAAAGCAGCTAAAAATCCTGTTAAATGACATGCGCCTCGGGAACTCACAGCGTAATTTAAAGCATGACCAAAAGCACCTCGAGGGTCATAAGCCGGAATTTCCATTCCTTTAACTTGCATTGCATAATTCAGAGCATCATATTTTCTTGAGAATCTTAAAGAGCCTTCTGCAAGTTCTTCACCAATTCCGTCCTTTAAAGCTATTTTTTCAATAATATTGTATAGAATCTCATCTTTCCCAAATTCGAGGTTGGGATCACTTATAATGCTATTTTTCTGAAGTTCCATTGCACATGCTATTGTTCCCCCTGTAGAGATTGTATCGAGTCCGTAATCATTACATAAATAATTTGCGTGAGTTATTTCTTTTAAGTTAAATATTCCTATCAATGGTCCTAATGCCCATAATGATTCATATTCAGGACCTTTTCCGCTCATTTCTCCTGTGCTTGTCAATCTACCGCACTTTATTATACAATTATAACATCCTTCATTGCTTACTAAATAAGTATCTCTCAATTTTTCTCCACTGACCAAATCTATTCTATTTGAATCAGTAAAGGCTGATTGAAAATTTCTTACCGGAAGCATTCCGAAAAGATTTATTACTTTTACTAACGCGGAAGTCCCAAACATTGCTAATCCTTGAGAAGTTGTGGGCACAACTCTGATTTTATCTAATGCTACTACATTGAGCCTTCTAATATGCTCTTTATCTTTTATCGGGAATTTTTTATTCCCATTTTTAACGACGATTGCCTTAAGGTTTTTCGATCCCATTACAGCACCAACACCCCCGCGACCAAAGGCTCTATGTGCTTGGTTCATTATTGAAGAAAATTTTACTAAATTTTCTCCTGCTGGGCCGATACATAAAACTTGAGAATTTTTCCCTTCTGATTCCCTAATTTTTTCAACTAAACTTGAAGTTTTTAATCCCCATAGATGTGAAGCATCCTTAATTTCTACTTTCTCATTCCTATCAATTACAATGTATCCTTTATCTTCATCTCGCAATTTATTTGAAATTATTAGGCAGTCATATCCACACTTTTTAAAATAGGGTCCCCAATATCCTCCTGAATTTGAATGGAAAATTGTATTAGTTAAAGGAGATTTGGTCACTAAAGAAAATCTGCCACTGGTTGGGACAGTACTACCCGTAATAGGGCCTATGGAGAAAATCAGCATATTTTCTTTTGAGAGAGGATCAATACTTTTTGGAACGATATCAGTAAATAATTTTACACCTAATCCTCTACCCCCTAAATAAAACTGAAGAATTTGATTTTCGATTTGATCAACCGAAATTCTTTCAGCTGATAAATCAATTTTCAGGAGTTGATTGTTCATTCCTTCCATTATAAAAAGAAATTAATATAAAAAATTAAATTATTGCTAATCGAATTAACGATTAAATAAAGTTGATAATTCCTAAAATTACTGCGATTAACACAACAATGTATATAATACGAGTTACCCATAAATGAAATGTTCGAATTCTTTTATCCTTTTTTTTCCTTGCAATATACCCAACAAATAATTCCCCTATTAAAAAAATAATGGCAATTAAACCTAAAATTGCATGAGTTATAGTTAAATTTAAACCCATTAAAAGGATGATACCAACTATTGTAAGCAGAGTACCGGTGGTGGAACAAAACATGTGAAGATAAAACCACCTTTTGGGTTTATGTATTGTTACAAGTATAATTGAAAATGTCAGTAAGATCACTGCAATTATCATTACATAAAAATGAGGAAATTGAAGCAAATCTGATAGAGCCATACTATTTACTCACCCTTCTTATTCTTTTATAGTTTATGGTTGACAATGTTAGAAGAGAAATCGCTATAACCACCATTACTTTTAAGGCAAGGATTAGAGCAATATATTAAATTTTAATTTCAATATTCATTTTCTGTTTTATAAAATGAGCGTTTCTAAAGTAGGACCTTATCTACATGAAATTCGTTTAGATCTGGAAGGTCCAAGATTTACGAGTTTTTTAAGTTCTTGGGTTTATTATGATGATAATATATGTTTCGTAGTGGATCCCGGTCCAACATCCGTAATTGATTCATTAAAACGAACCTTAGATTCTTTACACATCAATAAAAATGATCTCGATTATGTGTTGTTGAGTCATATTCACATGGATCATGCAGGTGGAGTCGGAAAATTAATAAAATCCTTTCCTCATGCCAAAGTAATTTGTCATCCTAGAGGAGTTAAGCACTTGATAAATCCTGAACAGTTGTGGAAAGGTAGTATAAAGGTTCTTGGTGATGTGGCAAAATCTTATGGGAAAATTGTACCTGTTCCCCAAGATCGTTTCATAGACAATGAAAAGTTTAAAGATATTCCCATAAAAGTTATTGATACGCAAGGTCATGCTCCTCATCATCAATCCTATCTTTTCAATCAATATTTATTTGTAGGGGAAGCTACAGGGGTCACGGTTCCAATACCAAACAACATCTACACTCGTCCAGCTACTCCACCTATTTTCAATTATGAAATCTCTATTGCTTCAATTCAGAAATTGTTAAAAGAAGATTTAGTAGAGCGCCTAATGTGTTATGCTCATTTTGGATTAAGAGAAAATGCAGAATTTCTGCTAAATTTAGCACAGGATCAGATAAATCTATGGGTTCAAGTAGTAAACGATTTACTTGAAATGAAAGACCAACCGACCTTTTTTGACCAAGTTGTTTCAAAACTAAAAAGTGAAGATAAACATTTTGCTACAATTGATTTATTAGATGATAATATGAGGGAGAAAGAGCTTTATTTTGTAGGAAATAGCATCAAGGGAATTATCGGGTATCTCCAGAATAAAAAAGAGGGAAATTAGTTATTGTAAAATCTTATTTATTTATACATTTTTTTACCCAAATAATATCTTGTATTCTTTAAATAGCAAAATCCCTCTCTTAGCAGGAAATCTCTCTATTTTTATTTAAAATAATCGAAATCCTGTTTCTATCATATCAGGGATATTTCTCAGGGAGTTTTAAATAATTTAATTAATAATAATAATAATTTTTTATTTATGAATATGGATTCATCATTTGAAATTAAAATTGTATTCGATGATAAATGTCCTAAACCCGGATTTTTACCTGGTTTTGGATTCTCTGCGTTAGTATATAATTATTTCACAGACACATTCACTTTATTTGATACAGGTGGCAACGGCAATATTTTAATCAATAATATCAACGAATTCAATGTTGATATAACCGCTATAAAGAATGTTATAATTTCTCATAATCACCATGATCATGCAGGAGGATTAGAAACAATATTTCAAATTAATCCGAATATAAAGATTTATGTTCCAATAGATAACTTGAATTCGTTTTCTAAGATTTTTCCGAATAAGCAAGTTCATGGTGTTTCAGATATGATAGAAATTGAAAAAAATCTAATAATTTCAGGTCAAGTTAATGGGAGTTTTATATCAGAACAATCAGTTTTTCTAAAAACCAAAAATAATGAAATTATTATATTAGTGGGATGTGCTCATCCTGGTTTAGAAAAATTTATCATGAAAGCTCAAAATCTTACTGGTATTAGAGCTGTAATCGGGGGATTTCATGGTTTTAAAAACTTATCCTATTTACAAGATATTGATTTTATAGGGGCTTGTCATTGTTCGAAATACGATAAATTAATAAGAGAAAGGTTTCCAAGGCAATATAAACGTACTTGTCTTGGAGATAATTATATCTTCTAATAGCATTAAAATTAACATTAATATCAATTTTTTAAATTTGAATATCAATTTTACGAATAAAACCAATCTATGAATATTTAAAGGTTAAAGCATGTTACCTTTATTTTAAATTACTAAATATTAAATTAAGGACTACTAATATTAAGTTAGAATTTTTAGGATTAAAATTAGATTAATAAATTAATTTATACATAAAGAGATTATTAATTTGAGGCTTTTGGCTTTTTATTTCCCTTAATTCTTCTTTAACATACACTTTTTAAAAAGTATTTTTAGATAAATTAGGGATGACTAAAAAGTTTATATATAATGAAACCTAATACATTTAATAAGAAAATTAAGTTGAAAAAGTATGGAATTATTTCCTGCCTTATCAATTGGATGGTTGAATGGTTGGATTTTTCAAGTGATATTCTTTATTTCTTTTGGTGTCTTTTTACTAACTTGTTCAAAAGATGTAATTTCACGGCTCTATGATGAAGAAGGATGGAACAAATTGCAGAAAACTTTTACAAAAATCGCTAAAATTTTTGGTTTAATTGTTCTGATATTATTTATTTTTACTCCGTTGAATATTGGGGCTCTAGAGTTTATTATTGGAACTGTTCTAATAATTACTGGAACAATAGGATTTCTTATAGCATTAATTAATTTTAAAAATTCACCCCTTAATACCCCAATAACCACTGGTTTATATAAAATATCTCGTAATCCGCAATTAGTTATGATGTATTTTACATCATTAGGAAATTGTTTAGCGATTGGTTCTTGGGCAGCATTAATTATTCTTAGTTTATCGATAATAGCAGGGCACTTTCGAATTTTAGGAGAAGAAAAAAGGCTTACTGAACAGTATGGTGATTTATATTTAGAATATAAAAGAAAAGTTCCAAGGTATTTTATATTTTTTTAAGAAAAAGAAGGTGAAAATATGAATTTTGTACCTCAATTTGGCATAGGATGGTTAAATGGTTGGCTTCCTTTTGTAATTTATGTTTTAATACAATTTATTGTGACATTTACTTGCCCAAAAGATGTAAAGAGAAGGTTAATTGACAGAAAAGGATGGACAAAAACGCAGATAGTTATGACAACGATAGGTAAATCATTTAGTCTTATTAATATTATTTTATTATTTCTTTCACCATTAATATTTGGTTCTGTCGAATTTTATATTGGGATCATTGTATATTTTATAGGAATAATAGCTTTGAGCACTACAATAATTAATTTTAAAAATGCACCTTTAGGAAAACCAATTACTAATGGATTTTATAAAATATCCCGTAATCCACAATTATTCAGTATTTATATTATATTTATTGGGCACATACTTATGATCGGGTCATGGATATCGTTAATAATATTTCTAATTTCTATTCTTGGCTCACATTTTAGTATTTTAGGAGAAGAAAAAAGGCTTAAGGAACAATATGGCAATTCATATGTAGAATACAAAGAAAAAGTTCCAAGATATTTTTTATTTTTTTAGTATATTCAATTGAGAGAAAATAGGATTAAAAGCGGTGAATTAAAATAATAGAAACAATATATATAAAATCATTTTTTATCATTAGTATAATTTTATTTTTAATTGGTTTTTTTTGGCCAATTATATTAGTAAAAAAGAAAGGAAAAGATTTTCATGGCACTCATGAAGGGTCGTCAATTTTAACAAGACTAAGTTCTATCTCGATTTTTTTATGGTTAGGTCTTATTATTTCATATATATTTCTCAATAATTTAATAGAGACTTTATGGCGCTTGAATTTCTTATCTAATAATGTATCAATTATAATTGGTATGATTAGCATTTCAATTGGATTTCTATTTGAAATATTAGGAATTATTGCACTTGGTATAAATTTTAGGATTGAATTACCTACTGATGATACCGAGCTTATAACTTCTGGAATTTATAGAATAATGAGAAATCCTATTGTTTTTGGTATATTTTTACTTGTTATTGGCTCTTTTCTAATTATTCCAACGATAATTATATTATTGATATGTATTTTTAACATTCTTACGTTTAATTCAAAAACAGTTGATGAAGAAAAATTTTTGCTTCGAAGATTTGGGGAAGAATATAAAAATTACTGGAATAACGTAGGAAGATATTTACCTATTAAAATAAGAAGAATTTAAATTAGAATAAAAATAATTGTTAATTTGAGGGTTTTTATGTCAATTTTGTGGACGATTAGACTAAGTTTAATTGGATCTGTATTTATTCTTACAGCGATTTTTGCTTATTTTCTTAAAAATCGAGAAAAGTATTCAAAAATATTAGAAAGTACGAGCATAAATCTAGTTTCAGTTATAATATTCAATCTATTTTGCTATACTTCTATGTTGTTACCATCTGATGAGACCGTAATCCAGAAACCTTCCCTTCTGCATCACGCTTTAAATGTAAGGTGGTTTGACATATTTGGTTTAATTTTAATAATTTTTGGAGTTATAATATTAATAAGAACTTTATTAATTCGTAAAGCAGTTGGGGCACAAGATACCGCGGGGAAATTATTGACAAAAGGAATTTATTCTTTTTGTAGACATCCCATATATTTCGGAATAATTATTCTCTCTTTAGGACTTGGTTTAAGATCAATAAATCTTGATGGATTAATCATATATCCCTTAATTTTATTAGCTAATTTCGTTCAAGCGAAATTAGAGGAAACATATGATGTTGGTGTGCGTTTTAAGGAGGAATATTCAGAATATAGAAAGAAGACAAAAATGTTTGGTCCTATTTGGTTTTGGATTATAATATTAGTTATGTTAGTATTGCCATTATTAATAACAATATCAATTTAGTATAACATAATAATTAATTAAACTATAGTTGATAAATAATGGAGTTAGATGAAGATAATACTAAGTTTGGAGAAGTAAAACATTCTCATTTAATACAAGCTACATTGCCTATTACTTTTGTGATAATATGGGTATTGGATACTCAACTATTTTCATTTTCAATTATTTTAGATAGATATGTGCCTTCAGTCGTTCGGTTAGTTTTATTTATCATTATTTTATCTGTTTCAATAGTCCTAATGAAGATCTCTCATGATATACTTTTTAAAGAGAATGAACCTTCTGATAGACTTATTGTTAAAGGTATATTTAATCGTGTTCGAAATCCTTTTTATCTTGGTATTCTATTGGTGTATGTATCCCTGTTGTTTCTCAGCATCTCGATAATTTGTATCGTTCTTTTTTTCATTATAGTGGTGATTTACAATAAAATGGTTAATTATGAAGAAAAAGTTTTAGAAGAACTGTTTGGGGATGAATATTTAGCATATAAAAGAAAAACCCCAAAGTGGATTCCCAAATTATTCTGAAAATAAAATTTTAGTATTGAGAAACTATTGATGTGAAAAGAAAAAGAAGAAATCATAAAAAACGATTTTCTTTGTTATCAAATTGCCTCAAATCCCAATTGTAGAGCCCTTAGATTAGCTTCCAAAGCCTTCTTTGGAACAGCATTAGAAATCACCTTTTTTATTTGATCTATATTTACAGGAAATCCCTTTAATTTTGTTAGAGCCCCTAATAAAACAACATTGGATGTAAGGGGATTTCCTGCGTGATTTGCTAACTCCAAGGCATTGATGATGTGTATTTCTTGAGTAACCTTCTTCAATTGCGCTAAAATAACTTCAAATGAAACATACGAAGTTTCAGGATTTTTTACTCTTTCAAATGTGCTTTGTACAGGATACCACAGATAATTATTAAGAATTATGGTTCCGGAGGGTTTTAAAAATTCGATATATCGAAGCGTTTCGATTGCTTCCATTCCCATAAGAACATCAGCTTCACCGTACGGAATTAGTGGAGAAAATACATTATCCCCTACCCGAATATGAGTGTAAATCGCCCCAGAACGTTGAGCTAATCCATGAACTTCAGCTGTTCTTATATTTAAGCCGAATTCAGCACATGTTAATCCTAATATATTTGAAACTAACATTAATCCTTGTCCCCCCACTCCAGACGTCATGATATTATAAATCATAAGACACCTCCCTCGGAGTTATAAATGGTTTTATTACATCCTTTTCGGAACGAGATTCGTGATCAGTATAAGGGCAAAGAATAGAACAAACACCACACCCATCACATAATTCTTGAGATATATGAGAAGAATTCCCCTTCCATAATTTGCCTTTATCATCAGTAAACTCACTAATGTTAGATTCCATGCTTATCGCAGGACAATAAAAATCGCGCATACATGTATGACATTTACGACAAATAGTATTATCGACATAAAATGGTTGAATTTTTTCTCCTCTTTTTCTCTTATTTCTATCATTCCATAGTGCACATGGACCACGAGATATGATAATGGTGGGCCCATTTTCTTCTAATGCTTTCTTAAAAGCAGGAATGCAATTTTTCGCATCAAAACAGTCATTAATAACAATATTATTAAATCCGATGCCTTTTAAAACGCTTTCAATCTGAATTTTGTTTTTTGGAGCTCCAGCAGGTCCATACCCAGTGCCGGGATTTGGCTGTTGCCCGGTCATCGCGGTGACAGAATTATCAAGTACTATTACTATAACATCTTCGTTATTATTACAAATATTTACCATCCCGGGCAACCCCGCATGGAAAAAGGTGCTATCTCCAATCACAGAAATAACCTTTTCTTCAGCACTTAATGATATACCACTACTTGTTCCTAAAGTTGCACCCATTGCTAAAAGTAAGTCATCAGGGTTCAGTTTTGAATAGATAACATTATTTAGAAGAAGCATCGAATAACAACCAATGTCGTTTATGAACGCTATTTTATTAGATTTTCCTACTATTGCTCTATTAAGTGCCCAGAATGTTGCTCGATGCGGGCAACCGGGGCAGAAAACTGGTATTCTTATTGGTAGAACTGTTTTTAAATTTGCAGCATTTTCCAAAATTGCATCATAGTTGAGATTACTATTAGTTTTATATATCTCATTTAAGACATCATAAACAATTGGTATATTGTATTCAAAGGCTTCACTGAAATGGCCAGATTCTTTTCCAATTATTTTTAGATTAGGATTTACATCTTTAGATAGTGCTTTCACTCGCAATTCTAAATAAGGGGATAATTCTTCTATAATTATTACTCCCTTCAAATCCTTAATAAAATTGCGGATTAGGTTATGAGGAAGTGGAAACGTGGTTCCTAATTTCAAAATTGGAGGGGTGATATTGAGCTTATCACATGTTTCCAATACATAATTGTAAGATACTCCCGATACTATGATTCCATAATCTAAGTTTCCCTCAACTATTTTATTAAAATTTGATTTTTCGAATTCTTCCTTAATTTTATCTCTTCGTTCGAGCATTTTTAGTTTTAATTCTCTAGCCTTAGAACCGACTGTCGAGTATTTTTTGTTAGATGCTCTAAAGCTAGATGTTTTGAAGTCTGATCTGTTTAAAGGATCTAAGGGTACAATTGTTGATTGATGATTAATTCGTGTCGTGGTTCTTACTAATACAACAGTTTGATATTTTTCTGATATTTCGAATGCTGCTTTCACCATTTCTTTTGCCTCAACAGGATCCGAGGGCTCCAGCATAGGAATATAAGCATTTGAGGCGAAAAAGCGTCCATCTTCTTCACTTTGGGATGAATGACAAAAGGGGTCGTCAGCAAAGACTAAAACACATCCTTTATTGATTCCAGTATACCCTAAGCTAAAGAATGTATCTGAGGCAACATTTAATCCGACACTCTTCATCGCTGTTAGTGATCTTTGTCCCCCCATTGAAGCCCCTGCTACTATTTCAAGTGCTACCTTTTCATTTGTAGCTATTTCCATTTTAATATTAAAATCATTTGAGATCTGAAAGAATGTATCTAAAATTTCTGATACGGGAGATCCTGGATAAAATGCTACAACTTTCACATCTGATTCGAGTGCAGCTCTAACAATAGCTTCATTACAAAAAAGAAAAGCTTTCGACTTATCTCTCGAAATTACATCTGAAATCATATTATTTTCTCACCATATGTTAAGAAAAAGATTATTAGGTTGAGTTAATATGGTAGTTTGAGATTTTTAGAATATAACTCTAATTCTTATTTTTTATAATTTTAAAATTCTTGAAGATCAAAACTAGATACTTTTTTCAAAGATTTAATTATTATTAGCATATGATAATTGCCAAAGAGGTATTATATCCCGCACCTTTCTATAATTTTCTTAATTATATTTCAGAATCAGATATCAACGGACCAATTCTTGATTGTGGTTCAGGCGGTCCTAGACCAAAACTAAGTCTTTTTGTTCTCTTAGGTTTTGACACATTTGGCATAGAAATTTTAGAAGAAAGATTAGAGGAAGCTGAGAATTATGCAAAACAAAATAAATTAGAACTTTCTATGCAATTAGGTGATATACGTTCAATTCCATTTGAATCCAATCATTTTGGGCATGTTTATTCTTGGAATACAATATTTCATATGAATAAAATAGATATCAAAAAAGCCATAAATGAGATGATTCGAGTCCTAAAACCGGGTGGCCTTTGTTTCATTAATTTCCTATCGGTTGACTCAGAGTTTTTTGGGAAAGGTAAAGAGCAAAACCCAGGAGAATTTTTACAAATAGAAGGTGATGAAAAGATTATGCATACTTTTTTTACAGATGAAGAGTCAGATGGTTTTTTTGAAAATCTAGAGATTGAGATATTATTTAAAGAAAAAAGAATTTTGCATAAGAAACTGGAAGATCGAACAATGAAAGATAGCTATATTGACTACATTGTTCAAAAAAACTAATTCATATTCATATTAGGTTGTAAGTTTTTAATGACAATCTTTCAGATAAAAATGTTTAAAAAATAGTCAATTTAAAAAAAAGGGTTGTTGAAGATTTTTAAACCTTATTTATTACTTTTTAAGAGCAAGTTCGGCATTTAGATAACACAACTCGTCATACGTCTTTCCGAATTCAGATATTTCTTCAGCTTTTTTCCTTATTTCATCGTTTGTTGGTGTAGAATCTGCTTTTTTCAGGATTTTTTCTGCTAATATCCAACATAATGTATCATATGATTTATTTTCTAAGGATAAATAATATGCCGCTAGCCTTACATGATCTTCGTTTGTTTCTTCTGAATTTTTAATACTTGTTATAGGTGCTGATAATCTAAATGTTTTAAGTTGATCTAACCACTTCCTTATTCTACTATCTGGTTCCTCAATAATATTGGATGTATCCATAAAATTTTTCACATACAAAGATATTTTAAGATTAATTAAAATTTTGTGGTAATTATTGCTTATGTTATTCTATTGAACTTTTAACATTATTTTTTTTAATTTATAAGCTCTTAGGGTAATTACGAGAAATCTTAGTTTATGCATTGATTGTGAGGTGCTTTTTAACATTTCGCGAGTAGTATACCAAGAGAGCTAGAATAATGAATCCAAAAATCACAATAAAGGCAAAAATTGAATAGATATTAATTTCAGAGACATATCCCGCAATGATAGGAGTTAAACCGAACCCAATCCCGATGAATATTTCATTTATAGTTGCATATTTTGAAGTATCTTGAGCTGCTCCTTTTTCAAGCATAATTTTCATACCCGTCCCATGAACAAATCCTAAGAAAAGTCCAATAGAGGCACTAAATATTGAAATGTAAATTATATCCCTAATGAAGAGAACGGCAAACGCAAAACATATAACAAATATTACACCCGTGAATGTAGCGAATTTTCTTTTATATACACTCATAGAATTTATCAAGGTTAAACCAATTAATTGTGTTGCTTGAAGCCCACATTGAACTAAGTAAGTTATATATGAAGGACCCTCAAAAGCTTTTAGAAGGAGGGGGTAACTAAAAGCAAAACTTGATTTCGAGATAGTTAAAAATAAAATTCCTAACCATGAGAATATAATAGGATAAATTATCATAGGTGTATTTCGATTTATGGTTAGATCTTCCTCTATATCGAGGTGTGAGAGAGGATCTTCCGTCTGATAAATTACTGTTTCACCATTAATGCCTTGTTTTGAGTCTTTATTTATAAAAATACTTATAGGAATTAAAAAAAATGATAGTATCCAAGATATTATCATCGCGAGGAAATCACTCCAGGAAAATGCCCATATAAAACCTATAATAAGACCAAAAATAAACCCAGAATTCCATGAGATATTAAATAACGCAAAATTCTTCTTTGATTTTTCAATACTACTAATTCTTTGCCATCTGCTTAATAAGTTAAGGCAATTTGGCCAAAAAAATCCCATCGTAATTCCTAACGATACTCTACAAACAATCAAGAACCACGGTACGGGAAAGATTATTTGTGCTCCTGTTAATATGGGTGTTACAACAGAGGAAAATATGAGAGCGTTTCGAATCCCAAAAAACTTTTTGGTCACAAATTGTCCTATTATTGGAGCGATAATATATATAAGAGCTCCAGCAGAAGAAATTAATCCCAATGTGCTCTTTCGAATTTCAATATCAAATAATAAATAATTTGATAATGCTCTTTCGAATATTGAAACATAAAATAACCGAATGAATGCAAGCAGGAAGATTGGCCAAGCATGATAGCCCTTAGAATTGTAATTTTCGATCGAATTTGTTTTTGAGTTCAGCACAAAAGTCAACCAATGGTCTAATCGTTTAATAGAATAATAGTATGCTCCTCAAATACTTTCCTAGAATAGCTTTATGATTTGCTAATACTATTTTTTACCATTTTATCAAGATCACTTTATATGAAGTAATTCTGACTCGATGGACTTTGCACTTTTAATTAGACATCTACCATTTACAAATAAGATATCGATTTTAACATCATCCAAGTTCTCTTTAATGAACTTTTTATCGAACTCTAAATCAATATCCGCCGTTTTACGCCAAATTGTGCCCACATTTGCTTCCTCAGACTTTCCTGTAATAATAATATATACTCTTCCATTTGTTCTAATATATTTCATTTCATTAACTGTAATTCCCATAAGATAATTAAAAGTTTCAATTAAATCCACATTAATAATTTCTAATTTATTCTCTTTGACTGTTTTAAGTTGATATCGAAATGGATCCTCGATCTCATCAATTTGAGTTTTCTCTTTATTTTTTGGAATTTCAATACCGCTATTTTCTATAGAATCCTCAAATTGTTCTAAGTAATGATACTTGAAGAAACCAGATTTTTTAGTAATTAATGTCTTTGAGATACCAGATTTTTCCCCTTTTAAAACGCTTTTCATCCTTGGTAAAATAAAATTCTCAAATTGAGTATCGATCTCAACCCCAATCCATTTTCTATTTAATTTATGTGCTGTAGCTACAGTTGTTCCAGATCCCAAAAAGAAGTCTAAAATAAAATCTCCTTCTTGTGATCCACTATTAATAACTCTTTGAAGCACTTCTTCGGAGTTTTCGGTTGAAAATTTATGGACTTGAGAATAACCAGGTATATCTAACCAGTCATTTCTGACTGGATCAACGTCATAGAATAATTCAGGTTTTTCGTTTATTGTGTTCCCAAAACTATCTACATAACTTTTATTTTTATTTATCCTAATTTTTCCTTTACTTTCGAATTGATTAATTCTTTCTTGAGATAATCCCCATCGTCTATTTTTAGGTGGATAATATTCTTTCCCTAACACAGTTCGGGGAATTTTATTTGGTCTAGGAAAATCTAATAGTTCATACCATTTAGGTTCCATTCTCGGAAGTTCTACTTTATAAAAAAAATAGTCATCAGAAACGGAATAAAAAAAGAGACTCTCTGTTTGTTGAATAAATGGTTTTTTTCGTTGTTGTTTAGCTCTAGTTTTATTGATTATAATTTCATTTCTGAAATTTGATTTTCCAAATATCATATCTAAGAGGAATCTCACGTAATGATTCCCATTATTATCAATTCTTACAAAAATAGTCCCATTTTCATTAAGAATATCTTTAGCCTGAATTAAGCGATTATACATCATTACCAACCAGGAAGAGTCTATATAATCGTTTTTATAGAGAAAATCATCACTTCCAGTGTTAAAAGGCGGATCTATATAGATAATTTTCACTTTCTTACCCCACTTTTTCATAACTAAGTTTAATGCTTGAAAATTATCGCTTTTGATGAGGATTCCATCCAAAATATCATCTAAATTATTATTTTGTGACAGGATACTAATTAATTCCCATTTGAAATCCTCATCAAAATATTTTGTATCTATTGGTAAACTTGTTTGTCCCAATAAATCTGATGTATCTTCAATAGTGATTTTAAATAAATCACTCCACTCTTTCAATTGTGCTTTATTATTCAAGATTTGGCTTTTAATCCTGTCTAAAAAATCATTTCCTGCATATTCTACTATTTTATCAAGTGTAATTACGTAGTCTGTATTCAAGATAAAAGGGATTTTTTTCCAAAGCTTTAGTTGAAAAGTCTCAATTTTGCTTAAGAGTTCAATAACTTGAAGAGCTATCTTTTTAACATTCTTTGCTTTTGTAAAATTAATTTGGAGAGCTTCCATTTCAAGCCCATCTATATCCTTCAAACCTACAACTTCATTCTGAATAAAAAAATCTAACTCTTTTTCAAGATATCCTTTTAAATTTTTATGAATGAAATAATCTCGTATATCTTTTTTACTAGATTTGAGAGATAGATCTAGGGATTTTACATAATATTGATCCTTATTAGCCCATTGAAGAACAATTTGGTCCCCATCGTAAGGACTTATGAGATTTCCATGATTATAAAGTATCCCTTTATAATAATATCTAGAAAAGAATTCCAATAAATAATGATATATTTCACCTGTTTTTTCTCCAGGGAGGTTTAACTGTGGAAAATTGTTAATAAAGTTTTGAATGGCTTGTTTTTTAATATTTGAAATTTTGCTAATTCCAAATTCAAAATCTAATTTATCAAATTGGAATAATTTTAGGAACTCGCTTTTTAAATTTTCTGCAGTTAAATTATGCATTTATCTATTTCTCTTATTAGGAATTTATTTTCGTTTTAAATATCTATACCAACTTTTTATTGTCATGTCTAACCAGTTCATGTCTATCTCACTCCAATTAGGTTGAGATTCTGCAAAATATTTAGGAAGACTCGGATGGGTAAAAGCAGATTTTCTCGGAATTTTTTGTTTTATAAGATCTTGTAACGTAGAATATAATTTTTCAAAATACAACTTGATTTTTACAAGGAAATCCTTACCTACAATATTTCCATGTCCAGGAACTATTTTCTCAATATCTAGTGATTCCCAATAGTTATATATGTCAAAAGTTTCAGAGGGGGTTCCTGGAAGTTGAGGAAAGCATTCAATTAAGTTATCTCCAGCACATAACACTTTTTCATGGGGGAAATATATTGAAGCAGAATCAATGCTATGCCCACCCAACACACGAAAGATTAGTTCGTAAGGTTCCTTTCCGATTATTAACTCATTTTTCACGAGAATATTTGGTAAAGAAAGTTTTATAGTTTTAAAAATATCAAGAATTTCTTGTTCCTCAATGAGAAATATAGTTGGCCATTTATCCTCTTCGATAATGTTTAAAGCATTAAGAGTATTGTTTATTTCATTAACTCCCGTCTCTGAGGATACGATGTCAACATCGTTAAACACCTCCATTGAAAGAATATGATCCCAGTGAGAATGGGTAAGTAATAGATGAGTTGTTTTCCTGTCAAATTTTTGTTCCATATCTTCTCTGAATTTTGAGCTCAAATCCGGATATGGACTGCAATCGATAAAAATAAGTTGATCAGGAAGTGCTATACACGTTGAAGTAGCTGTTTGTGCAGCAGTTTTCAAAGGATTAGAGGCACGGGAAGAAAAAATCACAAATACATTTTCAGAAACCTGGTTATACTCCATTTCATAGATACCTATGTTAAATATTTTTTTATCATTTCTAAAGATAACTGGGTGAATATATTATCAACACCAGTACCTAATTTCGCACTGGTCTCATCAAATGAGCATGCGCCAATATTCCGTTTAAGAGAATTCGATTCATCAATAGAAATAATTTTTTCTTCAAATAAATCACTTTTATTTCCCACTAAAACATTGGGAATAAAACCTGAAACATTTTCTACTTCTTCCTTCCATTTTATAATATGATCGAACGTTTCTTTTCTAGTTAAATCAAAAACATATGCAACACCCTTTGCACCAATATAAAATGCCTTTCTAACCCATTTAAAATGATCTTGACCTGCTAAATCCCAAATCTGTAAGGTAATAAACCTATTGGTTCCAGGTATTTTCACATTTTTTATAAAAAAATTTGAGCCAATTGTAGACTGTACATTAGACAGAAATCTCTTTTCGAGAAATTGATGAAGAAGGGTACTTTTCCCTACTCCGTAATCACCAACTATACATA
The DNA here is from genome assembly GCA_016839705.1 of Promethearchaeota archaeon. Lineage (GTDB taxonomy): Archaea > Asgardarchaeota > Lokiarchaeia > Sigyniarchaeales > SOKP01 > Loki-b32. Next base: position 9,556 of record JAEOTR010000062.1, on the reverse strand, counting down.
CTTTAAAATAAGATTTATTCAAGCTCATTTTCTTGATGTTCGAGATTTAACACTAAAATCAAATTTGAAATAATGTTGTAAGTTATTTAAATTCAACAACCGATATCAAGATAATGTTTTAATAAGATATTGAAAATCCTTATAAGTAAGATGCTATAAGTCTTACTTACTCTTTTAATTATTATTTTAACAAAAAGTTACACAAATCGTTTTTCAAATGCCTGATTTCGAAGAAAAAGAGAATATTTTTGAGCCCCCGGGTATTACTGCAAATTTTATTGTGTTATTTAAAGATGAAACAAGCTCGTTAGAGGGTTGGATTATGCTTGAAGAAACTTTAAGAGAATTTACTTCACAATTGAAAGAAGAGTTAGAATATCATTGGGGTAAAGATGATGCGGATATGAATGATTATTCGATCTTTCAGATAGATACAGAAGAAAAAAATACACTAAAGGAAATACATACAGAAGAGCTTTACCAAAATCTAAAAACACTCGAAGAAATTTTCATAGTAATATTACACAAAGAGATTAAATATCGTATTATTGAGAATCTTCCACCTGTTTTCGAATGGTTTATGGAATATTCTCCCTAACACGTTGTGGTTACCATTTAGGATGTGAAAAGTATTGACTTTATCGTTTTTTAAAATATCTCATTAACTTTTTACTTCAATAATTATAGAAAACTATATTACAGTGGAATTCTTAAGAATCATGATTGGTGGATATTTTTATGAACGCCAATTATTTAATATAGCAAGTTTTAAGAACGTGCCAAGGTTGTATCAATGGTAAAAGGAACTGTAAAATGGTTTAATAGCAAGAAAGGCTTTGGGTTTATTACACCAGATGATGGATCTCCAGATGTTTTCGTACATTTTAGTGCTATTCAAGGCGAGTCTGACGAATTTAAGATTATTTATGAAGGAGACATTGTAGAATACGAGATTACCCAAGGAAAAAAGGGCCCACAAGCCAGTGACGTCACGATAACTCAAAAAGGACCTCGTATGAGTTCACGTGGACGGAAATCATTTTATTAATAAATTTATTTATTAATTAAAAAGGTTAGGCAAAGTAAAGTACTAAGAATAAGGAATTTTGCAAGATAAGAAATATATGATAAGGGTTATTTAAGCTTCTTCTTTCGATTATTTTACATCTTACATTTTCCATTTTTTTTTATTTTTTTTTTAAAATAAGATGAATTCTGAGAAGGTAGAATAAGAAAATAAAAAATTGATTAAATATTTCACATTAGCATTTGGGTAAATGTTTTATTTCCTATAAGTTGTTATCCAGGTGGATATATGTGTAAATTATTAATACGTAAATCCATCTACTAGTTTAAAAGAATATGCAAAAAAGAAACTTCAAATTTATAGGGGATTTAACCTTTTATTTGATATCCTAATTTCAAATTATTTTTTTTCCATTTTGATTTCCTGGATAAATTTTGTAACTTTATCGGTGTGATCGCCATTTTTAATATCTTTTTTAGTAATTTCCAGAGTTGATATAGGTGTTTTTTCACATAATTGTGCCATACTTTCAAATGACCTTAAACCCCCGCTTCCACCTTCAGTACAAAAAAAAGCCACTTGCTTGATTTTAGATTTTTTTTCAGTGATATAGGTTCTTATAGCGGGTGTCATTCTTTTATTCCATATAGGAGTACCCATTATTATTAAGTCATATAATTCTGGATCCTTTTGAATTTCCTTAATCTTTGCCAACTTCTTAAGAGTTGCATCTTTTCCAGATTTTAGAAATCCAATAAATCCGCTTCGCTTTTTAGTATCAATAATCTCTTCAAAGTCCCAATTCTCCTTATTGATAATCATTTCTGCAATATTTCTAGTTGTACCTTTTCTTGAATAGAATACTACTAAGTTTGCCATAATAAATCATTTAGTTTTTTCTTTTATAATCTTTAAATTTTAGAATTTATGTTGGTATTAGAAATTAAGAAAAATAAAAAAAATTTACGATTTAATCGTTCTTATAATTTTCTCCTATGCTAAAAGCCCTTCCTAAATGTTCCCCAATTTTCCAATAGTTATTATCAATAGAAAATACGAATGGTTTTACGCTCGAAATATCTGGTATTTCATTTTTAATATAGTAATCATCAGCGTAAGCGTTGATAACTTCACCGATAAAAATTTCCTGACCTTTTTCTGTACCGGTTAATTCTTTGGTAGCTATAGTTTTCAGAAGTTTACATTCCATATTTATTGGAGCATGTGTTATCATGGGAGCTGTTTTCAAATCTCCATAAAATACTTCAAAAACTTCTGATTTATCTATTTCTTTCCCGGATACTAAACCAACATAGTCAGCAACTTCCACCATCCCTTCTGATGGAATATTTATACTGAAAGTGCCATTTTCTTTAATTCCAATGTTAGTATGGTGAGTTTCATATGAAGAAATAGCAAATAAGGGGGGTTTATAGTCTACAGCATTAATCCAAGCTAAAGTATTAAAATTTGGTTTTCCATTTACATTTGCTCCGATAAGTGAAACAGGCATCGGATATAGATAAACTCCTGGACGAATTTTATTTTTAGACATTTTAAATCGCAATACTCACTATCTATATTTTTAATAATTAGATTACTTAAATTTAATATTTTTTCACAATTAAAGATTGGAGAAATTTGGGTGTTGATTTCTCGTTTAAAAAAAAATAGAATTATATTTTGTAATTATCACCATCTTTCAGTAAAATTGCATTATCTAGATTATCCTTGAACCAATTTGGATTATCAGTATGAACGGGTATTACAATGTCAGGATTTATTGTGTCGATTGCCCATAATAAATCTTTTCTCGACGCATGCCCTGAGGCATGAAATCCTTTTATGAACTTTGGCTTTTCTTTCCCTCCTTCTTCGATGACTTCAAATCCATAAATGTTAAATCCGAAAAATTTTAGCCAGTTGTTCAATCGGACAAAATCGAATTCAGATTCTTCAGTAAAAGCCTCGCTCGAAGAATATATATAGGATCCTTTATCCGGCTTAATATCTAATAAGTTCTTGATATCAAAAAGAGAAAAGCAAATCATGAAATTATCGGGATCTTTTGAAATCTCTGCAGGATCTATATAATTTATTTCTCTTTCTTCATTCAGGAATTTTTCCCACCCTCTTTTAGTTGATTTTAAATCACCATATACTCCAATATTTTTTATCCTATCAATTTCGTCAGCTTTTTCAAGTGCTTCAAGTAAATATGCATCTTTTGGTGTGATAATAAGAGTTCTCTTAAGTTTTGTTGCAATAGAATCAAACATTTCGAGCCTTTCAAAATTTCTGGCTGTAAAATCTGCTATGATAAGTCCTTTTGCTTCTTCAGCAGTGCTTAAGCATTTTTCATACACTATCTGTTCAGATTCATATACATCTTCTCTAGCAGCTCTAGTTCCTTCAATTATTAGAATAGATGCCGATTTAGCTTTTTGGATAAATTCTTCACTACTTTTTCCCTTTTTACCATGCAGTCGAAAATCCCCGGTATATGCGATAGTATTATCACCACTAACTATGTAGGCTGTGGCACCATAAATGGAATGATCAACCTCAAAAGCTTTTATATCAAAATTAGAGGAAAAATTATTGAGAGATGTTAGATTTCCTTCAGTCAATTTGGTTCTGCTTTTAGTACTTAAGTGAAGGAACTCCTGGAATGATTCAGAATAAGATTCCGTACAAATAAAATCTCGACCATAATCCTTATATTTTTCTGGCTTTAGAATTCGTTTATCTTTATCTGGTACCTTTAGTGAATAATAAGCTACGTCAGAGCCTAGCATTGCAGAAGAGCCATCAAGCATTGCTTTGAGTAGCATGATTGTGGAAGGAGAGGCAATAATGGGGTAATCGGGTTTAAGTAATCCAATATTTCCACAATGATCCATATGTGCGTGGCTGAGAAGTACAGCATTCACATTCATAGAAGGAAATGAAGAATAATCGATATCTATGGGGATTAAATCTTTTCGATATACATTAAGTTTAGGAATTAGATTTAGTTGAATTAGATCGTGAATCCCTCGTGGTTTTCTCGGGGAAATAAATTCTTGGAAAAAATCTCCATATTTTTTGAAATTCATACCAAAATCAAGGAAAAGACCTTTTCCGTTTTCTTCCAAATATATTTTATTTCCCCCTATAGTATTAGTTCCATCATATACCGTTATGGATGTCATTTTGCTGTAAATTTACTTTTAGTTTTAGTAAATATTTTTATCTTATCATAATATAAGGAAATCCCTTATCTTTAATTTGACTGTGATGGGTTTATTAATCTAATTAATAACTATATAATGCTAATAACTAAAATTTTTATATTAAAGTAAGGTTCTTGTATTGTACTGATTGATTTTGAAATATTATTTTTTCAACCTCAATTTTGATAGTCAGATTTGCCAAAAGAGATGAAAATAAGTGGAATCTTCAGTTAAATTAACTTTTTTTGGGGGAGTAAATAAAGTAGGAGGGAACAAAGTATTATTAGAAGATGATGGATATGGTGTAAAGCTGTTTATTGATTTTGGGATAAATTCTGCAGAACTAAAACAAACGCGAGCCAAATATCCGGACTTGACAGAGATAAGAAAATTAACTGAAAATCACGTACTACCTAGAGACGAAGACCTCCCAATTCGGAATCTGTATTCACAGTATTTCATATATGATCATAAAAAGGTCAAATATCGTCAGAAGGTGAGAGAAATTGAAGATAAAGTAGATCCTCCCTCTAATCTTGATGGGATTCTTATTTCACATCCTCACCGCGATCATTATCAGGGGCTTTCGTTTTTGAATCGAAATATTCCTATTTATGCGGGTGTAGTTTCTAAGAGAATTATAAAAGCAGCATCATTATGTACACCACCCAGATTCGAGAATTTTTTATACGGTCTAAATTGGGTAAGATTTAGAACGGGAAACATTATCAATATCAAGGGTTTAGAAATATACCCTGTTCATGTTGATCATTCTATTCCTGCTGCTTATGGTTTTATCATCTGTACATCAGCGGGTATAATAGTATATTCTGGAGATTTTCGTATGCACGGACCTCTTCAATTAATGACTGCTGATTTAATTAGAAAAACGAAGGAATTATGTCAAAAAAAAGGGGCAACAGAAGGTAAAAGGAACAACGTAAGAGCTTTAATTTGTGAAGGAACTCATATTAATAAAGGAGCAATTGAATCTGAGGGAATGGTAAAAAAGCATTTAAGGAAATTATTTAGTTACATGTTGTTTGATTACGTGCTGGTTCATTATGATAGAGTAGATTGGGATAGATTTAGAACATATGTAAATATAGCAAAAAAGTTTAACTGGAAATTTATAATTTCGGAAAAAGATGCATACTTTTATAATCGTCTTAATAAGAAAGCTGTGTATGATACTATGAAAGATCCAAATATAGAGGAAAATGAAGATATCTTAATTCTGTCCCATAATGACAAACACTTACCTTGGAAAAGGGAATTAAATGAGTTCCTAGAGCGTATTGATAGTACAAAACGATTGATAAATTTGGGAGAGTTGAAAAAGTTAGGGGGACAATTTCTCTTATATTTTGGTTCTGATTGGGATTATAATAAGATAAAAACGCATTTACCATATAATTTGAGAGGAGCATTCATTTGTTCCAATATTGATCCCTACGCAGAAGATTATAGATTTTATAAAAATAAGATTTCAAATGAATTATTAAGTAAAGGGATTCCCTCATACCGAATACATGCTTCAGGGCATGCAAAACCTCACGATCTAATTAGATTTATTAATGAAATAAATCCTGATATACTATTTCCAATACACACTAATTACCCTGAAGTATTTCAAAAAATCTTCAGAGAAGAGAAGATGAAAATTATTTTACCAACAAGAGAAGTGCCCGTTGAAATCAAATAGTATAAAATTGGCTTCTTTGTCCTATTTTCTCCTTACAAAATTATAAGAATATACTTTAAATAATAAAAAATAATAGTAAAAACATGTCTTCGTTTTCGAACAATATGGAAAATACTGCTGAACATGGCAATTCCTCAAAATTTTTAGAACTCATAATATATATTATTTTCTTATTTGGACCTTTAACGGGAAATATTATTATGGTTTTGTTTCATGTGCTTTCCGTTGAATTTAGTGTATCCCCAAATACGATACTTATTGCAATTCCCGCGTTTATGTTTCCATTTGCGATTACCCAACTTTTTTCAGGTGCAATTTCAGATTTAAAGGGAAGATTTCCAGTATTATTCACGGGTTTAATAATCTTTGGTATCGCAATGCTTTTAGCAGCATTATCTTTTTCCTTAGAAATGTATGCAATTGCAAACATACTCGGGGGAATTGGCTTTGGTCTTATTAATCCTGTATTAATCGCGTTATTAACAGACATAACCCCACCTCCCAATATTCCTAAAAAGATGGGATTTCTTGGGGCTAGTGCAAATCTTGGGGTTGGATTAGGACCACTAATAGCATCGCAGATGATTTTAATTGGATGGCGTTCAATTTACATTTTATTTATAGGAATTACCATCTTTGGATTATTATATTTAATTTTCTCTAAACGACCTCACCAAAAAATTTCTGAAGAAACAGGGATTCGTGTCTTAATATCACAACTCTCTGTAGAATTACGGCGATCGGTAGTTATTTTGATGTTATTCTCCGCCTTTTTAATTTCACATACATATTTAGCTATAAATATATGGACTTCGAGATCCCTTTTTGGGAACGAGAGTTTAGTGGGGTTAATACTAGGAATCGCAGGTGTTGGGGCAGCAATAGTTGGCTCGTTAACTGGCTCCGCAATTAAGAAAAAAGGTGCTGGGATTCCTTTAATTGTCGGGTCTATTTTGTTATTTGTAGGGTTAATATCCTTATTATTAATTGGGGATATTACCCAAGCAGAAAAATTTGTGTTTTTAGCAATAGGCTGGATAATCTCAGGTCTTGCGGGGGGCATACTCTTTCCAACGATAACTTACTATAGTCAAATTCTCTCACCAAAAAGAAGAGGTGCATTAGCAGGATTACTCACTGCTGGATATTTCATAGGAATTGCATTGGTCCCTACCACATTGGCACCTATATCAGAATTGTATGGAATTACGGGAATTTATCTTATAATATTAGGTATATCTGTGCTCTTTGTTATATGTCTATTCTTATTATATAAAGTGGCTAAACAAAGAGTTTTAAATCAGGGACCCTCTTCACATTAAAGCTTATTTAGGCTTTATCAAGTTCTTCTTCTAATTCCCCATCAGTCAAATCTTTTTGATTTACAAGTTTTACTGAGAAAAAAGAAAATATAAAATTTATGTAATTCTTTTTGATGGTTTTTATTCCCTGAAGCATAAAGATTTAAGATTTTACCATAATTAACATCATTTTAAACTTTTTCAGAGCTTTTAATGCATGAGGTTCATTTGCTGGCATTAAAATCATCTGACCTTTTGTTAGGTTATGCTTCTGTTGTGATATCATAATTTCGGCATCCCCATCAAATATATATACAATAGCATCAAAAGGTGCCGTATGCTCACTTAATCCTTCCCCTTGATCAAAAGAAAATAATGTGACTGTGCCTTCATCCTTATTAATTAGAGATCTACTCACAATCGACCCGTCTTGATACTCTAACATATGTTCTAAATCTAATGCTTTTGTTAATTCATTCTGTTCGCTCATTTTTAACTCAATTTATTATGTTTAACTATTTCTATCCTAAATAAGGAAGAATTATATTTAAACATAAATTCGAACATGTTTAATAGTTAAAAAAGCTGGGGAAATTTTGCTTCTGATGAATAATTAGGTTTATAAAGTTAATCTAAAGAACTAGGAACTCTCCATTCCGCACCGCATTCACCACATTTATACTTTTTACCGTAGATTCGCGGATAGTCCATCAAGATATGAGTTTTGTCAGTTTCTTCATATATGAACTGATGTCGGGTATTATCACAGGTAGGACACATCCTTCTTGAATGCCCTTCAATAATAGTCTTATGGGTAGTACTTAGGGGGACACTTGGAGTTTCAAACTCAGATGATATCTCTAAATCTAATTCTTTCGGAATAACTGATCCTTCCAGTTCTTCTTTTTGCTTTTGTTTTTTAAATAGTTTTAAGGGTTTATTTTCTTCGACAAAATCAATAGATTTCTTTTCACCTTGCGATAATCCATCTCTTAATGACGCATTCTCTTTTTGTAATTTATTTATTCTTTTTCTTAAATCCGCATTCTCATTCTTTAACTTTTCTATAGCTTGGTCTTTATCCTCATGAGGTGAATCTTTTATTTCTGTCATTTCTCTTAACTCCAAAATTATTAATTATTTTTGACTCTATTATTTAAAAAAATAGAACCTTTTTCTTAACATCATAATAAAGTTCTGATTAAAAAATTTAAGGAAATCGATATTATAAAAATCAACCTTCTTCGTGCAAAAAAAGATTTTTAAACTTAAATTGTATTTATTCTTATATTATTAGATTTTTCTATTGAGATTGCATAATGCGATTATATAAAATTGATAATAGAGGAGAATTAGATCCACTTCGCAGATTAAATTTCGAAGAAAATGATGTCTATCTTGTAGATGATAAAGAAAAAAATACTATTTATATTTGGGTTGGAATCAACGTTAATCAAGATAAAAAGGATATCACAGCAGAGATTGCACGAAAATTGGATAAAGACCGCGGTGGATCAACTAAAATTCTCATTATGAAACAAAAAAGAGAATATGGTTCATTCCTAGCGATGATGCATAATTTGGAAAAGGGATTAATTCCAGGTGAAACTATAGAGAGGAGACCAGAATTTGTTTTTGATGTCCCCCCTGAGAGCATAGAGTCTGTAAAACTCGATGGTACTCCAGAAAAACGAGAAGATATAGTTGAAACAAGGATAATTCAATGGTTAACACAATTAAAAGAACACCGAACAATTGTCCCAAGAGAACAACCTGATAAAATCACTCAATCTGTTAAATTTATTAAATTTGAAAAAGAGACTACAGTAGTTAAACCTCAAGATGAAATTCAATTTGAAAAAACTATATCAACAGAAGAAGTTACAGAAGAGATTAAAGAACAAATTACAGAAGAAGTTGAAGAGGTTGACCTTGATACCTATGTAAGAGAAGCAGCATACTATCTTTCTTTAAAAGGTTATACTTACTCAGATCTCTGTTGGATTCTAGGAGAAAAAATACAAAAAATGAGTTTCGAAATGCCTTCTATTGAGGATATAAAGAAAAAGGCGGAGGAGATCTTCCGTTCAGGCTGTACTTATGATGAACTCTGTTGGCTCAACTCAGAGATGGATTTTTTAATCAATAAGAGCTTTCTGGAAAAAGATGATAATAGATTTCGTTACTAGACGAAATAGGTTATTACCGTAATAAATCCTATACTTATAAAAATAATTGTCGAGATTATTGCTAAATATAATTTTGGGACTTTTTTAGCTATTACAGCACCAAGAAACACACCCATCCA
>JAEOTR010000010.1 GCA_016839705.1 Promethearchaeota archaeon | reverse complement strand
TGTACATGATTCATCTTTACAATAATTATAAATCGTACGATTATCTCCGCAGAGGGTAAAAAGTACACGAACACCTTGATTATCAAGAGCTCTTACAGTTAATTGAGCTCCATTAACTAAAACCATTATTTTATCCTCCTAAAATTTTTATAAATATAATTATGATATAATTTTTGATCTATAATCTTATAAAATTTAACTAAGTTATAAGGAGTATTAGAAATAAATTTATTTTTTCTTCTCTAGTTTCAGCTTATTCTATAATTTGGTTGCTTGAAATCAATTGAGATAAAATATAAATAACAAAATGACAAAGATACAATATAATCAATTAGATGAATGATAAAAAATGGCACAAAATTTTGAATTTAATTTAGGAAATTTAAAAATAGACCAATTAAGTTTTGTTTATAAGAACATTAAAAAACAGGCTGAAATCATGGAAAATACATATGGAGTTCCTAAATTTGCGCAAATGGAGAATATAACTCATCAGGATGCCACCTATCACGGTAAAGAAGTACCAATAATAGTAGATTATGCGTTTAGTCGTTTATTTAACATACAAATTGAGTTACAACAATGGAAGAGCGGAGATTGCCTTTTTAAGCAATTCATAGATCAAGGCAAAGAAGGGCTTCATAGCATAGGTGTGTATGTGGATGACTTGGAAGAATATATAAATGAATTTAAGAAAAAAGGTATAGAAGTGCTACAAACTGGTCAAGTTGGTAAACAAAAATTTGTTTATTTAGACACTCAAAAATCCTTTGGAGTTTTATTAGAAATATCTACAACAGTTAAACGTAGAAAAAAAAAGTAGAAACAAAAATTTTTTTAATTAATTTTTCAATTCTTTCAAAAAGATTTTACATTAGAGTATAAACTTTTAGAGGTTAAATTTTTCTTCCTGTTTTTCTCCTTGCTCTTTTGTAAAATCTATCAAACATTCCTCGAACATCATTAGGATTTTCCCTCATCGATTTTAATAGACCAGCTGATTCCTCTGATAATATTTCAAAGCGTTCTTCTAAAATACCCTTAATAAAGTCATCAGCTATTTCTTCAGGAATCTTTAATCCGCCTGATCCTGACATTATTGCACATTCTGGTGGTTTAAATTTATTTTCTTCCGCAAAACCGGGAGTGTCAGTATCAACAGGAAAGAGAATTGAAACTTTAATATTATACGGTAATAACTCGTGTCGTAAAATTTCAGCTAAGCCAAAAAGAGCGTATTTAGTGGGAGTATATGTCGTATATCCCATAATTCCCAAAAATCCATTAACTGAAGATGTAAATGTTATATATCCATTTTTTGCTTCTAAAAAGTATGGCAAAATAACGAGGGTGGGAACTAACTGCCCATAGTAATTCACATTCATATTTTTTTTAAAATCTTCAAGGGTTAATTTTTCAAGATATTGGACATAAGCATAACCTACAAAATTAAATAGATAATCTGGGACTTTATGTTTTTTAATGATATCTGTTAAAAGTGGTTTCAATTTATTCATATCTGTGGTATCACACGCGATTACCTCAACAAATTGTGAATCATCTGATTTTAGTTTACTGCATTCATTTTGAGTTGCTTTTAATGCATCCATACCCCTTGCAATGATACATACACTTCCACCTAATTGGACAAACAACTTTGCTGTTGCCTTCCCCATTCCCTTAGAACCACCAGAAATTACTGCGAATTTACCTTTAAAGGGTTGTTGAGTTATTAATTCTTCATTTGCCATTTTTATCAATCATATTTATTTTAATAAATAAATTTCTACTCTTTCAATAAAAAGTTTTTATACATTTTAAATATCTGACTTGAGTGTATAAGGCGGTACACCTACCTCTGCTATCCCCCCATCAATCGGAAATACATGGCCAGTAATGAAATCACTACCAGAAGACGCTAAAAATATCATAAGGTTTATTACATCCTCCACAGTACCAAGTCTATTAAGGGGTGTCTTGACGTTTCCAATTTTCATTACTTTAACCATAATATCTTCTCTATTGCCATATATCCCTGTTACATGAAACCCAGGAGCGATTGCATTTGATGTGATATGGGGCGCTAATGTTCTAGCTAAAATCTGTGTTAACGCAATTATACCGACCTTACTAATGCTATAGACAGGAGATTGCTCATCAACAACAACTGCCGCGAGAGACGTTGTATGGATAACTTTCCCTCTTAAAGGCTCTAATTTTTGTCTTCTCA
>JAEOTR010000061.1 GCA_016839705.1 Promethearchaeota archaeon | reverse complement strand
GTAAGAACCAACCTAATAATATTAGTATAATTAATGGGTTGAAAAATAAAGGTATTGAAAAAATTTGGATTGACGGAGGTATTGTTAATTTGGAGAGCCTGGCTCATGTATTAGAAACCCAGCAGTTGATTAGTACAGCATTAGAGTTACCGGTAGGCACCGCACCAAATCTTTTTCTTTTTCAATACTCATCACCACGTTTAAATACTAAATTTCATACTCGTTATAGAAGAGCTAGTATAATGTTTATTGCGACTTGGCTTTCTAATTTTATTTTTTATGGTGCCATTGAAGATGCAACAGAATCATTCTCCTCTGCGTATCAAGCTTTTGAATTTAAAAAGATTGTTAAAAACCGAAATTTGAAGCTAATTTAATTAATTGATGTTAAATATTAACAGGAATTTTTTAAAAGGATATAAAAACAAAGGAATAAATTAAAAAAAGGCTATTAATATTAAAGTTTTAATAGTCTAATTAAGTCTATACCACTTGGAAATAAAACTTCATTCGTTATATAATTGGAGAGAAATAATGATAAACAATTACGATAGAGAAGATAAAGAAATTGAAGCTATACAATTAATAGATAAGGCAGAGAATTTAGTAGATAAAAATAAAGGAGAAGAAGCACTTCGTTATTATGAGCAAGCTGCTCAAATTTATATCGATATAGGGAGCTATATTAAAATAGATGAACTTTACGTAAGAATTACTCAAATAATTTCACAATTTAAAAATAATATTCAGGCGACCTATAGATTAAGGTCAATTATAAGAAAAACCGAAGAATTAAAACTATATGAAGTTTCCGCTAAATTACTTATTCAACTAGGAAATCTTTCATATAGAATGAGAGATTGGGAAACCGCCGGTGAATCTTGGCAGAAAGCTTCTGATTATTTAAATGAGGTTGATCCTGAAGAATATGTGAATCTGTGCTCAATGTTACTCTTGAAAGCCGGTCAATCGTTTGAACGTTCACCGACTAAAAAAGAGAGGGGAAAAAATTTAATTTTAGGAGCAGTAATGAAGATAAATAGATTTGACGAACAGTACGAGAGGGAAGAAAATGCAGCATTGCATCTTTTATCTCACAGAGAATTTGAAGCTTCAGCTAAAAAATTTAAGGATATTGCGGGTAATTTTAAAAAAGCTTTAGATAATTTAGGAGATCTTATTGATGAAGAAACGTCTAAGGATACAATGCTTAATGCAAAGGCTCGATTTATCCATTTTGTTGCGGAGTATCAAACCGTTGCCGCACTTTGTTTAAGAGCATCTGAAAATCGAGAATATAATGAAGAGATTAAAACTCTTGGTGTCAATTCTCTTGAACGCTTTAAACAATCAATTTCTCTCCTTAAATCTTATGTACTCCCTCAAAAAAGGGATTTTGATCATGAAATAATATTAAGAATAACATTTGATACGATGCTAATAGCAACTATTCAAGGAATGTTGGGAATTCACCAAGTAAACCCAAATGAATACTTATTAGATGATTTACAACAAAATAAAGCACTTGTTAAAAAGTTGAAAGGGTCTCCTTATTTTAAAATCACTGAAAGGATAGAAAAAGTAGGAATCAGAGAAGCCTTTGACGAGATTCAAAAAGTCCATCTTGGGCATTTTGAAAATATAAAAAATACACTAATAACTTATTTTCAATAACTATCCCATAAGTCTATTTTCTAACACTTTTAAGATCCCCAATTTTTGACCCTTTTGTATTGGCATTTCAAGCGATTTTCACCTATTCTATAGCTATATAGACCAAACAATAGATTTAAATATTATCAAAATATACAATATTTAATTAAATAGATAGAGAATTAAATAAATAATTCTCAGAGCTTTTTCTTTTCTACTAATTATATTTTGTTTATATAATAGATAGAGGGGGATTAGGTCAAAATTCATTTATTAAAATAAAATACTGTTAAAAGGATTAATAAGTTGAAAATTTTATATGTAAATCCATCACGTATCTCATCGGGACTCGATGCAATTATTAAGGGACCTCCATTAAGTCTTATTTCAATTGCAGCTATGGTTCCTGATCATGATGCTAAATTGTTTGATTTCAAGGTTCATAAATATAAAGAAAAAAAATTCCGAAGTTTATTGAACCAATCAGATGTAGTCGCTATTACTAGCATGACCCCACAAATATCTCATGCATTAGAAGTAGCTCAAATGGCAAAGGAAAGTGGTTGCACAACCATAATGGGAGGTTATCATCCAACCTTGGTACCCGATTATGTAGCAAAGCATTCTACAGTAGATTATGCAATTCGGGGAGAAGGGGAACATACTTTTCAAGAATTAATTGGTTACATAAATGAAAATGGAGATCATAACGCATTAAAGAATATTGATGGTGTTTCATACCGGAATAAAGAAGGACAGGTTGTTCATAATAGAGACCGAAAATTAGAGCCTAATTTGGATAACTTTCCTATGCCTCGACGGGATCTTCTAGATGATAAAAAGTATGTGTATTTGGGAGCACGTGTGGCGCAATTGGAATCATCACGTGGATGCCCTCACAATTGTAAATTTTGTTGTATAATAAAAATGTGGCGGAATCCAGATCGTCCAGTGACCTATCGTACAAAATCAACAAAAAGAATTATGCAAGAAGTTTATGACATTGATTGGAAAAATGATTTTATATTTTTCTGTGAAGACAATTTTACCATCAATATAAAGCGAACCAAAAACATTCTTGATACTATTATTCGTTCAGGAGTGCAGAATAAGATGTATTTTTCTTGCCAATCACGAGTTGATACATTACATCGTAACCCCTGGTTAATTGATTTAATGCATAAAGCAGGAATGAGACAAGTTTTTCTGGGAATTGAATCGGTTCATCAACAGAGTCTTGATGCTATGAATAAACAAAACACAACTCCTGAAAAAGTGCGAAAAGTTGTTGGAATGTTACAAGATCGTGGTATATCCATCTTTGGTGGAGTGATAATAGGCTTTCCTGGGGAAACAAAAACTATGGTAAGACAAAACATTCAATTTGCAAGGTCACTAAATATGACATGTGTACAAATGACCCCTATTACCGCATTTCCAGGAACCGATTTTTATAATGAAATGAAAGAAAAAGGAATGATTACAAGCAACAATTACAAGCACTATAATTTATTCCATCCTATGATGAGAACTGAACAATTAACTAATATTGATATATATAGATTAGTAGCAGAAGCCTATTCTGCTTATTATCTTAGTAAGGGATGGCTTAAAATGTTAATAAAAAGATATACTAATCCATTTGGAAAATTCAATTGGATGCTGGGAAATATTCCTCAATTTGCCAGAACAGTAATTGTAAGTGGATTAGAAATGTTGCGTACAATGGGAATGACGAGAGATATCCTTTCCGATGAGATGAAGGAAATAATGCAGAGAGCAGAGGAAGGAAAACCTTTATTTACCGAAAAAACTTCTGTACAAATCGAAAATGGAAAAGAAATTCCGACATTTTCTTCCGAAATGTCAAAAGAAACTTTAGAAGTTGCTAATTAGATTGGATTATTAAGGAATTGTAGCTCTTATATTTATTTTGCTTAACTATGTAAATATATATCACACTTTTTTACCAACTATAAGCAAGATTAGTGACTGTAAGCAAGATTATTTCTTATGAAACACATTCTTCTAAATGGAGAGTATGCGTCTGTTAATATATAAAATACCTGTTCTTTAATTTTAATTATATCAAGAAGCTGTAAAAATTTGGTTAAGAAGGAATTGAGTAATTAAAAATTAATCTTGATCTTACTTCTTGAAGGAAGGTTCTCTTTAAAAATTAGAACTTTTAGAATTGGATAACTAATCTATTAAATTTAAGGCTGCTGATTTTACGAACCCCGTGATCGCCAGATGAATACGAGCAAAGAATTAACCCAGCATCTTCCAACTTTTTAATCTGGGCAGATATATTAGCTTCTGTCATTTCTAAACAAGACGCAATATTTGAAACATCCATTGGCTCTTCTTGAATATATTGTAGGATTTTACGCCTTGTACGTGAAGATAATGCTTTTACTATCTTTTCAATTTGAACATCTGATTCTACAGAGATAGTTTCAGATTTATTTTCCAAATTCACTTCCAATATTCCACTTTGTGTAATTTCCATACCTTTCTATTCAACCCTTAATAAGTTTTTTGCTTATTGATTGCAATAGGATTATGTCTTTTTAAGCTTTTAATATTTGTCAATACAAATTTTGGGATTTTGGTAATTCTGTCAGTATTCACATGCATAAGATTCAATATAGTTATTACTTGAGTTACATTTGATATTAAAAAAAAAGTAATTTTGATTTTTGTTATAAAAATGCATTGCATTAATTAACCATTCGTTTGATAAAACGATGCACTAGAAGAAAACGAAATCAATAAAATAATAGCTCAAATCAACAAAATCTTACAAAATTTGGACTTAAAGATTAATCCGTATAATGATATTTAATAAAAATTACTTTATTTTAATTTTTATGAAGAATGACGAATTAAGATCAAAATTTATAAAATTATGAGCATTTTCTATCACAAATTTATATTCACCCTCTATTAAGTCTATTGACTTAAATTTATTACTTTTCATAAGATGAAAAAAAAATTGCAGAGTTTTAATCATTTAATATTCAATGTGTTTCATTTGTAAACATATTCAATAAGAACTTTAATTTCCTCCGAAATATTTTTATTATATTAGGTAAATTGAAATGTTCTTCATATTTTGCAAATATTTGCCATTATTTGAAAATAATAACTCAACTAAACTTTAGCTCATCAATGTTATATGAAAGAATTAATAAAGTTTCTATATTCCGTGAATAGGTTACTCTTCAAAAAGGTGAAATCACAATCATTAAAATACTCGAGTTACTTACATTACATGAGATGTTAATATATTACAAAAATTACCATCAAAACTACATGAGGATACAATAAATGAGTCCTAATCCAACAGCAAAATCTAATTCTCCATCAGATTCCAAATCAGATGCATCAAAAAATATAAAAGATTCAACAGTAGTTATCACTGTAAGAATTGATGAAGAATTAAATAAAAATCTAGAAGCCATCAAAAGGGATCTAGGCATTTCAAAGGCAGATATAATAAGAAATTACCTTGAATTATCGAAATGCTTAATTAAGCAGAAGAATTCTGTGAAATCGGTAGATGATCAAGATTTCATAATCATTATAAAAAGTTACTTACGAGAATTAGTTGAGGTTATAGCAGAAGAAGAGCAAATTAATTTGGGAGATAAATTTGCTCGATTTATAAATGCGATTGCATTGATCAAAAATAAGTCAGATGATCTCGATTTTAAATTAGATTTATGTAATAACTTAGGATTTTTTCGAAAATATATTGATGATCAGAATTATTTATTAATTTCTAAGAAATTTGGGTCTAAAAAGTTTGTAGAAGCCTTCACATGGAGAATTTTCAAGAATAAAGAATATAATCCAAGATATACTGAAGATGAGTTAAAAGGAAGTAAAAATTTAACACAACAATACAATCGTGAAATTCATCCCTTAGATCGGATCTCCTCGTATTATTCGTTTGAATTTGCAAAAATCCCCCCAGAATAATTCGATTAATTTGTTAAGAAATTCTGTTAGATTTGAAAAACAAAGATTAGTTAATTAGTTAAAAAATACTAATTTTTTTCTACAATTTCCTTTAAACCTAAGATTGGCACAATGATCTTATTTGGGCGGAATAAGATTTCATACTTTAATTCGTGTAGTGCTCTTTCGATATAGAAATAAGTTATTAGCACATAACTAAGATTTAAATTCTTTAATATTTTTCCCATGAGTTTTGATTCCCAAGCATTTAGTACATTTTTGATTATATCAAGCACTTTTGAAAGAGGCCTGGCAGCTCTTCTAAAGTATAAATTATATAGAATTTCTTCTGGAACTTCATATTTATCTTTTCGAGTAATGTTTTCCTCAATAAATTTAAGTAAATTGTTAAATTTTATATAACTTAGAGCCCTTAGGAATGATGCTAAGTCTTTTTCCACAGGAAATTTCCCTTTTTTCTCATCCAAACCGAGTTGAGGGTCTCCTTCGAAATCTATAAAATAAAAATCATATTGACTGTCACTCTTATTATATAAAATTTGTTCCATGTGCAAATCTTGATGAACTGGTTGGATATTAATATTTGTTTCTTTGAACTCTACTCGAAATCGTTCAATAATATCTTTGATATCAATTAAGATCGAACTAATTTTGGGGAGATTAGAGAATGCACTTTCAGGTTGGTGAGTCATATAACCTAGTAACTCTGAAATCATTGAATTTAAGAGATTAGTATAATTGTTAAGATAGATTTTACTGTCGACAGATTCTACACTATATTGTTGTTCTTCGGATAAAATTAACGATTCATGTAAATTCCTAATGAAATTTCCAATATCAGCCGATATTTTTAGTGTTTCAATACAATTATCATTAATCAATTTGGAAACTTGTGATTTATCACTAAATTTCGAATATTCATTATTCACATCTCTAAATGTTCTACTAATCATTGAGTTTAATTCGTTCCAATAAATATCACCCAAATTTCCTATATTAGGAACACTTTCAATTATACCAATTGTTTCTTTATCCCGAACCTTTATTGTTCCATATATTTTTGGAGCGTTTGGAAACTTATTTTTTACCAAGACAAATAATTTAGAGGGTTCTATACTCACAGAATAATCCTTGTAAGATTTTAGAACATATGATATGGCGGGTTGATCGGGGTTCCGTTTATTGAGTACATTCAGCAGAAACAATGTATTAGTAGTATTTCCCTTGCCGAGTTGATTTAAAGTTAGCTCATATCTCTCAGGATATAAACCCGCCTCTATTAAATTCTGTACTTTCCTCATATTAATCTCATCTTCAAACTGTTTAGAATAAAGAGTCAATTCCATATCCATTGAAGGAAACTCCTCGGAAATCTTCGAATCAAATAGCATTTTTCTCCAGAAAAATAGACAAAATTCAGCTTCCAATAAATTCAAGGTGATTATTTCTTGGTTGTTTTCAACTGTCATGACTAACTTCTTACTGAAGGTATTTTCAGTGAGTTTAATAATATTGGATCTAGTTCTTTCAGTAGGCTCCAGAATTTCTTCAATTTTCTCGTAATATATTAAGGGAAGAAAATAAGCCTTCGAATAATCAGGGGTCTTAACCTCGATTATACTCAGTAAAATCCTTTCCGTTATTAATTCGAAATAATTAATTTTCACAGTAAACTCTAAATTTGATAGAGCTGATTTATCTCCAAACCATCTTCTTGAAAGAAGCCATCCTTTAAATTCATTTGAATTATAGACAACCTGTACTAAATCTTTATTGAAGGAAGTAATCATAATAACCACATTTTTCAGTATTAAATATAATAATTAGTTATCTTTTATAAGTGAAAATCTTTTAGTTTGAATTAGAAAATTATCATAATAAATCCAAATTCAAAAGAAATTAATCAAAAAAGATTTAAGTGAATATTTTAACTTTGATAATGGGAAATTTGACAATAAGAATGAAAAGCAATTAGAATTAGATTATTTTTTAAATCTTTGATCCTTCATATTTCTTAATTGTAATTTCTTTTTTCTACCTTTATATTGGATTAGAAATTTCAGAAATTTGTTTTCTTTAAAAACAAAAAAGAGGTTATGTAATTGGATAAGATTGAAACTGTTTGCTTCCCCATGGTCTATCACTTTCATCAACCAGTCAATAATTTTCCGTGGGTCTTCGAAGATGTGTATAAAAAATCGTATAAACCATTAATTGATAATATATTTCAATTTCCAGAGGTTAAATTTACTCTTCATTTTTCAGGGAATTTATTAGAATGGTTTTTGGAAAATAAACCAGATATAATAATGAAACTTAAATCAATGGCAAACAGGGGACAAATAGAGATAATCGGGGGTGGGTATTATGAGCCAATATTTGCTATTATACCCTATAGAGATAGAATTGCTCAAATAAAAAAATTATCTGATTTGATTAATAAAGAATTTAACCTTGAAGTAAAAGGAGCATGGCTATCAGAAAGAGTTTGGGAACCAGATTACCCTTCTTTTTTAAACGATGTTGGTTTAAAATATGTTATTGTTGATGACAATCATTTTAGATCAACAGGAATTATTGAAGAAGACACTTTTTATTCATATATTACTGAACATGAAGGAAAGACATTACGAGTGTTTCCTATTAATGAAGAATTGAGATATTTAACCCCATGGAAGCCCACTTATATGTCAATTGACTATTTGAAAAAAGCTGCGGATGAAAAAGGTAATAGGTGTGTTTTACTCATATCTGATGCTGAGAAAATGGGTGTGTGGGGAACTACCCACCAAATTTGCTATGTAGAAGGACAGGGGCATGAAGAGGGAGACGGAGGCAAACCATTCATTCCAGCATTTTTCGAACAAATTAGAAATAATAATTGGATAAAATCAATTACACTAACTGAATACATGGAAAAATTCCCTGCAAAAAGTTTAATATATCTTCCAACAGCCAGTTACGATAAAATGGAGGAATGGGTGCTCCCAACACAAATTCGCAAGAATTTCAAAAAAATCAGAAAAGCTCTGAAGGAGGATGAGACTAAGAGCGAAACTTACCAATTTTTGAAGGGAGGATTCTGGCGATATTTCCTTGTAAAGTATCCAGAATCCAATAATATGCATAAAAAGATGTTATATGTTAGAAATAAGCTTATTTCCACTGAAGAGAACCTTTTAAAAGTGCAAGAGAATAGAATCGTATCTATTATATTAAAAAAGATTAATGAAGCATGGGATGAAATATACAAAGCTCAATGCAATGATTGTTATTGGCATGGTTTATTTGGGGGTGTTTATTTGCAATTTTTAAGATTTTCAGTCTACACACATTTAATAAATGCTGAGAAAATTATAGACACTATTAATGCACTTATTAACCCTAATCTCACATCGTACATATATATCACCCCCGTTGATTTCATTAAGGATAGCAGAACAGAATATATTATTGAATCTGACATCTATAACCTCTATATAAACCCAAATGATGGGGGTACTATTTTTGAACTAGACTACAAACCGAAATCGTATAATTTGTTAAATACTTTGACAAGATGGCCAGAAGCATACCATGAAAGTAAAAAGTTATCGTCTAAAGAAGTATTGGTTGATAGGTTTAGAAGGAGTATGCTACGGCTAAGGTTTTTCCATAAGGATATTACCCTTGAGCAGCTTCAATCCGACACATATTATGAATTTGGGGATTTTATTGATGGTGGATTTCGAGTTACAAGTAGTGAAAAAGAAGGAAAAATAGCCATATTAGAGATGGAAAAAATAGGAAGTGTAAAAGATACTGAGTCTAATTATAGAAATCCTGTTCGAATTACTAAAGATATATATGTTGAAGATAACGAGATCGAAATTCGAGTTCGAATAAATTTTGAGGAAGTACTCGGGAATGAAAATGTACTAGAAAGAATAATCAATAACTTAAGATTAGCTATAGATTTCCCCATTTTCTTCAATGGAGATACGAATAAATTTCAATGGGAATACGACCAAAAAGAATTAAGCGAAAATAAGGATCTAAATCTTTTAGAACTATTTGAATATGAGGGCACGATGTTTAAAGCTTACGATGAATCCTATGACTTACGTATAGAAATTGAAATGATTAGTGATTCTGATCCCATAAAAATTGTTAAATTCCCAATAATCGCCTATGCTTACACAGAAGAGGGCTATCAACAGATTTATCAGGGATTTAATGTTTCACCTCTTTTCAAAATTGATAAGAGTTTTGAATTTCATCTCAAAATAAAGACTTTCTAATATTAATACTTTCCTAAAAATTACATTTTT
Source organism: Promethearchaeota archaeon (assembly GCA_016839705.1). Taxonomy (GTDB): domain Archaea; phylum Asgardarchaeota; class Lokiarchaeia; order Sigyniarchaeales; family SOKP01; genus Loki-b32. The sequence goes on along the minus strand of JAEOTR010000061.1, from coordinate 15,010 downwards.
GTTGATAATCATTAGAAATATCGTCAGATTCAACCATCTTTATATATATTAAGTGACTAATAAGAACTATAAACTTTCAAAAATAGAGTTTTCTACAACTATGGATACTAATCACAATGGAAAACGAAATGGCTGGAGATATAATACTAATTCTTTGAAGAATAATATTGAAAACAATATTCATATCAAAAATATCCGTAAAAAACTGATGGAACAAAAATTAAAAAAACAATTGGAGAAATAAACTCCTTCTGACTTTTTGTGCTGGTATTTAGAAAATATAACTTTAACGTATTTGGAAGTTATTAATTGTAATTTATTTCATCTAATTCTCTGCTAAATAATAAATCGAACCTTCTAATAGTTTAATTTTCAACAAATTATTAGATAAGAAGAAGAATTATTTATAATTTAAATTGGTAAATCATGATGAAATATAACTCTACTAATGACTGTTCGAGCTGGAATTGTTGTGATAAACAACTAAAATTATGTATCGAAAGATCTGAATATGTATCTAAAACTCGACGATGTTTAAGAGAAAAAAAGCTTAGAAATAAGTTGATAGTATCCTAGAAAAACAAAATTCTAAGGGTTAAATCCATACTTTCCAATGAGTGGCACAAAACGAACCCCCGTTATTTTGTTGGACTCAAAATGGTCACCTTGCCTTCTTATAACATATAAGTCTTGACTATATCCCATCGATCCCGCGGGAATACAGAGAATCCCTCCTTCTTTTAATTGTTCTCGTAAAGGTGGAGGTATTTTCTTAGGAGATGCAGCGGTTACTAGAATCTTATCATAAGGGGCTTCTTGAGGATATCCCATGGTACCATCACCATGTATTACTGTAACTTTATCAACATACCCTGTTTCCTTAAGACTCACCCTAGCATTTTCAACGAGTTTTTCATGGCGTTCTATTGTATATACATGTCCAGGATCATTAGAATCTTTCGGAGCAACTAATTCTGCACATAATGCGGCATGATACCCCGAACCGGTGCCAATTTCAAGAACTTTATCTCCTTCTTTTAATTCAAGATATTCACACATCATTGCATTCATATGAGGAGCACTGATTGTTTGATTACATCCAATAGATAAAGGTGTATCCATATAAGCTGAGGATTCCGCATCCCTTGGGATGAAAAGATGTCTGGGGACTGTTAACATTGCCTTGATTACTTCTTTCTTATTAAGAACCCCCCTCTTACTTAGGCTTTCAACTAACTGCTTTCTTTTATCTTCAAAATTCATTGTGATCCAAAAGAAATTGATGAAACTACTTTCAAAAAAGGGTTGTTTTGGAAATAATATAAATTTTATCGTTCAGTTTAATTTCGATATATGTTGAGTATCCATCCTTCAGGAAGTAATTAAGACGATAAGTGAAACAAATATGCAATAATATAAAGTAAAAAATAAAAAAAAATTATTTGAATTTCTTCTTAAAGCGTAAACCCCAGCTGATAATAGCAACTAGTATAATAGGAATGACTAAAAATAAATTCATACCAGGTATCTCTGGTGTCGTTGTTGTTTGTGTAGTATCTTTTGTGATTGTTACTTCAGTAAAGTAAACTTGCCCGTTTGTATTATTAGCATAAAAACGAATTGTATGTGATCCATCTGGTAATTTGTCCCACTCTGCCTGGTCAAAGGTTCCTGTGAGTCCTGAGAATGTGATATTTGTAACCCCTGAATCAAGAGAATACCAGGTTGTATCAAGATATATCCCAGTTATGCTAATACTGAAACTAGGGGCGTTAGTCCCGTAAACCCCATTAGAAATTGGTTGAATTATCGTAATAGCGAGTGAATAATCTTCAGGACCATCGTCATATATTGGAAAATTATCCATACTCCCTGCTAATCCATAAATAAGATAAGGTGTATCTCCTATACCATCATCATCAGCATCAACTCCAATATAATCATCCCAAAAATTACCGATCGTTCCATTATCCCATGAATTTAAACTTCCATCATCTATTGCATTTATTAGATTATCAATAAATACGTTATAGAATACTTTATTCTGATTTGCACCGGTTTGAAGAACTATACCTGCTATATCATGACTGTAAATCAGATTAAAAAAGATGGTATTGTTAAAACTGATAATCCCTATTGGAGAATATACAATTAGGCCGTAATCCCCATTATTTAATATGGAATTATTTTTTATTATAGAATCGTCGTTTTGCATTATTACTATGCCAAATTCATAATTGTTCATTATCACATTTTGTTCGATTATTGTATTGTGAGTATCGAATAATACTATACCCCTATTATTATTGTTTAGCTTATTGTCAATAACTTGGGTATTATAAACATTGTTGATTCCCACTATACCCCATCCACTAGTAGTTACAGTATTATTTATTAATCTGGTGTGATTGCTGTCAATGATACATATGCCAGGACCCGTTGATGTGTCCCACACTTTAATATCTTGAATTGTATGATTATTGCTATTTTCTAAGTAAACACCCACCTCCACATTGTTATAGACACTAAGGTTGAATATTACTGAATTACTCACATTCGATAATTTAAGTCCGAAGAATCTTCCCCCATGGATTGTACAGTTCTTAATTTTGAAAAATGCATTAGAATTCCTTATCACAATCGAATCATTCACTCCATTTCCGTTAATGTCTATATCCTTAATGATATACGGGTCAGCCCATGTTCCTGATCCCGTACACCAATCATTCTCTGCCGCAGTTTTACTCCAGTTATATTCTGGTAGAGAATCATCAATTAAAATTGTTATAGGGATACCAACGGGGGCTACACTCCAATTACAAGAATAAAAATCAAGTATTCTCATTGGGTTTTGCATAAATCCTGATAAATCGGAATCATAAGCGTGCAGTTGGCGGGGTGACACTAAGTAAGCATAAGGCATATCCTCTTCTACAAGTAATTCTTGTAACCGATCATACATTCCTTTTCTAAGCTCTGTATTAGATTCAAATAGCGCAGCATCCATTAAAAGTTGGGCATTATCATTTATATCGAAGGGATTTCTTCCTCCTTCAATAGCAGACAGATACCCATTATACATTACACCATTAAATTCTGTAAAACCTGTTCTGTTTGAAGTCAAAACATTGATAAAATTACTCGGATCATTAAAGTCTGCGCCCCATGCAAAATAAAAAAGTTGTAGTTCCGTTTTTTTACGACCTGATTGTTCGTTTAATATGTCTATAAATTCAAACCAAGCTATATTCGCATCAGTTACTTGTATTCCAATCAAATCCAGATAATTTGTGAGTGCTCCAAGCAAACCCGCACTTAATCCGCTTGAAGAGTAATATGTATAATTATATGATTTGAATATAGCTGAAGTCCATGAATCTTCATGCGTACCGGGGTAAGTTGGATCCAATCCTCCCCCATACCCCATACTTTGCATAATCATTCTTGCTTTTGTAATATTGCACTCAGCGGCATCAAATGAAGAATTTGAATAGAGGACTCCTTCTGGAATAATCGAGTCTAATCTTTTCACACGACCATTTGTAAGGGTATCAATGATATGAGTATAATTAATCGCATATGATATCGCTTTTCGAAAGGTGGAGTTAATCCAATAATTATTCATCCCTAAATAATAGCCCACCATGTCTGTTACTCCTGAATCTAAGAGGATAATGTTTGGATCTGCTTCAAATGAACTCCAATAAGATTCACTTGGAGTTCTTATAAAATCAACTGTACCGGTTAAAAGAGCCATGTTTCGGGCATTTGTATCAGAAATGACCTTAAAAGTCATAAAATCAATGTCAGCTTTTCCTTTCCTATAATACTCATTAGCACGAAAATCTACCTGGATACCTGGATTATATCCATCGTACATGAAAGGACCTGTTCCTAGTATATCTCCAGTATTAGTGTCAATAAAATTATAAAGTGGTGTAGATAAAGGGGATAATATACTGGAACCGGGAAATGTAAGTAAAGCTTCAAATGGAACATATTTATCATTAAGAACAAATCTTACCGAATAATCTCCAAGAACCTCAGTTCTATTTATGATAAGTTTTTCCGAACCATCTGAGAGATCGTGATACTTATATAACGATCTAATTTGGGCGAGATCACTTTCAATAAAGTAATGAAGGCGATCAAAACTGAATTTTACTGCGAAGGCGTTAAAAGGGCACCCATCGTGAAAAAGGCCATTACTAACCAGGGGAATAGTATAATTCCATGTTCCATCCGGATTAGGGCCTGCCCATGTACCAAAATCAGCAGCTAATTGAGGTATCATCGGAAAAGTTGGATCACTAAGATTATAGGTATATAACGTTTCAAAAACTTGAGTGATAACATCAAACGACGCACGATCCCATGCATTATGAGGATCTATATAAACTGGTCCTGCTGAAACACCATAGATAAAGGCAGGTTTTACAGGTGCATTGTTTAAAGTGACATTTTTAGTAATCTGACTCCTCTCACTAATTTCATCGTTTAATATTACTGGAATATTGCTGAGCAAAATTAAAATTATTAGAACAATAGGAAAATTCCTTTTTTTTATCATTTAATTTCACTTTAAATATTTTTTTTTAGATTAAGTATCAGCTAGGATCAAAATTTATATAAATCTTCTCAGAAATTTTGGTTGTAAAATCTTAAATTTACCAGTAAAAATATAAATTTTAAAGGTAGAAACTCTAATTATTACAATCATTTAACTACATGAATGTTATAATATTATTGACCAAAATTCAGATAAAATCTTCCCAAAATTAAGTTTTACGCAAAATACAGATTTTATCTTTTATATTAACACTCTTATCTATCCTTAAATTAATTTTAATTGGATCGGAATCTGGTTTTCGTCTAATACTATTCACTTTCTCTCCTTTGAAAATAATTACTCTTATGATATCAATTAAAAAGTTTGTAGAACCTTCAATAATTATCTCATCCCCTACATTTAAAGATATTTCGAGGTTTTCAAATAGTACATTAGCAGATTTACTTTTTTCATCATAAGAAAGCACCCTTCCAATATAATGCTTCTTATATGGAGAAATATTCCCTCTTTTTTCTAATTCAACATCTTCTATAGTTGGTCTATGAAAATAGAAGCCGGTGTGAAATCCTCTATTAAAAACACTTCTAAGTTTTTTTAACCAGTTTTGTACATTTTCTTTATTATACCTGTTATTGAAATATGCTTCCAAAGACTCTTTATAGCATTCTGTTACAGTTTTCGTATAAATTGGATCTTTCATTCGACCTTCGATTTTAAATGCATCGATTTTTGCATCAATGAGCTCTGGGATATATTCTATCATACACAGATCCTTTGCGTTTAAAAACATTTGACCATCGTAGATAAACTCATTTTTCTCATCATCAATAACCGTCCATTCTCTCCTGCAAGGTTGGGTGCAATTTCCTCGATTCGCAGAATCTTGTTCAGAATTACCGATCGCAGCAGAAAAATAGCATCTCCCGGATATTGAGGTACACATAGAACCGTGAATAAAACACTCAATTTTAGTCTTAGTTAACATCTGTTTGATCAATTTGATTTGTTTAAGCGACAATTCTCTTGCTAATATTATTCTTTCAGCTCCAAATTCTTCAAAAAATTTTGCAGCTTCAATGTTGGATACATTAGCTTGGGTTGAAATATGAATTTCCATATTGTTATTTTTAGCGATTCTAATTGCCGCAAGATCATGAGCAATTATCGCATCTATACCCGCTTCTTTCGCTTCAGATATTATGCTATCTAATTCTTGAAGTTCAGAATCATAAATTAAAATATTTGTTGTTAAATACGTTCTCATAGGAGGATCTTGACTGTGACAGAATTCAGCAACACTCTTTAGATCTTTTCGGTTAAAATTAGTAGCCTTGATTCTCATATTATAATTTTGCACCCCAAAATATACTGCATCCGCTAAACCCTTTACAAATTTTAATGAATTCCAGTCTTGAGCTGGAGCAAGTAATTCAGGTCGAGAATCCATAGATTAATCATCTAAAAATAATTTTTGACATGGAGAAAAAAGATTTTTTACGTTAAATTTATTTTGGAAATCAATCCTCTAAAAGTGATTAAATTTCTCCTACTGAAGTTGGAAAAGATTAATAACACAATCATAATTAATGAAACTAATTATAAAATTACAGAGGATAATGTTAATGAAAGTTGTTCTTTTTAATGGAAGTCCGCGAAAAAAGGGAAATACATACCATTTACTTAATTTAGTAATGGAAGAATTGAAAGCTGCTGGAATTGAATGTGAAGATATCTGGATTGGTAGAGAGAAGTTACAAGGATGTATTGCCTGTGGTGAGTGTATTGAGAATGACGATCAAAAATGTACCATTCAGGGAGATAATATGAATGAGTATATTCAAAAAATGCTTGAGTCTGACGGAATTATAATTGGTTCCCCGACTTATTTTTCTGATTTAACCACAAGCACAAAGGCTTTGATAGAACGAGCAGGATTTACTACTAAAAGGTTGCTAAAAAATAAACTAGGTGCTGCGGTTGTGGCAGTTAGACGTGCTGGAGCTAATCATGTCTTTTCAAGTATAAATTATTTCTTTTTAATCAAAGAAATGATTGTTGTGGGCTCAACGTATTGGAATTTAGGGATTGGGAGAAAACCCGGTGAAGTCTTAGAAGATGAAGAAGGGATTCTGACCATGAAGAATCTGGGAAAGAATTTTGCGTATGTACTAAAAAAACTGAAAGATTAATCAGTAAAATCTTTTGAATTTTTTATTAACTTTTTCTTATTTTTACTTATCTCAGATAAACCTTAAGAAGTCTTAGAGGTGTTTTTTAATACTTTTAACTTTTCTTTGATTTGAAGAGTAGCACTATTTATAATATTTGAAGCGATAAACGACGTTTCTTCTTTTGCTTTTTCTTGTAAAATCTTAATCTTTAAATCGAGAGCCTCGTACATCGTTGCATTGTATTGATCTTCGCTTCCTTTAATTATTATATCGAGGATGTGTAAAGCTAGTTGTAATTTCCCTGCGGTGTAAAGACTTTTTGCATGTTCTAAATATGATTCTTCTGTATTTATTTTTAAAAATTCTTCTGCTATATCATCTGATTTTGATGGAAAAAGATCTGTAGGATTACCACTATTATACCACCCATGGTAAAGACGGTAAACAGCATGCACAGCAAAACGATAACATCCATAAACTTCTTTTAAATATTTGCTCTCCTTAAATTTATTCGGGAAAATCTCAACCATCTCATGATATATCTGCTCGAACCATTTCCCTTCATTTAACCGTTTCACTACCTCATCATGCACAAAATGCATCGCTTCTGCTGTTATTGATAAAGCATCTTTAACATTATCTTTCCCTTCGAGTAATCTTCCATGACCGGGTACTAAAAATTCAGCCTCTTTTTCCATCATTTTTTCCAGTGCTAAAGCCCAGTTCTTAGGATATCTTTGGACTTTAAAAGGATTACCTACGTTTGGAAAACTGCTGATCATTAAATCCCCTGTGCAAATAGTTTTTTTCTCAGGCGCCCATAGCCAAATTGAATCATCCGTTTCTCCCATGTCATGATAAATCTCAAACTCTATTTTTCCCAATTTAAAATTATATACACTATCATTTCCTTTGAGAATTATAGTAGGATTTAGAGTGTCTTTAGGAGATACGACCGATTCTTGCATTCTCCCACCTGTAGGAACAAACTGCATTCTGTTTATCCATTTATGATATTTATCTAAAGATTTATATTTTTCAAACCTTCGGACACAATTTTCGTGAGCAATTATTACTGGCAAATCCCATCCTTTCTCTTTAATCTCTTCTAGAAAGGGTCCATGTCCATATGCATGATCAAAATGACCGTGTGAGTAAATGATATACTGAACGGGTTTATCCGTAAAAGTCCTTACCCCTCTGAAAGTTCTTTTTGCAAATTGCTTTATTGGAAGATCAAAAATCACTAATCCCTCATTTGTTTCGAATACGCAAGAATTCGCAAAACCCGGAATTATATAAGATTTTCCATCTGCAAATGAAGAAGGAGGATTTAATCCAATATAATCACGCATACCTTCATTTAAGTTTCTTGACATTTCAACTCAATATTTTTTTTTGATTTTAGTTTATGATTAATAATATATTCTCATGGAAAATTATAAAACATTTATTTTCAACATATTCATTTTGAGAAATATGTGTTAATTACCTGATTACTGTTAGAAATTCTGAAGTTCTAGGTGTTAAAAAACAGATTTTATATAGTTTAACATCATAAATTTTTTAAAGACAGAATCTGTTTAATTTAATAATAATACATTTAGGGTTTGAATTGGTAAACCATTATAAAGTAAAACGAGAATTAATTATTTTAGTCATTTCCATATTTCTTGCTATTGGTTTAATTCAATTCATACCATTCTCTTATGCTCAGATTAATGGTGATCCTATATCCATTTCTTCGAGTATAAGGTTTAATGAATATTCAGAAGTTGAAGGGATAAAAGAAAATAATAGTGAAGTAAATATCCAGTTAGCCGAAGGAAATTGGACTGTTACAAATATAAAAATTAATTTTTCTGATATAAGCCTAGCTAGTGAAGTTAGAACAATTGAAGACTCCGAAACGGGATTAGATTTGGTTATTAATAAAAATCCCTCATTTAGAACATTTGCGCTAGGAACTCAACTTGAAATTTTTGAGCTTACTGAATTATTTGGAGTTTTTATCAAGGGATATAAGACTCCTCAAGCGAGTGAGACGATTCAATTCCAGATCCAAGGATATAACGATGGTGTTCATACCCCTAATAATACAATATACAGATCTATAGATTTGAATATATCTCTCAATTTGGATTGGTATTATCAAGATTTTTCATCAGATCCAATTATGCTTTCAGTAGGGAATTATTCATTAGTTATGAATGGAACTAGTTTACCACTAAGTGCAGATGCAAAGTATTATTGGCAAATGGATCACTTGGAACCTCAATTTCCATTTTTACATACATCCTCTTATAAAACTTCTTGGAGTACAGGTATTGTAAATACAAGTTTTTTATATAAATTAAATCAAAGTGTTGATAGAAGTTACTTCCCATCAGATCTAAACATGACTGCTGAAATTAATGGAGATAATTATGAAATAATTAATGGATCAATTCTAGGAACGGGATCTTTAGAAATAGCAGACATAGATTATTTTGTTGAAGAGACAAATTTGCATATCCCAATCAAAATTAATGAATCTTTAACATTGGGATTCAATTACTATTATTCTATTAATTTAACAAATGAGTTTACTACTAATAGTTTTGTAAAAATTGAAGAGTCTAAGAATTATTGGTCAATATTCCCAATAATTAATAGAATTTTTCAAAATTACTCTGTACAAATCGTTATTCCACAGAATTGGTATAATTTTACCATATCTAGAAAATTAAGCGGTTCATGGGAAAATGTAACCTCATTAGTAAATATTGACATGATTAATAAATTTATTAATATTCCCAATGACACTATTGAAGACGGAGCTGAATGGAAAATTGAAGCAAATTCACCAAATATCAATCTTAATATACAAATGACAAATTCGGTTTGGAAACGTGGAGATGAGTTAGAATTTTCTGTTAACGCTCCGGTCACTCAAGGAAATATTACTTTTATTATAATTAAACCAATAGGTAAAGCAGAATTAATACAAACAAAAAAATCAGTTTCAGGACTAAACTTCTTTTCATTTGAAATCCCTTCAAATTGGACTGAAGGATCCTATATAGGAAAGATATATTGGAATAATGAAACTGATGTTGGTGTTCAATCCGAAACATTCCAAATTACCATATCACCTTTAGCACCCACACCGATTAACATACCAATCCTAGTGGCAACCGTTTCGTTAATTATAATCGGGATCACTATTCTCAGTGCGGGTTCTTATTTAGCTGCTAGAAATTATAGAAGAAAAATAATCGAAAAACAAGAAAAAATATATACTAATTGTATTGATATTTTAAACCTCGATTATTTAATGGTAACAGATAAAAATTCAGGGTTGAATGTATATACTCAAAATTTTTCCGGAAAAGAAATTGATGCAGCATTAATATCAGGATTTTTACAAGCGATTCATTCTTTCGGTATTGAAATGATGAAAGTTGAAGACCGCTCTCAAACTATTAAATTAGAATACAGAGATTCTATTGTATTGATGTCTGAATTTGTTAACCTCCGGTTGATTTTATTAATGAAGGAAGCTCCTTCTAGGACCTTTCTATTTTCTCTTGAAGATCTAGCCTACGACGTATATAAAAATTATGGCGACCAGATTGATTCTTTTAATGGAGATGTCAATCCTTTTAAAGGAATTGAAGAACTACTCAAACGACATTTAAATATAACTTTCATTTCTCCGTTAAAGATAGCAAAAATAGAAAAACTTGCCAAAATTCGAATAAATCAAAATGAAAGATTGCTTATTAACCAAGCAGTAAACCTGATGAAAACGAGATATCAAGATCACTTTTTCGTAAGAGATTTATTATCCGGAGAAGAATGTAGCCCTAAGGATATTGAGACTATATTAAAATTAATTGACAAAAAGATTTTTCAGTTATTATAAAAATCAACCATTTTCTCCCGCATTTATTAAGAATTTTTTGTGTTATAATCTACCTATGTAATATAGAACATATATAAATCAATATTTTTATGTTATATTACATGAAAAACGATAAGAAGAGCTTAACCATAGTTAATTTTTTGCTACTTTCAATTTTTATAATAAGTCTATTTCAAAATGTAAGTCTTGTTCATGCTCAAGGCAATGGTGAAACTCTTACACAAGAAATGACTTTCAGAATGCTTGAAATAGGAGAAGATTATGGAGAACAATTAAACGTAAATTCTTTATCGCTTTCTTTTCCTTCCGCATCATGGAATTTAACTTCTCTTGAATTTAATCTTACTGATATTGCATTTGACAGGGAAATTATTGACGTTGAAAGCGAATTAATCGGGACTTCTAAACGTTTAAATAAAGGAACCACAGGATATGCTGTTCAGATTAACATTAGTGAAGACACAGAAATCTATGCTGTTCAAATTTATGGACGTGAAGTTGACCCTGCTACAACCACCAATATTACTATTCAAATAAGTGGGTATGATTCCGTTTCCGATGAACCAAATGCAACTATTTATGGATCTGAAATATTAAACATTTCAAGTAATCCGGGATGGTATACACAAACATTTTCATCCCCAGTTTTTCTTAATACGGGAAGTTATTATCTAATAATGAATGGAACTGACATGCTTGCATCTGATGGTGCTAGTTATTATTGGCATTATAATGAAATCTCCCCAAATAATCCAAACTATTATACATGGGAGTATAAAGGAGGGTGGGTTAACGGAATTACAGGAGAACCATTTCTCTATAAACTTGATCAAAAAATACTTAGTGATTTTTATCCTGAAAACCATAACATGACGGCATATATTAATGGAAATTTTTTATCAATTTCAAATGGAATTAGCCCAGGAACAGGTAGTCTAAATATTACTGAGATGTTTTCCTCCAATGATATCCAGCTCAGTATTCCTATTATAAATAATAAATCTAGTGTAATTTTTAATGTAACCTATGCTTTTAATGCCAATAATTACTTACTATCGGAAGGATCACTCACAATCCAAGAAGATGTAGAAAATGAATGGAAATTAACACCTAATATTCAAAGGTTTTATAATAATTATTCTGTTATGTATGAATATCCTAGTCAGTGGGAAAATTTGATTGTAAAAAGAAACAATGTTGATATCAGTTCAAGTGTGTATATAAATACAACAAATAAGATCATCCTCCTTCTAAACAACACCATCACAGATGGCGCAACTTGGGAAATAATAGCGAATTCTCCTAATCTCGTAATAGTATTAAATATTCCTAAAACAAGTTTTCAACCAGGACAGGAATTAGCATTCTCTGTACTACCTCCGATCAATCCTGGAAACCTTACCTATATTTTAATCAATTCCTTAGGATTCAAACAGTACAATGAAACAAAGGAAATTGCGCAAGTTACAAGTGAAGAAATTATTCTTTCCTACACGCTATCGTCTAATCCCAATGAAGGTATCTACAAAGCCTATATCTATTGGTATGATGGTGAGAGTGCAGGTATTATAACTCAAGAATTTCAAATAAATGTCCCATTTGTATTAGATCCAATATATATAATAATAATCGTTGTAGGTTCGGTATTGATTGCTACAGCTAGTTTCACTTCTTACAAGCTAATAAAAAGATCTCGAAAAATACATGAGGAATATCGTCAGAAGATCTATAATAAATATATGGATGTGTTAAACTTGGACTACTTCATAATTATCGAAAAAAGGACAGGATTACCCATTTATGAACAAATTCTAGCAAGTAAGGACATTGGTTCGTCATTAATTACTGGATTTTTGGAAGCCATCCGAAATTTTGGCATAGAATTAACAGGGGCTAATGAACAATCTCAAACCATAAAATTGGAATATCAACAATCAAAAATAATTATGTCTGAGTTTAAAAACTTCAGAATTCTTTCAATAATGAAAGAAAGTCCTTCTCAAGACTTTTTGGATTCGATTAAAGCTCTATCCTATGACATTGATACCACATATGGAGATCAAATTGCGAATTTTACTGGAAACATCTCTAACTTTAAAAACATTAAGGAATTACTCGAAAAACACTTGGAAACATCATTAATATATCCATTAAAAGTTCAAACTCAAGGCATAAGAGTAAATTCAGAAGAAAAGTCATTAATTAATACAGCAGAAAAAATAATGAAAAAACGTAATGCTGATTATTTCTTTGTCTCCCATTTACTCACGACTAAAAAAGGATTTCAAGTAAAGGATGCAGAAACAATACTCAATTTGATTGATAAAAAGATATTCCAACCAAAAGAATAAAGAAAAAAAAGATTAATTTAATAGGTTTAACTACTGTCTTCTGATTTCTTTCTCCATTTTGTAAAATATACTATAATAAGAATAATAGCTGCTGGAATCCCGAGGACAATGAAAAACCACATGATTGTTAAGAACCAAGTTGATAACCAATAAGTATATGGAAGGCTCCCAAAAGTAGTATAATATGTTTGTGGTGTTATAATATAGTGGTAAAGACAGTAGCCAATAAAGATAAGGAGTCCGCCACCACCGCCACCACCATACTTTTCTTTCCTATGGGCTTTCTCTTTTTTCTCTCGATCTTTAAACTCCTGTTTTTCTTCTTCTGGTAATCTACGCCACCATAAATACCACCCTAATCCAAAAAATAATGCGCATGGGACCCCTACAAATAATAATTCCCATAAAGTAATCAAGATAGCAAAACCGACAATCCAATCTAAATTCCACTCACCAATTAATGCTAATCCTTGCCTTCCAATAGGAGATACTGATATAAACCAAATCAATACTAATAAAGCTCCTATACACGCAATGATTCCACCTGCTATGGCAACCACTAATGCTTTCCAGTGTTGTCGTAATTTTTTTTCCCAAAATTTTTTTTCGCTTGATTGGTCTGACATTATAAATACCTTTTAAATTTTAAATTGTTTTTATATTAAAACAATAAGGATTTATGATAATTTATTATTAAATCTATCTGCAATTCTTACCTTAACTTTTTTCAATAGATAAATTAAATAGAGTAGAATATTTATAAAATTAAAAATTTGATATATTTCAAAATATTAATTACATGAGTTTACCATTTTGAAGGAGGGATTATCATCGCTGTTACCTTTATGCGAAAGTTAGAACAAGAACCAGATACTTATGATGAAAAATTTACGGTTTTAACCAAGGGAGTTAATGTTGAAGTTAAAAATTGGATTCTGGAAAAAATTGGAACTTCAAATGCTATCCTGGAAGTAGGATGTGGCACAGGTGACCTTGCTAGTAAAATGGCATTAAGAGATAATGATGTAATTGCAATAGACAAGAATTTTCAAATGATTAATACTGCTATGAAAAACTACCCTTCTAAGAAGGAAGCAAAATTAACGTATCAAATAGGCACCATTACTGATATTCCCGCTGATGAGAAATCTAAAGACATAATCGTTAGTATATTTATGCTTTCTGAAATAGGACCATTTGAACAGCAAATTTTTCTCAGAAGTGCATGGAAAATATTGAAGCAAAATGGTAAATTACTCATTGGTGCGGAATTTGTACCTTCCGGTTTCTGGAAACTAATCTTTAAAATCAAACGATGGTGGTATAAGAAAAAGCTGAGAAGACTTCGCCTTCCAAGCACATCTCTAGTGCAATGGTTTTTTAAATATATTGAGCCCATCGGATTTAGAATTGTAGCTGAAAAAAGTTGGAGGCATGGATCTATACAAGCTCTTGAATTAGAAAAAGTTAGTACGGGAGATGAGGATGCACCAGGATATTATCAACCACATCCCAGAAGATTTAAAGGGTTCAAATCCCAAATGCAAATTTATAAATGTATTTTTACCGGACAAGCGGATCATATTCCAATTGAACCAGGAATTTACCCATCTGGTCAGCCCGATGAAAAATCACCTGTAATAGCCACTGCGAATTATCTTTATACTTACATTAGAGTTATGCGAGCCCTAAAGGGAATAGATGCCTGGGTGTTGTGTGTTGATTCTAAAGGTATAAATGTGTGGTGTGCGGCACGAGGAGATAATTTCGGTAATAAACAACTCATTGAAGCTGTTGAAGCCACAGGGATTAAAAAAGTTACTACTAGAAAAACTTTGATTCTTCCCCAACTTGCAGCAGGGGGTGTTGCTGCACCCTTGATCTCCAGTGAATCACCAAATTTTCCCTTTAATCTACTATATGGACCTGTTTGGGCAAAATACTTACCACAATTTTTAAAAGATCGCCCTGCTAAAAAACCTGATAAATGGAAACTCGCAAAATTTACAAG
>JAEOTR010000060.1 GCA_016839705.1 Promethearchaeota archaeon | reverse complement strand
TCCCATGTATCAATAGGATCAAAGGTAACTGGATTCGATGTTACCGCTACTTTAAGTACTTCTTTATCCTCTGGAGCAAGTTGTAGTCCGCCACCAGTGATGGCTAAGATAATATTTCCTATTCCAGAAGCTGCCAAAACTACTGCGAGTATTATTATAGCTAAATTTTTCTTTTCCATTTCCATATTAATTTCACTATAATTTTTAAATTTTTTTTGGTCATTTTTTTTAGATTTGTTGTTAAATATGTGTTTGAATTTGTAAGCTTATAAGTTTTATCCTTTTTTTCGAATTGTTTTTTGAAATCCTAAATGGTTCAATAATTATTGTATAAATTACTTTAAGGACTTTCAAATTAGGCAAATTATCCTCTAATATTTTGTAATTGTTCTGCAATAATAAAACTAAATCGAGATTTATCATATGTGCCCAGTACAAATTTGTGAAATGGGAATCAATTGGGAATTGTTTGAAGGCGTTTTAGATGATAAATAGTATATCAAAATAAAATGAGCAGAATAGAATGATAATGAGTAATAGCGCTGCTATTATCATCCCTTTATCAAGAAAAGCTTTTTCTGTACTACGTGCGATTGCTGGCTTTGCTGAAGTTAAATACATGTACCTCATTAGAATATATAAAGAAATAGGAATTGTAAGTATTGCTATATATTCAAAAAATGTTGCGCTTCCAGGCTCAAATAAGTTAAATTTTAAAATAAGATATAATGAATATGTCATGAATAAAGATCCGGCTATTAATACATGGAACTGATCCAATAGCTTGAGAGAATATTGATCGTAGACTTTTTTATGCTCGACAGCAACTTCTTTTCCAAGAAGTTTCAAGTCTCCCTTTCGTTTAGCTATACTTAAAAAGCTGGCTACTTCAAAAATCGCTAAAAATAGCCAAGCAGAAATGAATTCCTGAATTATCATACATCCTGCTAGGGCTCTCCATAAATATCCTGTGGATAGAATAAGAATGTCAATGAAGGCATAATTCTTAAATAAATGGTTATATAGTTGTCCGGTTATAATTATTAAAATAATCATTATAATAAAGCCTAAATTAGGGATTAAGAAAATAAAAGAAACGAAAATGAGAAAAACTAATATAATTAAGACAAATATTGCGAAACCGATTGAGAGTGCTCCAGATGCAAGAGGTTTCTTTTTTAATTTTTCTGAATGCAATTTGTCATTTTCAATATCTGCTATATCATTAATAATGTAGTTAAATGAAGATGTACAACATAATAGTAGAAAGCCTATGAAAAGATTAAAATATAAAGTTGTTTCAAATAATTTCTGACTGAAAAATATTCCAACAAATATCATTACATTTTTATAGTACTGCCGTACACGTAAAAGGTGTAAAATATCTTTAATTTTCCCTAGCATTATTGACACTATTAACAGTACATTTATATTAAACTTTATTAGGTTATTATTATTTTCTCGGGTTTAAATTTCTTTAATATTTTATAGCCTAAACGGCTGGAGATGCTTGTTGCAGATCTTATTTGAATCAATGCGCTACTGTATTCAAAACCTATTGATTCTATTTTATTATAAGGTATTTCAACTTCTTCCCTAAATATGTTTTTTAGCACAATAGAATTTTCGTTTTTATTTTCATCGGTTTTAGATTTCTTCTTGAGATCATTAAGATCCATTGTTAGCCTTTGAATATAACCAATTTCCAAATTATTTACTGGTTTTTTTAAATACAAGTATATTAAAAGTTGATTTTTTTTTAGCCAGTTTATAACACTCGCTTCAGAATTTCTAAAACTAATATTTTTACTTATTGGTAAGAATATTCTTCTTGGTCGAATAATTAACTCTTTAAGAGTATATTTTCGGAGTTCTTTTTCTCGTTTATTAATGTTATTAAAATTAGAAAGAATTAGTTCATATTCTTCTAAATTGGTAGCTTTTGATACTTCAACACATTCCTGAACATCTAGTTTACCTTTATACTTAAAAAAAATTACTTTTTTTTCCAAATTTGCTAGGAAAGCTTCTGAATAAGGTAATTTTGTTTTTAGAATTGATTTATCAATTTGGTGGTTATTTTGGTCAAAAAAAACATAATTTCCGTTCTCCATTTTATCATCAAATGCAATATCTTTTAAAATTAAAGGAGAATTTTTTTGTAGATAATATTTTTCATTCAAATCAATTTGGGTCCGAGAATAGAGAGAAGATTTTAGAGATTCTAATTCATGGGTTTTTAAATTGGTAACATTAAATTGATCACTGTCAGAAACATCATCAAGAAATTCAATTTCATTAATATGCCCAAAAATCCTTTTATTAGTGATATTGTTTGTAAAAAGAAAATCCTTATTGATATCATATTTATAGGTTTCTTTTCTTTTTAGATCATTTAAAAGAAGTGAAACATCTTCAATTTGAAATAGTTCCTTAAATTTTTCATTAGCTATAATTTTAAATGCTTGTCGAGAATCCTCAAAAATTTTAGCATACTTCCTTTGTTTTGATTTTTTTAAACAGATGAAAGGTAAAATTGCTTCTTTTGTTGGCTTTAATTCATTACTTAAAATTGCTGCTATTCTAAAGTAGCTTGGTGGATGAGAATTTAAGAAAGTTCCTAGAAGAGAAGCTTTGGAAGGTTTAATCATCGAATGATTCAAGTAGGAAGCAGTGTTTAGGTAATCTAGAAGCTGATTATTTTTTGATATTTTTTCATCACATAATAGCATCGTGTTTAACCCAATTTCTCTCCCAGAAGCATAATAGCTTTCTAAATTATATAAAGCTTTAACAAGCTCATTTCCGTATCCTGATATTTTCGTTTTTAAATCTGCTCTACCTTCTAAGATCCTTACAAATATGAAGAGAATCACATATATACACAGATTTAGGAGAATGAATAAAAACAATGGAATAGGAGGATTCCCAAATGTGTAATCATAGTAAGTTGCGGGAATTCCAAGTAGCATTCTAACTAAAAGATCGCCAGATGTAATGATTGTCAATATAAGGGTATGTTTTCCTTTTGTGTGAGCTAATTCATGAGCAACAATTCCTTTTAGTTCATCTTCTGGAATCTCATTGAGGTCTTCTGCAATTATTGCTATTCTTTTATCAAAAAAAGACCCATATGCCATTGCATTTAAAATAGGGTATTTTCCAAAACCAATTTTAACTTTACTCTTAATACCTATTTTACTTTTTACTTCATTTACTATTTTTATGAGGGTAGAGTTCTCTGCTTTTTCAATCCCTAGCAATTTGTCTAATATCGGTCCTGAAATAAAGTATATTAACCAATTCACAAAAATTAGGGCAAAATAAATATTTAGAAATAAATCTATAAATTTGAAATTGTTAGAGCTAAAAGGACTCGTTGTAATAAGGTTAAATGGAGTATATTGATTAATTAACACTATAGCGAGCCAAGCGATAATATATATAAAGAGAGTTAAATATTCCGGGCTTAAAAATCTCCATACGATCAGGTATTTACGTCCAAACAATATAAAACCTAATATAAGAATAATCCAGAAAGAAAACGCAAAACTTGTATTAACATAAATAGGGTCATCTAAATTGAAAGAGATAATCCCTGTAATAAATATAATGTTGTAGGTTACTAATGAAATTATGAGGATCTTATTTAACACAGGATATTCTTTTAGTTCAAAAATACCTATCCACAAATAAATTGAAAAAGCTCCCATTAAAGAAGTCAAAATATCCTTTGAAAAGAAGAAAATGAGGAAGAAAAAGAAGAAAATGGCTACAATATCACTCATTTCACTTCTTTTTCCATTTTTCACCCATTTATGAAATTCTTCAATTGCGAATAAGTAGGAAATAATAGTTAAAATAAAAGTCCAATCTTGGATTAGTTGAACCCATGTAATTTGAAGTATGAGAATGACGATAATATAAAAAATGGATATGGAACCAAACAAAAAACTAAAAAGGAGTAAATATCTTGATGACAATTGCACAATATTGACCTTTAATTTTATTCAGATTTCTTGATTTTCATTTTATAAATTTGCTTCCAAAAATATTTGATAGTTATATAATACCACACAATAAAACCTGCAATACAAATAAGCAAAATAAAAATTAGATTAGTAGGAATTTCAATGGTTCCTAAGGTAATAATAGGAAGAGGCAATGGAAAAATAACATATTCTACTATAATAAGAAAAATTACTCCCATAATTAGGAGTATAATCATTAATGCAATTACTCCTCTTATTCTATTGAATTTGTATAAAAGATACGAGATTGGAGCAGTAATGATGATAATAGTAATAATTAATATGGTAATATCTATAGTACCCATAGTAAATTGTGTAAAAACAACTGAGAGTATAGCTAAAATTCCACATATTATAGAAATTATATAAAAATTTTTAACTAATTCTGGTTCTCTTAAAGGCCCTTTTGCTAAAATTAACCTTGGTAAAGTTAACGCTGCCTCTTTCTGATCGGATGCTTTAATTCGATCATCTTCAAGTAGTATAATATCATCCTTCTTTTCTCTAATAGTATCACTTTCAAGAAAGCCTCGGACAGAATAAATTACATAAAAACTATTAATTACATGAATTAATATGGCGCAAAACGTCGCAACTTCAAGTGAACCAAATAACATGATACACGCAATAATAGCACCCATACTTAAAGTTCCGATATCTCCTGGAAAAACTTTAGCAGGATATCTATTGTAAATATAAAAAGGGATTAAAATTGCTATAACTGGAATTGTAAAAATAACTCCTTGAGTAGAATTCCAGATAAGAGCGCATATAAAGAGAAAAATTATCGCAATTAAACATGTACCAGAACCCTCACCATTATATCCCTCTAACATATTTACTGTATTTGTAAAAATTGCAATGAGAATAGGAATTAGGAATGGATAAATAATAGTTAATCTAGTCTGGTCAAGAATAGGAATCGTAGGTGAAGCAATATTGACAAATCCAAATAAGTTTGCAAGAAAAATCACGGTTCCAGAAAAGATTGAGAGTAAGATTTTATTTCGTGATCTAAGTTTTTTTCTATCATCAATATAACCAATGATACCAGCTAACAAAACTGTAAATAGGAAAATAAGGATTTCATTTAGGAAAACAGGAAAGAAAATCATCAAAAGTATTGATGTAACCCCAAATCCAATTACAATACTAAGCCCGCCAGATTCCGCAACTTCGGGCCGTGAGTTTTTATGAATGTCATACCCCACATATTTTCTTGTCTTCATAAATTTTACAATATAAGGTAAGATGAGATAGGTAACTAAAAAACCTATTATAAAAATAACAACTAAACCAAAAATTTCAAAGAAACCCCAGTTTAAATCTGATAAAGGAATCATATTTGAATGGAATATTTTTATACAATAAAATTATCAATAATCAAAGTTTACGAATGAAAAAAAAAATATTTGATGTATTATAATTTTTTATTTTTATTCTCAACTTAAAAAAAAAAGAAGAAGATTCGATCTTTTATTATACACTATGTTGAAAATAGCTAACGCTTTAAGTTTAAAAATTAAAGTTGTTGGTTTTTAGAATATTAAAATTCTTGCTAATGTTGTAAAAAAAATAGCCCGGCACGGATTTTCGATTGACGAACGAATTCGTAAATTTTCGAACCGTGGTCTCAGGGTTCAAAGCCCTAAATGCTTGTCCATTCTGTATAATACAATTTTTTGTATTATCCTACACTACCGGGCTTAATTCTTGATTTATTAATTATTAAAGATTGTATGGCTTTAATTCTTGTTTAAAAAATTTTTCATCCATTAAATTTTTGTTGGTTTGAAGAAAGTTAATTTCGTTTTTTTCATCTCTATATTCATCGGGAAGCATTTGTGGTATAGAGTCAATTATTGGATACCATCGAAAACATGTTTTACAAAATAGAAGTCCTGAAGAGATTTCTGTTTCTAATTTAATTTTATTCAAGAAAAACAATTCTGGAAAAATTTCTTCAATCTTATCATTATTGATATTTTCTAAGAAATCTCTAATGTTAGATTTAACCTCTGATTTAATTAAATCAAAACATTTATTACTCAAGTTATTCGATGTCTTATCGGATATATTGTTTAATTCATTTATACTGGATATGATTATGTTAAGATAGGTTTTAAGCTGAGTTTTTTCCATAACAATATTATCGTTTAAAAAGACTGTGTCCTCTTCTCTTGAAATTTTGATGATTTTTTCTGCTTTAATAATTTCTAAATCTCTTTTCTTGTATATTTCAATAAGTTTTTGAAAATCTTCTGATTTAGTATCATAGGAAAAAATATATAATTCTAAGGGGAAGGACTTATCAATAGGACATGCTAATATATCAAATAACCATGGTTTCATAATCTCAAACACACAACAGAGAATGCTTTATAAAAGATAACTCCTTAATTGTTGAATTAATTTGTCAATAGATCTATCTATTTTTTTCCTTCTCTTCTTGAAATCATTCGATAATTTTAAAAATGCAGCTCTGGAGGGTAATCTTCCTCTCTTATATCGAGATTCTAAAAGATTCAAGCTATCTTTAATACTAATTCGCTCAGCCTCTAGGATATCTAACTTATTAATGATACTTTCGAAAATCTCACCAGTTTGTGTTAAAACTTTTTTGAATGGGATAATTTCTTGTTGGATATTTTCTATTTTTGATGTATTTTTATTAAATATATTTTTAAAATTCTTTTTAGCAATTTTTTTTCGTTTAGTATCTTCTTCTGTTAGCCTAATCTCTAAAGTTAAAGCATTTTTTTCTTCAAATAAAGCGCAGAATTCTCTTATTTCATTCACAGGGATGAATTCCTTTTTTAATATCTCGGTATCAAATTCTTTCTTTCTAGTTTTTATAGATAGCACATAAATTGAACCTATTAATGCGATTATTAGTATAATAAGAGTAGGTCTTAAAAACAAATCGAATAGATCAATAGTAAAGGTGAATTGGATCACTTTTCTTAAATCAAAAGTAACATCTTCAGATGTATAAACCAATGTTGTAGCTCCTTGAGATTTTTTAATAGATACAGGAGGATCGGTAATATGATCAATGCTGTAACAACCTTCAATATTTATTTTAATAGTTTGTTGTCTTCCCAAATATTCATAAATAGTGGTAAATATATCGATTTCAATTGATTCTTGAAACCAATTCATTGAGAAATAATTCTCAAAAGGTAGATGATATTCAATATTAAACAGAAACGAAGAATTGGGTAGCAAAAGTACGCGATTTGTTAATAAGTTAATATTAAGTTTTTTATATTCTGAGTCTGCAAGTGGTTGAATTGTTGTACCTAATATTTCCCCAAAAACATCAGATACATAAACTCCTATTGCTTGTTGAGGGATATTAAATGAAACATCTCGAAACTCTTTAAATCCTAAATTTGTTATCATAATGTTCTCTTTTACTCTTATGGTACCCCATGGTGAAATTAATATATCTCTAGTTATTTCCTCTATCTCAATTTTTGAGCCTTCCTTAAGATTGTATCCGACTTCCATATTTTTTTTATCATTTAAATTATCTAAGAATGGTGTGATATAATTAGCTCCAATTTCAGCTTTTATTTCATCAAATAAATATTGTACAGCAAAAATTCCCGGGTTATGGAATCCCCATCCTCCATCGACCTCATCAGCTGATTGGGGTGTGTAATAAACACTTTCGATTTTGCCTTCCATTCGATAAGGTAATATAGGAAAAGTAAAACTCTTATAAAAAACAATCTGGGCACCTTCATACCAGTTATATTTAATTAGATCCTTGTAAATATGTTCAAATGTAATAGTAATTGATTGATGTGGTAATATGGGAGAATTAAAATAGATAGCTAACATTTCAAATTCATCAATTATCATAAATAAACGCTCAGTAAATAATGTGGTTTCATAAGGTCCTTCACTTTCAAAAAAGACTAAATAATCTATATCACTTAATGGGATTCCGATTAAGATTGAACTTACTGGGTTATCATTTAAGTTTTTTATAGTTAACTCATCAGATATAGAGATCAAACCATAAATCTCCATGTGAGCCTGTCTAGAAGTTTCTGTAATTATAATATTTTCGGCACCTACCAAATCTGCAGCAGTTTTTGGTTTGTCTATAGTCTGTTGGTTATTATAGCTTAAGTCATTAGGAGTAGTGATAAAGGAAATAGTAATATTGAATATTAGAAATCCAATAAAAATAATAATAAGGCTTTTTCTCTTTGACATTATTCTAACTTATCTTTTACAAATTATCTAGGAATAATTAAAATAACATATAAAAATTTATTAAAACTTAATTTTTAAATATTGAGATAAAATTTTATATTTTTTCATGTATTAATGCATAATATAAAACATACTGCCCCAGGTTTTATTAATAATGTCAACTCGTAGCTCTCAATCTAGACGTAAAAAAAGAAGAAGTGGAAGTGCCCCTATGCCTATGGGAGGCGCTGGTTTAATGAGATTTTTTGAAGATAGTTCAATTGGTATTAAAGTTGGACCTATCAGTACGATAATTTTATCAGTAGCATTAATAATGTTAGTAATATTAGCACATGTAGGAGTTTTCAACTGGCTTTTTACACCAGGTGGGGGGTAACCGTTAATTCTAATTTATTATTAATTTACCTTCTTATTTATTTTAAATGAAAATATCTGAATTTCAGAAACTAATAAAAAACCTATATTTTGAACAAGATCAAAAAAGGGGAATTCATAAAACATTTACGTGGTTAATAGAGGAAATAGGTGAATTAGCGCATATTTTAAAGAATCAGGAAATTGATTCAGATAATGCATCTGAAGAAATAGCGGATATTATTGCATGGACAACATCTTTAGCTAATTTATTAGAAATTGACCTTGAACATTCCTTATATGATAAATATCCTAATATGTGTGCAAAATGCGAATCTAATCCTTGTATTTGTGGGAAATTAAATTTGAAGCCAAAAGAAAATAATATCTCTTAATTATAGAAAATTCTATAAACCGCTAAAATTTTTAAAAAAATAACTGAATTTTTAGGTAAAAACACAAGAATAAGTTTTAGTTTTTGGAAAAAATTATGAGTTTATGTAACAAGAAAATTTGGATTGATATTGAACAATCGAAAACTGCTATAATGTTTCAATCACTAATAAAAAGATTTGAAAATGAAGAATCGAATCTATTGATAACTGCAAGAGATTATGATGCGACCTGTCAGATTTTAGATGATAATAATGTTAGTTATAAGAAGATTGGCAAACATGGTGGAGAAAAACTAGTTAATAAATTAGATACTTATATAGATCGCTTAAAAGATCTTTTTCCTCTAGTAAAAGAATTTTCACCAGAATATTTTGTAACATTTTTATCCATAGAAGGTACTAGAATCGCTTATGGTCTACAAATTCCTTCAATTGGTATTAATGATGAACCACGCAATGAACCTGTGTGTAAATTGCTTCACCCATTTATAGATAATATTATTACCCCGGAATGCATTCCCTTAGAGTGGTATACTCGTCTGTACGCTGATCCTGAAAAAATTATTCGATATAATGGATTAGATGAAATTGCTTGGCTCTCAGAATATGTTCCTAATCCTAAAATTCTTGATAAATTTGACTTAGATAAGGGTAAATACCTCCTAATTAGAACCGAACCAGTTCATGCTAGTTATTTTATTAACAAACTCAAACCCGATGAAACTATGATAAGCGAATTCCTTCCAGACATTATTAGAGAGTTTCCAAATTATAAATATCTCCTCTTAGTCCGTTCGGATAAACAAAAACAGTTCCTCTTAAAAAAGTTAAAAGAATTTAAGGAGGAGAAAAATATCTTAGTAACCCAATATTTACCAGATATTGTTGATCTATGTTTTTATGGTGCTTTAATAATTAGTGGTGGTGGAACCATAGTAAGGGAATCAAGCTTGTTAAATGTTCCTAGTATAGAATTCTTCCCGGGTGATTCAGCACCTCAAGAGAATTTCTTGATAAAGAATGGATTTCCGTTAGAACATATTAGAGAAAATCATAAAATAATTGAAAGTGCAATCAGAATACTCAATAACGGCCCTTCTTCAGGAAGATTTCAAGTTGAAATATTCAGAGAGAAAATAAGTAAGTTTGAAAATCCTATAGAAATTTGTTTTAACTTTGTGAAAAATAAACTGTTAAGTAAGAAGTAGTAAGTTAAATAAAAGAAGTTTTCATAAATTTAAGAATTTATTATAAATTTTTTCAAGTTTTTCCCCCACAGAATTCCATGAATATCTCTTTATAAACTTTTGAGCATTGTCCATTAAATCAATTTTTTTTGACTTGTCTTTCAATAAATTGATAATTTCTTGGGCTAATAGAGAGGGACTTTTTGGGGGGACAAATATCGCATTATCCTGCAAAATTTCTTTGTAAGCAATCATTGAAGAACAAATAACAGGAGTCCCACAAGCAATTGCTTCAATAGGTGTTAATCCAAATCCTTCAGAAGCAAATGAATATGTAACAAAAACGTCACCCATAGAATAGTAATATGGTAACTCTCCTTCTTCTACAAAACCAACAAAATGAATATCTCTATATTTGGTTTTCCATTCCTGATATTTTTTTTCCATCTGGAAATCAGGTGTACCTCCTATAACAAAGTTAAGATCGGGTATAGATTTTTTTGCAATTTGGTATGCTGTAATGATATCATCCACTCCTTTATAAAAAGCAACTCTTCCAATAAACAATAGTATTGGACCATCAATTTTTAATTTCTCCTTTAATTTCTTTGCTTCATTGGGATAAGGCTTAAATTTTTCATCAATACCATTGTAATGTATATAAATTTTATCCTTATTTGTTTTTGGAATGTAATACTTTATTTCTCTTTTAATGAAATTAGATACAGTTGTTATAATTGATGCTCTATTTACAGCCAACTTGAGTAAATTTCTTTCAATTGGTATTGTTGTAAAAGTGGTTTCAAATGGGCCTAAGTCATGAATAGTAGTTATAAACTTTTTTTTCTTAGATAAAATTACAGGTAAAGTGCCTTTAGGGGCATTTCCGTGAATGATATCAAAATCATGACTATTTATATATTTAACTGCCTTTATTAAAAAATGTGGTGCCCAGAGAAAGCGTTTTCGTATTAAATCAAACTGAATAATATCAGGATCATTGAGATCTATATTCCATTTTCCTGTGACCAGTTTAACTTTATGACCTTGCTTTCTAAGATAATCAAACAAACCTCTGAACGCTTTTCCTGCCCCATCTTGACTATCTGGAGCGATAGTTAAAGAAACAAGGCATATATTCAATTTTTTCATCATTATCACAAAGTTAAAGATAGTTATCAATTCTACTTTGTTTAAGTTAGTAGTTCATACCCATCTTCGGTAACTAAAACTGTTTCTTCTATTTGGGCCACAAAAATCCCTTTCTTCTCTGACAATACAAAGTGAGCTTGTAATTTCCCTTGTTGTACTAATTCTTGTAAACCAAATGCAATTCCCATTCTAAACTCTTTTGCTAACCATCTTTCCGCAAATGGTAAAGTTTTATAATTTTTATTAATGAAACCTAGTAGCTGCTTCGAAGTCTTTCTACGTAAAGGAACTCTTCCTGAATATGGATTTAGCTCATAGATATGTGAATATTGGGTATTATGGACTGAACCTACACCTGTGCTTGCAAATATTTCTATGGAAAATATTTCCCCCTCCTCCATTATATCTCCTCCTTGAGAGCCTAACTCTGGTAATTGTTTTTTCCCATGAACCGTCCATCTCTCAATTTGATGACCACCTAGTTCTTTTATGGGGTTATAGTTGAATCCCTTCACAATGCCTTCAATCTTTTTTCCTATATCTTTTGTATTTACTTTCGGTTTTACAATCATTTTTGCGGCATCTAATGCTACCTCAGTGGCTTGGGTTATATTTTCAAGTGCATTATTTTCACTGAGATTAACAGAAAAGGCAGTATCAACAATATACCCTTTAATATGTACACCCAAATCAATTTTAACTAGATCTCCCTCTTTAATTAATAGACCATCATCTTTTAGGGGAGATGTATAGTGGGCTGCGATATTATTTATACATAGATTTACTGGAAATGCGCATAATCCGTTTAACTCTTCAATTTTAGCTTCAGTTGTGGAAACGATATCTAATACTTTAGCACCCGCTTTGATTTTCGGCTTTATATAATTTTTCACATCTTGAGCTATTTTTCCCGCTTTTCTTAATGACTCGATTTTTAATTTTTCCTCTTCTTCCTTTTCTAACTCTTCATTTCCTTTTTCTTCTTGAGTTTTTTGGGTTTCATTATTTGTTTTTTGATTCTCAGTCATTAAATTTACTAATATGACTTCGATAAAAATATTTTTTAAATATGAATTAACTTTAATATTAAAGTGAAAATTAAAATTAGATCAAAAATAAAAATAATTTTATAATATAATTTTCTTATTAGAATATTAAGCACTTATTTATTCAAGTTGATTATTCTTTGAGTGAAAACATCGCTGAACTTACCGAACTTTTACGAGAAATGGAAGCCGTTAATCCTAATATTCAAGGTTCAGCAATAGTGAGTGTTCAAGGCCTTCCGATATGTAGTGCGCTTGCAAGGGATGTGAATGATGGGATAGTAAGTGCAATGAGTGCTGCGATTTTAAGTGTATCCGAACGTGCCGTTGAGGAGTTGGCACGAGGAGATTTGAAGCGTATTCTCATAGAGGGTGTTGATGGTATTATAATACTCTCAAAGGCTGGCGAAAACGCCATTTTATGTACCTTAGCTAAAAGCGAGGCTTCACTTGGAATGGTCTTCTTAAATATTCAAAGTGTTTCAAACAAAATAGCTGAATTATTAGATTAAAGGTTTTTAAGCAGATTTAAATTAGTATAAGAAATTATAATTTCTAATAACTTCCATCCCCCTGTAATTATATGACCAATTCAGATCAAATATTTAATAACCTTAAAATCAAGATTTCAGTTTCGAAAGATAAAGAATCTCTTGAAAGAAATTATTATAAAGGGTTAGCAAATTGTCTGAGAAAAGGATATTTTGATAGTTTCAGAAAGTTATTCAACGCTTCAGTTGATTTTAATATATTTATTGAGGTAAAAAACATCCCTAATCGAATCGAGTTAATTTCAAAATTAATCTTAGATTGTTATGAAAGAGTTTCAACAGAATACCAAACTTCAGCACTTGGGGATCAAATCGATATTCTAAGATTTTGTAATGAGTTTAATTTATTTGAAAAAGAATTAAATGAAGATGAAAGAAAATTAATTGGTAAAATCAAAAATGATAATTTATTTATTGGAAACTTAGTTGATTTATTTGGTAGTATATCAGATTCTTTCATTTCTTATGTATACTTAGGATTACCTCGAGTTCTCTACAACTATTTTATGAGTAGACCAAATGAATACTTCCCTGATAGAGAAGCATTATTATACTATATTAAGAACCATTTTTTTAACCAATATACAATATATGGATTAAGTGTGAGATATTTAAGCTCTCAAAAGCAATTCATTGAGACATTTAAGCAGTATTACCACTCGTTAAAAAACCAAGAGATTAGTTTACAAAAAAATGCTAATTATAAAAAAAAGAAATTTATTGAATTTAATGTAATTTATAAAACGATTTATTATGATGCTGAAGAGAATCATGAGTATCAAGAAGTAAAAAAACACTTTGTTGCACCAGAGAATATTTTTAAAAATATAGATAATATAACGGCCAATGATAACTATAATTTTTATAGTATTTCTATGGTTCTTCTTGGAGGTTTAGGACCGCAAGGTTTGGGTTTTACTTATTCTACTCCTAAAGGAGAAATCATTGAAATATGCTCAGATCAGAAAGAATCTGAAGCGATCATAATTAAATTTAAACAATTTTTAAGAAATAAATTCTTGAATAAATTAGAGAAGGAGTTATCAAATTTAGATATAAAGCTTGACCTTAGAAAGAGAATAATTGAATTTTTATCTGATTTTCTTAGTAATAAGGAAATAGTTAATTTCTATGATAAGAATTCAATTTTAAAGAAAATTAGATACGAGTTATACCAGATTGATGGTTTCCAACAAATAAAAACTATTGAATTAGAAGAAATTATAGAAAAAATTTCTAAAGCTGTTACCCAAATTTTAAGAAAAATCAAACTAAAAGATCAATTTATAACTCGAATGGAATTAGTAGAAAAAGGGAAAATCAAATCTGAAGATATAGCAAAACTGACAAGTTTAAAGGGAAAATCACACTATGATGTTTTGCGAGAACGATTTTTTTATCAATATATCGTTAATTGGTTCTATGAGGTATACTTGAAAGAAAAGGAGAAGAGTAATAAAAAAAATCATTAATTACTTTCTAATCTCTTCGATCTGATCAAAGATGTTATCAAACCGTTCCCTTATTGAACCATATAATCCTTCTTCTTCAGATATAACTGAATTTATTGCAGCTTTTAACCCGTAATGGCTTTCAGAAATTAAAACACGAATTGGTAAAGTGAGAATATCAGTAATTATCATTAAAATTTCTTGAAGTATATTGATAATATGTGGGACTCTTTCGCGAGTTTTATCAACTGTGGTTGAATCAGATGAAACTAATCCATCTTCTCTTTCTTTCTTTAATTCTTCCCACACATTTTCTTTTAATTCAGTGAACGCAATTCCTAAATTTTCAAGAGCCATTTGGGCTCCCTCAAAAATCAAATTTATTGTATCCCTTCCTGTAATCTGTTTAATATTATCAATCATTTCTTCTGGCGCCATCCCTTCTAGAAAATTTACGAGTAATTCATTGTAATCTCGGATCACATCTAACGGAATGAATAATAAAACCATTTCTTTAACTTGCTTAAATAAATATCCAAAAACTTTAGCAAGCCATTCATTTTTGAGAGATTTTTCTAATATTCCACCATACTCGTTTAGAAGATGAATTCCTAGATATCCAATTATTCTAATCATATCATCCTCATAATTTCTAAAATAGTCAAAAAAATGGTCAGGTTCCATGTTCAATTTATCTCTAATAATATCAGAAACACGTTCCTTGATGGTTTCAAGTGGCTCATCAAGGTATTCTTCTAGTTTATCAATTGATATAACATCTTGGAGTTTATCAATAATATCAAGTTTGGTTTCTTGCACAATTTCTTCTTCCAACCGTTCTCCAAAATAAGCGTCTATTGTAACTTTCTGGGGATCCTTTGAATCCATAAGTTCTTTCCATTGATTATAGTCATATATTTTACAGACAAATTGTAGTGAATCTCCACCCTTTGCTATACAGTCTTGTTCAATTATTTGAATTCTATAATCATTTCTCTTTATTTTTAGTATAAAATTAGCAACACTTTCCAGCATCCCACATAATCCACACGCTAAACCTTCTGTTTTCTCATTTTTTGTTTTACTAAAATCAAAAGTATCTTCAGTATCTTGACCATAACCTGCACATATAGGACACTTGCTAATACTTAAAATATAATCATTATACTTTGAATCCTCTTTAGAAATTTCTTCATAAGAATAATCGTCTAACTCTCTTCCAAATACAACGACCCATAGAATCTCAAAATATTCTAAGATCTTTTTAGGAGATCCTGGCATAAATTTAAAGATGCTTGAATGGCGTTCACATGATTCGTATGCAGCTCTCTTGCCAATTTCTTTAAGGATTGCAAGACTATCTTCCTCTTTATTAGTAATCACGTTTATTTCCTTAAGAATTTCCCTATAAAGCAGTGTGTAAAAAAGAGCGTTAGTAGAATGCCCAAAAACCTTCGTAATTTTTTTCATTAACCATTGAAAAGCACCCATTTCTAACTCCCCTCACCAATTTTGTATTTGTATACTTGAATACAGACTTTATTCCCATATGCTCGAGATTCTGCTACTTCTAATGGTTCTATAAATACAGAAGAGGTATTTTTAACTTCACCATTGATAAGGTTTATGATTTCAGACACCATTCCTAAGATAATCTCACACCCTGCTATTTCTATATCATCGTACTGATATTTGCATAAAGCACATTTATAATCTTGAACTTTAACCAAATTTTCATTATCAACAACTTCAATAGAAACAGAACTGTTGAGAATTTTTTGATAAATAGTTGTAATTACGTCTTTTAAATTGGAGTCAATAACTTGATTTGTTGGTTTCCAGTATCGAACGTAGGTTCTGGCAATATTTCTTCCCATCTTCCTTAATTTATTCTTTAAATCTGCTATCCCATTTTTCTCCATGAATCGAGCTAACTCATACACAGCATTTCTCATCTGGTTCATGGTTGCATCCGTTTGCGTTAAATCTGCCCTTGTATAATTCATCTTTCTATTATGCAATCCTATGTTTAATTTAATATTGAAAAAATAGCATTAAATAAAAAATTTGTAACCGTTTTAACAGATTATTCGTATGATTTATACTAACAATGTTATACTAAGAAGAATTATATTCTTATTTAGCAATAGACTTAAAATCTAAAAGTGTTTTAGTTTGCCTGTCAGAGTGCATTAAATAAATATCTAATAATTTTTCATGGAGTTCCAATTGAATCTCAACAGAATTAAACTTCTTATCAGTTTTATATGAGCTTATCTTACTTACTATTTCTTTTTGAATTTTCGTTGGTTGCTTACTCCTTCTCATCCGTATTTTATAAACTTCATTTTCTTGCGTTTCAACAAAAATCTTAAACTTCAAACCTTTTTTAATTATTTTTTTATATATAAAAAATTCTCTTTTTTTTTGTTTAAATATACAAGAATTTATTCTTTATCACTGAAATATTTCTAACCAAAAAAATGACAGAAATTAAATTTAAAGAGCCAATTCAGAGAATTGAAG
The DNA here is from genome assembly GCA_016839705.1 of Promethearchaeota archaeon. Lineage (GTDB taxonomy): Archaea > Asgardarchaeota > Lokiarchaeia > Sigyniarchaeales > SOKP01 > Loki-b32. Next base: position 124,735 of record JAEOTR010000060.1, on the reverse strand, counting down.
ATTATAATCAATTAGATCTTCTATATGAAACTTATAGATTAAGGAAAATTAGAAAAAAATTGAATTCCAAACTTAACTCAATTGAGAAATTGATAAAATCTGAAGACAACTCAAAGCTTCACTACAAATTTCAAGCCCTGAAAACGGTTATTACTGAAAATGATGCAGATTATAGAAAAGTTACGACCTTACTAAGAAAGGGATGATCAATTTGCTAAAATGAGATTCCTTTTACTTAAATAAAAAAATGAAATAAAAAAGTAATGTATTCCTTCCAAATTCTACATCTGGTCAATAATTTGTCTTAAAATAGGCTCCCCGGCAGCCCCCACCATCACACCATTTCTTACTAGCATTTGGCCCTGAACTTCTATCGGGTGGTTTAAGAGTTCACCATTTTTGAAAAAAAGCAATGTTGGTATGGCAGTAATTCCAAATCTTTCGCCGAGTGGTCGATTTTTATCTAAGTCCTCTTTCAATAACTTAATTAATCCTTCATTCTTCAGTTTCTCTAGAACAGGGCTAACAAATTTGCAAGGTCCACACCAATCCTGTTTGAGTGATATATTCACTCAAATTTCAGTGTATACATCGAGGATAACCTTGCCTTCTTTTAGGTCATCGGTGATTTCAAGTCCAAATTCTTGGAGTTCTTCTATTTTTGTCATGATAATTCAATTTTGTGTGTTTTACAATTATTTTTGTTTTTGTTATATAATTGTGGGAATAAATATTTAATTGCTTTTATTGGTTTTATTTAGAATTTATAAATGGATTTTAATGATGAAATCATTTTAGTATATCATAAGAAATCAAAAAATGCATAAATCACAGTGAGATGGGATGGGGAACCTTCGAAAGGTAAACCATCCTTAATAAATCTGAAATTTTTTCTTTTTTTCTTTTCTTTTTTATTATCAGTAGCAGGTTCCAGAATAGTCACTTACCCTAAGACAAAGTATTTCCAAATAACCACAATTAAAAAATCTAGTTATTGTTTCTTAAGATGTTCTAAATAGTTAGATTAGTTCGTTTAAAAAAGTTAGTAAGTGAAGAAGATTGACGAAAATTTGGTTATTGCTCCTTGTTTTTAATTTTATTAATTTCCAATTGATTAATTAAACTATAAATTTCTCTAATTTCGTTTCCCTCATTAAACCTATTTCTTATTGTATCGGGTAAAATGTTAAATTTCTCTTTAATAAGAGTTAAAGCAATTTGAAATTCATGTATTGATTCATCGAATTTTTCTTGTTTCATTAATTTATTTCCTAGGTCAATTTTCTCTTTTATCTTATCAGAATATACATCGGGATTTTTATTCATTTCTTTAATTATTTGTGCTTTCTCAGCTGAAGGAAGCGTGGTAAGTTTTGCATCTAATGTATATTTGGGCAAATTTTGGAAATCGTATTGAAATATGGGAATTGTTTTGAATGCTGGAAGATCTGGGAAAATTTTTTCAAATAAAACAACAACGCTTAGGAATCCTATTAAATCTACTGCAAAAAAGGAGAAAATTAATGAATTAAGAAATTGCTGATTTAAATAAAATGTAATTAAGACTGAGATTTGCCAGAAAGAGATAATATCTTGAATACACAAGATTAAAATCCATTTAAAACTCCTACTTTCTGGATTAACTTCATCAACTACATAATGGTTTTTAAATTTACCAAAATAGAGAACTCTTAATTCAAAAGTTAAAACTATATATACCCATACTGTAGGTAGAGTTAATAATACTGTGAAGAGTAAAAGAAGAAATTTGTCTGTATTTATATATATCAAGAGAGGAGTAAATACTGCAAGTGTTTGAAGAATTATTAATAATTCAAATTTTGCAATTGCTTGTTCTCGAGGATTGATCGGTAGCGATGCCATAACAGATTTACCGGATATCTCTATATTTAATACCCCATATACTAGCATACTGGATATTACTGGACTAAAAAACAATATACCCACCCAATTATAAAATAGATCTCTTTCTAATAAAATCGCAACTCCCATATTACCAATATTAAAGGAAAAGGAAAAAATACATGAGAGGATTATAGGCATTATCATAGATAGAAGTGTTTTAAGATCGTGTGAAGCTGCGGATAAATCTTTACGTAAATATGCTTCAATTGGAGAGTGAGTTTTAATCCTAATGTGAATTTCATTTCCTACTAATTCTGAACGACCATCTTTATTAGTATTTCGATATTTCGTATATGTGATTTTTTTAAGTGTTTTTGATGCTTTTAGATGACTCCACCAGGTTAGAATTATAAATAGCCCTAAACCAATAAAGATACTGACCCAGGATTCTAAAGAACCTTGATTAAATGTAATAATTCTTGAGAATAAATAACTTGGATTGAAGGGATATGGTATCATGCTAAGAATAAGATTTACCATTGAAGGGTATTCGAGTTCTATAATTAATCGAAAAATCTCATCAAGTGAGCTAAAAACCCACTGGATTATATATATGCTTCCAAGAATTACTATTAAATAACTCAGGATATGAAACAACCTAATTAAAAGTGATCGTTTCGAACTACCTTTGTTAAAATCTAAGACACAATTGAGTCTTTCTCCAAAAATAATAAGAAGATTAAAGGAAAAAATAATATTTAAGAGTGAAATACCTAAAGCTACAAAAAAAATTAGGATGTTCTGAGTTCCAACGAGTATTGCAATTGGAAACCCTAATACAATTACAATCATCGGGATATCAAAACTTCGGAATATAGTTAAATAAGCTAATTTGTGTAATTTATCTCTTGAAATTGGCAAAGTTTCAAGCCAACGAAAGATAATACCAGACATTATCATACCAGATTCTAATAGCCCCATTAGAAAGAAATTAAAAAATTGTAGACTAAAATACAATGTAAAGAGAATACTTCCAAAAAATATTATACTTTCAATTGAAACAGGACTTTCTATAAGGTTTTCGATAATTTGAAAATAAGTTAATAATGGCATTATAGGAAGAATGCCAAATATAACCGCATATATGATTTTAGTAATTATTACTTTAAGTTTGAGTGAACGCCCTTTCTTTTTATATCTTTCTAAAATCCTATATCGATGTTCACCTTTTGCCTGTAGGAACGATTCAAGTAGAAGTTCGTTCTTGGTATACCTTACTAAGCTTAATAAACTTAATTTCTGGGATGGCATACAAATTTTTTTTTTTTAACATACTTACTTAATAATACTCGATATAGTTTTACCCTTCAAGATATTCTTTATACAATTATAATATTTAAATTAAATGAATTTAATACTGATGAGACTGATATTTAGAAACTTAACATTGTTACCCAGTACTATTGTTGAATTTCCCATAAACTCATTTCCTTTATATATTCAACAGCAGCATTTCGGCTTACTCCTTTACAAATATTATCGGTTATTTGTATGAAATTACACCAGAAAAAATCAAACCTATGTTTTATTTGTAATAGATTATTAAATCAAAGAATAATCGTATTATCAAGTCGAGTAGAAAATAAAAGGACACGTATACTAAAACTGTTATTAGAATTTTCTTTAGGAAATTTATTCTTGGTGGAGTTTCAGTTTTTTTATCTTTTATTTTAGGAATGAAGTGTCCTGTTTTTCCATAATATTCTAGGTATTCATTTTCATATTTTCTTGATAAACGCCATTCCTCATAAAAAGAATAGAGGCACATAAAGAAGGCAAAATATAGCCAAGATGCTATCTCGCCCATTCTAATTCCAATATCTCTGAATCCTGGAACGTATATTGCGAATGGGAGCACCATTAGGACAATGCCTAAATTCTGCGGGTGTCGAAAATATTTATATATTCCGGTCTTAACCAACCCAACTCCCTTTATTTTTTCTTTTACCAAGGTAAATAACCCAGATAGAAGTAATCCTAATCCAAAGCAAAATAGAAACGCTTCAATCGAGATTACCAGAGTAAGTGAGTGTGAAGGAATTAGATAATAACCCCACATCCACAGCCTATCTCCGATTAATGACCAAGAAATATAAAGATCAAGTGGGAAGAATATTAACATTGGTGATAAAATACCAACTATTATTGGTACATACAAAAAGATGGAAATAATAACTATAATAAATTTTTCAGATACACGTATTATTACTTCTTTTATCATACCTGGCAATCTTTTACTCAGTGTTTTGAATAGATTTTTAAGAAAAAATATACAAAATTGTTAATTAATAAATAAAAACTCTAACTATAAATGTGTGTGCTGAAAAGAGCATAAAGTTCAAAAATCGCGATAAAGTAATGCAGGTACCGATCTATTTAACAATAATACTGGAACTTCTAACTAAAATAATACCTTATCTCATGTGTTAAGAATAACATTACACGAAAGTGTAAATAAGCATTGAAGCAACAATTTTTGATAGATATTTTATCATTAGATTACTTGAAACAATCAGAGTTGAAACTTCTGCAAATGAAGTGAATTTACTAATTTTAAAACTAAATTTTAAAAGAATTAATTTTAAAATCGACAATAAGTTATACTAGATAATAATAAGATAAACAGATCAATTCATATGGCAACTATAGATTTTGATTTCAGAAACCAAATTCTTGGAAATGAGATTGGTAATACATTAGCATATTGTTATCAATGTGCAACTTGTAGTGGAGCATGTCCGGTAGCGCAGGTTACTGAGGGTAGATACAACCCGAGGCGGTTAATTTTAGATGCCCTATTAGGTCTTAAAGAGAAAATATTTGGACCAGAGAATGCTTTTAATATTTGGGGATGTACTGTATGTGACACGTGTGATGAAGTATGTCCTCAAAAAGTTGAGCTAACAGAGATCTTTACACTTTTAAAAAATATGAGTGTAGAGAGAGGTGAAGCACCTGTTCATTATACAGGTCAAGCTTCAACAGTGTTAGAGCATGGAAAAGCAATTCCAATGCAACCTGCTATAGAAAGAAGGCGTACACAATTAGGTTTGCCAGAGATAATGGCTCCTGATATGGATGAAGTAAAAAAGCTCTTAGAAGCCACTAAACTACCTGAAAAACTTCCTAAATCTGAATTATCTTAGCTCTTTCTTTTTGATTATATTTTTTAAATTTTTCGTGAGAGTTTAATAGTCTCTGTATCTTAATTGATAAATAACGAAAATTGGTATTTTTAATATTTAAAAATATTTTGAGGTTAAAGAAGTTGAGAAAACCAATAATTGGGGGAAATTGGAAGATGAATAGAGGTACACCGAAAGAATCGAAAGAAATGTTGATTGATTTCGTTCCTCTGATTAAAAATGTAATAAATGTTGAGGTGGTAATCGCACCTCCATTTACGGGATTGATAAGTGCTTATGAAATTATAAAAGATACAAATGTTAAGCTTGGAGCTCAGAATATGTATTATGAAGAAAAGGGAGCCTTTACCGGGGAAATATCACCACAGTTTTTAAAGGAAATTGGAGTTGAATATATTATTCTTGGACATAGTGAAAGAAGAAATATTTTCAATGAATCAGATGTAATAGTTAATAAAAAATTGAAAAAAGCTTTAATGATTGGTTTAAAACCTATAGTATGCATTGGTGAACATCTAGAGGAAAGAGAAACAGGAAGAACCAAAGATGTAATAGAAAACCAAATGATGGGATCTTTTAAGGATCTTACGAGAGATCAGATGATTCAAACAGTAATAGCATATGAACCAATCTGGGCAATAGGTACAGGAAAAACAGCGACTCCTGAGCAGGCAGAGGAGATTCACATGTTTATACGTGAATTAATTTCTCAAAAATATAACCAAGAGACCGCAGATTCAGTAAGGATACAATATGGTGGGTCAATAAAGCCACAAAATGCTGAAATCCTATTTAGCAAAGAGAATATTGATGGTGGTTTAGTTGGTGGGGCTTCACTTCAATCAGAGTCCCTAGCTGAGATAGTGCAAGCTGCTGAGAAAAGTATTCAATAGTCTTATATCTCTTGAATTTTAGGTTTTTTATCCAAGGATATTATTGAACGCAGCAGTCAGTTTAGCAGGGAATTCTCCAAAATAACTTTGAGGATCGGCAAATAGTAGATAAAAATAGGGCTCGAATAATGTATCTTCAATTGTTGGTCCTATGCCTGATTTGATAATGCAGACTTGGATTTGTTCCTCAGAAAAGAATGATTGTCTATATATCCATTCTAAAGGATCAATATCAGGGATATAGCTGATATGCCTTAAAATTTCATTGACATGGTTGAGGGAATATTTCTTGCCATATGCAACTATAGGAGATAGATCAAATGACGTTATGCATATTCCCCATAGACCATAATCTTTCATTTCACTCATGAAGTTGTTTGCGGTATGTTTAAGTTCACTTTGGTGATTAGAAATCGTTTTTCTCGCTTTTGAATCTGTTAAAATATCAATAATTTTATTCTCTTCATTTTTTATAATCGAATCCGCAGAGTCGAGAGGAACTTTAGCATTTATAAAATTCTTATAAATTAATCTAACCTTTTCACGCACTGAATTATGGAGTAGAAATGATTCTGTTTGGGCTGTAACCAATACGTCTCCTTTCTCTTTGTTTTTTTCTTCTACTTTTTTGGAATTTTTAGGTGATTTCTTTGCTTTAAATTCAAGTCTTACAATTTTTTTATCTATATTGCGAGCAAATTCGAATAAAGCTGATATTAATCCGGCAGTAAGATCAAATTTTGAATCGGAATCTAATTGGTCATGGATAATGGATTTATCACTGGAAAAATCAAAAAATCTAAGAAAAATTCTTACTCCTTCAGGTATAGGGTTAATTACCTTATTATAATATGGGAACCCAGTTGTTGAGATGATACTAAGTTCGTAGATTGTCATTTTAGTATAAAATCCTTTGACATTTTCTTAGAATTAAACAAATCCATTTTTTAATTAGATTTAAGGTTTTATGAATAAAAATAATTTATTTAATCTTAAGTTAATAAACTACTCTTAACAAGTGCACTAAACTTTGAAGAAAAGTGGGAAGAAAAATTCCTGTTATTATTGGATTATAATTGCAGGTTTACTTGGGAGTGCTTGAGATGCTTTTTGTTCGGTTGAATCTTTCTCAAAAATAACTTTAACATCACTTTTGTACTTCATTTCAATAATCGGTTTGATTTCATCAAAAAATTCAAATTCATCGTCTGGAGATAAACAAAATTTTGGAAATTTACCTATATTCTTTAATATTCGGTTCACGATTTTCACGATTTGTTTAGTATATTTCTTGAGATCATTATCTTGCATTAATTTTTTCATTATTTCCCCTTGATTTTTGGTTTCTTCTAACAATGGCACTAGGGTTTTATAAAGTTTCAATTTCCACTCATTAGCGATTATAATTGAAATGGAATTTAAGTTTTCTTTCTTCATCGCTATTTTTATATTGTTTATATCATCCAAGATGTTATTCATTAATCCCCACTTATAATCTGATTCTTCTGTAAGAAGGTCCTTGTTATAATTAGCCCAGAGATTTAGACTTAAATATCCCTTCTTACCAATGACTTCCCAAACTTCTTCAGTCATATGTGGGGCAATTGGATGCAAAAGTATCAGTAGATTTTCTCGACATTCTTCGAAAATTTCATTTTTTATACCCTCCTCTTTATACTTACCAAGCTCTGATACAAATTGTATTATATTATTAACCGCATTTCTAATTGCAAGATTCTGCATGTTACCAGTAAATTCCTTGATAGTCTTATTTAAATAATATTTAATCAGTGTGTCTCTAATCGTTAATTCCTTCCTTACATTTTTTGGGGGATCGGTTAATAGTGTAAAAGTATTCTTAATAAACCTATAAGCGTAATCAACACCCTCATCAGACCACTCTAATCCGGAGGAAGGACTAGCTCCGAATAATATAAAGAACCTTGCCGCATCTGCTCCATACTTACCAATAATTTCACCAGGATCTACTGTATTACCATAACTTTTGCTCATTTTAACGGATTTTTCAATTAGGTTAGTATTACCACACTTCTTACATTTCATCAGTTCTAGATCTGCTTCCATTAGGAAAGCGTTACAGTTAGAACAATAGGGATGAATTTTATTAATCATTCCCTGAGTAAGTAGGGATTGAAAAGGTTCTTCAAATTTGTGAAGACCGAGATCTCGTGTAACTTTTGTGAAGAACCGTGCGTATATTAGATGCATAACAGCATGTTCAATTCCTCCTATATACTGGTCAACATTACCCCAATAATTTACAACCTCTTTGTTATATGGAAGCTCTGATTCCACAGAAGGTGGATCACAAAAGGAGAAGAAATACCAAGAACTATCTACAAAAGTATCCATCGTATCAGACTCGCGTTTTGCAGTCCCACCACATTTCGGACATTTTGTATTAATAAAAGTTTTGCTTGTTTCCAATGGATTACCTTCTCCGGTGAAAGAAACATCTTTTGGTAAATAAACTGGCAAATCTTCATATGGTACGGGAACCATACCACACTTTTCACAATAAGTAACGGGAATTGGACAGCCCCAATACCGTTGACGTGAAATTCCCCAATCTCTTAATTTGTAATTAATTGTAGCATACCCTAAATTATTATCATTTAATTTCTCTGTAATTGCATTGATTGCAGATCGATTCTCCATCCCATCAAATTCATCGGAGTTTACAAGAACCCCATCACCTTCAAATGCTCTATTTATTTTAGTTAAATTCAATTCGTAGTCATGTGGTTGAATTACTATTCTAATTGGAATATCATATTCTTTTGCAAATTCAAAATCTCTTTGGTCATGTGCGGGTACTGCCATAACGGCACCTGCACCATATTCATAGATAACAAAATTACCAATAAAAATCGGTACTTCCTCATTATTTATTGGGTTTATTGCATATTTTCCGATAAAAATCCCTTTTTTCTCTATTTCAATATCTGTTCTTTCAAATTTATCTTGATGCATAACTTCATCGTATAACTTTTCAAACTCTTTCTCATAGTTCGTTCCTTTCACCCAATCACGAACCCATGGATGTTCGGGAGCGAAAACCATAAAGGTAACTCCATAAAGAGTATCTGGTCTTGTCGTAAAAATGTCGATTGTCTTTTCTTCTTTAACAATTGGGAATTTTATAATAGTACCCTTTGATCTACCTATCCAATTTCGTTGCATTATTTTTACTTTTTCAGGCCAATCAACTGTATTTAATCCTTCGAGTAGTTCCTCAGCATAATCCCTTATCTTAAGAAACCATTGTGTTAGAAATTTTTGATCAACAAGATTATTGCATCTCCAGCATCTTCCTCCTTGAGCTTGCTCGTTGGCTAATACTGTAGCGCATTTTGGGCACCAATTAACATAACTTTCTTGCCTGTAGGCTAACCCCTTTTCTAACATTTTTAAAAAAAACCATTGATCCCATTTATAAAAATTAGGATTATGGCTATAAATTTCTCTAGTCCAATCATATGATAATCCAATCCTCTTCTGTTGCTTTTTCATTGTTTCTATGTTTTTATTCGTCCAATCCTCTGGATTAGCTCCGTGATCAATAGCAGCATTTTCTGCAGGCATACCAAACGAGTCATAACCCATCGGATAAAGAACATTAAAGTCATTCATTCGTTTAAATCTAGCATAGCAATCACCAATAGTATAGTTTCTAAGGTGTCCCATATGTAGTTTACCTGATGGGTATGGATACATCTCTAATACATAATATTTTTTCTTATTCGGTTCTTCTTTGACTTCAAATATTTTGTCTTTTACCCACTTTTTTTGCCATTTCTCTTCAATTATTTTTGGGTTATATTCAACCATAAAACGTCAACACTTCTTTGAAAATTGGGGGTGTAATTTATATTTAATATTTTAATAATTGATTCAATAAATTTTTTTGTAGAGAGAAAATTCAAGAATTTCTGATATTTCTTAAAACAACAATAATTATAATGACTAAAAAAAATTATAAATTGAAGGAATAAAACTTAATTTTGCTTTTTGACTAGGGAGAGTTGTGAAAGTTGAAAAAATAAGGGTGTCAATAGGGAGTGCTTCTGTTTTAGGATTAGGGTCGATGGCGAAATTCAAAGATCCCCCAACTACCTGCTACATTATGACTTATAAGGATGGACATTGTACTGCGAATTGTGGGTTTTGTCCACAAGCAAGATCATCAAAGAGCTCTGAAGAAATGCTGTCTCGAGTTACATGGCCAATATTTCCATTTAAAGATTACTTGACAAAGTTGAAATACTTACGTTCGTCAAAACAGTTTAAAAGGATCTGTATACAGACTCTTAATTATCCTGAAAATTTTAGAGATTTAATGGAAATTATCACTCAGATTAGATATAATATCAAAATCCCGATTTCAGTTGCGATCCCTCCCATGTCAAAGGATAGATTAAAAGAATTAAAACTGGCTGGTGTTGAAAGGGTTGGAATTGCTTTAGATGGTACTACTCCGGAAATCTTTAATGAAATCAAGGGTGATAAAGTAGATGGCCCCTATAAATGGGATCAACATTTCCAGAATTTAGTTGAAGCAATAGACATTTTTTCAGAAGGATTTGTGAGCACCCACCTAATAATTGGTTTAGGAGAGATGGAAAAAGATGTAATATTTCGTATTGAAGAGCTACATAATTTGAAAATTCTTGTATCGCTTTTTGCCTTCACTCCGATTAAAGGGACAAAATTTGAAGACATTAGTCAACCATCTCTTCTAAACTTTAGGAAATTACAATTAGGGAGGCATCTTATTGTTAATAAAGAGAAAAGTCGAAGTGATTTTACTTTTAATATTAATGGGGATATTGTACGTTTTAATATTAATAAAAAAGAATTAAAAGATATTATAAAAGATACAGATGCGTTCTTAACTTCAGGATGTCCTGGATGTAATCGTCCCTATTACACCTCAAAACCGTCGGGTCCTATTTATAATTATCCTAGAAAGGTAACAGAAATTGAAAATGAAGAAGTCTATAAGATATTAAATGGATTTGTAAATTAGGAATACATTGAGTAAATATGGATACATGGCGAATTTTACCACTGGAAATTAGAAATGGTTACTGGAATATGGCTTTAGATGAGGCCATCTTTAGCAATGCGATCAAAAAATATGTACCTAATACTATAAGGTTTTACAAATGGAAACCATCAACTGCAAGCATTGGGAGAAATCAAAGTTTGCAAGATGAGATAGATCTTACCTTTGCGAAAGAAAAGGGTTTTAATATCGTTAGACGGATAACTGGAGGAGGTGCTGTTTTTCACGATGAGATACGGGAATTAACATATTCAATTGTATGTCCCATAAAAAAGTTAGAGGCTTTAGGTGCAAAAAAAGTCATTGATCAGTTTGAGATTATTACTCAAGGAATAATTTTTGGTTTAATGATTTACGGATTGAAACCTGAAAAAGATATCATCCATTGTCCCGCTATTTTACTAGATGGAAAAAAGTTTTCCGGAAATGCACAGGTAAGGAGGAAAAGTTATATTCTGCAACATGGAACAATTTTGTTAGATATTGATCCAGAATTAATGTATTCAGTATTAAAAGCACCGGAAAATGTTGGGAAATCCCGGATGGTTCAATCGGTTCGTGCTAAATGCATTGGTATCAAAAATCAAATTGAAAATTATGATGAAAAAAAATTAATAGATTCTTTAGAGAGAGGTTTTCAAAAGTCTTTAGGAATAGAATTAGAAGAAGGAACTTTTACTCGCGATGAGATAAATTTAGCAGAGAAATTAGTAAAAGATAAATATTCAAATATAAAGTGGTTAAAAAAGTATGATTGATGCTCAGCAATTATTAAATAGAATAAAATCTGGAGTTGCTTCATGGATTGATTATTCAGAATTTTTAAACTTAGAATCTAAGTACTTAGAACCATTCCTTAATCTAGCTCAGAGTATTACCAAGAGGAATTTTGGAAACATTATAAAGATTTATAACCCTACAAAGAAATTTCCTGCTATTAGTATAACTGGGAGTGAATGTGCTTTAAATTGTGAACATTGTAATAAGAAATATTTGAAAGGTATGAAACAGATATTAGAAGAAAAAGATTTAGAACAATTTTTATTATCTCTCTCTAAGGAGAATGGAATAGGTGTTTTAATTTCTGGAGGAAGTGATTTGGATGGGTCAGTACCTTTATTAAATTTCTTAGATACTATTAAAAAAGTGAAGAAAGAAACCAATCTGATTATAAACGCTCATACTGGCCTTCTAAAAGAAGAAACAGCTAAAAAACTTAGTGAGGCTAATGTAGACATAGTCTCTTTTGATGTCAACATGGATGAGGAAGTTATAAGAAATGTCTATCATTTGGATGTAGAATTGGATGAGTATAGAAGATCAATTGAATTATTACAGAAATATAACTTAAGTGTTGTACCCCATGTTTGTGTGGGATTAAATTATGGCAAGCTCCATAAAGAGATAGAATCAATAAAATTCATAAAAGAAACTCTGTTAAACCCTTCACTAATCGTTGTGATTGCCTTAATTCCTCCAAAACATTCCAACATGAAATTTGAAACTCCAAATCCAGAAATTATAGCAAAAACTATAGCTTTAATCAGGTTCATATTTCCTAACACAGAAATTTCATTAGGTTGTATGAGACCTCGTGGAAATATTAAGTCAGAAGTTGAGATTTATGCGTTAAAAGCGGGGATAACTAGAATTGAAATCCCTTCTAAAGGTACGATTAAATGGTTAAGGAAGCAGAATTCGGGTATTAATTTCAAATATTTTTCTGCTTGTTGTGCCATTCCTGAAAAATATGAAAAATTCGCTAAAAGTGAAAAATCTGATATCAAGAGATATTTGAACCTCTAAAATTTGACTAATTATGAACGATAAGTATGGAATTGAAATAATAGGACTTAAAGGAATCCCATTAATTAAAACGGGTGACAATATTCCTGAAATTATACTTAACTCTTTAAAGTATAATGGTTTGTCTTTAAAAGATAAGGATATAATCGTGATCGCTCAATCATTGGTATCTAAAAGTATAGGACAAGTTAGAAATTTAGATGATATCACACCAAGCGAGAAAGCTCACGAAATCTTCAATATTATAGCCCCAAAAGCAGAACAACAAGGGTTGCCCAAAAAGGATCCTCATTTGATTCAGTTAATATTAGATGAAGCCAAAGAAATTATTAAGACAGAACATGTGTTGATAACTGAAACGAAACATGGATTTGTTTGTGCAGATGCTGGAATAGATAAATCTAATATTGAAGGGAATAGAATTGTTACATTGTTACCAAAAGATCCAGATTACCAAGCTGAAAAAATTAGAAAATCATTGAAGAAGAAAAGTCATAAAGAAATTGCAGTGATAATATCAGATTCATTTGGTAGATCATTTAGAGTAGGTGCTGTAGGAGTATCAATTGGAGTATCAGGAATAAATCCAATTTTAGATATGCGAGGAAAAACAGATTTATTTGGATATAAATTGCAATCTACAATTATTGGTCAAGCAGATAGCCTTTCTTCTGCAGCCCAATTGGTAATGGGGGAATCTGATGAGGGGATTCCTGTGGTTCTAATTAGAGGTTATAATTTTGAATATGATGAAAAAAGCAGTATCAACTCTATCATAAGAAACAAGAGTATCGATTTATTTCGAGGGCCGGAAGGTTCAAAGTTAACCAAAGTTCTGAAGAGTCGAAGAAGTTACAAATTTGCTTTTGATGATAAGATAGTTAATCGAAAAGTAGTTGAAGATTGTATTGAAGTTGCAAGATGGGCTCCAAGTGCTCATAATGGACAATTCTGGAGGTATATTATATTAGATAATCAACAGCTACGCGAAAGAGTGATAGATAAGATGAACCAAAAACTAAGAAATGATTTAAAAAATGATGGGAAAACCGAAGAATACATCAAAAATAAAATAAAAAAAGCTAAATTGAATTTTATTAAAGCACCAGTTTTGATTTTATTATGTTTAGATAAGATTGAACTCGAGGATTATCCTGATGATGAGCGAAGAGAGAATGAGTATATTTTAGGGATTCAGAGCATAAGTAGTTCAGCGACTTATTTTCTCCTTGCTTTAGAAGTCAAGAATTTAGCTTCATGCTGGTATTGTGCTCCAATATTTACTAAGGAGATAATAAAAGAAACTCTAAATCTCCCTAAATCCTATGTGCCTATGGCATTTTTTACAGTAGGATATCCATTAAAAACTATGCCAGTTCCATCTCGTAAAAAACTCCAGGATGTAATTTATGAGCCTAAAGTTTAAATGAGTTAAAAAATATGAGTGAAAATTACTATTTAATATTAGCAGGAGGGGTAGGGGCAGCTAAATTAATCGAAGGATTAGCTAAGCTTATAGACCCAGAATTACTTAAAATAGTAGTTAATACTGGTGATGATATTGAATTATTTGGTCTTAAAATCTGCCCCGATCTGGATATTATAACTTATACTCTAGCAGATTTGGTAGATAAGGAAAAAGGATGGGGTTTTATAGATGACACGTTCAACTGTTTAAAAGTTTTAAAAAAATTTTATGATACAGGATGGTTCAATTTAGGTGATAAAGATTTAGCTACTCATATTTATCGTACTGACTTATTTAACCAGGGATATACTAAAGCTCAAATAACAGATATGATATGTAGAAACTTAGGAGTAAAAGCTCATCTTATTCCTATGTGTAACGAACAAGTTGAAACATATATAAAAACTCCAACTGAAGTAATGCATTTCGAAAAATATTTCATAAAGTATCACTGTGACCCAGAAGTTCTGGATGTGGAATTTAGAGGAATAAATGAAGCACTACCAATAAAGGAGACATTAGAATACATAGATAAAGCAAAGAGAATAATTATTTGTCCATCCAACCCTATAGTGTCAATAGGAACAATAATCCAAGTGAAAAACATCAGAGAATCTCTTATAAAAGTCAAAAATAAAATTTACGGAATAAGCCCAATTATCGAAGGTGCTACAGTAAAAGGACCGGCCGATAAATTAATGAAATGCATTGGTTTAGAAGTTTCAAGCGTAGGAGTTGCGAATTATTACAAAGATTTCTTAGGTCATTTTATTATTGATAATAAGGATTGCAATTTGAAACCTGAAATTGAAAAATTAGGCATTAGTACCTATTGTTATGACACTTTGATGACGAATATTAATAAAAAACAAGCTCTGGCACATTTCTTGATGACTTTAAACGAATAAAAAAAATATAACATTAGGTAGTTTCGCTTGCTACAACTTCTGTTCCTTCTTGTCCTGTTTCTTCTGCTTTAACATCTCCCCTTTTTACATAATCCCCAACGGATGCTAAAAGTTCCTTAATTCGGCCTTCTTGTTGTAATTTCACTATTAGATTTCTGTGTTTAACGAATGATATTAATTGAGAAATCACGGGAAAAGTTAGCGTGATTGGAAGAAGTAAAATAATTATAACTTCCGGGGAAAACATTGCTACACTTTCTGTTATCGCATCAGGTAATTGAATAATGGTGTCTAAAAACCAAAGAGGATGGATGATTATGAAACTAATAATTAAGAGTAGACCTACCCGATAAACAAAATTTACTACTGTTGATACTGCTAAATTAGTCGCTCGAGGGGCAGAAGAACTCGCAGTTAATGTGTCTCTTGATTCCCTATCCTCCTGAAAGAGGCGATCTATATATCTCCCAAGTCTTCTGGTCTTTGATGCTGCAGTTACTAATTTTTTCTCCTCTTCTTCTAGTTTTCTTTTTTCAATCATTTCTTTTACGTATGAGAATCGTCTCCCTGTTTTTGCGAAAAATTTACCTACTATCAACCCTTCTTTTTGCTCTAATTCAATTTCTTCAATTCTTTTTTTAGCTTCTGCTTTGATTTTATCCACATTGGCAGTGATAAAATAAGATTCTCTAGCCAAAACGTTCAATTGAGCTTCTAATCTATCTGTTCTTTCTAATGATGGTTTTGTTACTGTATCTGTGTAATTAATTTGAAAAGCTAGCTCTAAATAAATGTAAGAAATAATAGCAAATCCAATGACGGGACTAAATATGAATTGGAGTAAGTTGTCTAAGGGAATTTCAAATAGACTCGGACTTAAGGGATCGGCCATGTTATTCAAATAATCGAATTGAATAGTAAATAAGTTTAGCATATCTCTTAGACCAAAAATTATCAAAGGTAGGACAATCATCATCATTATTGATCCAAGTGCAACAAGATGATTTTTTGGATCGCTTTTGAAGAAAGCTCTAATAGCATAGATAACTGAAATAAGGAACAGAATTTGAAATGCAAAAAGGTATAAATCATTAAAGAGTATTTCACCCTCCCCCATTAATAATGGGAGAAAATGATTGAAATCTAATTCATGTAAATCGTTAATGGGATTAGTGCCTAAAAACTGATTAACATGATCCTCATTAAAGGGAAACCACGATAGTAAAAATTTTTTAAAGAATGTTAATACAAACCTAGATAAAGCTGGGTTGATAAAAGCACATACATATCCAATACCTAAACCACCAAAGTAAATTAGATATGAAAAAACATTCCTTATTGCACCAAAGAAAGCAAAGATAACGAATTCATTGTCTGCAGTGGTAACTACCGCATCAAAATTAAAAATTGATAAAAGAAAAATTAATAATAGCCAGACATAAACGACTATATTGATGATTTTTAAGGTTAATAAATAACTACGTACCATTTTCTAATAAGCCCTCCCTTTCTTCTTTGCTTCCATATAATTACTTAAGACTTGGTTCATTATATCATCAGGACCACAAGTAATAAGGTTTATTCCAAGATTACGAACTCCTTGTTTTATTGTTAAAATATGCTCCATCATTGCTTCACTTATCGCTTCTGCTAATGCTTTATCAGTTGAAGATAAGTTAATCTCATGAATTTCGAACCATGGGCTAAAAGGATTGATAATTATTATGGTATGATTGAATGGCACCAATTTTTTTATGGCATTACTAATTTCTTTAGGATTGGCTTCCAAATCAGATATAATAAAAATTAAGCTGCGTTTTTGAAACCTACGGGCGAAAAAATCCATTGCTTCAGTAATTCTACATTTTCCTTCTGGTTTAACTCGTGCTACAAAATCTAAGACTTGATAAAAGTGATCTTCTCCTCCGTTAGGTTTCAAGAATCTAAAATTTTTCTTATCAGAATAAGTAAATACTCCCACATTATCTCTCCTTGTCAAGGCCACTTTTGTTAAAAGCATACAAGCTCTTATAGCATATTCAAATTTGGTGTTTTCGATAGCACCACCTGCCATTGTTTCCGAAGAATCTACCAATATCATAACAGTAACGTCTCTTTCATCTTCAAATTCTTTCACAATTAATGACTGGGTTCGGGCACTTGCTTTCCAGTCGATTAATCTAAATTGATCACCAAAGACGTATTTTCGCATTCCGTAAAATTCTGATCCTAAACCCTTTTGTTTTGATCTTTGTAATCCATAGTTTAATTGAAGAGATCGTTTTGATCCTAAGATCTCAATTCTTTTGATATCTTCATAGGGGGGATATACCAGGATATCTGTAACACTATCTGGTACTATTCTTTCTATAGAATTAAAACCTAATCTATCTTTAATGATTATTGATAGAGGTCCAAGAGCGTATTCACCTCTGACTTTTGGTTCTAAAACGTAGGAAAATTTTACTATATCTTTTGGTCCAATACGCGTCGAAATATAATTTTCCCCTAAAATTAGCCTGAAAAGCTGAGGATTATAGTTATCTCGTATTTCAAGAAAGTCAAAACTATTTTTGCCCATATTTTCAATAATTACCTTAATATGAACAAAATCATCTTTAAATACTTTCTCTTTTTCTAATTCTCTATATACCCGCAATTCCTCTACATTCATTTTATAGTGGAAAACAGGTAAACTTATAATGGTACTAAATAGCAATAGAATTGCAAAATACAAAAGAAAATAATTTTCAAATGCAAATCCCGCTGTAAGAAAGAAAACAGCAAACAAAATTAAACTTCTACCCTTTCCTCCTAATATGCTACAACACCACTCTATATTTTACCTTAATACTATCTCTAATGGTTTGGTACTTCATCAATATTAAAAAAATTGATGTTTTTTAAATAGGAACTGGAATTTCTTCTATGATTGAATTTAACACTGATTTAGCGTCAAGTCCTTCAAGTTCCGCTTCAGGTTTCAATAATAATCTATGATTCAATGCTGGAATAATCAAGGCCCTCACATCATCAGGAGTTACATAAGCTCTTCCTAGTATTGCTGCACGGGCTTTAGAACATTTCATTAAAGTAAGGCTTGCTCTTGGTCCGCAACCCAATGCTATTTGGGGATGATTTCGTGTCTTAATTATTAAATCTCTGATATATTTAAGAATTCTGTCATCGATATACACCAAATTCATTATTTTTTGAGCTGCTAGAATTTCTTCACCTGAAGTTATAGCCTCAACTGACGGTATGTCACCGGATAATTGTCTCCTCATAATTTCCACTTCCTCCGAATCTTCAGGGTAATCAAGCCAGAGTTTAAATAGGAACCGGTCAACCTGGGCTTCAGGTAATGGGTATGTTCCTTCCATTTCAACTGGGTTTTCAGTAGCTATCACGATAAATGGTTTTTCAAGACTTAAAGTTTGGCCTTCTATGGTTACCTGTCTTTCAGCCATAGCTTCTAGCAAGGCTGCTTGAGTTTTAGGAGCACTTCTGTTTATCTCATCAGCAAGAACTACATTAGCAAAAATCGGTCCTTTCATTAAAACAAAAGCCCCTTCATTTTGATCGAAAATCTTTGTGCCAGTTATATCTGCTGGGAGTAAATCTGGTGTAAATTGAACGCGTTTAAACGAAATCCCTAGTGTATTAGAGAATGTTTTTGCCATTACTGTTTTTCCTAGTCCTGGGACTCCTTCAAGGAGGACATGTCCGTTGACAAGGAGTGCGACAAAGAGTTGTTGGAGTATATCACCGTATCCGACTATTACCCTGCTTACTTCGCTAAGAACTTCTTGAGCTATTTCACGAATTGGAGCAACGTCAATAGCTTCTTTTTCATAATATTTTGCTTTATCTGAAGTTTCTATTTTCTTTTCACCTTTCTATTTTTTTATTATTTTATATTTCTTGATTTTTTTTTAAATTTATTAACATGATTAAATATTTTCAACTGCCCAACCCATTTCGAAAAATAGATCTTCGAAATCTTCTTCGGTTCTAACCTTATATTTTCCCTCTTTTAGAGCTATAATTCTATCCATAAATTTAGACAACCTTTTAATTTTAAATTTTGTTGTAGAAGGATCTTTAGCAACAACCAAATTTACTATATTTTGAGTAGTAATCTTTTCTTCTCGTAATTGGGCATGTAACTTTCTTTCTAATCTTCTATAGAGTAATTTTAAAGCATCCCCATATTTATTTTTATCCCGAAATTCTTCAATTTTTTGGGCAAAAAACGATGAAGTTCTGTATCGAGCCCTTTCTTCTTTTTTTTCTTCTTCTTCAGCTTTTTTTCTCTCTTCTTCCTTTTTATCTTTTTTAGGAAGATACTTTCTCAATGTATAAAGAGCAAGAAGTGGATAAATCCATGCTGTTATGGGATTTGTAGAAAGATGAACAATATATTGCATAATGAATCCAAAAATTCCCGCGGAGGTAAGATCTCTCGATAGTTCTGGTCTGATATGTGCTTCATCAAAGACAATTACCCAATCTTCTTTAGTTCTTGTATCACTAGGATCATTTTCATAAGTAAGCCATTCTATAATGTTTATTGCAAACTGAGTGTTATCATATTCTGAATCGTCAATTAAATCATTATTAAATAAACTCGCATCAGCAGATACAAATAATCGCTGCCTTCCCATATCATTTGCTAAAAAAACATGTTGAGCATACCCTTCAAGGGGAAATGTAGTAGGTAATTCAAAAGGTAAGCTACTGGCAAAAAAACTCATAAATCCTAGATCAAGATCATCATCAGCAGAAATATACTGTCCATCTCCATTTTTATCGATAAAGGAATATTTGTCTGAACTTGTTCCTATTGATGTCCATCCAAATCCTTTAATGAAAGGTCCACCTACAGCACAAGAAGATCGAGAAAGAATAACATTGTTAATGCCTACAGTTGTTTCGTGAGCCTCAAATTGCGTGATTACAGGAAATTCGGGATTTGTATCAAAAGATTCATTATCGCGCAATATTCCGTTAGGAAATATCGTAACTGGAACTTGAATGGTGGGATCAAATACACTAGCAATCATAATTTCCCATAAGAGGGTGCTAGTAGAGCCATGATCATGACATATAAGGAGGGAATTAGAACCATTGAAAAATGATATAAAATATGGAATTTCAAAGATAGGATCATAAAATTGGTTAGGGCCTAACAAAATTAATAATATAGATTCTTTTTTATTACCATTAATTGTGGTATTTATTAACCTTTCAGTAGCACTCAAACTTGACTGTACAGTCATTACATCATATCCTAAGCCACCAGCTGCCACCGGCTGTTGAATTATATCTTTTAACTTAGAAGCCCCATTCCAATTGGAATTATAAACTGAAAAATGTTGTGAATTTATCCCTTTATCGATTGCTGGTGAAAGTATTGGAACAAAAGCAAAAATAAATATTATGAGAAATAGAGCTTGTTTATACAATGAACCAGATTTTATTTTTTTACGAGATTGAGTTTCACGCGATTTCTGAGCAGTAGCATTTCTGATAAATATAAGAAATCCAATCCCACAAAATAGGGCACCAATATAACATAATAGTGGGATATAGGTAATGAAAATAGGAAAAGTCTCTGGGTTTGCTAATTGTAAGGCGCTGGAAAATCCACTTATAATAACGCCGAACACTAAGAGATAAATTATGAAAAATGTAAAGATTATCCCTTTAGATATATTTATACTCCTTTGTGAAGTTTTTCCTTTCTTACCCATTTTAATTCCTAAGTGCTAAATTTTAATTTGATTTGATTTGAAACGTGTCTTCATGAAGTTGATATTACAACGAGAAACTAACAGTTTTTCCTGTGATTTCATTGTATAAATTAGAGAATAGATCAATAGTAAAATTCAATTCTTTTGTAGTAGGTTCTATGCCTCCATAGATGATATCTTCTATTTTTTTAATGAACGGATAAACCGATTCTGGTTTTAATTTCTTCTCTAATTCGTTTACACAATTTATTGCATATTCTCGAATAGTCTGATGTGATTGTCTAGGTTTTTTAAACTTCACATTGATGAGATCGTCGTAAACTAGGTATATGTAAGCTATTGCTTCTTTCGGTCTCTCTGTATCAACTAACACTTTAACATTTTCAAACTTTTGTTTAATATCTATTTCTGGTTCTGGTGTTTTCTTTTTCTTTTTAGCCATTTTTTAAACCTATTTCGGTATTTTTTCAAACGATTTAATTAATAATTTATTTTGAATTTATAATTTTTTGTACTTCCTTTTCTTTTTTATCTAATTATTATTACGTTGAATTTGATTAAAAATTTAAAACAAAATTGTGTCTAGTTAATTGAAAATAGATTGGTGAGAATAACTCGCAGGTTTTATAGAAATCTTCTTCAGTTATTTTGTAGGGTTTCCCGTAGATTATTTCTTCAACCTGTTGAATAAATGGATAGATAGAAGCGGGTGTTAATTTTAACTCTTTAACTGAGATTATTGCAAAATCCCGAATTGTTTCATTATCTTTTCTAACTCTATTATACTTTGCATTTACTAAATCCATATAAATGGCATTGAATAAATATGATAAAGATTCTTCTAATCTTCCAGAATCTTTTAGAATTTTAAGATTTAAAATTTTTGATTCCAGAGGTATAGCTACCACTCTTGATTCTTCTTCCTGTTTTTTATAAAAGAAAAATCCATAAACAGCTAACCCTACAACAACTCCGATAAGAATAGGAAAGAAAATCAATGAAAAAATTAAGAATGGGGGTAACTCAATTGGTCTTTGAGTTGAGGGTGGTCTACTTTCAACAGTAATAAATTGTATTGGGGAAATAATTATTTTACCTGCAGTATTATTTAGTTGAACCTGAATTGATGCTGTCCCATTTTGCAGGAGTATTTGAAAAGTAGAGGAAAAAGTACCAGTGGAACCAGTTGTTGTTATAGCTTGTAAAGTCCCATTCAGATGGATACTTATCTCTCTATTACTTATTCTTAAAGAAGGATCTGTGCTGGATATCAATGTTCCTGTTAAAGTATATTGTTCTCCTTCCATTGTATTATAATCAATATTTAAAACCCATTGAATATCAGGGAACACTGCTATATTAAAGATGTAAATTTCTGAATATTCTACATATGGTAGAAAAGAGTAATTTAATTTAAGAGTTAGTAAGCTTAAAGAACCGATTAAGCTTGTGAGGGGCGTCTGAATATTTGAGAAAACTCCTAAGGAATCTGTAAAAATAGATCCACTGTCAATTATATCATTAATATCAGAACTATTTATCCAATAATAATGAATTTCTGAAGTTGGGATATTCGATCCATTTTCATATCTTAGATCTCCGTTTATTACAAAATTTTCTTCAGTAAGTAGAGGGATTGATATATCATATAACAGATTTTCAAATTTGGATCTGGATTTGGAGTTAATAGTGAAATAATTTAGATATATTACATCTCCCCCTGGATTATTAATTACCGCCTCAAATATGTGATCAGAATATATATTGCTTGAGTAAGGAATAGTATAATCAAACTCAAATTTCCCAAATACATCAGTTGTATCAGAGTACAAAGGAAGGGTTACTCCATCAACTACTAATGACACAGAATAGCCAACATAGCTGAGGTTTGATGGTAAATGAAAAACTCTTCCTTTAAGTGTGACTATATCATTATGGTAATGAC
Organism: Promethearchaeota archaeon; assembly: GCA_016839705.1. Taxonomy (GTDB): domain Archaea; phylum Asgardarchaeota; class Lokiarchaeia; order Sigyniarchaeales; family SOKP01; genus Loki-b32. The sequence goes on along the minus strand of JAEOTR010000060.1, from coordinate 101,798 downwards.
GAGTATTATCAACGTCATAATTCGTAAGATTTACCCATCCCCATGTAATTGAAGTTTTTGGGTTTGATTCCTCATTCAATTGATTATGATTATTATTATAGAAGTCTTTATCAGTTTCTATTAATATTAATGGGATTGAAAAAAATGATATGAACAGAATTCCTACCAAAATTCTTTTTGGGTTACTGCTCCTAATCATCTTAATCTTCCTCACTTTTTTATGATGTAAATTCATTTTCAGATCCTTCAACATATTGAATACTGTTTACAACAGGATCAAAATAAACCCATATTTCAGATTCATTTCTAAAATCAGGCCAACCAGAAAAACCATCAATAAATATTGATACATTGAATACTCCAGAAATGTCCGTTTGGACCGTATCATTATATGCAATAATTGTACCATCAAGTAATTTAACGGTTACATTAACATACATACCTGACATTACTGACCCATTATCCCATGTTAAAGTTCCAATTACATGAAGTGTATCGTTAATTATCCATCTATCAGAATATTCTGGATATATGAAATCATAATCAGTATACCAAGTATTTTCTATTATATTAGTACCTGCGGTGATGTTTATTGGAATAAGAATACTACTATTATGGATCATAAAGTTTGTCATCCAAATACCAGGAGCATCAATGTCCCCTGTAAAACTGATATTGATATAGTACTGTCCTTGTGGGCAATTTAAATTAATTGAACTGACAAATTGATAATAACCCGCATTATCTGTAGTAAGTGTTCGAGGAGGAGGAGGGACGAGATATCCAGAAACATCATTAAAAGTTCCATCTAATAATATAAGGTTAACTCTTAAACCTCTTAAAAGTACAACACCTTCCTGAACTGTACCTGAAACAGAAAAGATATCAACATTTCTCAAGATAGAAGATGTGTCAATTGAACTAAAAATACTAACCGTCTTATTTATTACGATATATGTTGTATTAAATGAGGCTGATCCAGACCATTGAGCCTTTATTCGATGGAGCCCTGCATGCCAAGTCGTAGAATTAGCCAAAATTGAAGCGTATCCGAGAACTACAGGTTGAGTTCCTAATGGATCACCGGTATACACATCAGTAAATGAAACGGTGCCGGAGTTAACTGGGGGACCCCCTTGAGTTATGTAAACACTAAAATTAATCATTTCTCCACCATTATAACTTTCAGGTGGAGCTCCATTCCAATAAAAGGATAAAGTTGGATTTCCATCAATGAAGAAAAATATATCTATATCATCTGGATCGATGACTTTTAAATCAAAGAATCCATTTGCGCTATCTGTCATATTTCCAAGAAAATTGAGATTAAAAAATTGAGGATAGAATGGATTCGCATAAATAAAAATTCCATCAAACCGAACTTGAAGAGTATAATTTTTTGCTGGTGTTGAGGGTGAAACAGTATAGAATAGATTTATCTCTCCAGTCTCACCAAGTTGAGTAAACCTTGGTTCGTTTAAATAAAACGATACATCAGCAGGATCGTAAAGACGAACTTCTATTTGACTGAATTTAATAGTATTTCCGTTAAAAGAATCATTTAAATACCCATGAATCCAAAAATTCCTTCCAATTGTTCCGCTTCGGTTTATTTCTGTTGGTTGTGGACAGATATCAAGATTTACTGAGATTGGGGCATCAAGGATAAAATAAGAGAAATTGAATTTGTTATTCCAAGTAGCATATATTAAATGAGGTCCTGCTGTTGTGTTCCAATTTGTGTTATAAAAAACTTGAGCAAATCCTCCAATTGTTTGAGCAGAACCAATGAAAAAATTATCTTGTGTACCATCATAAAAATAAACCCACTCACCATCGGGCACCGGAACTCCTGCATGGTGCACTTTGGTTAAAAGATTAAGAGAATCATCTCTGTATACTACTGGATTATATGCATCATCATTAGGTATTCCGTTTATCCAAAAATCTAAAGATGTTTCTGCATCAATTTTAAGTTCAATACTATAATAAGTTGAAGTATTGATATATGATAAGGTGAAATAATTAGGATAAGGATAACTTGATAAATCGATAGTTCCATTAAAATCTAACCTTAGTGAATAATTTCCTGGTGGGGTATTGGGAGCAACACCAAAAGTTAGATCAAAAGTACCTGTTATATCAGTTTGATAAGGATAACCCTCAAAGGGTACTAAATAAGAAGAATAATCTGTACTACCTTTCATTAGTTTTAAAGTAATTTCAGAGAAACTTAGCGGATTGGAAGGATTAGTAGTATCAGTAATGTCCCCAACAATATTGAACTCTGTATCACCCATCCCCGTACGATTAATTACTTGTGGTGTAGGGCCTGAAATAGCATTAATTGTAGGCTCTTCATTTAAAATATAGTAGGAATAATTCATGTGTGAGCCTATCATTGAATACAATAAATTAGGACCAGTTAAGCTATTAACTCCAACGGTGTAGTTAATCGAAGCAAATCCATTTAAATCTGAAGTATCGGATCCAATCTGAATACTTCCTCTAGTATAGTCATAAAAATAAACTACCTCGTTAGACATTGGGCCGAAACCTTCCAAAATTACTTGTGCTGTTAGATTTAATACTTGATATCTAGAAATAGAGGGTAAATTGGGATTCGTGGTTGAATAACCATTTATATAAAACCAAGTTGTTAGGGCTGTAGTAATATTTAATCCCATTCTGTTACTTGAATCGTTTATGATTGGCACATAGAGAGGGGGAGGGTAAGGAAAGATCCACGTTCCATTGAAATCAGCGCGAACTTCATATTGTCCTGCGGGTACTGATTGACTTATGTCAAAATTACCATCGAAATTACCATTATTATCTGATATAATTGACGACGGACTAAATGCCCCAACTTCTTCAAAACTCGTCCCAATTTGAAATAAAAGGAGATTTACACTTGCGTATTCGACTCTTTCTCCATTTATGGGGTCATATAAATAGCCTTGAATATTAATGGTATCTGGAAAAGTATCTGAACGATTAACTACTTGTGGGTTAACAGTTGTAAGATTAACATCTATATTTCCTAATATTGTAGTAATATTTCCACCTCTAGTAAAGAAATCATATCTAGCTTCAATTAGGTGAGGACCCACAACATGAGAATTATTGATATTATATAATTGTGAAGCCATTCCGAAAGAATCAGTATAAACACTCCCAATCTCCTGTCCAGCTGTTAAATCTGTAAATATTATTCTATTATTATCTATTGAATCTCCTCCATCAGAAGACATAGTAGCTGTTATATTTATGACATCTGGTCTATTTACCGTTAACTTGTCTAGGGAAACTGTAATAGAATAATTTCCTTGTGATATCGGTAGGGTTCCAGCATAATCTTCAAAAATATCTACTTGAACCCAATTCCCATTCCCTGTAATATCTGTTGGAACATAAATTTCTGCCCAATTATAAAGATTTTTATATTTTATCGCAAAACCCCACTGTCCCTCATCATTATCAAAAAATTGTGTGGTATTTAGGTTATTAAATCCATCTACAAATCGACTTGAGATCCCAAAAACACGAGTAAAACCACAAAAAGCGGAAGCCCAATCGGACCATAATCCCTGTTGGGTCTCACAAAACCAATCTATGATATCTCTTCCTTCCGGTGCAGGATTATAGTCATCAGGACTCAGGGGAAAAGAAAATTGGGTTTGTAAATAATTTCTTATTTTAACTGCTACTTCAAATGCGTTATCGGTGTCGTTAATTGTTCCGTTTAAAATATTCACATGGTTTGTGAAGAAGGGGTTGTTGCTTTTATAAAGATCAATATCAGGAGGTAATTGTAAATATTTAGCCTGAATAGGAACGGGAGTCCATCTTGCCTCTATTGCACTGTTATTGATTTCTGAAGCAGAGGGTAGATCAAATCCAAACAACTTATAGGTCATATTAACATCCTCATCTGAAGAAAAAGATAAATCTAAAGTAGAAGAATTATAGTCTGTTTTATATAAGGTTGTCGAGTCAGGTATCAGATTTGGAGCAGAAACGCTATTTTCCATTATATTGGGAGTAGGAAAAAGGGATGGTAGTACCATTGAATTTATCCCAATATTCGGGGATAGTGGCATCTTTATTTTTAGAATTTCTGGATATGGTGGAAATTTACTATAATACTCACCATATGTAAAAAAACTGTAAATATCAGAACCTGCTGTTGATTCCCATCCTTCTCCAGTATATTGATCAAAACTCTCATATTTCCATAGAACATCTTCCATATTAGCAAAATCTAAATAATCATAAACTCGAAAAACCTCTACATCTCCTGCACTTGTATATAGAAGATCTAGGAGTTCTTGCGAAAAATTTCCTAAATCTAGCTCATCGATGTCTCCATCAAACATTTCGGAAAGCATATCCATCAAATCTTGTAGTTCTTCTGGAGTTAAATCATCAAATAAATCTCGCCAGAAATCTTCATCAAAAGGATAAGGTGGTGCTATTAAAAGGGGGATTTCTTCGTCAGCATCAACTTTTCTATCACTAGGATCCAATCTTTGGCCACCGAATAATAAACTGATAAAAACCATTGAGAAAGCAAATACAGAAATTAATAGGACGGCAACCAGTATCACTCCCAATACTCTCTTTTTATTAATACTGGCACCGAGTATTTCTTCCCTTAATTCTGACATATTAACGTAAATTGAACGTAATTATTATCGAAAAAAAGTTTAGAATATTAATCAAAATTATTATTTAAATAATTTTCTACATAAATAACATATTAGTCTGAACTTTCTTAAATTAATACCATTTATCTGACATTCTTTTTAAATTGTAGTTAGGATTAAAAAGAGAAAGAAATACGTCATAATGGTAAGAAGATAAGAAGAAGATAAGTCGAAGATTGAACATTAAATAACTCTAAGTCTAATTTCAGAACTCAGAGTTTTTAGTGAAATCACAAGCAGAAAAATCCAAATTTTTTAGCAAATGTGTAATATTCTCCCCATTTTTATAAAATGCAGATTATATCTGCAAAATCGTTTAGAACTCGAATCCACACTTAGTACATACAAATTTCTTTGCGTATATTGGTTTTGGGATATAGCTTATTATACGACTTCTATCTTCAACCTCTTTTACAGCAAATCCTGACGCAGCACAGTTAGGACATATCCTTCTTCCAGTTCCTATTGGGATAGCCGGACTTGGAGCAGGAGTTGCAGGAGGGCTATAAGTTGAGCTAGGCTCATATCCGGATGATGATTGAGCGGTAATCCCTTGTGCTAAGCTCGACGGCATTACAGCCTTGGGTTCTTTAAGTTCATTTATTCTCCTATCCTTATAGGCTACTTCTTCTTGAAGTTTAGAAATTTGCGATTGTAATGGGCTAATTTGTTGTTGTAGCATAGAATTATTTTGCTGTAGGTCTTGAACTTGCTGTTGTAAGCCTGGGATATGTGCTTGTAATTGGGCATTCTCATCTGTAAGTTGATTAACTTGTTTTTGGTAAGCCTCAGCAGAAGTTTGAAGAGATTGGATTTGATTTTGCAAATGATTAATTTGGTTGTCCCTTTCAAGAAGTTGTGCATTTAACGAAGAACTTTGAGTTTTAATCTCATTTAAGTTACTCTGTAACTGATTAATTCTTGATTCTCTTTCTTCAAGTTGAGCTATTAGAGAATTATATTCTACCTGTGAATGTCCAGTAGAAATTGATGGCGCAGATGTGTATGTAGGAACTGGTGAAGGATCATATGAAGGTTGTGTAGGTGTATCAATTACAGGAGGAGTTAAACTTATACTCGGAGCGGGTGGAGGTGTTTCAAAGGGAGGCGGGGTTAATGGTTGTTCCGGTGAAGGTCTTAATGGTGGGGGTGGCATTGAGGGAGGTGGCATTGCAGGAGTTATTGAAGGGGGTGGCATTGAGGGAGGTGGCGAAATAGATTTTTTTTTTTTTTCTTCTTCCTCTTCTCTTTCATATTCGTACGACAAAATAATCTCCTTAGGTATTTTTATGAAATAATAATTGGTTATTTATTTTTAATATAGTATTCAAGTTTATAAATTAATGCATAATTGTTATATGTATTATTCTTAGTGAAGAACTTTAGAAGCAAGCCCAATAAGGTTTTAATTTTTCCTTTAAGGCAGGGATTAATCTTTTTTTAAAATAATTTAACAATTCAGATCTAGATTTTCTTGGTTCTTCTTGTATTAAACTATCATCCTCATCATTAAGTACTTTTAAACAGTTATAAACAGCTCGAGCTTGTTTATCCAATTCATATCCACCTTCTAATGTTATGAGAATCCTATTATTTGCATATTTCTGTGCGATTGTTTTAATTTTTTTTAAATAATTTGCTGGTGCTTGGTATGTCCAATTCATATCTGTATTTCTATCTGTCCAATGGGTATCAAAACCAGCAGAAATTAGGATAAATTCTGGTTTAAACTCTTCACATATAGGTACAATTATTTCATCAAAATAAATAGGAATAGCATCATCAGTAGAGCCAGCGGGCATTGGATAATTAATAATCTTGCCTATTCCTTTATCTGTGCCAATTTCATCATAGTTACCTGTACCTGGATAAAAATTACCATATTGATGTGAATTAAACATTACTAATTCACCTGATTCTGACTTAGAACCGTGATAAAAAATATCTTGTGTACCATTTCCATGATGACAATCCCAATCAATTATAACTGCTCTTTTTATTCCTTTTTCTTTAAAAAGATATTCTGCTGCGATAGCAATGTTGTTGAAAATACAAAATCCAGCGAATCGATGTGAATTAGAGTGGTGTCCAGGAGGTCTAACCAAAGCGAATGCATTCTTTATATTACCATTTATTATCTTATCTATTGCTTGTAAATTACCACCGACTGAGTATAAGGATGCCTCATAAGTTTTAGGGGATGCTACAGTATCCCAATCTATTTCTTGAAGACGACGCGTTTTAGCACTTAACTCACAAATTTCTTGGATTTCTTTTATTAATCTTTCTCTATGGACATATCTTATTTGGTCTAGAGTAGCCTTTCTCGGCTTAATGATTTTAAAGTTTGGATCTTCTAGCAATTTTGTTTCTTTTAAGAAATCCATTATAGCAATTAATCTAGAGGGGCTTTCTGGATGGTTTCCAGTTTTATGTTCTAGGTAAATTTCATCATACACTATACCGGTGACCATAATGTTATATTGCTATCTTTTAATTTTCGTTATTTTAGGATTTGATTATTTTAATATTTATATATAAACTTAAAAAAGTTTCTTCATAAAAATAATTATATATGGACAATACCAAGAGAATTACTCTTAAAATTATTGTAATCGGAGAACCGGCAGTTGGCAAGACCAGTCTAGTCAAGAAATTTGTATCGGGACGATTTACTACAGATTACCGTTCCAGTATCGGAACAAATATCTTTACAAAAAAGATCGTTTTAGAAAATGAAACAGAAACAACTCTTCAACTTTGGGATATTGCCGGACAAGAAAGATGGATAAGTATGAGACGTCCATATTATTCAGGTGCTAAAGGAGTAATAATTGTAGGGGACTTGACAAGAAGTAACACATTTGATCAGATTGAAAAATTTTGGGTACCCGATTTAGATCAATATTGTTCTCTAATACCAATCATTTTGATTGCGAATAAAAGTGATTTGTTATATGAAATAGAAAAACAATACATCGATTCATTAGGGGAGCGAATTAATACTAGGACAATTATTTTTACTTCAGCAAAATCAGGTGATAACGTAGAGTTGGCATTCAAGTTGATAGCTAAACAGGCGATTAACTATCTTCAATAGATTGTTCAGATTATAACGAAAAAATAAGATATTTAAAAAAAATTAGACTGATTCTTTGTTAGTGAACTTGATAAATCCACTTTTTGGCTCATAAAGAGTTCCTTCTTTTATCAATTCTTCAAGCGCATTTTCAATGAATTTCTTATCTAGTTTCTCTTCTAAATCTAAGATTTGAATTACATTAATCCTCTCTAAAGGTTTCCAACTATTTTCCTCGAATATTTCTTTAAGTCTGTTCATTAATGACTCAAGTCTGTTCAGATTACTTCTAGATTGCCCAACAAAGATTCTATCCATATCAATTTTCCCAGAAGTTTCGTCATAGCCAGTATCTTTAAGGTATCTTTTAAATAATTTCATAACTTCTTCAACATCTTCTTTAATAACTTTGTCTCTTAAAGCCATTTTTGCATAAGCTTCACACAACCTTACAAGAGCATCTAAATTTCTTGCTAAGATCGAAATGATTGCATCTTCACTATCATATTGACCTCTTAATTCTAAATAAAATTCTTTTATTTTTTCTTTAGCTTCATCTGACAGAACAGGGTGACATGTTCTCTTCGCATGTTTAATGTATTTTTTAAGAAGCTCCTTAGGAATTGGGGCAATACTTTCACCTTGATCATCAAAGTCCTCTTCTGGCTTTACCATAGCGTTTTTCAAAATAAATTCTGCCATTTGGGCATCTTCAGAGGGATTAGGTCGGTCTACTACTACGAAGATTAGATCAAAACGAGATAAAAGAGATGGTGGCAGACGAATGTTTTGTGTAGGTGTTTTATATCTATCATATCTTCCTGAATATGGATTAGCTGCCGCAATAATAGCGGTTTGAGCTTTTAAAGTAGCCACTATTCCTGCTTTGGCAATACTTACAGTGTTATGAAGAACAATTCCTTGGCTAATAAATGTATGATTCGGTTCTACAGTTATATCATAGACCCATGGTGTATAATTCTTTTTCTTATTTTGGATACACTCAATTTTCTTAATTCTATCCCAACAAATGTCTGATTCTAATAAAGAGTCTAAGTAGTCGATTTCCTCTTCAGCTTCTTTTATTTTGGTTTTAAGAGAGGAAACGATCTTTAATATTAATTTTTCCTTCTGTTTTTTATCATATCCTCCTCTTTCATAATAATCAATATTACTTCGATTAAGACCAGCCATTTGAGCTAAATTTTCCTGAGAATACCCCGTTTTATTTCTGATTTCTTTAATGTCAATATTTTTATCAAAAATTTTTTTAATTTTTAAGAATTTATGTTTGATTAGAACTAGCTCTTTTTGAAAGACATTACGAGTAATTCCATGATTTTCTTTTAAATGTTCATGGAAATATCCATCGTATGAAATAGCTAATTTATGCTTAAGATTAATAATCATGTCTATTATTGAATTTGGAAATATATCATGATGATGGGTTTTGGATACATCAGGTTTAATTAAATTTCTGATTTTTTCAATTCTATGATCATTATCTTGAATAATTTCTTCATAAAATTGAATTAAAGATTGGACCCGAATGTAGACTTTATAGGAATCATTATACTTATCATAAGTAATTCGAGAGTGAATTCCTAATTTCAATAGTAAATCTTGATAATCAACACATAAACCTTTAGAAGCCGTTCGATAACATATTGCTGTAGATTCTACACTTCCATCACCTTTAAAAGCACTAATCAAGAATTCCTTGTTTATCTTACGACTGCTGGATAATATTTTATTTGGTATACGTTTAAATTTTGATATTGTCATAACTTCTGGAAAATTCTCTAGCATCCATTCATACAAATTAACTGATATATATCTGAGTGTTTTTAATCCATCATCCCTTTCATTTATAGAAGGTTCAATATTGAATTCACCTTTCATCAATTTATAAAAATCTTTAAGCAAAATGTCATCCATATTTGAAAATCCTATTTCTGCTCCAGAGTCTTTATAGCTATGGCCTTCAGTAACTATATATCCAAGCAAACTTCCTAATTTAGGAGTTAGACGTCTTGGCATGGTTAATTCCTTAGCTAGCGGATGATTTGAACCATGATTATCATGTAGTTCAATAATATCACTTGAATTTGGTAAATATTTAGGGATAGGGATGAAGTCATCTTTAATACAATCTTTTGCACTAATACAACATAAAATACCTTCTCGAAACACGAATATTGGATGTTCGGGTGTAATTATTATTGATCTCCCATTAGTAAATGTAATTTTATAAAAACTGTTAGGTGCTTTATGACGACTTACTCGATCTACATTAGTCTTAAATATTTTCTTAAAGTCACTGGTGTAAATTTTTAAATCATTAAATGGTAAAATTTCACAATCTTTACCAAATATTATTTTATCTTTATTTTGATCCATTAAATTATTGATAAATTCTCCAATAACAATTCGTCTACCATCTACACTTAGAATTTCAGTATTATAATGGTAAGATTGTTGTTCCATCGCCTCATGTAAAGCTGAGCGATCTGTGGTGTCCATTTTATCAAACTCATCGATAGCTGCAATCCCTCCATTGGCTAGTACTACAACACCCGCTTCAAGATTCATTTGTCCTGTGTCGCCTTCTTTTATTACAGCAGCGGTAAGCCCAACGCCTGTTGATCCTTTACCAGAGGTATATAATCCTCGGGGGGAGATATCAACCGCTCCTTTTAAAATTTCTGATTTTCCAGTACCGGGGTCGCCTACGACAAGAAAGTGAAGATCCCCTCTTTTATATCCACCACCTGGTTTTTTTCTCCTTGTCCCTCCAAATAAACTCAAAGCACATGCCATTTTTAATTGATCCCGACCATAAATACTAGGGCTAATTGAACGAGCAATTTTTTTTTGGATCATCGGTTCTTTTGACATTTCTTCTATTATTTTTTTATCTTCCTTTGAAAGATCGACAATCTGTTCGCTTTTATCTTCAGGATCAATAAAATTAACATCAATAAAGGTTTTAAATAGCGTAGAGTTATAACTTTGGGTTGATTGAGCTAAAACGGATTTATAAATGCCCATTATCTTTATTCTATCTCCGGGTTTAACTGTATCAACTAAATCATGTGTTAGTATTGCTTGAACTGATCTGGGAATTCTTCCTGGGGGTAAATCTTCAGGAATTTCTTGGATCATAATACTTTGCCAATCAATAAATTCTGAACTTTTTGAGATAAGCCTAAAATCTGATTGAGTTTTGGCTTTACATCGTTGATTACTGCAGAAATTAGGCCATTTAATTCTCGATGTCAGCTGAATTACCTCAAATTTGCTTCCACATAGCGTACATTCAAAAGTAGCTTTTATTAACTTTGGTCTAATTGTTGAACTTCTAATTAGAATCCCATTTGACCAAATAAAATTGTCTATATTTTTTGCTCTAAGACCTCTTAGGAGTATATACAATGGGCATTTTTTGTCATTAGTTGTAACCCTAACAAAGTAATTAAGATTACTTACTACTATTCCTTGAAATTTTAGAATGTTTGTAAATGCTTCAATAGCATCTTCTAGCACCGATTCGGGATCAGTTTTTAATTTATCTGCAATCTGGGGATCAAATGCTAATAAATCCTCATAAAAAACTATTAACGTATTTCCCCCCTTTGAGGTTATATTGTTAATTTGGTCTAAGTATTTATATACACCAGGTTTTTCTTGAAACAGTCGATAAAAATCTTCAAACTTTTGGATTCTATTTATTGGAATTGTCGGGTTAGAAAGTGGGGTTGTCGTGTCAAATCACTCTTATTTTTATAAATCGAATATTTTAATAATTTATTTTATGCTATTTTAATGATGAATATTAAGGGATAGGTTATTAAACAGTGAATAAAACTCCAAATTTAAAAATTGAGTGAGAGAAAAGATTTAGTAATAGACTTAGTAGTTATACTTATTTCTTAACTTTCTTTCAATTGTTGAAGGGTACCACATATTATTGGATCTTGGCTCATCTCACATCTAATTTTCAAGACTGATATCACACGTTTCTTTATTTTTTCATTTTCATATTTTGCTGTTCTTCCTAAAATCAATGATATCGAACGCTGAATCTCAATAGATCCTGTATCACTTAAATTCTTTAAAAGCTTTGATAAAATTTGGTTTAGTCCTACTTCTTGTATTATATTTACTATACTATTGATTATGCCTGTTCTTACTTCCTTTTCATGATCACCTAATAATTCTACAATGTTATCAAAGATTTCTTCAATATTGCTACTATAAATCTTTAACAACCCAACTGCTGCTTCCCTTACCTTAGGATCTTCATTAATTAAACAATTTAGAAGTTTATTGAAAGGTACATAAGTTTCATCTACTTCCTCAATTTTTGATAATATCATAAGAGCTGATCGCCTAACCCAACCCTGTTCACCATCGAGTAAGACTGTGAGTTTTTCAATAATTCTTTTCTTATCTTCTAAATGATCAATAATAGCTCCCAGACTCGAAACCGCTGCCTCCCTAACAATCCAATCCTCATCTACTAACGCAATCTTAATAATATTATCGGCTACAATCATAGGTCTTTTATATCCTATATTACCTAGTATTTTTGTACTTATTTCACGTATGAATGAATCAGAATCTGAAAGGAAATTAGAAATTGTCTGAATCGGGATTATATCAGGTGAAGATTTTGAGATCTCTAATATTGATTTAAACAGAACGATTCTTACAGATGATTCCTGTTCAGTTAATGAATTAATAAGTTCAGGTATTAATGGTTGTATCAGTCTGGGATCTTTATTAGCAATTCTTGAAGTAAGTTTCGAAGCTTCCTTTTTTATTTGATTGCTTTCATTACTTTGGATTAAATTAATAATAGGTTTAACATTAAGACCATCCTGAAATTCTTCTACTAATCCATCTAAAGAAATAATTGAATTGAGTTTAATCTCATTATTCTCATTTTCAAGAAAAAGTATTAATTTCTGAATAATATTCTTTGGATCATTTTTACCAATATTGATAAGTGTTTTAGCAACAATCCCTTTTGTTATATATCCAGAGTCATCAGGAATTTTTATTAAATTTTGAAGTATTAAATCTGGATATTCTTTATATTTCTCTATTAAAATATCTGAGATAAGTTGTTTTAATTGAGTATTTTCGAATTTTATAAAAACTAGTAATGTTGTTAAGATTTTTTCGGGATTTTTTTCCCATAATCTCCCCAGTAAAGATAATATACTATTTAATATTTCAACATTGTTTGGGTCAATTTTACTTATAATGCCATCTAAATCTAACAATTTAGGTTCTTCATTATAATATTTTTCTAGTGCATTTGCTGCGGATTTTCTCACATTCTCATCAAGATCAATCAATCCCTCGAGGAGAGGCAAGATTGGAATTTTACTTTTCTTAAAATTCCCTATCCTTCCCAAAATTTCAAAAATTGAAGCTCTTACTAAACTTGATGGATCTTCCATTAAATGAATGATTTTTGATACAAATTTACTATTAAAATCAATATTTTTTAGAAATTTCAAGTTTTTTATAGCCGCAGCACTTATTTCTTTATTGCTATGAAATATTTTCTCCAAAATTATCTCTTCAGGGAGTTTACGAGGAATTTCTGAAAAGATATTAAGGAGTTCTACCTGAATTTGATAATTAGGGTCATTTACTAAGTTATCAAAATTTATTTTTGAAGCAATTGCACTATTTTTTTTTAATAAACGTGTTAATAATTTCAATCCCAACAATTTTATTCTCCAATCTGCGTCATTCAATAGATTTATATATAGATAATATGGTAATTCATCAAGAACGTCGATTTTTATCTCTAGAAGGGATTTTAGGATGGGAATATTTCTATCATAATTCGGGGAATTAAGTGATTCGATTATCCAAGGTAAGGTTATTTCTGGAACATCTTCTTCTAATTGAACTAAAATCTTATAACAAATTCTTTTTGATTTGGGATTTTGATCACACAAACCATCCATTATTGCATTTCTATATTTCCAATTATTAAGATCTATTTCAGGTTTAAGAGGAATTCTTTCAAACATAAAAAACAAAGTATCTTCTGCATGTTTCCTTATGTCAGGATCACGGTTTTTTATAAAATTAAACAAAGGAATTGGATCAAATGTTTGACCACATTCTGTAATTTTGGAATATCGAATATTTTTTAGAAATTTATTATTTCTTGCTAAAAAGAAATAAGATGTAAAAATTATTAATACAATTTCTTCAATTACCGCTGCGAATGCAAATTTTAAATAGTTGGGAACTATTTGGCTTGTTACAATCCATATGCTAAAAGCCTCAGATAAGTTTTCACGATTGACAATCAAAAAGTTAACAAGCACATTAATAACAATCGAAGCCATAAGGTAGGCTGCAAAGTAAATATCTATTCCGCGATATTTTATTTTTCTCCCCCAAAAACGAGTAAAATATCCCAGTATTCCGAATATTAATGTTACAAAAACAAAATAGGAAGACATTGTTGAAATAGCTAATTTCCCGGTAAAAAAAAAGGCAATTGTCTGAAAGAGGGAAATCCATGCCCATACAAACACGAATATCATTAATCCTAAAATAATATAAGGACCGGGATCTGAAAGAAATTGTTTTACTCCTCTTTTCGGATCTTCAAAATTAATAAATATTGATCTATTTATATTTGGGATGTGATAAAAAGCATTTGATATTCCTGCAATATATCCTTTTGAGCCATAGAAAGTTAAAATCATTAAAGGATAAAATAACACCCAAGTTACCCAAATCATTATAAAAGGTAAACCAATAATAGATAGGAGAAAAGGTGGCAGAAAGAATACAAAAACATAAAAAGTAATAGCGATCAATATTTTCAATGGTGTCTTTTCGAGTCTATTAATTATTTTAATACTAATGAATTTGTGAAATGGAGTTAATCCTTCGTCGGATTCTTTACTCAAAGCAATAAAAAGAAAATCTATAAGAGGATAGAATGAGATATATATTAAACTAAAAACAAAAGGTATTAGCAAAATCAAAGGATTAACTTCTATGGGTGTTGTACCCCATAATTCTACAGCAAAAATAAATGCTACAGCGATGACTACCATTATAGCTAAACTAAAAATGAAACCGTAAATAACACACTGAAGCCGATCTTTGTTACTGAATTCCCCTTTTTTTACTAGAGCAACTTGTCTATAAATAATATAGAATCCAATTGCGAAAAATATTAGGAAAATTATTAGTAGGATAATTTCTATAATCAAAATCTTCACAAACTTTTTTAAAATATTAATAAATTAATATTAAGTTTATTTCTCTTGTAGTACGTTTGTATAATATATAAAGTTTTTATAGTTTAATAAATCTGGTGAGAAAAATAATGGAAGACCTAGGAGGACAGTTAACCTATTCCCTTAAAAGAATAAATTTTATGTTTAAAAATGAAAAAATTACTACTGAATGTGTAAAGAGTTATGATGGATTTACATTGTTAGGTGAATCTTTTGGGCCTTATGAGAAGGGAAAAAAATATAAGATTAAGTTGTTTTCTGCAATTCCCTTTATTATTAATGAAGTTTTAGAAATTAGCCAATCTGAAAAATGTGATAATGTTGACGTGCAGAGGTATGCTATAAGTGAAAGAGATGATCAGAAATTAATCCAAACTGAGGATAACTTTTTCTTGAATAAGATTAAAGTATTCAAGCAATTCATGAAGAATGATATTAAAAACAAGAATATACCTCAAATTAATTTAGATAGGTATAATTCTTATTCAACAAGTATAGTTGATAATCGACTATTTAAGTTATTAAAATTAGCAAAAACAGAATTATCTTTAGATGATGAAAGACGACTTACGATATCCGAGAAGTTATTATTTGACATATTTTTTAAAATTATTAAAAATTGGAGAGATTTTTTTATAAATAGTGAATAAGAATAAGTATCCTTTTAGATCTTTAATCCTTTAAATCAATAGGACATTTTGATATCTTTAGTCCCATACTTCTTAAAGTAGGCTTCAATTTTTGAAGCAATATTTTTATTTGGTTTAAGAGCTGGTAAGAGATCTATTGCATTGCTCATTGTATAGAACTTAACACCTACTTTTAGAATGACCTCTTCAACACTTTTACCGTCATTTCGCAACTCGTTTCGATTTGTTAAACCAATAGCAGCTATTACATTTATATTTAATTCTTTTAATTTTTTAATACTATCAATTAAAGATGTACCTGTGGTAATGACATCCTCTAAAATTATTACTTTTCCCTGTGGTTGACCAAGAAAGTACCTGTCTTTTGGATCCCCATGTTCTTTTGGTCTCCCTCTTCCCATTGATAATCTAAATCTTCCAGAGTTATAATGTTCCTGACTTTTAGCCCATTTAAATTGCGTAATTATACCCAATTTAGTAGCACCCTCTGGTACCCCATAAAAACAATCTGGGGATAAATCTAGATGATTGATAAACTGTAAGATGTAATCACATAACTTATCGAGTAAGAATACATCTTCTGATATATTTCTCCAATTTACATACCAATATGAGAGTCTACCAGATTTTAATTTAATCGGTTCTTCAAAAAATCCAATTATTTTGTTTTTAAATATAAACTGATAAAAATTATCCTTATCAAATTCCCCGTTCATAAGAATTAAAATTAATCTTTTAAAGTTAAATATTCTCTTCTAGCTTTAGCGTATTCTTCCCCATTAATTTTTCCTTCCAAAAACAGTTTCTCTTTATCGCGCATTATTTTCCTTTTTTTCGCCAATTCTTCTTTTCTTTCTGCTTTAGCAAAATTGTCTGAAATAGTTTTGGCTAGTTTTACTATATTTTTATCATTTTTCTTTAAGAGATCGCCAAGATATTTGCTTATTGGTTTAGCCATGTCTACATTTTTTCTTGAAATTTCTTCAATACGAGTTAAAGCTAATACAATTTCTTCATTATCATCTCCCCTCAAAACAGCTATTAATCTAGGAATGGCAACGTCTTTTAAAATTTCATCGAGATATTTCTCAACCTCCCTTTTCGCACTCCCATAACTATCTATTTGTTTACTTTTTATATATTCAATAAAAAGTAACGGTAATTCAATTGGCCATTCTTGCATTTTTTCCTTATCAGCTAATTGTACTACTCCACCATTTTTCAATTTAAAAACCTTTATATCCAATCACCTGTTGTAAGTTTTTCAGGTAGGTACCTGTCAGTTAAAAATTTAAATCCATGAGAAGCAAATGCTTGTATTTCTGCTTTTATTTTAAGTTTAAGTGCAAGTTTAAGATCAGTTTCCCAAGCTCTATTCTTCTTGACAAAATCCTCGCTTAGCAAATCTTTAGTACGTTTTTCATCCTGTTTATTCATTTTTATCCTCACTTCTTGAGGAATTTTATACTCATCTAAATCTCTCGTTAACACTCCTAATAGTTTTATATTTGGGGTTGCAAGAAATGGAGATTCATAACTCAATCTTTTAGATCCCCTCAAATAGACTGAATGAATGTAATGACCATAGGGATCACTATCAACTAAACTGAATACTGGAAGGTTTAATTCTTTACTTAACCTTTTTAAAAACATTCGAACGGCTACATTTCCAACTCCTTGAGCTGTTAAGAGTATACAAGGATATTTCCTCCAAAATCTTGCTTCTGCTAAACGCATCATTGCTGCATCTTTCTCTATTACAAGTATGAATTCTGCGTCTGATTCAATTATATCAATGTTGTCTAACATTGGTGAGATTGTCCATCCTCCACTCCCCAGTCCTTCTAAGTCGATTATATCATTTCTATCCCGAATTCTTAATCTACCTACACAAGTACCTTTTGGAGCCGCTACTATATGGGTAGAGTTTCTTGTTGTATATAGCATTGTTGCTACATCTTCAATACTTTTATCGCTATTTTTTTGTTCTTGAAATAAATTTACATCAGTATAGAAAACCTCCCTTTTTGTAGCATGAATATCTTCATTAAGTAATTCATTTACAACTTCTAGTACACGCATTAATCTTGTTATGTCCGCAACGCTTGTTAAAGTATGGAATTGTTTTTCCATAATTTGTCTACCAAGGAGTAACAAATCATTTTCTTCATCCCATATTATATTCGCTCCTGATCTAGAAGGTAACTCGATTGAAGGTCTTCCAGTATTATAAATTTTTTCAAGAACATCGTCAACCAATTTATATAATCTGTTGAGAGTTTCTCTCCTATTAAGATCATCAATTTTTACAGTTTCAGGAGGAAGAGTGATATCTTTTTTTACTCTTCCCTTTTCTAAATATTCAATATAAAGTTCCTTTGCTGCCCGTAAGTCTAATTCTTTACTATTTTGCTTTTTTGCCATTAAATTGTTCACCCTATTTCAATTTCCAATGCTTTCTTCCCATTTTTAGTTCTACTAACACTTCTCCTTTACGTTCTAATTCTTTGAGTTTCAGTTGGAGATATCTTGCATCCATCATATCTTTAATTTTTAGTTTAAAAATCAGATGCTTAATTGTTTGCCAATCATTGGATAAAACTTTTAAAATCGCATCAGTAGTTATAACTGGTAGAGTCATTTGAGTAGATGTTGGTTTTGAAGCTGGTGGTTTTGTGATAGGTTTTTTGGGTGCTTTTTTAATTGTCGGTTTTGAAATTTGGGTTTTAACTTCTTTTTTTACATCTATCAAGGGTTCTCGTTTTTCTATTTTAGAGATTTGTTCTTTTTCTGCTGGTTTTTCTTTCTCTATTATTTTTGTTTCTTCTGGTACTTTTTCTTTTTCTTTAACTTCTTGTATCTCTTTAACTTCTTCTATTTCAGGTTTTTCGGGTTTCAAATCTCTTTTAATAGGTGGAATATATTTCTTCCCAATTGCCTCCCTCATTAATGTTTCAATTTCTTTAAGATCAAGCCTTGCTTTAAATTTACTCTCTCCCTTAGAGGCGATATTATACACGGTTTCAGCGAACCGGGGGATATACTTTTCGATTAAACTAGATCTCTTTTCACTTCTATGAATATTCGCTTTTCGATTAATGTAAACTCGAAGTCTTCTTCCTATTGCCTCGAGGCAATATTTCATTTCTTTTATTAAATCTTCATCATCAGCTAAAGCATTTTTTGATTGAGATTTAAACATTAAATGTACAAATGGCCCAGAAACGTTTACGAGTAATTTTATAGGACCTTTTGGTAAACCATTATCATAGCTCTCAAGATTGTAATTTTTCCAGTTTACTGATTGAACTGCTTTTGTGATTGCACAATCAGCACTATCTCTTAACTTGGGTGTTCTATTCACAAATCTAGACAATACATCTCTTGAACGTTTTGGAACTTCAATATTTCTTGAGTAAGCCAAAACAGCTTCAACAACATATGCTAATCCCTTTCCACTAGTAGGTGTTCTTGTCTCTGCTGAGACAAAATCATCATCTTTTGTATAATTTTCAATAAAATATTCAAATACATCCCCATAATTATCAACTGATTCAACTTCAGAAATTCCTATAAGATCTTCGAATATTTGTTTTATCTGTTGATCTTCTATCCTCTCATCGATTATATTAACATCTCTTAATATGTCAGAATTAAGATTAATGATTTCTTCTGATTGAACAGTAATACTTTTACTAGTTTCAGAATCCCTCTTGGAATCTTCATCATTTAAAATTTTTTTCTTCTCTTCAGATATAATATCAATAGTTTTATTAATATTTTCTATTGGTATATCAAAATTATCAATATCTACGGATATTTTAAGCCCGATTTCTTTTATTAAAGTATTTTCCAAAATCAATTCTCCAACAGGAATGGCCGTATCGGTTGGCGGTGCCATGTATTTAATTGATTTAAATGCAAAGAAAAGTGAATTAAATTGCTCTTTTGTAATATCGCTTGGTTTCGCTTTAGATAAATCTACTTCTCTTATTAAATCTTCAAAATCACTTCGATTTGTGAGTTTTTTTAATTCAATTAATCCCGATTTATTCGTTTTAAATAAATTATCCAATTCTAGTTTAATTTTTTCCTTTCCAGATTTAATTTCATCAATTTTTTTAAATAATACTTTTAGTTCCTTTTCCAGATTCTTTTTATCCTTTTGAGTTTCAACTTGTTCTATTCGTATATTGACTTTTTTGATTTCTTTATTGATTTTTTCTTGATCCTTATCAATTTTTATGTACTTTTGTATTATATTCCAATAATTTTCAATAAGTTCCTCAGAATTAAGTTCATAAATTATTAGTTTATCTCTTGGTTTAGTTGAACGCCCAAACACTCTTTTTTCAAATTTTAAAAACTGGATTTTTTCTCCTTTTTTTTGAATCTTATTAACAAATCCCTCTTTAAGAATCAAAAGATTAAATTTATCCTGAAGGTTTTTTTCAGCTAGATCAATAATTTCCTTAGCTGTTTTTGACGTAATCCTTACAAAATTTTCTTTTAAGAATGCTGAGATTGATTTGTTTTCAGATTTTGAGATTAAATCCTGGAGATCACCAATATTAACCGATGAGGGATGAGGTTTTGCATATCTAGGCTCGTTTGGAAAATAAGACGCCAATCGGCGATAAATTTTTTCTTTTCCGTATGGATCAATATAAATAACAGTAATATGAGGGTTCATAAAGGCGGTTTCTTCAATATACTTCTCAACATACCCTCTAACATATTTAACATTTAAATAATTTAATTTAATGTATGTTCCATGTAAAAATGGACTATCTATATCGGATGGGTGAATTAAATATTTCTTCTCATTTTTAGAGGTAGTAAAAAATTCACTAACGGTGGCATAAACATTTTCCGCAGACTTCGAAACAGCTACAATTGGCTTTCCAGTTGTGTTTTGTGCATCGCTAAAGGCGCTTGGAGATCCAAAACCTTGACTACCTCTTGTTTGTTTTAATTCCAGTGATTTTGATGAAGCAAGATATTTCCCAAATTTTCTTAAATCAATTTTCGACATTCCAGTTCCATTATCAAATATCTCAAAAATAAAGCTCATAACATTTTTTTGACTTATTTCAGACGTTAAAAATGATGGTGCTTCATATTCTCTAATTCGAACAATAACTATCGGTTCCACGTCAATTATATTTTCTACGGGTTTAATGATTTCTTGCATGTCATCAATAATCCTTTTTACTTCTTCTTCCACTTCTAATTCTTCTTTGTCAATAATCTCCCCAGATTCCTCATCTTTTACTTCTAAATTCAAAACAGAATTTTGCTCTGATTTAGATGTTTCTATCCCTAATTCTCGCATTAGAGTATGTTTTGCCTCATTATTTAAGTGTTGAGTCCTTTTTTCCTCTTTTGCAGCTTCTACAATCGAGAACTTCTCCAAAAATAGTTCTTGGTCAAGAGAAAATTTAACTTTTGAATCTGGTTTTCTTAATTCTTTCCATTGGAAGCTTTCTATTGCATCAAGTGCATTATCAATAAATTCAGCACAGTATTGAACATGTTTCCAATAACCGTATTCAAATCCAACTAATTGGGTTCTCTTTCGCATATATTCTGCGATCGTACCTTGTTTTATCTTTCCTTCTTCTTTTGATGAAATTTTAAACGCACTCTTTTACTTTTTTACTCATTAATCTTTAAAATAAAATAAGAATATAAATTCTTTTTTTTCCAGATTTTTAAGAAGATTTAGTTTCTCAGATTGAAAAACTAATATTATAATTGTTTTGTTTTTGCATTAAATTTACTTGTTTCTTCACTTCTTACTGTAATTAATTTAGTATTTAAATATTTACCTTACTGAAAAAAGTATAAAAAAATTTTAATTTCAAGAGAAGACGTAAAAATTCTATTCTGGATTGAACTAATGTTTAATTTCTTTTGCTTTATATACCTCTAAAGCAACATCAAGAATTTTGGATGCAATATATCGTTTAGTATTTCTCTCCACGTGAGTTATATGTTTCTTTTTATCGATAATATAAACTTCATTATGTTTACTAGCAAATCCTATATCATCCCTCCCGATATCATTTGCCACAATCAAATCAACTTCAGATTTAACTAGCCTATTATATGCTCTATTAATCAATTCTGTTCTAGATACATTTGTTTCTGCTTTAAATGCAACAATAAATAAGTTATAATCTTTTTTCCTTGCGACATTTATTATTTTGGGTGTTAATTTCATATTGAGATGTATTTCTTCAATATTATCAGAAGAGATTTTACCCTCAATACATTCGATTGGTTTATAGTCACTAATAGCAGCCGCAGAGATAAAAAGATCGTAGTTTTTATATGAGATTTCATCCTTGACTGCTTTAATAAAATCATCAGTTGAAACCACGTGAATAGTCTCTATATACTCCGGCAACTTAACATTACATTTTCCCGCAATTAGTAATACTTCCGCTCCTCTAGCTGCTGCTTCTTTAGCAATTTCCACTCCCATTTTTCCAGAGGACTTATTTGAAACAAATCGAACTGAATCTATTGCTTCTCTAGTTGGTCCAGCAGTAATTAATACCTTTTTTCCATCTAAATCTTTTTTAGAGACTAATATATCAATAACTCTATCAATAATGTCATCAATTCGAGCAATTTTTGCTTTTCCTTCTGTAATTCTTGGAACTAATATATCAATTCCACATTCTTTTAATTTAGTTTCATTTTCCTGCAATATTGGATGTTTGTACATGCTTTCATGCATTGCAGGTACAATAACAATTGGGATGGATGAACCAAACGATGTGGTAGCTACAGTGGTTACAGGGGTGTCATCAATTCCACACGCAATTTTAGATATGGTATTTGCAGTAGCAGGACAAATCAAAATTAAATCCGCTTTCCCCTTAGCTCCTGGTCTATCTCCAGCTAAATATATATGTTCAACAGCCCCAGTTAATTTAGTGATAACTTTATTTCCCGTTGCCCATTCCATTAAAGCAGGGTTAATTAATTCAGTAGCAGCTTTAGACATAACAGAAATTACTTCGGCACCTAGCCTCATAAGTTCTCGTGCAACAATAGGAGAAGAAACGACTGCCACAGAGCCAGTTAAACACAAACAGATAGTCTTTCCGCTAAGAATTGTTCCTTTACTTTCAATAATATCTTTAGAGGGATGTTGGAGATTACTATTTTTCATTTTTAGAGGGTTATATTTACTATTTTTAAATTTAACTTTCAGTTTCTATTTAGAATAAAATTTATGCAAAATAAAAACATATTCATATCTCAATTTCTAAAATTTATTAATTCTTATTTCAAAATGTAGTCCTAAACTCAACATTAATAAATGTCCTTATTGCTTTAAAGACTTGACAAAAGGATTGATTTCTCAAGTATATAAATTAAGTGATCAGAAAACTCCAATTAATCAAAAATTTCAATATATTGTCCCACTTCTGCATTCAATAGCTAAAATATTAGGAGATACAGAGTATTCTAAAATAAATTTAACAATCTATAATACACTCATATCTAATAATAGAGGTGAATTTAATATATGGGAAGGAAACAGCAATTTTGAAGGATTACCCGAGAATTTAATTTATGCAATTACAAATATAAGAACAGGAAATTATTTGTA
Organism: Promethearchaeota archaeon; assembly: GCA_016839705.1. Classification (GTDB taxonomy): domain Archaea; phylum Asgardarchaeota; class Lokiarchaeia; order Sigyniarchaeales; family SOKP01; genus Loki-b32. The sequence continues at coordinate 78,441 of JAEOTR010000060.1, read as the reverse complement.
TATGCCAGGTTATGAAGTAAATTATGGAAAATTGAGATTTAATTCAATGAATTAATGTTAAGTGTGATTTTCGATAATATTCAATTGAAAGTTCAATTTTAAAGAATATTTTTGGAATTTTTTGAATTCATCTGGTTTCAGGGTCAAATATCTACATTGAAGAATCCCCAAGAATTTTTTACCATAATATGTTTTACTTATTTCAGTAAGATCATATTTTAGTTCACCATCTTCATAATATTTTAAAACGTTTGTTGCTTCAAATTCTTCTTTTCTTATTTTTAAAATCTCATTCGTATATTTTATGAACGGGGAATTCTTTAACTTTTTCAGTTCAAATAGCTCAGTACTTCCGCGAATTCGCTTATCTAAAATATTTTTTATATATCTATGAGTTTCACTTAAAATTTTAGATCTCATATCATTTAAATTGAGATCTAGAGATAGTAGGTCATTTATGATTTCGATAAAAGGTAAATTCAAGCCGTTTAATTCATTTGTTAAATCTAATAATAGAAGTAATTGATCTATTTTTGAAGCAAAATCAGATTTTAATTCTTCATAAACAAATTTCTTTTCTTTAAAAACAAAACTAAATAGAAACTCTCTAAACGATTGAACGAATTGAGTATAATTTGGGATAAATGTTTTGTTAGGGTTTTCGACTACTAATTGGTTTGCTTGAAATGGATTTATTTCTTTATCTAATACTGCTTTGACAAGAGAAAGTGGAAAATATCCCTCAATAAAAGTCATTCCTAAAGAAACACTTTTTATCACATCCTTAAATGAGCATTTTGCAATCACGTTAACAGTTTTAATTAAGTTACTCTCAATTTTAACTGGAGTTTTTTTACAATAACAAAGATCAAAAGGTTTTAAATCATGAAATAAGGAATTATTCTGATCAGGGATTATTATCTGAGAACCATAAGCACTAACAATACTTCCTTGGATTGGTTTACTGGCTAAATCCCATTCAATAATGTTCACATCATCAGAATATTTTTGTTCACCCTCATAACTGTATTCCACATTTTTACTTAATAAAGAAAATCCGTCAACTGAATTAATACTATAATCATTTTCACCCCAGAATTGTGTTTTATAGTAATTAACATCCTGAAAAGCCCTTAAATCATCTAAGAATAATTCTTTTATAAAAAAATAGTTAAATCCAATTTCTGAAGACTTAATTGTTTGATCATTTAACCCAAAGAACCCAATGCGTGTGATTATGTAGTGATAAACAGGATTCGTTAAATTTTCTTCATCATGTTTTACAATATAGGCGTTTCTTTTTTTTTTGAAATCACCTTTAATAATGTTTATGTTGTACTTTTCTATCAATAATTTCATAAATGCAAATTTTTTTAAATATAATTTTTTCTCCAGTTGTTTTATTTCTTGCTTGTAGTTTTTATAGTTACGATTAAATATTACTTTGGGAATTCCTATTATACTAAAATGTTTTTTTAATAGTTTTAGTTTGTCGATTAAACAAAAATTATCAATTTCAGATTTAAAATAATCAATCAATTTATCTTTAAGTCTATTTAGTCTATCTTGAGTAATTATATCCTTAAACTCAGAATTATATTCAACCAAATCCCTTTTATATTTCATTATAATATATATAGAGAAATAATTGTCATTAAAATGTTCACTATTTATGAGTTTCTTTAATTTGTTAATGAGAGAGGCTACTAATGAAACACCATTAAATTCTATAATGCTATCTATTGATTCAACAATTTTTAGTAAATTATAAAATGAATATTTTTGAATAACATTGAGGAATTTTTTAAATCCTTCTTCAATATAATCATTATACTGAAGGAAATAGTCATTTAATCCATCCTCATAACCGTATTCCAAGAATTCAAAAAACTCAATGAATAGATTATTAATAATTGCTAAATTTAGAAACTGTTTTATTAGAACTTTATTGCTATATTGGTTTACTATTGCCTTATTCAAATAATTAAGTGCCTCAACACAATTGTTAGCATCGTAGCAATTATTAGCCAATATTTGAAAGTTTTTTCCTTTTCTTTTAGAGCCTAAGTCGTCAGAAGATAGCCTATATTTATCTAACTTTAATAAAATTTTGTTTGAATATTTTACTTTAACACTCATTAGCAATTTGATGAAATGCACACAAATCTTTTTATCTCTTTCTGAGTGGATTAAAAACAATGGGCAATCGTGATAAATTTCATTGTTTTTCTCATCGATGATAAGATGATATTCACGATCATTATCCAAAATGACACTTCTAATCTTTAATGGTTCATCTCGTATGAAAAAAATATTTATTTTATTACTAGGGAATTTAAGAGATTTTTGATAAAATTCTAGACCAAACTTTTCAATTATTAAACTTGAAATAGGTTTTTCAGTCATTTTTTTCTTTAAAATCTTGATTTAATTATTTCAGAGATTAGTTTTGGAAATTCATCCCAATTGTTTATTGTGAGTAATTGTCCTCCTGCAACTTTAACCATTTTTTTAGCTTCTTTTAGGTTATAGGAGGTTTCAGGGCAAACTAAGATAAAGTCTACTCCTAGAGAACGCATTATTCTAAATTCTTGCAGAGCTTCTTTAAGATCATAAATTTCTGCGTCAGTAAACAGTACATTTAATTTTTCACGTGAATAGGAATGTTCTTTAAATTGCTTATTCGCCCATTCTAGAGCACTTTGCATTTTTGTACCTCCTCGAGCAGAAACAGAAAGTAGATCGTCTGCTAATTTTTCTAAATCGATTTTTTGATTTAAATCTTTAAGTACATGCGTATTAGATTCAAAGAAAGAGATTCCAAGTTCATCCTTACGCATTCCATAACAAAGCATAGTCACACAGATACTCATATAGGCAAGTTTTTCACCAGTCATACTTCCTGAGATGTCTAGTTCAAAACATGCTGTTCTGAGACCTTTAGCTGTCTCAAAAACGAAAAAATCATCATATTTTATATGATCTAGTTTTTTCCCTTTTTCTAATATATTATAAATAGTTTCTTCAAGGTCTATATTTTCAAAATCATCCCCTATTGAATAAGGCCTTACTACATTTATCGGGATTGGTCCAGTTGTAGAGCTACCTAAACGAGCACGCGAATAGTATATACCGAGATCAATTAATACTTTCTTTGCTAATTCTTTTACTTTTTGCTTTGCATTCTGTGGTAATTTCTCTCGATGCATAAACCATTGTTTAAGTAAATTTTCCCCACTTCCTGCTGATAAGCAGGAAATCATCTTATCCTGAGCCTCTTTACCCCCAACTTGTTGGGCTCCTTTTAAGGCTTCACTTAAATTGAAGTTTCCTAAAGCACCTAAAGCATCTCTGTTATCAGAAGCTAATGCGCTAGCGATTAATTCATTAACTCTTTCGGGGTTTAACTGATCCTTGACTTGATTCAACAAATTACTTAATCGCTGAAAATCTGCTGTCTTTTTCTCAACTAATTTTTTTAATAATTGATAATTTGGTTCAATTAATTCATAAATTTCTTCCTCTGGCATATTAAGTTTCTCACCAATCCTTTTGATATCATCGGATTGGGGATTTAAACCTATCTTTCTTAAGAATTCAGTCACGTTTTTTAATTGATTCGCTGATTCACTTGATTCTAAAGTTAGAGATGTAAGGTTTGGAAGGTTTTGAGCCATTTTTTGACTACAGTGTAAATTTTGACAGCTATTTGCTAATTGCTGTAGTTGGTGAGAAAGAGATTTGAAAGCCTCAAACTTTTTGTTTTGACGCATTGCTTCTTTTATAGCATTTTGGAGTGCCTGATTGAAAAGACTATTCCACGATTTATTTGCAAAAGCTGTTTTAGTTAATGATTCAAGTGAAAGATTCATTTTAGAATTAGGATTTTGTTGATTAAACTTATCGAGTAATGAGGTTCTTAAGTTAGTTCCATAGAATTGATCTAGTGAATTTGCTAAATTAAAGTTATGTTCAAATGAGGTAGATTGTAGAGAATTATTTAAGATATCATCTAAATTAAAATTAGGAGTTTCTCCTAAAGTTTTAGCGGCATTAAACAATTGATCTAAATTATCAATATGATTTTGCAAGTTATTCTTAAGATTTTGTAGAATGTCATTAGAAACTGCTTTAGTTTTACCTAGATATTTGATAGATTGTATTAAATCTTCAATTTTCCCAGATTTAATTAAATCCGCTAAATCTTGCGTTATATCTTTATCATTAAGAGCTTTAGTTGCTAATTTTTCCCAGGTTCGTTTTGATTTTTCTTGAATTAAATCATCTAATCCTAATGAATGACTTGCTTTCAAATCATCAGGATCTAACGAATTAATTCTTTGAATTAACCTTTTTTTCGCTTCCTCAAGTAACTTATCAAAAGAATTTATCTCTTCCTTATATAATTCAGAATCATCATTAAAAAAGTTCATTGCGGCTTTAATAAGATCTTCGTCCCTTTTTTTGTTCAGAGTCTCCATAAACTGTTCCATTTGTTGGATAAAATTTGTATCTATTGATTGAGACATTTCAATTTCATCAATTAATTCCTGTAATTGGTCTAATTCAGATTTTATTTCAGTACTGATACTTTTGGTTTCGAGTTCAGTTATTTCCCCATCATTAAAAAAAGAATTCATAATATTTTTCTTATAATTCGGAAATAAAACTTCAAATGCGATATCCTTTGCTAAATTTTGATTATCTGGAAACGACGTAACTGTACTAATTTCAATAAAATCATTTGGAGTTACAGAACCCTTACGGTAATATCTTGAGACGATTAATTTTGGAATTGATAAAACTTGTCTTGAAGATGGAATTTGAACCGTATCTGGATGGTTTCTCATCCTTCTTATAAACTCAACGGCAAACTCACATGGATTTTCAGGAAAAACCCCCAAGTGATTATCCCCCTAAAGTTTTATGGATAATACTTTCTATAACATTATCTACTTTTACCCCGGGTTTTGGTTTAATGCTTCCTAGTAAAACATTTCTAGAGATCTCAGAGAGAAGTACATACGCAGATTCTTTTTCTTGCATTTTTTTCTCCTTTTCAATAAGCCTTCTCCTCCCCATTAATTTTGCTATAGCAATTCCAGCCCTTATAGAGGCAGGGATTTCAATATCAACTTTATTCTGTCTAGTTTCTTTAATGATTGAATATATTAATTCTAATTCTGATTCTTCTATAAGAAAATGTTCGGGTAAATTAATCCTTATAATGTCTAACTCAGTTGATTTATCAGGGTATGTTAATTTTATCCACACTTTTATCCTATCTTTTAATGCTTCAGATAATCTATGAGTCCCCGAGAGTTCTTCAGGATTCATTGCGCATATAAAAAAGAAATCCTTATCAGCTTTTATCCTTCCCAAATGAGCTATTCCAATTGAAGCTTCTTCCAAAGGTTCTAATAACGTATTTTGAGAGTATTCTGTTGCCCTGTTAATTTCGTTTGCTAGGAATGTTCCACCCTCTAACATAGCGTTCAATAAAGGTCCCGGATTAAATGCTTCTAACACAAAACCTTTTTTCAAGGTGATTGCTGGATCAAATGATCCAAGAAAATGTGATGGTTTAATACTTTCGTCCATCGTCATCCAATTGAAACTCTTATTTTTATTTTCTTTAGCTCTAAGACTAGCGAAATATCGACATAAAATAGTTTTTCCGACCCCAGGTGGCCCCACTAATGCGGGAAATAAACCAGTTGCTTCGGCATCCCTTAATAATTCAAGTGCTTTACCATATTGCCCTGAAAGAACGATTTCAATATGTTCTTCCGAAATTTCTTTAATAAGGTGTTGATTAAATAACTCCTCAAACTGTTGTTTATTTATCATTCTTAATTCTCTTTTGTTAAAGTTAAAATTTTGAGACTCTTCGTATATATTAATTACTAGATAATATTAAACTTTAAAGTTAATAATTAAAAGGTATTATAATTTCTTAATCTGTTCTATCAAATTGTATATAATTCACATATTTCTTTTAAAATATGATAAAACCTTATTTTCAAGAAGAAAATTTTATTTTATATCACGGAGATGCTTTAAATATCCTAAATCAAATGGAAAACAACAAATTTGATTTAATCTTCGCAGATCCTCCCTATTTTTTAAGCAATGATGGAGTTACTTGCAAATCTGGAAAAATGGTTTCTGTTAACAAGGGTGATTGGGATAAATCGAAGGGTTTTAATGAAGATATATCCTTTATAGATTCTTGGCTAAAAGGTTGTAAAAGAGTCTTAAAGGAGGATGGGAGTATTTGGGTTTCTGGTACACTGCATAACATATATAAGGTAGGATATTTATTGGAAAAAAATGACTTCCACATAATTAATGATATAATTTGGTTTAAACCTAATGCCCCACCTAATCTATCATGTAAATATTTCACACATAGTCATGAGGTTGTTTTATGGGCAAGAAAATCGAAAATTTCTCAACATATATATAATTATGAAAAAATGAAAAAATGGAATAATCCTAAGGATAAATTAAAAAATACAGACAAACAAATGAGAAGTGTATGGTCTATCCCATTAATCCCAAATAATGAAAAAAAATTTGGTAAACACCCAACTCAAAAACCTTTAGAGCTTTTAAACAGAATAATTTCTGCTTCATCAAATGAAGGAGATTTAATATTAGATCCTTTTACAGGATCTGGCACGACAGGAATAGTGTGTAGTATTTTGAAACGTGAATTTATTGGAATAGATTCAAATAAAGAATATTTAGACGTAGCAATTAAAAGGTTTAAAGATATAAGAAAATCCGAACTATTATTTTCTCCTGAAGACCAAAATCATTTAATGAAATATATCTAAATCTTATAAGTGCCAGAATTTCTTTAATAAAATGAAAACCTATATTAAACTGATATTTTATACTTTTAATTAATCTAAATTATAAATAATATTTAGGGATATAAATGCAATTAACACAAAATTCGATTTCCAATTATAAAGAACGGACACGGAGAATGAAGGATGAGCTAATAACCTCACCACATGGTATTTGTATAGAAAGGGCTAAGTTGTTTACAGAATCTTACAAAAAAACGAAAGGCGAAGACCCAATCATTAGATTTGCAAAAGCCATGGATTTTTATTTAACAAATATGACACTTAAAATATGGCAAGATGAATTTATTATTGGAAACAGATGTACAAAATACGTGGGAACACCTTTATTTCCTGAAGCGCGAATAGATACAATAGAACAAGATATTGATAGTTATGATACTCGTCCTGTTCAAAAGCTTTTTTTAGCAGATCCAGAAAAGCACTATATAAGAGAAAAACTAATACCTTATTGGAAAAACGAGGAAATCACAGTACAAGAGCGATTTCAATCTTATTTAAACCAAGATATTAAAAATATTATGGAAAAGCTTGTATTTGCTGTAGATGTTGAACTCTCTAGTGGAATTGGTCATTTTTTTCCAGGTCATGAAAATTTATTAAAGATTGGAATCAATGGATTGATTCAAAAAACAGAAAGAAGTTTGGGGAGATATTTTAAAGATAGAAATAAAAAGACATTTTTAGAATCAGTAATCATTCTATTGAAAGCTGCTAGAAAATTCATACAGAGGTTCTCAAGTTTGGCAAAAAATATGGCAGAAAAAGAAGGAAACCCCGTCCGTAGAAAAGAACTTTATGATATCTCTAAGGCTTGTAATAACATCTCTGGAAAACCTCCAGAAAATTATGAAGAAGCCTTACAATTAATATATTTTACTCATTTAATATGTGGTTTAGAAGATGGTGGTTTTGCTATTTCAATAGGACGATTAGATCAATATTTATATCCATATTATTTGGCAGATTTAAAAGAAGGAAAGGTTACAAGAGATAAAGCACAATTTCTAATAGAATGTTTTTTTATTAAGCTCTCGACCTTATGGAATTATGTTATTTCAAAAGGAGTTGTAGCCGTTGAGGGTCCACCTATTGCTGAAAATGTAGTAATTGGAGGATTAGATCGTGAAGGAAAGGATGCTTTAAATGAATTATCTCTGGTAATTTTAGATGCTTATACCCATATAAAATCTGTACAACCTACTTTTTGCGTTAGAATACATAAAGACACTTCAGAAGATTTTCTTATTAAAGTTGGGGAATCAATAAAAAGTGGTACTAGCATTGCTTTACTTAATGATCAGGTAATGATACCTGGTCTTATCAATCAGGGTTTTAGTCGGGAGGATGCTAGAGAATATGCGCCAATAGGATGTGTTGAACCTCAGCACCCATATAAATCATTCGGATCAACAAATGCAAATCAATTCAATATTGTGAAATGCTTAGAGTTGACATTAAATAACGGGATTGATATGGTATCTCGAAAAGAATATGGAATTAAAAGTGAAAAGAAAATCAAGTCATATGAAGATCTCTGGAAAGTTTTTAAGGATCAGGTAAAATTTTTCATTGATTATATGGTAAAGACTATGTTTTTTCTTGATAAATCAATAGCTGAACTTACACCTCAACCATTTTTATCAGCAACTATAGATGATTGTATAGACCGAGGATTAGATATAACTAATGGCGGTGCTATCTATAATTTTACTGGTCCTCAGCTGGTTGGTTTAGCCACCGTCTCAGATAGTCTTGCGGTAATTAAAAAAGTTGTTTTTGAAGAAAAAATCCTCTCGTTTGGAGAAATAGTTCAAATGCTTACTAAAAATTATAGGGGTATTTATCAAGGAAAAAAAGGCACAGAATGGCGGGAGTTTTTTATAAATAAAATACCTAAATTTGGGAATGACAACGATTATGTCGACGAAATTGCCGTTGATATCGCAAAATTATATTGTGAAGAAATTTCTAAGCATTCCAATTATCGCGGGGGGAAGTTTAATCCTGGGATTTATTCCACAACTTTTCATTTAGCATTTGGTGTTTTTACAGGTGCTTCTGCAGATGGTAGGAGAAAATCGGATCCACTTTCGAATGGTCTTTGCCCTACAAGTGCCATGGATGAAAAAGGACCTACAGCCATTCTTAACTCTGTTAAAAAGTTAAAAAATGAATTGATGACAAACGGTAATTCGTTAATTTTATCCTTCCATCCGAATACATTGAAATTGGATCTTCTAATACCATTAATTAGAACTTACTTTGAACCTGAAGGTGGTTATCAAGTCCAATTTAATATTGTGGGAAAAGAAACTTTATACGAAGCTCAAAAAAATCCTGATAATTTTAGAGGATTAGTAGTTAGAATCGCTGGATATTCAGTATATTTCACAGAATTATCAAAAAGCGCACAAGATGATATTATTGTTCGAACAGAATACTAACTTCTTTTTTATTTCAAAATCTCATAAAAATAATAAAAAATTTTAGGTAATTTGATTTTTAAAATATAAAAACAAATAATTATATTTGGGCCTGTAGATCAGTGGAAGATCGCTTGATTTAATTAAGCAGAACGCTTAACTACCTGATTCGCATTCAAGAGGTCACGGGTTCAATTCCCGTCAGGTCCATTAATAATCATCAATTCATAAAAATAAACAGAAATAGCTTAGGGTTGAATAAATCTTATTAAATTATCAAATATTATACAACTTTATATTAATAGCCCATCTTAAGAGAATTTGAAATGTCGAAAGAAGCATTATATCCAAAACGGTTTAACTTTAAGGAAGTTCAAAACAAATGGATGAAGTACTGGCGTGAGGAAAAAATTTACTCTTTTGATATCAATCAAAAAGGTGAAATATTTTCAATTGATACCCCTCCTCCTTTTGTAAGTGGAAACCTACATATGGGACATATTTTAAATCACTCATGGATAGATTTTGTTGCAAGATATCATAAGATGAAAGGAGATAATGTCTATTTTCCACAAGGCTTCGATTGTCATGGATTACCAGTGGAACTTGCCGTGCAAAAAGAGTACGGAATCTCACAACATCAAAGAGATGAATTCCTCGAAAAATGTGTCGAATGGGTTGATAATAATATAAAAAATATGAGAAGACAATATGATGATTTAGGATATTCTGCTGATTGGGAATACACATATCGAACCATGAATGATGATTATAAGTATAAAGTTCAATTATCACTGTTATATTTTTATGAGAAGGGATGGTTATATCGTGAAAAATTTCCAACACATTTTTGCGTTAACTGTGAGACATCTGTTGCGAAAGCAGAAGTAGGTTATCAAGAAGAACAAGGAAAATTATGGTATATAAAATTACCAATTGTAGGAAGAGAAAATGAATTTATCACGATTGCAACCACACGACCTGAATATATGGAAGCCTGTGTCGCCGTAATGGTTCATCCAAATGATAATAGGTATTACGATCTCTCTGCTGCGGAAATAAAGATTCCTTTTACCGACCGAACTGTTCGAATTTATATGGATAGCATAGTGGATATGAATTTTGGTACAGGAGTTGTTTATGTTTGTACTTATGGAGATGAAATGGATATTAATTGGAAAATACAATATAATCTTGATGAAATTCAGATTTTCACGGAAGATGGCCATATGAATGAAAATTCCAAATACCAAGGTCTTACAATTCATGAAGCTCGAGAGGAAATTGTAAAAGATCTAAAAGAAATGGGACTTGTCGAAAAAATAGAAGATTATGAACACACTATTATTGTTCATTCTGAAAGGCCATCATGCCGAAAACCAATAGAATATTTACCTGTTTTTCAATGGTTTATCAACGTAAAGGATTTTACCCAGGAAATTATTCAATCTGCAGAAAAAATGAATTGGTATCCTGAAAAACAGAAGCAAAGATTATTAGATTGGACAGAAGGTTTAGGTTGGAACTGGGTTATTTCACGCCAAAGAGTTTTTGGCACTCCAATCCCATTTTGGTATTGTGCAGAATGTGGTGAAATTATTGCCCCAAATAATGAAGATTTACCTTTAGATCCTGTAAAAACTAACCCTCCGATTAAAAAATGCTCGAAATGTAAAAGTGAAAAGCTCATCGGAGAAAAAGATGTATGTGATTGTTGGATTGATTCTAGTATAACCCCATTAGAAATTGCAAAATGGAAGGAGGATGAAGACTTTTTTGAGAAAACTTATCTTAAAGCTAAAGTTCATAGGCCCCAAGGATATGAGATTATCCGAACATGGTTGTTTTATACCTTATTCCGATGCAAAAAATTGACAGGAAAAGACCCCTTTTATGAAGTTATGATAAACGGGATGGTTGCAGGTCCAGATGGCCGTCATATGTCAAAAAGTCTTGGAAATTCAATTTCACCAGATGAGATTCTACCTTTATATGGTGCAGATGCGATTAGACAATGGGCTGCTATGGGATCTTTAGGAGACGATTATCCATTTGAATTTTCGTGGATAAGTCTTCAAACTAAGCAACCAATTTCTGATTCTGTTATCGCGGAAGAAAGAGTAAAACTTCCAGAAGATAAATTTAACAAAAAATTCGGGATAAGATGTGATCAGCTAGTGGGTACATCCAGATTTATCACGAAAATTTGGAATGCCTTCAGGTTCTTATTCTTAAATTTGAATAAGATCGAAACTTCTAATCTGAATATTAAAACTGAGGATTTATCGGTAATAGATTGTTTCTATTATTCTGAATTTAACAAAAATTTAGAAATAATTGGTAAATATTTTGATGAATATAATTGGCATGGAGCTACTCTTAGCTTGCGTTCCTTTTTTTGGAATGATTTATGTGATAATTATATTGAAGCAATAAAGCATAAATTCTATTCTAATGACCATCATATTAGAGAAATTTCTTTAAAAAATGCATTGAATTTATTTTATAAGATGTTAATTCTTTCTGCTGTAACAATGCCCTTTATATCTGAAGAAATAAATTCGATTATTTATAAAAGATTCACAAATTTGAAGTCAATACATCAAGAAAGATGGCCAGGTCAATACCTAAAAGTTTCTGAAGATTTAACGGATATTGGAAAAATCGGGATTGAAATAATAAAATTGTTAAGAATGAATAAATCAAAGCTTCAAATACCATTAAATCAAGAAATATCAAAAGTGGTCATCCTAACAGAAGAAAATCAATTGAAAAAAATTGAAAAATTAAGAGATGACATTAAAAATACTATTCGAATTGAAAATTTAGATATAATCAAGATTTCAGAGGAAAATGGATTAGAAGAAAATCCAGATTTAAAACAAAAAATTGAAGATCTAGAGATTAAAATTTATATTTATAACTCACAGAAATAAATCTTCTTTTTTTTTAATCTTCACCCTCATTGGACTGTATCTGATCTCCGTTATCACTTATTCCTAATTGAGTAACCATAGCACGTTTCAACTCAGTTTTATCTTTAGGTAATCCAAACATATCAGCATATTTATCTGTAGTAGTTAATTCTTGAGAGCGTCCTTTTTTCACAGTATCAATAAATCCGTTATCTACAAGATATTTAACATGCTCATAAGCTCCAGTTCCCCTTAATTTTATTACCATTGATTTTAGAATTGGTTGCTTTAAAGCAATAATTGTTAAAGTCCTCAAGTATCTCTCTGCTATAGCCCCCCCTTTAGCAAATTTAGATACTTTTTCCGTATATTCTGGTCTTATCTGCATCTGAAATCTGTCTCCTATTTGAGCAATTATTAATGCTGTAGGACGCTCAAGATACTCAAATGCGACCTCATTGGTAAGTTCTTCAACTTCTTTTTTTGGTAGTTCTAATTTATTTGATATCTCTTCCACTGTTAAAGGTCTACCTGCTGCATATAATGAGGCTTCAATCAAATTTCTATGGAAATCTCTCAATTGTTTTTCTACTAATTCTTTTTCAATCTCTTGAGTGGAAAGGGTTTCCTCTGTTGTTCCATTCATTGAATTTAAATTCTCTATTTGAGGGTTTTCAATATTTATTATGTTTATATTGATCTCATAGTCGTCTTGTTTTTCCATTACATCATCTGACCCAATCTCTTGAGTGGAAAGGGCTTCCTCTGTTGTTCCATTTATTGAATTTAAATTCTCTATTTGGGGGTTTTCAATATTTGTTATGTTTGTATTGATCTCATTGTCGTCTTGTTTTTCCATTACATCATCTGACCCAATCTCTTTGTCGAGTAGGGCATCGGGGTTTTTACTATTCTCTTCCTTTAACTCTTCCGTTGAATCCTTTTCTAAATTTTCATTAGAATCATTCATAATTTCATTAATAACAGTTCTTATTTTTTAATATCTATAGAAATATCTTTGAAATCTTCATCTTGAGTTAAATTTAGTTTATTCCCTGTAGACAAAAACATTAAAGCTAAAAACATTCTTACTAGGGAAAATTTCCGCCCAACACTACTCTCTTCTTCACCTTTTATAATGCTTGTTAAGTCAAAAAAGCTAGTTTCCTTATTGTTTAAGTTGATGGTACCCTTTATTCGATTATACCAGGAATCATGTAACTCCTGTACTGTTTGTTCTTTGCCACTAATATGTCTTAAAAGCTCTTTTGGTAATTGGGCTTTGGATTTCATTTGTATTTTTTGTTGTTTCAATTCTTCTCGTCGTATTCTTCTTCTTTTTAATTTCTCCTTATTTTGCATAGTTTCGATTATTGCAGATCTCATTGCGTCAAATAATTCATCTTTTGTAGCAATTTGCATTTTGGGTTGAATAGGTTGGGGTAGAGCTTTTGGAATTGACCTTGAATGTCTCTGTCGAAATTTTTCAAGCTCTTCTTTCATTTGAATTTGTTCTTCTTCGCGTATTATACTCGATATTTTATAATGGTGCAATGAGGCTGAAGTTTTAAGTGCGATTCCGGAGATCTTATAATTTATTAAATCTTCATGAAGCATTTTGCCAAAAAATTCGTCTACTAGACTTGCTAAGTCATAAAACGCAATTTCAGACTCTTTAGCCAATTCCGGATCTAATAGACTTGAAAAGGGTGGTTTTTGCCAAAATTTCAATTCCATTTTTTCTTTTCTCAATAAAGCAAAATCTTCATCATCTTCAAAACCTGCAATTAATTCTTCTTCAAGCTCTTCAACTTCTTGAGTTCTATCTATGAATTCCTCATGGGATACAACTTTCTGAAGTAAAATAATGATATCCTGTTTTTTTGACTTTGATGGAATTTTGATATTGTTTTTTGCAGCAAATTCCCTTAATTCTTTTACAGTCCAATCATTAAAATTATAGAGTTTGGCCAAATTCTTTTTTTCAGACATTATAATTCACTCAAGCTTAGTTTTTTAATTTTCTGTAATTGTTGGTTCGATATCTTCAAGTTCTAAAAGCCTTTTAGCCTCTTCTTCTAAATCAACGCTAAAAATATCGGTTACACCAGACTGTTGCATGGATACGCCATAAATTCTGTCTGAATTTACAATATTTTCTTCACGGTGGCTGATTACTAAAAATTGTGCTTGTTGAGAAAATTCTCTAATAACCTCAGAGGTTCGATGTACATTAGGACCATCAAGGGCTGCATCGATCTCATCTAAAACGTAAAAAGGCGCGGGATAGAACTCCTGGACGGCAAAGATAAACGAGAGCGCCACGAGTGTTTTCTCACCGCCACTTAAAATTTCTAATGAACTTATTTTTTTTCCTCTTGGTCTCGCTTCTATACTAATTCCCCCTTCAAATGGTTTATCCGGACGATCTAATATCATTTTTGCTGAACCCCCGGGAGATAATTTCTGGAATACATGCGAAAATTCACGATTAATTTCATGATAAGCTTTCATAAATGTACGTGTTTTTTCCAACTCGATTTTATCTATAGCGTCTAAAATCGATTTTCTTTCTCTCTGAATTGTTTGTCTACGCATATCAATTTCATCAAATCTTTCTTTTACAGTATCATACTGTTCGATTGCTTTTAAGTTAACAGGTTCAAGGACTTTTTTCTTATTTGCAGCTTCTACAATATCAGATTGTAAATCGCTTTCTGAAAGAGTTTCTGTAACTGGTGGTAAAGAGCCATAATCCTTAGACCTTTGGAATAAAGTTTCTATTTGATCAGCACAGATAATTTTTTTAGATTCAAAGTTATTCTTCTTTGAATTCTCCATTGAGAGATCTGACTTTAAGTCCGTAATCATTTTTTGGTGTTGCTTCTGTTTCTTCCAAGACTCATCCTTTTCTTTAGCTAGTTTATCAATTTCCTCTTGTTTAGCATCTTTTTTCTCATTTTCTGAGTCTAAATCACCTTTAAATGTTTCCAATTCTTTTAATACCGATTCAATTTGCTTTTGAGTATCTTTTATTTCTTGGTTCAATTCATCAATTTTTTGCTCTCTTTCTTTATTCTTATTTAACTCATTTAATTTTTTTTGTTGTTTTTGTAAATCTTTATTAAATTTATTTAATTCTTTTTGGGCTGTTTTTTGTGATTCTAATTCTTTAGTTTTATCACTTCTGAATGAATCTATTATTTTTTGGGCTTGATCTACTTTGATTTGAATCTCATCTACTTGTGAATTGAACCCATTTGTTTGGCTTAAACAAGCTTCAATATTATCCTTTGCCTCATTATTTTCATTTTTTATATCTTCAATTGTATTAATGATCCTCATAACATTTTCAAGTGCTCTCAATCGATCCATATTTTCTTCTAGTTCTTTATTTTTATCTTCTATCTGTTTTTGTATATTGCTTGTTATTTCCCAAAAATTTTCTTTTTGTAAAACGAGAGCATCAATTTCTTTTTGTAAAGAATTTTGTTCTTCCTGATTCTTTTCTATACCTTCTTGTGAATTAATAATTAAATTTTTCTTTTCATCAATTATGCTATTTAATTTTTGAATATTTTCCTCTATTTCCACTATATTTTCAAACAAATTTTGGATTCCATGCAATTCTTGTATTTTATTTCTCAAATTTTCTAAATCTATTTGTTTTTTCTCGATATTATCTTGAATTTTTGAAATATTTTCCCAATAAGTCTCTTTAACTCCCTCTAATTGTTGTATTTCTTGGTCAATATTTGCTGACTCCTTTTGCCTCTCATTAATGATTCCATTTCTTTCATTTATTTCTTGATTTGATTTTTTCATTCTCTCGTTTAATTCTTGATTCCTTTTATTAATTTCATCAAGTCTGCGATTAAATGACGAGACATTTTCAGTATCATGCTTGTTCTGAATATTATTTTCTGTTAATTTCTTTTCGATATTATTAAAATCATCAGTTTGGGAGTTTATATTTTCAGATATCTCCTCCAATTGTTTATATAATTCTTGACTCTTCGACATTGTTAATTTTCTTAAAGAAAGATAGACATTTTCAAGGATTTCCATTAAATCTTGAACGAAATTATCAAATGTTAATGTTGAGGATTGAATTTCGATGTCCGCTGATTCTTTAACCTTCTCTATCAACTGTTCAATTGTATCATCTGCATTATCAGTAAATAACTTAAGAGTTTTCATAATGGATTTAAGCATTAATGACATTTCAGTTGCTAGTTCTGTATCACTGCCAATTTCTTCAACAGTTTTCATTATATCTACAACATCAAGAACATATTTCTTAAAGTCTTCAGCAGAGGTCTCGATTGCCTCTGCGTTTGATTGTTGTATATTGCCTTTTATTGATTCAACAGAGATATTAATGTTTTGAGTAAGCATGTTTAATATCTGTAGAATTCCGGTAATATCTCTAGTGCTCTTCTCATATTCCATTTCGGAAGATTCAATTTTCTTTAATACATTATCTTTCTCTTTTGTAAGGTCTTCTAAACGACCTTGAATGTTATCTTTTTTCACGCTAAATTTTTCTATTTCGTCTCCTATTTTTGAAATATTATTGTTTAAAGTGTTTACTTGTAATTCTAAGCTATTTTTTTCCCGTTCAAGTGTAGTTAATTCTTTTGTATAAATTTTTAATTCTGTGTTTCTAGTATCAATTTTTCCTCTATTATCATTAATTTCAGATCCGAATGAATCTTTTTTCACTTTTAGTAATTCTAGGTCTTGTTCATTTTTTTTATAGGTTGAGTTTTCTTCTTTTAATTTTCCCTTTAATTCTTTTATTTCCTTATTGATTTTTTCATTTTCAGTTAATAAACCTTTTACTACTATTTCTGTATCCTTACCATCGCTCAATTCCTGGATCTTTGTTTCAGTTTCTATCTTTTTATTATTTAAATCTTGAATACTCCCATTATTCATACTTATCTCTGTAGTAAGAGAAGATAAATTAGATTGTAAATTTGTTAACTTTGTATTTAAATTGTTTTTACTTTCTTGAAAACTATTTATTTTATTTTCCAGATCTTTTTGCTTTTGATTTTCCTCAACGACTTGAGTCTTTAAATTATCTATCTGTGATCTTATTGCATTTTCTACCTTTTTTGCATCATCAATGGCTTCATCTATACTCTCAGCATCTTTTTTTAGCTTATTCAATTCTGTTTCTAACTTAATCTTCTTATCTTCATTTTTCTTAATATTATCTTTAAGAACTTTAATTTGAGCATTATTTGATGAAATCTTCTGTTGTATTTTAGAGATTTCACTATTAAATGATGATTTTCCTTCTTCATTGTCTTTAATTTTAATATCTAATTCTGATTGGGTTTGTTGTCTTTTTTCTATTTCTTTTTTAGCTTCTTCGATTTTATTTTCGGATTCACTAATTTCATTTACGACCCCTTCAATTAAGGTATTAATAGTTTGGCCTTCTTCAAGCTTCATCTGTAAACTTGATAGGGACTCTATTTCAGTGTTCAGTTTTTCTATTGACTTTTTGGCGTAATTTGTGGTTGTGTTGTTAGAGGAAATTTTTGTTTTTAATTGAGTAATAACCTCATTTATTTCTTCTCTTTCTTTTTCCTTCTCGCTTATTGCTTTTTGAATATTATCCATAACAAGTGATTCTTGTGTAAGTACATCCTCTTGCCTATTAATTTTTTCCTTTAATTCTTCAATGATTTTTAAAGTAGATTCAATTTTCTTTTCTAATTCATCCTCTTCTTCTCTCAGTTTTGAAATCTTTAGCGCAATCAATTGAGAATTTAAAAAGTTTATTTGTTCATCAAACTCCTTCCAAAGCAATGCATCATTTTTCTCTTTTTCAACTTTCTTAAGTTGAGAGGATACTTCTTTGAAAATTGCTTCAAATTGTCCCAAATCTCTTTCTGCTTTTTCTAATTCCTTTAAGGTAGAATCTTTCATCTCATCGTATTTTTGAAGTCCTATAAGGTCTTCAATGAATAATCTTCTGTTTTCAGTATCCATATGTGTAAGTTCAACAATCTTTCCTTGTAAGACAAATTGATTGCTACCATCAGGATCAATATTTGCTGCGGCTAATGCGTTCAGAATTTGTTGACGGGTGGTTTTTGCTCCATTCATCTTATAACCGCCACCCCCTCCTCTTTTTATTGTACGTGTGATTTCAAAAGTATCCGTGCCCCCTGGAAACACATTATCAGAGTTATCAAAATACATTGTGACTGAGGCTCTTTGAGACGGATTTTTACCACGAGATCCAGCAAAAATTAAATCTTCAAGACTTTTAGCTCTCATTGTTTTTTTACTTAACCTTCCTAAGGCGAAGCACAGGGCATCTATAATATTGGATTTCCCTGCCCCATTAGGCCCCACTATGCAAGTAAACCCACTTGAAAGTTTTATCGTTACTGTTCGGTCTCCAAATGATTTGAAACCAGTCATAGATATTTTTTTAATGTAAGTCAAAATTATTCTCCATTTACTTCGTTTGTAATATAAAATAGAGTTATTACCACTATATATAAAATAGAGTTATTACCACTATATATATAATAGGCATGTCAAATATATAAAAAAAATTAATGTTCCTTTCGATTTTTGGCACAATTTCCCGCTTGGAATCTCTGTCTTGAATTCAATAGAATCAATTTTACGTCTACTAAATTTAATATCTTTCAAATAAAGTATCTATAATAGCTTTTAACTGATTTGGAGATATTACCATAAAGAAAGAATCTGTAGTTGCAGCATCGTCAAAAAAATATGGTCTATTTTCTCTTTGAGAATTCTTCGAAGGTCTTACTATTCCAATATTTAACAGCTCTTTAATTATATTCTGAAATTCAATTATATTTTTTTTATATTCTAAAGTTTCACAAGAAATATTATAAATCTCCTTGAGTTCATTTAATTTGATGTAGTAATTCATACTGCTTAAAAAATAATTCGATAGATTGTCTAAAAACAATAAATGTAACAAATCCTCTTCAGAAATATAATCTAACATAGAAAATTCATCATTAATTTGCATTTGATCAAAATGATTCTGGCAAAGTTCTATTAATTTAAAATTCCTCATACTTTGGTTATCTTTTAATAGAGGATAGAGATCTCTAAATATTTCGATTCCTTTTCCTGGAACTGGAACATATTGTTCACAAACTAAATCTGTTATGTATTTAATTAGTTCTTGATCCACCTCATGTGAAAATGTTTGTAACATCCTTTGTTTTAAGATAGAAAATAGTTCCTTGTAGGAAAAATAACTCAACTTTTTTTTTAAATCAAATTCAGATAGTATATCGATTGTTGTCGGTCGAAATATTTTGTTTATAGTGTAGATAGAGGTGATATTATTTTCCTTACCGAGATGGAGAAATTTTTTAAATATAACTGGTTTTAAATGTTCGACATTAGTAAAAATAAAGAATAGGTTACAATCAGTCTTTTTACAAATTAGATTAAAAACGTTCCATAAATGAGACAGATTTGAGTTTAAGAGAGATTCAAAATTAATATTGAGCTGAGAAATCTTAATTAAGTCGTTTAACACCGAAAATGTCAATTCCTCAAAATCTTTTTCTTTACAATCAATATGTACTTTATGAATGTTATTGAATCCGTTATTTTTTCTTGAAAGATCATCTATAACTTTATTTATTATTACTTTTTTCCCTATACCATTAATCCCTTGATAGAGAATATTAAGGCAAAATTCATCAGAAAGGGAATCAGTTAAAATAGAGGATAAGGATTTTACTTCTCTCCTTCTAAAAAGGATTCGAGGAGGTATGAAATTTGGGTCAAAAATTGCCTTAGGTCCTACAAAATGATTATTAATATCGAGTTTAAAAGTCATCTTATAAAATAATTCTTTTTTTAATTTTTTTAAAATTAAAGTATTTAAACCCCCTCAGAGACGGGTCACTAAAAATAAAAATAAGTAAGAATTTGATTTTAGACTAAAGGGAAAACAATTACTTAAAACTTTCTAATAAATTCTTTAAATTATCCGCTAATATTGGTAGATATTCATAAGACTTGAGCTTAACATTTTTATTTAAACATAGAGCAATAAGATAGAGTCTTGTGTTGGTAATATCTAATTTCCTAAGAAAAATAATGCCTTCTTTTTGGAAATCTGAGTGTTTTTCTGGAAATTCGATAGTTGTAACTATATCAACAGTATTTATTGCCCATTCTTCAAGCTTCTCAAGAGCACGAGTTAGTCTTGGGGCAATCTCTTCACAAATTCTTTGGTAATCTTCATTTGTAGACCTGCTTGCTATAATGAAACAGTTCTGATCTAATAAGAGTGTGGCACTATTGAATGTTTTTCCCATGTAATCCTTTAAAAGTCCCTGAAGCATTTTAGACTTAGGGGTGGCATAAAAAACTCCATCGGAAAAAGCTCTTAATAATGTTGCTACATCATAAATTGAAGTTTTATAAATCGAATGTTTTAGATTTCCAATAATTTTAGTGATTTGCGACTCTAGAAATCTTTGATTCTCAATAATGGTACTGTTATCTCTTATATCGGGATCAAATTTATGGAGTAATATTAGAAGTTGAAAATTTTCAATGTGAGTTTCTGAAACAATGTTAGTGATATCTTTGAGATAAGTTAAAGCTTCATCAAACTTACTTTGGGATTGGATATCAATTATATAAAAAATAGTTTGTGTCTCTGTAAAGTATTTGCTTTTCTCATTAATATATATTTTCCTATATATTTTCTGACCTCCTAAATCCCAACGGGTAATTTGGATTCCTAATAATGAGTTAGTATAGAAAGTTCTCTTAGCTTTAATTGTAGGTTTAACTGCGGGCAGTAAACTGAATTTTTTATCTAATAGTAATAAAATTGAGGTTTTTCCTCCATCTTCTAAACCTGTAAATAAAATCTTCTGTAATTCTGCAGAATTTTTCATAATCTTCTTCTATTATCCCAAATCTATATTTTCTTCACAATTATATTATTTTTATCGATTTTTTCATTCAATCGGATTTTTCTTAGTTTTCGAGGAAAATCTAAATCAATGTCATCAGAGATAAACCCACTAGAACTACTAGGACCTTCTAATATCTTAAGTTTTGATGGGGATACACTCCCTTTTCGAAATGAAATAATTTTACTCTCTCCGATAAATTTTCTTCGAAGATACTTACCATAAGTATTACATGCTACAATGGGTACACGATTTTCAAGAGCTCTCGCTTTTAAATAAACGTCCCAATTAAACATTCCATCTTCTCTTATTTGAGTCGGTGAAAATAAAAGATCTGCACCATTCTCAACAGCAACACGAGGAGTTTCAAAAAAAGCTATATCAAAACATATTAAAATCGCAAAATAGTATGATCTGTCAATTTCGAATAGGTTTAACACCTTTCCTGGTTCGAACTGTTCTTGTTCATATGCATATAAGTGGATCTTGTCTTGTCTCCCAATCTCTTCACCATTTTCATTAAAAAAATAGCTAGTAATTACTGGCTTTTCAGAACTAGATCTTTTTTCCCAAATTGCTCCAGATATTATTTTTATGTTATATTTCTTTGATAAATTTTTAGCAAATTTATAGTCATCTCCTCTCTCCTCTTGAAGATTTTCCAATAAATTCTTAGAAAATGGAACCCACCTTTCTGGTAGACAAATTATTTCATTTTTTTTGTGTTTTTCGAGCAGGTTTTTTAAAATTTTTTCAACTTCGAGGTAACATTGATTTCTCTCCTGCAATATTTGAGGTTGAATACATGCTACTTTCATTATTAACCTACTTTTTTATTTCTTTATTATTGAATTTCATCAATTATGTCAAATAATTCATATAAGTTGGTGATTTCATAATCCGGCTTGATATATCCTTCATTTTTTAAGCTTGCATCATATTTATCATACTTTCCCCCCCTGTGAAGATAGACACTATGAATATTGTTTATATTTGCAGGAAGAATATCTTTATCAAGACGATCTCCTATATATATAGCCTCTTCACCCTTAATACCAAATTTTTTTAATCCATAATTGAATAACTCAGGATTTGGCTTTTTTATACCAATCTCATCTGATATGATGATCAAATCGAAAAGTTCATCAATTTTCAGTCTTAATATTTTCTCATATTGTTTTATTGGTAATCCATCTGTAATAATTGCGGTTTTAATTTTCAATTCTCTTAATTTTTTAAGACATATTTCAACATCATCATACAATCTAATTGAATTAACTTTTTCTTCATGATATGCCATAACTGCTGCGGCAATAAATTTATATCGATCATTATAACGGATAAATTCTACATTTTCATTTAATTGGTTTAATCTTCTAATGAAGAGATTAAAATGTTTAGAAAAATTCGAGCCGTATTCTTGAACTATATCATAAATTATCCGGATAGCTTCATTTCTATCAATTCTTAAACCTAAATTAATCATTGCATCAATCCCTTTGATTCTTGCTCTATCAGATAATCCTGTGGAGTCAAACAAACAATCATCAAGATCGAAACCAACTAGTTTTATAGGGCACATTGTTAATGCTTATCTTTTTATTAGAATTAAAAGAGTAAAATAAATTAACTGCGTATTTTATTAGTCTAAAGATATTAGAGGTTGAGTTAAGATATATTTATTTATCTTTAATAATATATAATCTTTAATATTAATTTATTTTAGGTTAAACATCAAAAAATAGCTGCAGTGCTTAATTATTAAAAAAATCCTAATGGAGATTCATTAATTGAAGACTATTGTAGCCATATCATATTTTCATCGCAAGATCGGACCATTAGTTTTTAATTCGTATCCAAAAAACGCTTTAGACAAAGATTTAGCAGTAAAGTTAGCTAATATCATGGATCAACAATTTAATGAAGGTTTTTTCACTCACTCTTTTGAAAATCTAAAATCAATGAATTATTATTTTGAAATTCACTCAGACTGGGCTCGTGGAAATAAAGAAATGTTGATGGTTTCTACAGTCGTGGACCAACAAATATTACCAGAAATTGAGGAAAAAATTTCGGATCTATGTATCGAATTCTCAGAGCAGTTGCAATCAAATGAAGAGATTTATACTGCGTTCTATATAAATGATTTAAATTATCATGAAAATGAAAAAGAGATAATATTAAAGAATGAGGCATTTGTAAAGGCATGGTTAAAAAACTTATACAAGACTATCGACGAAGAAACAAGGGAGAAAACGGAAGAACAGAAAATTGCAATTTTACTAAATGAGAAACATATGTTTGATACTTTAGAAATGCTATCCAAGGGTCCGATAACTTTAGAGTGGTTACGTGAATGGTTTTTCAAAAAGTTTCCAGATAAAGATTTTGAGGAAATAATTAATAGTTTAGTTGAAAAGCAATTTATATTTATTAATCAAATTGGTTTGGTAGAAAAATATGTCCTATTATTAAAGGAAGTTAATGCGGAAAGAATTCCCCCGGATACAGTTATTGAGTATATTGATGATAAACCTGAATTAATTGATTTGCTCTTACCGAAGGTCCAAGAATACTATAGTAAATATGAGAAAAAAAGCGATTATGAATTAAAAGAAGATACTTTTACTCTATTTCAAATAATGGCTGATCCTAAAAAGTATAGTGTGCTTAGGGAATTAAGAAACGGTTTGATTTTAAAAGATATGCTACCAAAACTAGTTACAAAAAAGTCATTAGATTCATTGATGGAAACAATTGAATTTTTAAAGAAATATGATGTGATTGAAGAACTAAATAATAATGGGGAAACATATATAGTTTTAAAGACAAACTTGCAAATTACCACTGCTTTCCCTGAATGGATGAGAAAACTCTTACCAAAAGAATCTGAACCAGTCGTTACCAACAAATATAGTCGAAAAGTAAAAGATGTAGATAAAGAGGAGGAGGAATCCCCATTATTAAGCATTGATGATATGAAATCAAATAATAGTGGGAGTAATTCCTGAGATAACAAGGCAGAAAATAGTTTTTCTTATAAAAAATTGGTGCAAGAATAGAATGATTAATGGGGAAGAATCTAAAGAAGATTTAAAAAATCTCTTAGGTTATATGGGAATTGAGATCTTATTTGCTATTGATAAAGGTGCGAAGAATTATGAGACAATTAAACTCTTTTCAGGTTTGCCAATCTCGTGTGTTAAAGGGAGAATTCCTGTTTTACTTGAACTAAACCTTATTAAAGTAGTAAAAAAGGAGCATTTTTTAACAGAAAAAGGATTAAAATTAAAAATTCAGTTAGAAAATGTTTCATGATGCATGATCTGAAACTCAAACTTATAAAATTAAAGAGAAAAAATCAGATTGGGGCGACATGAATCATAACTAAGAGCATTAGTTCTTATTGTCATAAGCTCATCATTTTTCTTCTCGTAATATAATAATTATGGTGCCTTATCTTCTTTATGCATAGTATTGTTTTCACTTAATTTTTACTTTGTTTTAATTTGCTTCCAGTCAAATTCCTATATTTCTTTTCATAATAACCATGATCTTTAAAGCCCCCATGCTTATCAATGAATTTTTTTAGTCCTTCCCCAGATAGAATCTGATCTTTATATGTATTATAATCTTTTTCTGAGATTTCTTTTTGTTTTAGTAAATAATCTAAGATATTTAGAGCCTCATCATTGTTCGTGCATCTTCTTAAAAAATCAATAGCACCTGGGTTTATTAATTCATCTGAATATGGTATCTCATCCTTTAATTGCTTTAAATCAAAGTTATTCTCAATTGAATCGATTTTTACTATTTTCTTTTTTCCCGCAATTTCAGTTACTAAATGGGGGAATTTTTCCTTTAATTCATCTCTATCATACGATACTGATAACCCTTCTTGATTCTCAACCTTTATTTTGCTGAGAGTTTCTTTACTCTTGTTTTTTCTTTCCATAAGTTAACAAAATTTAGAAGAAATAAATCTTTAAGCAATTAATGATTAGGATAATTTATTCTAGGTATTAAAAATAATTTTTTTTAGATTTACATGAAGATTTTAATTACAGATAAGATCCAGAAGGAATCTCTGAAGATTTTTAATGCAAATAAGCTCGAATATAGAGAATTTTATGATCTAACCCCAAGTGAATTAGAAAAAGAAATTCAGAATTATGATGCTATTATAGTTAGATCCAGAACAAAACTGACTGCTAAAATATTAGAAAATGGTAAAAGATTAAAGGTGATTGGAAGGGCTGGTGTTGGTCTTGACAACATCGACCTTAAAAAGGCAGAAGAATTAGGCATTAAAGTATTTAATACTCCTGAAGCCCCATCTGTTTCAGTAGCAGAATTAACAATAGCATTAATCCTAAACTTAGCTAGACATATCTCAAAAGCGGATGAGACAATGCATTGCGGTAGGTGGTGCAAAGGTCACTATATGGGATATACTATTAAGGATAAGAAGATCGGTCTAATCGGGTTTGGTAATATCGGTCAGGAGGTAGCAAAAAGATGTTCTGCTTTTGGAATGAAAATCGGAATATACGATACAGATAAATCGGTTATAGATATAGCAAGAAAATTAGGTTATACCGTTTATCGTAATGTAGATGATCTTATAAAAGATGTACAAATAATTTCATTACATTTACCCTCAACTAAGGAAACTGAAAATACAATAAATGAAAAGCGACTTAATTTAATGAATAAAAATACCATTTTAATTAATACAGCTAGAGGAAATTTGATTGATGAGGGCGCTTTAGTCGAGGCGTTAAAAAAAAAGGAGATAGGTGGTGCGGCATTAGATGTTTATCAACAAGAACCCTTAACTAACTTGGATTTATGTTCATGTGAAGATAACTTAATTCTTACACCACATATCGGGAGTCAAACAGTAGAAACGCAAATTCAAGCTAGTACAATGATTACGGAAAAAATCACAAATTATTTGATGAGTTTTTTAACTGAATAGAATAACCATAAAAATAATATAATATGCTTATTTTTAATTAATATTAGTTTAGGGATGTGTTCGTATAACTTGAAGTCTGGATACAGCCATGTCAAAGAAACTTTTGAGAAACACGAAAAAGGGTATCAAACACCACATTGGTATCGTGGTATTGAATATCGGAAGGGTAAATCAATTCAAAGAGTCGAAAAACCAACTAAAATTTACCGTGCTAGAGAATTAGGATATAAAGCTAAACAAGGATATATCGTTGTAAGGGCTAGAATTAGAAAAGGGGGAATGCATAAAATTCGCCCAAAGAGAGGAAGAAAACCTAGAGCGATGGGTGTTTCCAAATACACTACGGGCAAAAACCTGCAATGGATTGCTGAAGAGAGAGTTCAAAGAAAGTATCCTAATATGGAGGTTCTTAATAGCTATAAAATATACTCTGATGGAAGACATTGGTATTATGAAGTTATTTTAGTTGATCCATCGCATCCTGTGATTAAATCAGACCCTAAGATAAATTGGATCATTGAATCTCAACATAAGAAGAGAGTAACTCGGGGTTTAACATCTGCTGGAAAGAGATCGAGAGGTTTACATAAAAAAGGATGGGGATCTGAAAAAACTCGACCTAGTATTCGAGCAAATAAAGGACGAGGAAAATGATTTTTTTTTCTCGGACGGAATTATATTTTATTTATTGAAATTGTCATCCCGCCATCAATTATAATATTTTGTCCTGTAATATAATCTGAAGCTGGTGAGGCTAAGAATAATGCCACATCAGCAACTTGATTAGGTTCCCCAATTTGATCTAAAGGAATTTTTACATTCCTCATTTTTATCCATTCTCTAATGAAATTTGGATCATTATTATATATTGGGGTGAGAAAGATACCAGGGCAAATTGCGTTAACAGAAATATTGGATGATCCTAATTCAAGAGCCCAAAGTTTTGTAAAAGCTATAAGTGCAGTTTTACTCACGCTGTATATCCCAATAAATGGATTCAATCCGCACTCTGTGCCTGCGCATGATGTAATATTTATAATTTTCCCTGCTAATGGTCTGAATTTCTGTCTTCTCATTTTTTTATAAAAAGCTTTTGTTACATTCCACGCACCTTTCACATTTACATTCATGACCATATCATAGTCTATCATCTTAGTCTTCAAAGATGATGACCCTCCCCTTATCCCGGCGTTATTAACTAGTACAAAAACATTATCAAATTGCTGAAAAACTTTTTTACTCATGAGATTTACTTGTTCCTCATCAGAGATATCTGCTTCTGCTAACATTATTTCAACTTCATGTGAGTTTAGAATTATATCACGAGTTTCTTTTATGCTTTCTAGATCAATATCGTTTAAAACTAAATCTGCACCCTTTTTTGCAAAATTTATCGCCATTTCCCGCCCAAATCCACTACCTGCTCCTGTAACTAAGGCTATTTTTCCTTCTAAAAAATTTTCACTCATTTCTTAATTTCACCTAAATAATATAATTAAATTATATTATATCAACTAAGCCAAAAATTTTTGAAACACCCTCTTTCAAAAGCCATATAACTGTCAAATCGCCACCAGGTATTAATTTTTTAGACATACTAATCCATATTGCAAATTTAAAATAAACTTTATTACCAAACAATTAGGGAAAATTTTGTCTTAATTAAAAAATGATAAATTCTAAGTTTTTGGAAATCTCATTTTTTAATTACGAAAGCCCTCATTTTTAAGGAATTAATATTTTGAATATTTAGTATAATAAAATTATTTTTTTTAAAAAAATACTTTGTGATTAAATAATATAAAGCTGTCTTAGAGAGGTAGTTACTTTTTTGACATACTTTGAATCGAGAATTCCTGTGAATATCAATGATTTTAACGAGATTGAGAAAAAAATAGATATTTGTAATGACCTAGGCATAAAGAATATTATACTTGAACCAAAGAATGGGATAGAAATAATTCCTTCAGACTTTAGAAAAAAAATGCAAAATAGTTCAAAAGTTAATATTTTTTTCCGAATTAATTTAAGAATAAATAAACTTGAGAATTTTAGGGCAAAGATTAAGAAATATGGTAATTTTACAGGTATATTATCTATTGAATCTTTGAATAAGGAAGTTCAATTACAATCAGCGAAAGATTCAAGGGTTGATATTATTTCCTTTTCTGATCCAGAAATAATTAAAACAATTACCCCAGGAGTTATCTCCTTAACAAAACAAAATAATTCTTTTATAGAATTTTCATTAGCACCAATTATGGTTAGAAATAAGGCAGCCCAATCTAAGAATTTTAGAAATTTATTTAAGTTCATACAATTAGCACGAAAATTAAAGGCAAATTTTATAATAAGTGGAAATTTCACTGATATATTTAATTTTAGACATCCTAGAGCGCTACTAAGTATATGTAATTCACTCTTAGGAATCCCAATGAATCTTGCAAAAAAAGCCTACATTTCAAATCCCAAAATCTTAGTTGAAAAAACTAGGAATCAAAATGTTGGATTAATTGAACCAGGAGTAAAATTAGTATAAGGGGGGATATAAAATCGTTAAAAATGAAAGATCGAGATATATTAATTTTAAAATAATTAAAGAGAGAGATTTGTTTTTTGATCAAAATATTATTTTAAAAACTATATGGCAATCTATATGGAGGTATTTTGGGATGAAAGGTGCAAATAAAATTGGATTATGGCTAGTAGAACTCAATCTAGAGGAAAATTATGGGATTATTAGATGTTCACATGAAACAAAAGAAATTATTATTACTGCTTTAACTCTCATACAGGAAATTAATGGAAAAAGAGTAATTTTATCCCCAATTAAGACTTCTGGAACAATTAAGTCTTTAAAAGAAAACAAACTCTTATAAAAAACGACTAAAATAATAAAATATCAAAAATATCAGCTTAATAGAAAATGGAGAAATCAAACATAACAAATGCTTACATTCAAAAAATAAATGAATTTACTTATGCAAATTTAGAAATTCCTATCACTTCATTTAATAGTATAAATGATTGTGAATATCTCCTTATTGTTCAATCTTTCATTGAAAATTCGATTAAACTAGCAATTTATCCAATAAATAAAGATAAAGTTATTAAAGTTAGTTTGTGTAGTTTAAAGCTATCAAAAAAGATTTTAAAAGAAATTTCGAAAATTCTACAAAAATTTCAAATTATTCACACATCAGGATTTTTAAAGTTAAAGAACCAGTTAGTTTATGAGTGTTATTTAAATTTGAGATTTTCAGAGAAAAAAAGTGAGGAATTAAAAAATTCGTTTGAGAAGATAAAAAATATATTTAAAAAAGTAAAAATTGAAGAAGTTGGATTACAAAGCAGTAAAATATCTAAATCATGAGTATTTGGAAGGTTTTTTTAAAGTTTTCAGACGGGACAGATAAAGAACTTGAACTTTTTGATGCGAAACCTTTTTTTGGGGGGTATTTAAAAATAAAACGAGGTTTTTTTAATGCTCTTGTTAAATCGATAAAGATGACTAAAAAATATCTTACGAATAAGGCAATAGACAAGGTTTTAGGTCCGGATGAAACTGATTGGACTCTAAATCCTTGGATGCTCCTAATTATTAAAGATAATGAAAAAATGATGCCGTTTTGGCTTTTTATCAAGAGGGAAAAAGATTTAAGTGGTGCGCTCATCGCAATAGGCCCAAAAAGTTTTGCTGAATATAACAACAAAAATTTAACTGAAGCAAAACGGGAAATTAAGCGTTTGGTTAATTATATCATTACTTATTTGAATAAGTTCAATTGTATTGTTTTCTTACCTAAAGATCTAAATTGATTCAAAGGAAATTTAGATTCATATTATTTTTTTCTTATTTCCTACTTTGGATTTTGTTAAATATTGAATTTTTATTGAAAAAAGTAAGGAAAAATATTAAATTAAATTTTAATTATCACTTTTAATATTCAACAAAACTATACAAGCAATAATTATTTATTTTGAAAAAAATAGGTTATTCGATATTAAGCGGGATTTTAATAATTAATTTTTTACTAATTTCATCTTTATTCATTATCAATAGTTATGGTGCTGTTGAGGAAATTGATGCGGAATATGGAAAAGCTCCGATTATTGACGGTGATATTGATGATTCTGTTGGTGAATGGAAAAAAGCCTTTAAAACACAGATCAATTTGACAGATTTACCAATAGATCTATGGGTTATGCAAGATAAATCAAATCTTTTTATCTCTATTCAAGTTGATTTAGAATTAAGCGCTCACAATTCCACGGAATTTGTTGGTCTTTTAATTTCCAATAGTTCTTTGGAAAATCAAGAAGATTTTATCGATGCGAAAATAGTTCAATTTTTAAATATAAATACTAACGATTTCATTTATCTTGATTATTTTATTAATAATAGTTTATTTTTAAACGACACTATTTATCATGGTGAAGGAGCAGGGAAATTGAATGGAAAAGTTTCTATTTATGAATTTTCTATCATGATTAATCAACCAATAGCAGACGGATATGAAGAAGATGCAATACTAGAGGATGAAAGTAGTTACGCATTCAATATTACTTACGGGAAAACACCTTCATATCCCGATGGGATTATAAAAAGTGAGATAATCATTATTAACATAATTAACCCCCCAATAGGAGAGCTATTACTTATTGATCTTATCCTTAAAGTTTTATCAATCATCGTTTTTAGTATTATTGGAATTCTCTCTGGGTATTATATCTACAAATTATTCAAATTAAAAGAAAAAATGGAAAGATTAAGAACTTAATATGTCAAAAATCCCTAAGGTTCAAACTAAAGACCAGAAATCAAAATCGAAAAGAATATCTGAGGATAAATTTGCCTTTAGAACAGTAGTGATTTCTTGTGTTCTCGGTTTAATCTTTTTTGTAATTTCAATCTTATTTAATTTAGAAATAATTTCAATTTTTGTAGGAATAAATCTCTTTTCTAATATTATAGATATTTTAATAAAAGTTATTGTTATCCTCCTATTTTTCCTATTCATGATGATAAGCATTGGAAATTATAAGGAAATGGCAGGAAAACCATTAGATTGGAAAGAACTACTGTTACTTTTCATTCTTTCTTTAGGACAGACAATATTAAATTACATAGTTTTTATTTTTACTTTTTTAGGACTTTTATTAATTCTAATTTATTTATATCTGGTCCAGGAAATATAATATATCAATAAAATGATTAATAACTTTCTTTTCATTGGACATCGAGGAACTAGAAGAGATTTTGATGAGAATACGATTTTAGCTTTTAAAAAAGCTATAGAATATGGGGCAAACTATATTGAGGTTGATGTTCGGAAAACTAAAGATGGGAAGTTAGTAGTATTCCATGATTCTAATTTAAACAGAACTACTAATGGATCAGGGTACATAAAGGATTTTACTTATAAGAAAATTAACGCTTTTAAGACGGTTATTCATAGAAGCACTATTCCTTTATTAACAGATATTTTAAACGAATTTAAAAGTAAATCATATTTTATGATTGATTTAAAAGAAGAAGGTTTGGTAGATGATATTGTAGAAGTTATTAAAGAAAAAAATTTATTGGAGGATACGGTTATTAGCGGAAGACATTTGCATGTTTTATTAAAGATAAAAAATGAAAATCCACGAATTAAAATCTGCTTTAATATTACAAAAGGTATCGGTTTATCCTTACCAGAATTTTTGAAAATGGGATTGGAGGTTAAAAAAAGGTTCAAATTTAATATGATAAATTTAAAGTCGGATTTAGTATCAGAGAAATTCATTGAAAAATGCCATGCAAATGAAATTTTGGTTCTATCTTGGGAATTTCTAAGTTATGAACACCCTTTAAACAAAATAAAGTCCTTAATCAGTCAAGGAATTGATGGTATTTTATTTGATGATTATAAGAATATCAAGAAGATAAGAGAGAATTTTCCTTAATTTTACGGTTTAATCATAGAAAATCCATTCGGAAGGTATAATAATAACTCATCTAGAGATAATAATTCTAACCATTTCTTCAAATCTTTATCAATATCTCTAATAAAATGAGATTTTAATTCTTTAGCTAATTTTCCTTTTGTTAAACCATTAGATTTGGAGGGTACTATTGTTATAGTATTATTTGCTTGTTTTTTGATTGCAGTTTCTGGACCACAAATGATTGTAGGAAAATAGCCTTTATTTTGGTTGCTTTCTCCTACATTTAGTTCAACAAGAAGTAAGCCAATAGTAAGTTCAGTTTTTACATTCTTTATAAAGTTCTTTTTCCCGGTTATTATAAATGATCCTTTTTGTAAATATTCCCCTGTTGGGGGTGATCTTGAAATTTGGTCTGGATTCACATAAAATGTATCAACCACACCCCAATTTTCTTTCCAAGCTCGGGAAAAACTAGCTACAAATTCTGCGGTTTCTTTAATCGTAATTGATGTAATTTCTTTATTTTCAGGATTCTTAATTACAACCAAAGGTGAACCGGGAAAATTTGTGTGAAATACTAAATCAGAAGGTTCTAAATATTTCTTGAAAATAATTTCATTAGTAGCAGCATCTCTCCCTCCTATAATTAGAAATCCCTCTGAGGAGTGAAACGATCTAAATTTTTCATACCATTTTTTCTTCGGTTTTTTAACAAGAAAATCAATCCCCATTTCCAAAGATTCCTTTTCAAGTGTAAGTTTGATGATTTTATCATTGGTTTTCTTGATTGCTGAAACAGTTCCTTTTATTTTCTTTTCAGCTTTTTTCCCCTTAGAATATATTAAATTTATATTTTCTCCAAGCGATTTTCTTAAATCTAAATTTACCTTATCATTATTTATATTAATTAAGAGTTGGTTTGTAGAGGGGGTAATTCTATCAAAAAACTCTGCATCATCTAATTTTTCATTCCTAGCTGTTATCAATTTGTCATTTATTTCTTTCCAAGGGTATCCTTTATTTCTCGCATCTAGTATTACTGAAAGTAACTTTTCAAACTTATTGAAATTTTTATAAAGAAAATCCCCTAATTCGTAATACTTCTTCTTTTTTAGTTTAAGTTCTTCGAGATAATCTTGTTGATTTACTATTATTTTTTGCTGATCTTTAATCATTTTTTTAATCTTCTTATCTTTTGGGCTTTTTATTGATTCATAATCAATCTTAGAATAAAATTCATCAACCGCTTCATTAAAGGAAGAAAATTCTTTTCTTTTGTAATCTCTAAAAATCTCTATTTCGAATGGCAAAACAGCAACTTCATCTTCTTGTTCGTTAAAAACTATATAAGCTTTAACTAAACCAAACATCATTTCATTTCTTATTTTTTTAAATGATTCATATAATTTAGTGAAGTGATCATCGTTCAGATTTTTACCGAGTTCTTTTTTGTTTACGTTTGCTCTAAAACATATTTCCTCGCTATATAATCCAGAGAGTTTTAATTTTCTTGATATTTCTCTTACAATTTCATTTTCAGAATTTTCAAAAAAGGCTTTAAAATCTTCTTTATTTAAAGTAAAGAAATCTTTTTCATTGGATTTAGGAAAAATGTACTCTTTTTTTGGAAGAATGCTTCGATCTTTAAATTTCCGATATCTTTTTGCGATAATGATGGAATTATTTTGATCTAAAAGTAAAAAATTCCCTTTATTAAACAATTCAATTATGAATTTCCATGATCCATCTTCTCTATTGGTTAATTCTATTATTATAATTCTATCGAATTTATATTGAGTGACGTTAAGTATTCTTCTATTTTTGAGCAGCTTTCTTAAACTTCTAATATACTGGTTGGGATAATCTGGTATCGGATAATCAAATTCAGTTAAATTAATCCGAGAATCTTTTTTAATAATTAAATTTTTTTTCCCAAAATTTGTACTTATTTTTAAGATGAGTAAATCTTTAACTTCGTAAATATTAGAAATCGAACCGTCTGTTAGGATCGTATCTAATTCTTTTACTATGGCGAAAACATCGAAATTAGAGAATTCTTTAGCTATTTTCATCATTATTTGTCTAGTTTTTAGTTTATCAAGATATATAATTATTTTTATAGTAAATAATATTTATATTAGTAATATGGGAAAGCGTAGGAAAGTGGATATTAGAAAAAGAAGGCAAAAATTAATAAAGGAAAAAGAGAAAGAATATAAAAAAAAAAACGCTACGGGCGAAAAAGCAGTAAAAACTCCTGCAACAGATTTAGATCTCCGATTAGAAAAAGAAACAAAACTTTACTGGATAAGAGCGATAACTGGTGCTTCAAGCGCTATTATTGGAAGATTGATTTTTGGTTTAATTGGATGGTTTTTATTTTTATGGATGTTAATATGGTGGTTTCTCTTTCCTTTTATCGTAAGCTTTTTCATTTTAAAATATGAATATGATAAAGAAGAATGGAACTGGAAAAGGATTATTTTACCGGGGATAGGTATATTTTTCTTTATGTTTATGATTTGTGGTGTTTTTACTCACACTATCCTTTTTTTTATCCAGGATTTCTCTTCAATATTAGAGTTATTTATCTATTAAGCTCTAAGAATTTCATTACAAGAGAATTCTCTGTTTTACAATTTTTTCCTTTTTTTCTTTGGATGTAAATACTATTTCTTCTAATTTATAAATACGTTCACAATAGATACACTGTATTTTTAATGGTTTCTCTTCTAAAACTAAAAATTCTGTATCGATCGGTTCTTTTTCAGAATTTGAAATACAGGTTTGATTAACACATAGTATCAGTTTTTTAATTATTTTTGGTAATTCTACTTTTTTTTTTTCAATTACATTATTCTCTTCAATTAGAGATATAGTAGCATTTGGTGAGAGTATTGAAATTTGTTGCATTTGAGTTTCATTTAAAAAAACGTTCTCGATCTTGATGATATCTTTTGTATTATATTTTTTAGAGGAGACATTAACTCCTATAGTTATTAAATTTTTAACCTCATCAAGACCAGTTAAATTTAGAATTGTTAAAGCATAACCCGCGTCAATATGATCGATTACGGTTCCTTTGGTAATTTTTACTATTTTTAATTTTTCTTCCATCATTTTCATAATTTAAATCAGCTTAATTGAAAAAGGTTTTGTTAATTCGAAGTTAATTACATTGGTTTAGAATAGCAAAATGGCACTAAAAAATAATAACATCGAAAGGACACAAGTATAAGAGAGGTTATCATCAATTTCTAGATCTAAGTAATCAATCAAACCAATAATAATAGCACCTATTAATGGAATAAAAATTAATCCTAAATTTCTAGGC
Organism: Promethearchaeota archaeon; assembly: GCA_016839705.1. GTDB lineage: Archaea > Asgardarchaeota > Lokiarchaeia > Sigyniarchaeales > SOKP01 > Loki-b32. Next base: position 43,019 of record JAEOTR010000060.1, on the reverse strand, counting down.
AAATAAAAATTGTGCAATAAGATTAAAACTATCACCCCGAAGACGAAGGCAACAATAATTCCAGCAATTAATCCTTCATATGTTTTACTTGTATCGCGGATTTTTTTCCTTCCAATTACCCTACCAATCAAATTAGATGAAGTATCTCCAAATACCGCCATAGCCATTGATGTACAAATTATCAGCGGACCAATAGGTTGAAACAATCCATAAAGTAGAATTATTGAAAAACAACCAATGCTCATAGAGATATGAGGTCCCAATCTCATATGTAATTCTTTTTTCTTCAATATTTGGTTTACAGCTTTTAAAGGGTAGTACGTTGGTTTTAAAATTCTGGTAAAGTCTGCTGTTAATAATCCGATTAAAGATACACCAACTAAGAAAACAACTAAGTTTTGGGTAAAAACCATTATATCATCACCTATATCAAACATTCCAATAAAGAAACTTGGTAAAAAATCTAAAATATAAATGAAAAAATTTTGAATTAAAAATCCGAGAGTAAAATAGAAAAAAATTATTCCAAGAACGATTAAATGAGTTAATTTTCGATAAATATCATATTTTAATGGGAGATCTTTCGTTCTAGGAGTAAATTCTTCTACTGAGCTCTTTCCTTTATTTATGTTCCTCTTTTCTTTAATTACTAGAATATAAAAAATAGGAATATATACAATAACAAATCCTAGCATTAAAAAATCAAACGGAAAAGCAACAAAATAAGCACTGAGGGGATTTATAATGTTAATTAGAATTAAATTAATTGTAATTGAAATAATGAAAACTATAGAATTTGCTGCATTATTAATGAAAGCTCCTTTATCGCCTTTCTTTTTTGTCAGATAAGTGACATAAAGCAGAAATAAGCCATAAAAATAGAGTAAACATATAATTATAACCGAAGTTATATTCATCAATTACCAAACTCATAAAATTTTAATATTTAAAGCATCCCTAAATTTTAAGATTTTCTCTATATCAAGAATTAATAAAAATAATAAAAAAAAAGTAAATATTGTATTAAAACTGTGATTCATCGATTTTTGGCATTTCTTCTGACTCTAGAGCTTTTTTAATGCTTTCAGTAGGTAATTCGTAATCTTCTAATGCACCTGTCATATATTCTTTATAAGCTAGTAAATCAAAATATCCATGACCGCTAAAGTTAAAGAGTATTACCTTCTTTTCGTTGTTTTCCTTGGCTTTTATGGCTTGATCGATGACTTCTTTTATGGCATGAGCAGTTTCAGGAGCAGGAAGAATCCCTTCCGTTTTAGCAAATTGAATTCCAGCTTTTATAACTTCCGTTTGATGATGCATTGTTGCTGAGATTACCTTATTGTTGTTTAAAATTGAAACAATCGGAGCCATTCCGTGATACCTTAATCCCCCTGCATGTATTGGGCTAGGAATAAATGTATGACCTAAAGTATGCATTTTTGCTATAGGTCCTTTCATTGCTGTATCCCCAAAATCCCAACGATATTGTCCTTTGCAAACACTTGGACAGGCTCGTGGCTCTACTCCGATGATCTCTATTTCTGAATTAGCTCCAGTTAATTTGTCTCTGGCGAAAGGAATCATTAACCCAGCGAAGTTAGATCCGCCTCCCATACAACCAATGACTATATCAGGATCTTTGATCCCCGCTTTATTTAATTGTATCTTTGCTTCTTGTCCAATAACGGTTTGATGTAAAAGCACAAAATTTACAACACTTCCTAAAGAATACCTTATTTTATCACTACTCATACTATGTTCAATAGCTTCAGAGATTGCAATTCCTAGGCTTCCAGGATGATCTGGATCTTTTTCTAAAAATAATTTTCCTGATTCTGTAAATCTCGAAGGGCTTGCATGAACTTCAGCATTATAGCATCTCATTAAGATTTTTCTTCCTGGTTTTTGTGTAAAACTTGCTCTTACCATGTACACAGTACATTTGATGTCAAATAAATTACACCCGTATGCTAAACCTGAACCCCATTGTCCCGCACCTGTTTCTGTAACTAGCTCTTCTAGTCCGTCTTTCTTGGCATAATATGCTTGAGCTATAGCAGTGTTTGGTTTATGTGATCCTGTAGGAGATGTTGATTCATTCTTATAAAAAATTTTAATGTCATCTCCTTCTGTTCCTAACTCCCGTTCCAACCTTAAGGCGCGATGGAGAGGTGTAGGTCTATAAGATTTAGCATAAATCTCTCTTAACTCATTTGGGATAGGAATTGTTCTTTCTTGTGATACTTCTTGCAACACACACTCTTTGGGAAAAATTGCAAACGCCATTTCCGGTGGTGCAGGTTTTCCATCCATTGGGTTAACCAAAGGAGTCATAGGAGTTGGTAAATCGGGTACAATATTTATCCATTCCTTTGGAACCTCACTGGGCTCTAAATTTATCCTTGCTTTAAAATAATCTGTCATTTTCTTTACCACATATAATTGTTTCTTTATATTAAATGTGTGTCATTAATTTATTGGATGCCAATAGATTAATGCGCATAAAAGATATAAATTTAATTTTTGAAAGGGTAAAACCAAGAGAAGAGAGATGCTTTCATTAAATTAAGTCCTATGCAAAGGCGTTATCGCCACGCCAAGGCCACTGCCAACACCACAGAAGGTTTTTAGCAAGCGTCATAAGACATTATTTTAAAGTTATTATAATGTTATTGATTATTTTATTTTAAGGCTTAAAAAGTTAACTCTTTCCTTTTGATATTTTTGTAATATTTTTAAACTATGGGTATATGGTTTTACATTTTTGTTAAAATTGAAAGCAGATTTCCCTTGATAGGAAATAACCAAAAAAAAAGTATTATCGATTCTCGAATATTTTATATAGGTTTTTAGCCGCTATGCGCATGACTTTTACAGATTTCATCAAAGTATCAATAATAGTTCCCGCACAAACTATTACTAATCTTCCAGCGTTGGTTATGATAATATAACCATTTTCTGCCCTAACAATGACTTCACTTAAATCCTCCTGAAATAATGTTTGAATAGTAGATCTACCTGTCATTAATAATGCACTTGCAAGTCCGCAAAATTGGTCCCCATCCACATGATATTGGGGTAATGCTGAAAATGCAATCTGGTAACCTTCAGAACTGACAAGCGCAATCGCTTCAATATCTGCATTAGAGGTTATAAAGGTAATTTGTGGACTAATTTTCTCTATATCTTCTTGATTTATACCTAAATCGGATCCAAACTGTATAAGCCTACACCTTTAGTGCTTTAAGGAATTTTTATAAAATATTATAATTATAATAATTATTTTGCTTATTATATTTTTATTTTTATATTGTGTTGTAAAAGCAGATTAAAAACAAGAATTCATTAAAGAGATCTACGTGTTATAACAACATATCAATCAATAGTAAATTTTAATATTATATAAACTTAAAAATATTTACAACAATTCCTAAATTTTGTTTAAATTCATTTAAAAGGATTAATTACTATTAGTTTTTAAAATAAGAAACTAACATTTGCCTTTACAGAAATTATGATAACCACACGAGAATCTATTAATTACCAATTTTCTTTAATATTTGGATACTCATCCCCAAATGATCTCATCGCTGGTGACGTTATTGGTCCCGGAAGATTGACAAGAGAAAAAGTTAATGAGCTCTCACAGGAGGTTATAAAATATTTAGCGATGTATAATGCTATATTAAGGGACTATACTGGAGCAGAAGTGTTTAGTATTGAGTTTGAATTATATAATCTTGATGAAAAAGCTGCAAAAACGCAGATTTATCCTAAATCGATGATATTTATTCCAGGAGAGTTTAAGGAATGTGAGAGTTTGCTCCTTGCCTTAAAACCAGAGACTGGGTATTTGGATGTTCACAAATCCAGTGCTTCAATGAATAGTATAAGCAAACTCTTTTATGAAGTTGAAGAATTTGCTGATCGCCCAGACTTTTCTAACAAAAGTAGACAGATGTTTTATAATAAATTTGCTTCAAGGTTTAGCAAAAAGATTTTTGGGGATTTAATCGAAGAAAAATGGAATAAAAGACTAATTGGTTTAAGCACATCACTACCAACAGAAAAGGAAATGTTAACTACATATGCTAAAATTATATCAGACGTAGAAGTTTTATGGTATAAAAAACCTATTGAAATTAATTTATTAAATAGTAGGTTTGAAAAGGTGAAGATGCCTTTTGAAGGTCAAGAGGCACTGGAACACCTTAAATATTCGATATCTGAGCCAAGTGCGAACTTTATTGTTGATAAGACATTAAATCTGGGAACAAGTCTTATCAACCTGGCAAATATGGGAACGTTGGATGAGTATCAAGATGAATTAGTTAAATTTTTAATAAAAAGTATCAGAAAAGAGATTGTTGATTCAAAAGAACTTCAAAATGGAGAGTGGTTAATTTCTCAAAGTTCCAAGATATTATTAGCCTTGGAAAGATATTTAAACAAATTTTTAGAGTATTCACATGATTTTCTCGCAACGGGAGAAATGGGAGATTTATCGGTATTAGTAGAAAATTACTCCCTTTTCATTGTAAATAAAGGAAAATTAGAAAATGAAGATTTTAAAGAAATTTGCGAAATTATTATTAAGTTCCTTAATCATTCCGTTATTCAAAAGGAGAATTTAAGGATTTCAGAATTAAAATCAGTATTTAATTATTTTTCAGAAATTGTAAAAAGAAGCTTAGATATGATTAGAAGATCCTTTCCCGCATATCTTTCTCACCGTCGATTAAAAACACTAGCAATTGAATTAACAGAAAATCTTAAGGTTCAATTTAATAAGGAAAAAAAACCAGCAAAGATTTTGGGATTAAAATTAATACAGGAATTTATAGATCATCTTTTTAATCTAATAGAAGTTGAATCAACTACATTATCAAAAACTTTTGAAGAAAACAAGTTAATTTTAGAATTCCGTAATCTAGTTAATAATAACATTGACACTTTTTTTGATAAGATTAGTTTGAAAATAGAAGATCTAGTTTCCTTTGCTGAAATCCAAATAGATCAGAACATTAATCTAATTAAATTTCATATAGATAAGTTTAAAAAGTTCTCGAGTGAGTTAGACTACTTATTGAGCTACATTCTAAGGCACTCAACGATAAATCGGTTTATTAAGGATGAATCCGGAAGTGAAGTACAAGATCCTATTAGCTTTACCAATAAATTCTATCGCTTTTTAGAGAAAAGGATCGGTGGAATTAACTTAGAATGGAAATCGTATGTTTTACAGTGGATAAATGACTATTCTAAAAAATTCCTCAAAATTGAAGAAAGAAGAGATTGGACTTTAACCGAAATTTATACTAATTTCTTAGAATATTTTGAGAATCGAGAAACTAATGAACAGAAATTAAACAAGTTTTTAGAATTCTTGGATAATTATATCGCAGGTATCTCCGATGCCCAAGAAAAAAGGAAATTAATTGAATTTTATAAACAATATGAATTAAGCTTAGGAATAAATGAAGAATTCCCAAAGTATGTTAAACGAAAAATTAAAGAAGCTATTGGCACATTAGATTTTCAAATTGAGCAAGGAGTTCCGATTAACTTCTTCAATATTAACAATATTGATACCTATAATGAATATATAGAAAAGATCTACCTAAAATACTTTTCAAAACTTATCCCAAGACCCCTCTCTTTAATTTTAAAGCATAATTTAACAAATGAAGAAAAAGAGTTGTTTAAGGGAGATCTATTTCATGTAATAGATTTTAAGTTTTGGCATAATAATGTTCGATTTGAGTTATCAGATAATTTTAAAGAAGTCTATAGGGAGTGGATGAAGTAGGTATGATAAGTGGTGTAAAGAGAAAAACAACAGCAGTTGAAAGTACATCTAGGTTTTTTCAGACAGTTGATTTAATAATTTCACATTTCAAAAGAGAAGCGGATATGAGTAAAATCTTTGAACTTGTTAGCAAAGACACAACCTTCAATGATTTATTAATTGCAACTGCCACAATTCATATATATCATAATTTAGGGATTAGAGTAAAGAGTGCCCTGGACTCAAGTAAGTTTACCTTCGATTCAACAAGAAATTTAGAATCATTTGAAAAGAGAAATTTATTTGAGGAAGTAGAGACCCTTTTAAAAAATTCACTTTCTTTAGAGGTGAACCTTCTCAATAAGATAATAGACCTTGAAAATAATTTTCTTTCCCTTTTAATTGAAGAGAGATCACCCGAACTCCAAGAAATTGAAAGGGAAAAAATGATTAAAGATATTGAGGGTCGAATTGAACAAGAAATTCAAGAAATTATAATCAATTATCCACCATTTTATTTTTATGACTTAATTAGCGATCTTATAGGTTTAGTTAATAAAGTTAAGACAGATATATTGGAAGAAAGTTCCGCTTTTAAGGAAATCTCTGTTGATATTGAAAAAAAACTGGAATCAGAGGAAAAAGAAGATAAATTTATCGAATTAGCCTCATTGAGTAGAATTATAAACAAACTTCGTTCAAATTTTGAGTTTAAGTCATATAAAGAATTACAAATTGAGGCTATGCCAGTAAGAATGATTAAAAGGCGTGTCGTGGATTATAATTTTGACCGTTTTCCTATTTCTATTCCCGGAATGAAAGCATTCAAAGCTGCTAATGAAATTAAAAAATATTTAATAAAGAACATTGAGGAGGGTCTTAAAGAAAAAATAAATTATGAGCAGTTTGAAAATAAAATTCTTAATTATTTAAAATTCGTCTTAGTAAGAAAATTGAAAGAGAATCCGAATGATTTTATTTATTATTTACAATGTTTAAATGAATCGAGCTTTGATGAAATTGTTTATATTTTGAATAGGTATGGAGTTTTTAACATTCCTTATTTATTAAACTTAGATAAAGATTTAGCTGAAAACGTAAAAAGAAATATGATCAGGTACAATCTAAAAAAACCTGACCTCTTAGCGTTAAACGATCAAAAACCTAATAAAACTGATAGGCAAGATTATAAAAAAAAAAAGCAAATTATTGATAGAGTGTTTATTGATGAATTAAAATTAATGAATTATTCTCATATAATATTCATTCTTGAATTTGATGAAATCATCAATGAAATCGCAAGGGACATTTTTTTCTATATCTTATCTAAAATTTTAAGGCAACTCAGTCGAATAATTGAATTATTTTTTAAAGTTTCTAATGATAGATCCTTATACCTTCTAGCCTTGAAAAAGATTTTTGGTACTACAGAATCAGAGGAATGGGTAAGAATTAAGCTAGAAGAATTAATAATTGACCGTATATTCAAGCGACAAGAGGAATTAGTTATTGTATTAAATGCTTCAAATCAACCGTTCCTTGTTAATGGCTTTATTTTAGCCCGACTTATTGAAACATCCTTAAAAGAGGGGATATCTGAATTAGAGAATGATGTTAGCCCGATCTATGAGGATATCGCTTCATTAAAATTAAAATCGGATTTAATATCACCTATATCTTATTGTATTGGGTATGACCTAGTCAAAAGATTAGAAAAGGTTGAGCGAGCAAGGAAAATCGAAGTAGAACAAAAAATTGAAGAAAAAGAAAAAGAAAAGGAAGTAGAAGCTAAGAAAATACGTGAAATACAAGAACTTAGTACATTGAATTGGATTGAAAGAAGAATTACGGGTTCACTTATGAGAATTAACAGTCCTGGTATTAATCCGAATCAACTTTATTGGCAAGAAAAAGATTCTAAAACAGCGATTGAAAATATTAAACTTCATAGCGAATTGAAAGGAGATCCAATAGATTTAATGAGCGAATTCTTTAATTTTGCTGTAGAAAAAATCAGATCTTTTGATCCCAAAATAAATCTACCTGACTATGAAAAAATCAGGAATATGGTAAGTAAATTAGGCGTAGATGTTCTAAATAAAAGAGGAGGTATAAATAAAATCCCAAAAGATAAACCAGGCCTACTTGATGGTGAAAGGTATGAAATTGCTACACAATTAGCTAAAAAAATCGGACGTTTATTAGATAAAGCGTTATATTCTAAATTTAAAAAAAAGTAAGAAATAGAATAATAGTGTTGTCAGACTTCCCTACAAAATAAGAAAGATATTAAAATATTCTTTATTTAATTTATTTAAAAAATTATTACAAAACACAGATTATTATTTATGCCCTCAGTATTTTCTTGGATTAAGAGAGAAATAGTTTACATTAAAGATTCGTTTAAGGAAATTGTAAAAAGTTTTATCATTTTTGCATTAGCCTCTTCAGGGTTAGTTATAGCAATATTATTAAGATATCTCGGGTATAATGGAACAGTAATCACTTTTTTTGGCTTAATTATTGAGTTTATTTCCTTATTTTTGTGTTATTTACTATTGAAGGGATACCTAAAATCTAAAGTAGATCAAGGAAAATCAGAAGGGAAAGAATGAACTCCTTAATTTTTTAAGATTTCATAAATAATTTTCCCAGGGTCTTTCATTAATTCGATGGGAAACCAAATAATCTTTTATGTCAGACAATAAGATGTTAGGGTCATATTCCCAAGCTTCTTCTTTATTAAAGGAAATACATTTAAGATTTTTAATATTCAATTTAGATTTTAATATAAATCCATACATGGCCACTTGTGGTAAAGAAAAGAGAAAATTGCCCTCTGGTTTATAATCAATAACCTTAACTGTATTGTTTTCAACTTGGATTAAATCTATATGTCCAGTAATCCGCTGGGCCTCTGCTTCATTCCAAACTGGAACTTCAATAGCTATTGAATTTTTATCCTTAATTAGGATATTTTTTAGAATTGGTTCATGTCCGGGGTTTCCGGGTATTCTATTTACCCTATAAATTTCAAAAACTTTTTGAGCATGAAGGGGTAATTTTGAATTTGAATCGTGGTATTTTATTTTATCGGATCTGATTAATTTTTTACTAAAACTCCTAATAAAGCTAGTTTTTATACCCCTTATTTTAAATTGTGAGATTCTCGGGAGGTTTCGAGAATTAAATAAGTTATTAGGGATTATCCCATCATATACTCTTTTGAAGTGCATTTTTAATTTATTTAATTCTTCTCGATTAGAAGTTATCTGAGAGTATTTGTCTTTATGATTTTGTTTATTCCAATTAAAAGAATAAGGTATATTTTGATGGATATAAAGTTTGGTTTTGAGCTTTATATACAAATTCGATACTCTCCTTTAACTTACTAATTCAAACTGCAAAATTCATCATTTATCTTAAATTTAATTAAAGAATCTCATTTATTAAAGGAAATATATTAATAAATTATTAATTTAGTAAATGCCCTTAAGGAAATTCTTACCGACGTAATTACTTATGAAGGATACAAGATAAATCTCCTTCTAAAATCCATCACCTTCATTCAATTAATTGAGATTAAATTTATTTTAAGTTGATTCTTTTTTTCTATCTATTATTTCATGTCCTAAATCGATTAGAAATCCCTTAGCAAAAATTTAAAGATAATATTGTATTCTAAATATTAAATAACTTCATCATGGACCTGTAGCCAAGCCTGGTGGTTTTTTATTAAAAATTGGGTAAATATGGCGTTGGACTTCTAATCCAAAGATCGCAGGTTCGATTCCTGCCAGGTCCGCTTAATCTCATTCTTTTATTAAACAATAAAACTTAATTCCTGAGCGAATTTTTGTATTTGAATAAAAATTCGTTTAATATATTAATAATGTTATGTGCTTGAAGTTTTAAATCTGTAACCATTAAACTTCAATCCATTTTCAAGGAGCTTTTATTATATCCTACCATGATTTTCTGATTCTGTAGATTAATTTTCATATTTTTATTAGTAGAAAAATATGATATCTCTTTTACTATCAAAGGAACTGCAGCTAACAGAACAAAAAATGCTGAAATCACCATCAATGATGTTGTAGAAAAATAGCTCGATAGAAATATACCTAATGAAGTGAAAATTGCATTACCTAAATAACTGGAACTCTGCATTATTTGGTATTTTAGGTTTTCATATTTTCCTCTTCTAGAAATATCAATAATAATATATAAGAAGTTGGATATCACGAGGCCATAAATAAAAGCTTCAAAAGAGTATAAAATGAAGAAAATTGGAAAAAAAGATATATATGGATAGATAAGAAAAAGACTTACAACACTAAAAATTCCTATCATTATGACTTTCGTTTCGTTTCCTTCTTTATGGATTTTCTTTGCAATAAAAAATCCAGTCATGTTAAAAAGGAAGAAGATGATATAAAAGGAGGAATAAAATTTGAATGCATTCTGGCCAAACTTAAAGGTAATCCAAGAACTTAATGGATATCCAAACAAATAGCTGCCCCAAAAAAGAAAATAAGAAACGTATACTATGATTGTCAACCAAAGTTTAGATTTAGAACTTATACCTATTTCTTGGTTCTGAGGTACTAACTTTATCTCATTTTGAGTATTGATTCTCTCATGATTGGTGTCTTTAATCAGGAAGAAAGTTAATAAAAGAGGAAAAGAAATTATCCAGCCGATTAGAAAGAAGGAATTCCACAGAGAAAATGAATAAAAGTCTAAGACAATTATACTAAAAAAAATCGTCGGTATAAATGCTCCAAGGGAGGAACTCGCGTTAGAGATCAGTATCACATTCTTTTTAAGGTCTTCATTTGATTTAACTAATTCAAACATTAATTTACTCATTCCTGTTTGGATTACCGTTTTTGTGACCAAACTTATTGATAGAAAGACACCAAACCAAAATAAAGTATTACGGAACAGAATAAATAGAAGAAAACTAAAAAAAAAGATAGCTCCAGAAATTGATATAATAAATTTCTTCTTTTGAGCAAATTTATCATAAAAATAGCCCAAAAAGATAGCTAGTATCAACGTGCTTTTAGAAATGAACTGTGTTAACGCTAAAGCCTGCCGGTTAATATTTAAAACGTCGAAAAAATACAAAGGGAAATAAATTAGAAGATAAATATTCATTATGTTAATAGTAAAATAGACAACAAAATACGCGAGATAGTTACTTTTAATTAAGTTCATCTAATTTTTTCTATACTCGAGTATTTAAACTAATTTAAATTAAGAGAAGAGATAATTTTTTTTAAGCTCTAAAAACTATTTTCAAGATTTTAAACAAAGTAATGAATTAATAACCATGTTAAGTATAAAAAAATTTACTCAAAATGTGGATTGGATAAATGTATAAGCAACTCTTTCATGAATTCAAAGGTTTGATACCCAAATCTATTCCAACTAACTCTGCTTTTGGGGAATAAGATTTCACTATTTTAGAATTTTCAATTTCAGCTATAACCCAATTATAATCATTCAACTTTTTATCTAAATCTTTTATTGTTTTTTCTATTGGATTTGGTTTTTCTGAAATTTGATAAAAATGTAAAATTCCACCAGATTTTTTCATTAGGAAACATGTCACGTCAATAAAGTATATTGATTGTTCGGGTAAATTCATTATAACTCTATCTACAGTTCCATATAACTGTTTCCCAATTTGGTTTGAAGGGTGAAGTAACTCCCTAATATTAATATTGTACGGTAAAACCTCTTCTTTAAGTTTGTTTATTTCAATATTTTCTTGGAGGTAATTATAAGCATGTGGATTTACATCAAAAGCATGAATTTTCACATGATTAACTTTAGCTATCTGAATTGAGAAAGGCCCTACTCCAGCAAACATATCAACAATTATTTCGTTGTCCTGAATTTGAAGATTTGAAATTCTACGTCGTTCATATATTAATCTTGGTGTATAATATGTTTTCTTTATATCAAGGTTAAATTGGCAACCATTTTCTCTATGTGTCGTTTCTGACTTATTTTCACCACTCAAATGTGCAAATTCTCTTAGTCGATAATCCCCTTTAATTTCACTTTTTTTCTCAAATACTGATTGAACATTTTTATTTACACCAATCACCGCGTCAGCAATTAAGGTTCTGTACTCACTAAATTCATAATCCCCAATTTGAGATGGTTTTTCAAACTCTAAGATTGCGATATTTCCTATAATATCATAGGATTTTGGAATTATACTGAAGTAATTTTCAGGAATTTTCCCGGTTAAAGCTTCTTGGAGAGACTTGTATTTGTAGTTTGCTTTATTAATCGGTTGTCGAGAGATAATTTCATATTTTATAAAACTGTGTATCTTTTTTTTTAATTTTTCAATATTATCTTTATTTTCTACCAAAGGGAAGAATATGAAATTGTCTTCATAAGATACTTTATACTTATGGTCAATAATAGAATCTTTTTTAAAATGTTCTTTTAGTAATTGAATGATATACTGGCCATTAGTTTTTTTTACTTTTAGAAAGTTGATTTCCGCCTTATTACTACACCCATTTTTACTCATTTACTTCAAACATTAAAGATAATTTCTTTTTAGGATTTTTTAATTTATTAACTAATTCCCTACTTAATTCTTTGGATGATTTTGAACAGTTTATTAAGACTGTTCTATCACAGATAAAACTACTTTTACGAAAAACCATGTCAGATTTATCTAACAATTTCAATTCTTTATTTCCAAAACCGTAAAAATAATCTTGAATATCATCTAGTTCCAATTTAACTTTAAACTTTTTTTCATTTTTAATCTTATTTTTTAATTCAGGAGTTAGATCTAAGCATGCTTTTGATGCGCCCACTGCTAAAACACAATCTCCCCTTTTTGTTAAATCTGTTTCTTTAGTAATCTCTATTGTTGTTTTATGAGTACATAAAATATTCTTGTGACCCCATGCATAAATTTTCTCAATAGTTGGCACTCTTAATCATCCTTGAAAAATTGTAAGATTCCTGGAATATCCTCAAAAATGGAGAATTTTAATGGGAACTTAAATTTCAAATTATTAAATATACTAACAATAATATTTTTCTTTGAATATTCGGTTTCTTCATTGAATTGATTAATATAATGGTTTGGAGTTAATATACCGCATTTATAATAATGTTCCCCATGAAATTTAAAATAATGCTCAATTCTTTGAGCTAAGTATTGATATATAATATCATTAGTTGTTATCCGGTTTATTGATTCAAATTGGCCCATCGGGAAAGTAGAATTCAAATCAAGAGGTAGGATTCCAAAAAAGTCAGAAATAAAAGCAACATGAAGAAATTGCCTTTGGATAATTGTATTATTTTCAATTTTTTCCAACCAACTCTTAATACTAGGAGATTGATAGCCTTTCGCGTCTAATTCAGGTAGAATAATAAGAAATTTTACTTCAGGGGGGACTCTATAGTTGTTCTTTATTCTTAAATTATACCTATGAAGTAAAGGCCTATGTATACTTTCGGGGGAGCTAAATAGTCTCCCTTTAGGTTTATAAACACTTTCATGTTTTTCAAATATACTTACATTTGACTTTATTATTCCGAAAGCATCTACTAAACGGGGGTGATTTCTTATTCGCTGCTCCACGAGTTCCCATAGATTCCCCTCTTTAATGGCTTGACGTATTGTTCTTAATTCTGAAAAGGATATATATAAATTATGTTTTGCTAGTAATTCCGTTCTCAAGTCATCATCGAAATTTTTTACTTCTTTGGGTTTATATTCACAGCATATCGGACAATGACAGGGAAATTCTTCTAATTCTTCTAAATTCCTTGTTCCTGTGGATAGGGTGAAATATCTATTTTCTTTAGCAAATAGGATATAAGCCGCTGAATCCATTAAATCACATCCACAGGCTACAGCTAAGGAGAAGAATTGCGGCAAACCAAGCCCAAACATATGAATTGGTTTGTTCCAAATGAGATTCTCTTTAACTTTTAAAAGAATTTTAATCACTAAGTCAAACCGATAATTTAAGAGAGATTTTACTAAACCCCCTACCGCATAAACATCAAAATCCAATTTGCTCATTTCAACAGTGCTTAATTCCAATAAGTCCATATATTTTGCTCCATGAATGGGTCCAAACCAATGACACTTATCGTTGACTCTTCGACTAATATTATCTTTAGCACGTTGTATTGATAAATTAACTTTCTTTTTGGCAGTTTCATAATCATCATCAGGTTGGACGGGTTCATCTAAAATTACAGGGAAATCTGAGCCAATATCTTCTTGGAATTTTTCTATGTCTTGAGCATTTAGCTCAAAATCAGTTTTGCTGTACATATATTTCTGAAACGCACCACTATCGGTGGCAATTATTCCATCAAATTTCAAATATTTGTGTAGACCTTTACTTAAAACCATATCCCGAATTTCAGAATTCTGATAAATGATATAAGCATTTGTGAAAACACACTGAGCACCTATATTCTTCAAATCTGAAAGGTTAAGAATATTTCTGTAAGGATGGAAAACAGGGAGTAAATTTGGAGTAACTATCTCTTTATCATTTACGATTAATTTTCCGATCCGTCCTAAAGCATCAATATCAGATATCTCCCATTTCACAATTCTCACAATCACTATTTTTTACTTCTAATCAAAAAACTCAGCTAGCCGGTCTTCCTGAAATAGCTTTTCAAGCCAATCGACTTTGCCCAAATAATATCTTTCCACATCAATTTTAGCAAATATTATATCATTAATAGTTTTAGCTACTGATTTAATGTCTAGATTCGTAGTATCAATTTCATATATGGGCTTTTTTAACATTTTTTCAATTAAAAAATTCACACAATTTCCCATAATTTCTGATTGTACATTTTCTGTTATTTTTTTTACATCATAATTTTTTTTTTTTAACCGTTTGGACAATTCATCTGGATCACATCTCAAAATAAATGCAAAATCAATGTACTTTTTGGGGATAATATCTGAGAAATGGCTTTCTATTATTAAGAATGGTGGCTCGTTCTTTTTTATTTTTTTGATTTTCTTCAAGATATAGGGAAGGAATACCTTAAAATCAACTATGTACGTTTTCCTTTCATTATCATATTCGAAAGAAAAATCATCTGAAACTGCCAGCTCGTTTAGGGTAATGATCTTGGCATCGATTAACTTTAACAATTCATTTGCTACAGAGGTTTTACCACAACCGGGAGTTCCAGAGATAATGATAATTTTCATTTTCAAATTTACATTCTAGTAATATAATTAAATATGTGAATGAAGGTTATTGAAATTAACTCATGGAAAAAATAATGGGAAAGGGGGGCTTCGAACCCCCGACCTCACGGTTATCAGCCGTGCGCTATACCAGGCTAAGCCACTCTCCCTTGTCGGGAAATTTAAGAACTCTTTATGGTTAAGTTTAAAAAAAAGGTTCTTTAACGAATAATTTAATAAATAGTGTTTAAAAAATTTTTTGACCTAAATTATATTAGAGAAAAGGTTATATTTTTTATGTAAATATAAGAGAAAGAAAAATGCCTAAAACCTTAAATTACTCCATTATTGGATTAGAGGATTATACAATTAGTTTTGAAATTTATTGCTCCTTATGTGAAATACAAAAATTCTGTAAATGGGGGAAAGACGAGCCATTTTCGATCAAAATTAGTTGCGGAGATTTAAACAGGGCAAAAGAAAAAGTGAAATTTGAGCAGCTTCAAAAACTACAAAAGACCGAAGACGTATCAGTTTCTTATGAAGAATTAATTAAGAAAGTTAAAATCAATTTACAGGGAATTTTTTCTGAAATTTGGAAAACAAAGATTAAAGCTCATAAAGAAGAAATTAGGTGTTTGGATTCTAGAAAGGTAGAACCTATGTTAGTCTCTCAACAGGGGCAAGATTGGTGGCAAGACTTCAACACGACGATGAAAAACATTAATAATGAATGCGAAAAAATTACTTAATATCAATTTAATTAAACCAAATCTATGATTCTGTAGACTTTAAATAGACTCTATTAGATAATATTTTGAAATGGTGTTCTTCTTAAATAAAAAGGTTCTCTCTTTTGATAATGTGGTTGATGATATAATTTTAGGCTTAGAAAACTGGTGTGTAGCATTTAATAACTTTTTCTTAATTTTTATCCAGTATATGAAATTTATCTTCGTTTTTATCATCCTCGCCATTGGAATTCTAACTTTATTGAGGTTGAGGGGGATTTATCTTCAACCTAGGTTAAAAAAAGTTGAAAAAGATGAGGATACATTAACTAAATCAAGATTAATTTTAGGTACGGTTTATATTTCTTTAGCGTTTGGAATTCTATTTAATTATGGGATATATTTTTTAATATGGATTTTGGATCCTTTACCAGATCGTTTGATTTTTAACTTTATAGAATTTAGCGGGATTGATCCTTTTTATTTGAATGGAATTAAAGACTTTACTATAGTTCAGCTTCCCCATGAAAAAACTATATACTATTGCTTTTCTTTTTTCTCCTTAACTTCATTTCTAAACATCGTGTTAAGTCTCTGGTATTTAATAAATAATAACCGGATAATCAATAATCCAAGAAAAACAATGATGTGGTTACTTTCGAGTGTTATGGGATGTGTCTTATTTGGTTTTACCCCCTTTCTTCCACTTTTCCTGTAAACATTAATAGTGGAATATCGGGATAATATACATCATTTCCCCATGAGTTCCCATTGGGGAGCGAAACATTTAAATAGTATATTTATGTTTATAATATTTGCATCAGAGATTGTTTTCGATTTTCAGTCACAAAAAGTTCGAAATAGTTTTTAAATCAATTTTCTTTCGGTGTACGGGATAGTTTTCAATTAAAAAATTGTAGTATTTAGGTATAAGGAATTTTAATTTTTTAAATATAAGAATTGGGTATTATTATGGAAATAGAATCAGATTTAAGTAATTATTCAAACTCATGCCCTGAATGCGAGGGAAAAGTTATTCCGCTGCATGAAAGGGGAGAAATTGTTTGTGGTCAATGCGGATTAGTAATCAGTGAAAGAATAGTTGATATTTCTCATAGTGGTAAGAGAGCCTTTACTAAGCAAGAAAAAGAAAGCAGAGAGCGTACAGGTTCTCCCATCTCGATTCTTCTACCAGATATGGGATTGAGCACAATTATAGACAAAACAAGTATTAAAAGCCCTGATTTGAAACGAGCTGCTAAATGGAATTCTCGAATGACTTGGGATAAACGAAATATGTTAATAGCAACAACTGAATTAAAAAGAATCGGTAGTAATTTAAATTTACCTAATCATGTAAAGAAAACCGCCATACGACTCTATATTGAGGCTTTCAAGAAAAAGTTACTAAGGGGGAGATCAATTAACGGAATGGTTGCTGCTTGTCTATATTTCGCTTGCAGAGAAAGGAAAATTCCCCGAACATTACAGGAAATTTTAGATGAAACATCTATTAGTGCCAAGAATGTTAGAAGATGTTATAGAACTCTAATTAGGGAATTAAATCTAAAAGTTCCATCTACTGATCCAATCTCTCTTATCCCAAGATTTATCGCAGAGTTAGAATTAGATGCTGAAGCGGAGAATACAACTATTAAAATTTTACAATCTTTCATTTCTAAATTTTCTACTTCTGGGAAAGATCCTAAGGGTTTATGTGCAGGGGCTTTATACCTCGTTTGTAAAATGAAGGACAAAAGAGTTTCCCAAAAAGAGATTGCCAATTTGGTCGGCGTAACTGAAGTAACACTTCGTTCGAGATATAAGGAACTCGTTAAAATGTTAAATATTCTGGTCTGATTATACCCTCATCTTTTATTTTTTTTATTCATCTTTTTTTATTAAAAATTTTAGAAAATCAGGTAAAGTCAACAAGTAGCCTTGAGCATTTGGAAGTTGGTTTATTATTTTCGTGAATAATTGGGAATAATTTTCGGCACGATCCTTTTGTTTTAATACATCGTTCCTGGTTTGTTCTCTGATTGATTCAACAGGAATTCCCCTCATAACGGTTCGGGCGGGGATCGTTAATCCCGGAGGAACTTGACTTTCATTCATAATGATTACACCCTCACCTATAGAGGCTTCTTCGAAGACAAGAGTTCCCTCCTTTATCTGAACATAATCTTCCATGAAACACCCTAATAAAGCAACACCAGACTCAATTATGCAGTATCTGCCAATATTGATGGAACTTCTCTGAGATCTTGTTAACATCATGACTCCATCAAATATCGTTGAGTATTCCCCTATCATTATTGGGGCGTTTTCTGCCCGAATGATTGACCCCGGCCAGATTATTACATTATCACTTACCCTTACATCCCCAATTATAGTACTTTGGGGGCTCACATAAGAATGTGTACTAATTTCGGGTTTTTTCCCGTTATATTCAATTATTGGCATTTTAATTTCACTATTAATCCTGAATAAGGAAAAATTTAAAATTTCTTTAAAATCAAATTATATCTAATAAATTTAAACTTTTATTTAAATATGTTTAGCTCTTTCTAGTGCTCAAAGGTTTTTAATTATTTTTTTAAAAGGAAATTTGAAAAGGGTCACCTGACTCAAATAACAGAAATTCGACATGGGGGAATTCTAAACTTAGGATATTAGATAGTTTTTTCAACGCCAGGATTTCAATCTTATAATGTGAAGCCTCAATTAAAGCCAGACCCATATCCCTTCCAAAGATTGCATCCATGTAGTTAATTTTGGCAGATATATAGCAATCACATCCTAATTTCAGTGCTTTTTTTAGGTATTTTATGTTGGGTGTATCTCCACCAACAATGCAAATTTTATTAATTAGTGTTTTGAGATTACCTACATATAAAACATGAGATAATTCTATATTTGTTTTAATTCTCTTCAACAATCTTTCCATCGTCATTTTTTGATCTTTTCTTAAGTAATATTTTGGAGTGCAAATTCGTCCAATGGGAACTTTAATACCTTTATAATTCTTAATTTCAAAAGTTTTTTCAACATTTAAATAAAGTGCTTCAGCTATAGTTTCTGATACTCCTCCTTCTGCTGCGATAAATGAAGAGTTTAAAACAAATATTGAAATTGGATATTTAGTAAGTAATGTTAATTTGTTTATTAAATTCTGATTAAATGTATTGATTGATTCTTTAGTTAAGCTATGATGGGAAATTATTAGACTTACTTTGTTTCTTACCGCAAAATGTAATGCTTCAATACTTAAATCAATCGTGAGCATTACTTTTTTTATTATATTGTTGATTCTGTTTTTACCATATTGCAACCCATAAATCTCAGAGTTTAATTTAAAACTTTTGGGAGAAAGTTTCTTTAATAAAATTGAATGTATATCCTGAAGAAACATAATAATCATAGGCTTTTGTTCATAATGTGAAAAATTTTTATAATTTATTATGATAAATCTCAGTAATGGTTTTTTAATTTAAATTTAAAAGACAATTACTAAATTAGACAACTTAATATTTGAAATGGGTTTAATAGAATGAATGAAGCTGGTTGTATATTTTGTAAAATTATAAAAAGAGAAATTCCCTCAAAGATTGTGTTTGAAAACGATCTAAATTTAGCCTTTCTAGATATTTCACCTATCTCCAAAGGACACACCATTGTCATTCCTAAAAAGCATTATTCTACTCTAGAAGACATTCCTGAGGATGAATTAGCTGAGACTATTAAGGTGGTTAAAAAAATTTCAATAAATATTCATAAAAGCTTAGAAATAGATGGATACAATATCCTCCAAAATAATTTTGCAGCAGCTGGTCAAGTAGTCAAACATTTTCATATGCATATTATTCCGAGGAGTTATGATGATGATAAATTTAGATTAGAGATACCAAAGAATCAAGCAAGTGATGAAGAACTTAATGAAATTTATGGACAATTGAAATTTTAATTATTCGATCCATAATTTTTTTTAAATATCGTTTAGTTTAAAAGCTTGTTTTGAGACCTAAGATAAGAATGAATATTAAAAATGTCTTTAAAAAATTTGGTATTAAAATTAAGGAATTTTTTTCGGATGATTATGGTGGAAGTCTTGTAGAATACGCTTTACTCATCGGCTTTGCTTTATTTATATTTTTTATTATCACCGGTGTAATTACATCCATACTTGATTGGACTGTTGGTCTTTCAAGTGACTTCCTAAACATTTTTGGAGGATAAACTAAAAATAATAATTCAAGTCGATTTTTCTTCTTGAACTTTAATTATCTTATTATCTATAAATAAAAACTGAAATTTTTCCGCCCAATCATCAAGCTGGTTTACTACAAATTCAATATCAAGATTTAAATGATCTAAAAATACGTCAAAAGGTATTTTATCTGCTATTTTTAAATATTTCATAATCTTTTCTTCTATCTCCGCTTCTTCAGGGGGATTTTCTTTTCTCTTTCGCGCTCTTAATTTTTCTAGCAGCGCATCATTGTGGCTATCATTAAAAAAAGATTCTACGATATTGCTAATTACCTGAGCTTTAGTAGCCCCAAAAACATCAACAAGTTCTTCAACCAATTTCATATAGCTTTTATTAAGGGTTACTGTGGTTCTTGAAGTTTCAGTCATTATTCTACGTTTTGAGTTTATAATCCAATTTTTAAATAGTGATTTTCATTTATAAATCTTTATGCTTATTGATGATAATAATGCATAAATAAGCATCATTTATATATCATTTGGGATTATTATGATCATAGGAACCCTTTCTTTACAATATGATTATAATGTCGAGAAATTGTCGTTTTATAATCTATTAAAAAATTGGAGGAATAAATTATGGCTAATAGATCTGAAATTGATAGATTTTCTGAACCAAAAGAATTTTTATCACCAATTCAAAATAATTTGCTTAAGACTCTAGAAAAAACAGGAGCCTCTACCCGTAAAGACCTGGTTAAGTATTTGAACACGGCAAGAACAACAATTTATGATAATTTAGTAAAACTTCAGAAAAGAAAGTTAATCGAAAAATTCTCTCGTACTAATGGAAAAAGAGGCCGTCCTTTAGTCTTCTGGAGAAAAATATAAAATGACCTTTTTTTTTTATTATTATCTGATAAATATTTTAGAGATACTCCATAATTTCCATTGCAAAATTAATAAAAAAATAGATTAAATAAAAAATTCTAAATAATATAATAAAATAAAGCCCCAGCTAAAAATTATTCAATTATATTTAAATTATTTTATTAAAGAATTAACAAAATATAATCAGGTAAAAAAACCAAATTAAAAACTTCCAATGGAAATAATGGGGTATACACAAAATTAGCAATAAAATAAGGCTTAATACTATTTTTTATTTAGGAATATAATAAAATTCATTAATTCTTTTTTGATATGCATCTTTATTACTTCCAGATTTATTTACTCTTGGTCTTTTGGTTATTGAATCTCTCCTGAATGTTATACCCATCATTTTTAAGAACATATTAAATCCATCTCTTAAACTTTGAGGAGCTAAAGCATTTCCTTCAAGTCCTGGAATACCATCAAACACAAGTATTGAATCAGCAATAAAGTCTTGAGTAATTATATCATGTTCTACAACAAAACCTGCTTTTTTTAATTCTTCAATAGATTTTCTTAATAATTGAGCAACCTGAAGTCTCATCTCAACATCTAGAAATGCTGAAGGTTCATCTAAAAGATAAATATCCGCATCTGTCGATAAGCATTTAGCAATTGCAACTCTTTGTAATTCTCCGCCACTTAACTCTGAAATATAACGTTCTCTTAAACGCTCTAATTTTAAACTATTTAACAATCTTTTTTTATAGGATTGACTAAGATGTGCAGCTAATTTAATTTCATTTATGAGATCTGAGATTATTCTGTCATCATCAAATTTTATATATTGGGATTTTACAGCTACACTTAATTTGCTTTTAGTTTCTTTATTCATAGTCTCCTGAGTTTCATTATCTACTAAATTAGCAATTGAGTTTATAAATGTAGTCTTTCCTATTCCATTAGGTCCTAAAATACCAATAATTTCACCAGAATGAATTTCACTGCCAGAAGCAGAAAATTTGAAATTACCCAGAGATATATCAACATCATCATAAGAAAAAATAACATCTCCAGAACTATAAAGAGATTCTTGAGGTGGACGTTCATGGAATACTATAGATTCTTCTCTAAACCTCACATTTTCATCTTTTATATACCCATTTAAATATATATTAATTCCAACTCTTACCCCTTGAGGATGAGAAATAATTCCATAAACCCCAGGTTCACCATATAAGATAGAAACATAATCACTTAGATAATCTAATATTGCTAAATCATGTTCTACAACAATGATGGTTTTATTCTCTGCCGATAATCCCCTTATTATTTTTGCCATATTTATTCTTTCGCTAACATCTAAATATGAGCTGGGTTCGTCGAAAAGATATACATCCCCATTTTTAAGATAAGCAGCCGCGATAGCCACTCGTTGAAGTTCTCCTCCGGACAACACAGAGATATCTCGTTCTAAAATTTTAGTAAGGTTTAACTTCTCAGCAATTTGGTTTAATTTTTCTTCAGTATCATTTTTCTTTAATAAATCAACAACTCTACCGGTTACGTATTGTGGAATTACTGTAATATTTTGAGGTTTATATACTATGTTCAACTTTCCTTCTCGAAGATCTTCGAAATATTGGTGTAATTCTGAGCCTTTAAAATGCTCAATAATCTCCTTCCAATCAGGAGCATTTTCACCAAATCTACCAAGATTTAATTTTAATTCATTCGATAATATTTTTAGCATTGTACTTTTTCCAATGCCGTTTTCACCGATTAATCCAAGGACTTTTCCTTTTTTTGGAATTGCCATGCGAAATAAAGAAAACTGATCTGATCCATATCGGTATGTTATTTGATCTTCTAAAGGATCTGGCAAATTAACAATGCTAATTGCCTTAAATGGACACTTCTTAATACAAATGCCTTCACCCGAACAGAGGCTTTCAGTGATTATTACGTATTTTTCATCTTTACTTAAGACAATAGTTTTATCTCCTGTTCTAACTCTCGGGCAATATTTTATACATGGTTTTTCCCCATAAGGACTACATTTATTAGGTTTACAAAAATCCTTATTTAGAACTGCAATTCTCATTATTTATATCACAATGGTTTAAAATTAAAATATTGAAAAAACTTTAGAGAAAAATGAATCTATATCACTTTTTTTATACAGTTAGCTTTTCCTCTTGCTTTTTTTTCCTTTTGAAAAATTTTCTTTTTTTCTTTTCTTTTCTTTTCTTATAGCATTCAGGACAATAAGTAAAAGCTTCTGTTATCATTTCACCACATTCCTTACAGTGTTTATGAGGATAAATATAAGGTTCTGCTTTTTTTTTATATCTTTCGAATTTACTCAACTTAATTCTCCTGCATGTTTTACATATAAAATGTCGTATTGATTATAATTTTTTACCTTAGTACAATTTGAACATAATTTCAATTCTACTAGAAT
The DNA here is from genome assembly GCA_016839705.1 of Promethearchaeota archaeon. Taxonomy (GTDB): domain Archaea; phylum Asgardarchaeota; class Lokiarchaeia; order Sigyniarchaeales; family SOKP01; genus Loki-b32. The sequence continues at coordinate 19,725 of JAEOTR010000060.1, read as the reverse complement.
TTATCACTTCAATTTTCTCTAATTGATCGAAATCAAAAAATTTGTGTTTTTATAATTAATAACAAAATATTTAATGTATGGTCAAAAAGGGAAAGTATCAATTATTATCATACTTAGTTGATCGATACTTAATATTTTATAAAAGTTTGAATAGGAATAAGAAAATTGTCGCTTTTGCGGTGTTTGAAGCCAATTCCTTTAATCAAATTATTCCTATTTTGAATGAATTTTTAAAGAAAAGATTTATTCAATATTACTCAATTCAATTGAATACTTTACAACAAAAGAAAATACTCTTTTTACTAAATTTTGAGGATATTAAAAAAGAGAATATCGTGCGGGTATTTAACATAATGCGCCAAAATATTACCGAAAAGAAGCTACCAATTAAATTTCATGTAGAATCAATTTTAGAACAAAAATTTCTTGGATTATTCCTTAACAAAATTGATTCAAACACAAGCTTAACAAAGCTTGCTGAATCAATATTAATTGTAAACAAAGACACCTCATTTCACCTAGATTTTTTTTCTATTAATTTAGATAAATTAGATAGTCAAGATTCTTTTATTCATAATTTTATTAGGATTATCAACAATTTTAATAAGAAAGGATATTTAATAATCAACTTTTTATGCGATAATAATGAAGAAATTAAATTCTCTCTTTTTTTTACCGAAGAAGTTATTAAAAAAGATGTTTTATCCAGTACAGAGAAGAATGTTAATGGTTTCTTCAATTATAATGTTATAAAAAAGCAAAATATAAAGATTAAAGAATTTCATAATTTTTTGTGGAGGAAAGGAATCTCTCACAATTTCTTTTTACTTAAATATTACTCACATATATTCCTAAACAATTATCCAAATAAATCACAGGAACTTTTAAAGTTTAATCGAGAGTTTGAGCGTAACTTATTAAAGAATAATGTAGAGTTCATAAGGCTTAGTAAATACTTACTTTTTGTGGAACAGACTTTTTTATTCTTAACTATGTCAAAACTAAGGTCAGAATTTATCCAACGAATAATTCAAAAATATTTAGCTAAATATTTCATCTATATTATTGTCCTGGATGAAGACGACGCTAAAAAATTATTAAAAATTAAAAATTTTACCTCATTGAAGAATGTTCAGATATTGGGTTTGGATGAAATATCAAAATTTAATTTTAAGATCTTCAAGCAAAAATTAGAAAATTCCTAAATCGATAGCAATATCCTGTGCGGAATTATCTGGGTGAAGTTTAATAAAGGCTTTTTTCTCTCCTTTTGTTGTTATCATTGTATTTACTTTAATCACTTTCACATTATGTATTTTTTCTACAGCCCTTTTTATTTGGCTTTTATTAACAAATCTGCTAACAATAAATACAAGCTTGTTTTCTTTTTCGATCAAATCAAATGTTTTTTCAGTAATCAAAGGTCTTTTAATTATAGTATAAAATCTTTCCATACTAAATGGACACCTCATAGTTATTTAATTGATTAAAAGCGGATTGTGACCATAATATTAATCTTCCTAAAACACCACCAGGTGCTAGTTTATTAATGGACAGATTATCTAACTTAATAATATCTGTTCCAGGGATGTTTCTTGAAGCTTTAACTATCCCAAAATCATCTTTTATTATGATCAATATACCTTTTTTAATTTTATATTTACGACCCCTAGCTTTACCTTTTCCACTTCTTATTTTTTTACTCTTTCTTATTTTAAATAACTCCTCTTTTAATCCTAAATTGCATAATGCAGTGAAAATCGTCTCGGTTTTTTTCACTGTCTGGATTTTATCATCAACAACTAGCGGTAATTCAGGAATATTATCGATATTATACCCTCGTTTTTTTACCCATATCCTATCACCCGAAGCAGAAATTGCGGAAATAATTGAGGCTTTATTCGTTTTTTTATTAATTTTTTTTCTCCCTACTTTTTCGGATTTAATCGGATGTGTACGGCGTCCACCCCTAGCGAAAGGAACCCTTCCAACATGTCGTGAAGTAGGAAATCCTGATCCTTTTCTCCTAGGTGCTCGGGACATACCATAACCAGTACCCCAACTTTCAGAAATGTTTTTTAATCCCGCTGCTCTATCTCTTCCTTGAGCTTGCTTATTTCTACTCTGAATTACATTATTAGCCATTTGAATAAGATCTTTTCTGGGCTTTACGTTAAATATCTCAGGCTTATCAATTAATCCTTTTTTCTTCCCATCTAAATCATAAACATTAATTTTTTCCATAAAAACACTTTAAATTTATTTTCTCTGGTGACTTTCTCGACTAATAAATGTTATTTCAGGAGTTTTAACTACAAATGATTTTAGTGGCCTTATTGTTTTTCTTATCCGTATTAATCTTTTTTTTGGTCCGGGGATTGAGCCAAGGAGTAATAAATAATCCCCCTGAATCTTTCCATATCTTAGATATCCTCCTTTTGGATTGATTTCTTCCTCATTTTCACCAATTAACATAATTCTTTTATGATATTCCGTTCTTTGATGAAATCCCATTTGTCCCGCGCGTGGAACAGTATAAAGAACTCGGGCTGGGTGCCAAGGGCCAATGCAAGCAACTGTTCTCTTTATTTTACTATTTTTTCTAGTTAAGATTTTAATTCCATATCGTTTAACAGGGCCTTGAAAACCCTTACCCTTAGTTACTGCAATAGTGTCAATTAGTTCACCTTCATTTAATACATCTCTAGCTCTAATCTCTTTCCCTAAACTTTTTAGAGCAAAGTTGAATTCATCTTTTGGCCTATTCGAAGAATTAACTTTAATTTCGATTATATCTGGTTTTTTTCTAGGAAGCGACGTTTTATGAGGTTGAGTCTGAAAAACTCCTCTAATCTTACATGTCTCATCCAATTCTTTTAGAATTTTATTTTTTAAGTCTTTAATGTCATAATTTTCAATATTTGGTAGACTTACTTTGCGAGTTATAAAATTATTAAATTCATTTGTAAATATTTCTCCTATAACATATTTACCATAATCATCTTCTTTATAGACTCTAACCCCAATAAGCACCAATGGGGGAACTTCAACAACAGTAACAGGTTTCATTAATTCTTTTCCATAATATGGACTATTTGGTTGGTCTTCAATATAGAGAACATGTGACATTCCTGCTTTAAAACCAGCAAAACCAAGAAAATTTACCTGTTCTGAATTGTCTTCCCAGTGTCTTATTCTGCCTTTAATAGACGCCGCTCTTTTTCTTGGGAGAAATGCTAATGATCCATGTCTTGGTGCATGCTTTTTACGATGACCCATAATAACCACTAACTTTTGGAATTGAATTTTTCAAAATAAATAAATTTTTACATTCTAATTCAAATCTGCTGATTTTCTCTTATGAATAAAATGGGGTTATTTAAATTTTTCTTTTTAAAAATAAGTTTAAATGATTTTAAAGAATGTTAGTTACTTTCAAGAAAAAGAAAATTTCGCGGGAAAAAGAGAATTAATACAATTTATTGATTGCCAAAAGTGTATCTCAAGAAAGGAAAACCCAAGCGCAAATAACAGATGCTTATCCTGTTTATTATATAATTTATTTCTTCATAAAAATGCAAATATTAGTTCAATTTCGTGGAACGATTTTCTAATTGAATCTTATCAGATTGAAATTCTATTAGAATATTTTAAAAAAATCAAAAAAATCGATAAGATCGTTCAAAAAATAGTAAATATGAGAACGAATAAATGTCGTTTCGAGGAATTTAAGTGTGGATTCTCCACTAATTTTGCCGAATTACATAGAATAAAAGAGTCTGACTATTACGATCCTCTCCAAGTATATAAGGTTATCTCAGAATTGGATTTAAATTTTAATAAAATAGAATTAAATAATTTGATATGCAGAAATTGCAAGGTATACCTTGAAAAGCTAACAAAAAATATTCTTACAATTTTTAATAACTTGAGAGTAATTCAATATTTTAAAGATTACCATAATAAAGATGTCAACTTCTATACACATTTTCTTTCTAAAATTGTTTATGATGATAATTGTATTCATGAATTTCAAGAATATAATTCAAAGGAAAGTGAACCGTTATTAAAGACTTATAAAATTGGAAAGTATGACAGCTTTCAAGTTAATATCTATCAACGATCATTTGAAAATGAGAAATTTTATAAAATAAATATGTTTTTTGAGGAAGATAAAGAAAAAGACTACATCGAGAAAATCATCAACAATATTGAATTAAATATAGAAGGTGCTGAATTTGATAGAATAATACCTTTAGAAACACTAATAAATCTCTATAAGGACAAATCTATAGAATTGTTAAACTCAAAATTTAATCTTCCTGAGCTTGAAATAAAAAGGATAGGATTTCTAGCATCTTTAAAAAAATTACACTTAGATAAATTATTCCCAATCTTAGTTGATGATCTAGTAGAAGAAATATTCTTGGATTCACCCGATGATAATATTTATGTCAACCATCAAAAATATGGTCGATGTAGGACCAAAATAAAATTAACATCAATAGAGATAGATCGATTAAAAACAATGGCACGATTATATAGTGGAAAAAGACTTGATTATATGAATCCTAGTATAAAATTGGTTATAAAAAACGAATACTTCTATTGTAGATTTGCAATTGATGTTGATCCTATTCAGTTACATAATTTCGCCTTGGATATTCGAAAATTAAACAAAAATATTTTCACAATTCAGGATCTCTTGAAAAATGGAACTTTAGATTCATTAATGGCAGCATTCCTCTATTTTAGTATTTTAAGAAAGATAAATATAACGATTACGGGTGAAACAGACACAGGTAAAACGACTTTAATTAATACTTTGGATCTATTGACTCCCAAAGAATTTAGGAAAATATACGTTGAAAATGTAACAGAGTCATTAAAACAGCATGATTTTGATAAACATCAATTAAAATATCAGGTAGATTCATTAGAAGATCATTTAACGCAAAAATATTCAAAAAGTAATATAATAAAAACTCTCTTGCATAGAACGCCGGATATAATATATTTGGGAGAGATTCTAACAAAAGAAGAATCAGAAGCTATGTTTCATTGTTTAGCAGCAGGTTTAAAGGGCTTTCAAACAATTCATGGGAATAATATCGACTCTTTAATAAATCGTTTTCTGTACCACTTTCATATAGATAAATCATGTTTATCCGATCTTGACCTTATCATTTTGATGAAAAAGGACCAAAATAAAAGACGGATTCTTTCAATTTCTGAAGTTAATAAGGGGAATTTTAAGGGAGATAAATATTATGATTCAATTTTTAACTATGATCCATATTCAAAGACGTGGAAATTATCAAAATCCCTTTATGAGACTAAAATAATGAATGAATTAAAAAAAAATGAAAATTTGCCCAAAGAAAAGTTTACAGCTATTATAACTATTTATAAAGAAATCTTCGAATTTATAACAGAAATAAATTCATTAAACAAGTTAAAATTAATAGATTTATTCCATAAAATCTCTTATCATTCATTCATATCCATTGATTCTCTTAATCAATTTTGGGCTGAGTGGAAAAAAAAGAGGGATTTAAATCTATAAATTTGAATTCCTTTTTATGACAAATCTTTTTGAAAAGTCATTACTTATAGGGTTTAGTATTTTCTTACTCACAATTTTCTCTGCGATCCTAATTCCATTTCTAGGTGAATTAACAAAATATAGTGAAAAAGAAATGAATGAATTAGAAACTTATATAGATTTTCTTGATGAGATTAATGAAGCCGTTCTTTATATAATTCAAAACCCAGAGGGATCTTATTTACAAGATATACAATATCCTAGTAATCTTAACTTGACATTTTTTAATACTTATATTGTTAGTGAATTTCTTATTGAGGGTAATATATATAGTAAAACCTCCTCATATAACGCAAGTTTTCATAACTGTTTTTTTCATAATCTTCCCCCACAGACGTATCTCCTAAATATCTCTTATCTTTTATCAAACATCCTTGTAAAATTTATAAATTTATACTAAAATTGTAGATTATATGAAATATATTGAAAAATATGTTCAAATTTGCTCTAAATTTCATGGTTATAAAATACCTAAGTTTAGATTTAAGAATTTGGATGATAGATTTCGTGATCTCTATAGAACATTATATAATACTAATGAATCTGATGTCAACAAAGCAAGCTTTGTTATCTTCTTAATTTCATTTTTTATCTCAATAATAATTTCATTATTCCTTACTTCTCTTAATTTTTTAATAATTATCCTTTATTCAATAATTCTTTCAATGATCGCATCCTATAAGTTTAATTCAATTCTCTATAGAGATATAACAAAAAAGGAATCACTTTTAAATTCAGTTCTTTATATTATTAAAATTAATTTCTCATTAATTCAAAAAACTAACAAAGAAAATTCTGATAATTGTCTTCGCTTCATTGAATTAGTTAAAACATATAAAATTCCGATTTCAGTTTATTTCAAATCTATTTTCAGAAGAGTACACGAAGGAAAAAATCCTGAAAAAGAATTAATTGAATTAAAAACACCATCAAACGATTTTGATAATTTTGTTAAAAGTTTATTAATTAATCACTTTAAATATAATAATTACATCAATGATAATGAGAGCTCTTTAGAACAGCAGTTTAAAATTTATCTCAGACAGATACAATCAAAAATTAGCGTTCTATTTTTTATTGGAATATTCTTCCCAATAGGTATATGTTTTCTCATTTTATTTCAATTAATAAATGTCCTATTCTTAATCCTTTTTATCCCATTTTTTATTATCTTTATCAATCTATTGTTCAAGAAATTTATAAGAAACCAAGGTTATTTGATAGGATTAATAAACGATTTTTCGAGTCATGAAAGAAAAAAATATGAAGAATTTCTCCTATTCCTAAGAGGTTTTGCAAATCATTTAAGAACTAATTTATCTCCTGAAAATGCTCTTCTTAAATCGTATAACCAGAATAAGACATTATTTACAATTTTGAAGAAGCCTTTAAAGAATCAAATTTCTTATCTTCTAAATTTTTCTTATTCATTTAGTGAAATAATAGAAGTTTTAAAAACAGAATTGAAATCTTTACGTTATGTAATAATTTTGGATGCAATTAAAAGTTATACAGAAAGAAGCGCTTATTATACATCTGATAAGATTTTAGAAATCTTAACGATAATACATAAACATCAAAAGCTTGAAAAAAAATTAGAAGTCATTATGAAGGGTGAGAAGTTTAAAATTCTCTTTTTTATTTTTCTCCTCCCAATTATTACAGGAAGTATATCAGGATTATTCCCTTTCTTTAATATTATCATTAGAAATATTAACTTAGTTGAGAATGTATTTCTGCTATTTTTTGAAAATCCACTTAACGTTTTTAGTATATTAATCATACTAATCGTATTAATATCAAGTATCTCAATAACTTCAAATTATTTTCTAAAAATTATATGTTACATTAGAAGATTACCGATAATCTTAGCATCAAATATTATATTCATCCTTACATTTTTTATTTCTTTTATGAATATTTCTAATTTCTTATAAGAATAAAAACTGAAAGGGATCCAACTTTTAACAATAAATAAAAAGATAAATCAATTCAACAAACAAACATATTCCAATAAAAGTATTTATTAAATAGGAATAATAAAAAAAGAGTTTGTAAATTAGAGAACTTTCAAAATTATTTACAAATATTGTTATTTCTAATTTTTCTATTAATATATGAAATGGGGATAGTAAAATTAAAAAGATTAGAAATGACAATAACGTTATGAGGAGATCAGTTGAAAGAAGGGAGAATATGAAAATTAAAATATTAATGCCTAAAATTATTGAAATTTCTAATAGTAGAATATTTAACTCCAACATTCACAAAAACATTGGTAAGTAATTATTTAAAGTCAACATCTTGTTTAACTAGGAGAAAGAGTCTTAATTTTTCATCTTAATAGAAGTTGTAATAAGAAATACTAACCCTTTTTAATAAATTAGATTCTTTACCCTAAATTGCGTTAGAAAATATTATATAAGAAAAAAAGCTGATAATAATTATGAGAAATTTAAAATTAAAGGGTTTAAAATTTGGCAAAGGGAAATATCAGCTATTTAACGATCGTTTTGCTTTTTTTCCCCCTCGAGTGATAGATATTTTAGCTTCTATTTACGGAGAAGGTGTGAAATCATTATTAGTATGGTTAGGTAAAAAAGCGGGTTGGAAGTTGATACAAACTTGGGAAGAAAATTTAAAACCAAAATCATTAGACGATTTAGTGAATCAATTCACAAATATTTTAAGTAATCATGGATGGGGACGGTTTAACCCTAAAAAAATATCCAAAGATTCAATTGTTATCGATCTTCACCATAATATCTCATCAGAATTAGAAAACAAATCAAAATATTTTTGTTATTTTATCACGGGATTATTAGCAGGATTTGGAGAATTTGCATTATACAGAGTAAATGTAGAAGAAACACAATGTTCGCTGGAAGATTTAAATCTAGAGAACTGTGAATTTAGAATTGATAAGAGAAGTAATTAAAGGATACTACCAAGGATCCCATTCTTCAGGGTTTAATTCATCTTCATCAGATTCTTTAATATTATTTTCTGATGATTCAGTATTAATGGGATATATCGTATTGTCCATGTCAGAAATATCTTCTACCTTTTGAGGTTCTTTTTCCTTTATAGATGCCCCTTCATCAATTCTCATTATATCCTCTCCTATCACTACATCTTTGAAAGCAGAGATTAAAGACAGAAAATTAAAAAATTCTTCTTTATTCATTTCAACTTTTATTGTTTTTTCATTTTTCAGAAGCGCTAGTTTGATAATCCGAACTTCACCACTAATCTCAACTGAGGTTATTTCGATATTTTCATTTCTATTTTTTAACTGAATTCTCCACGAAGTTTCTCTTGTTTTTTCAATTTCCATAATAATATTTTCACATAATAATTAAAATTCATACTTCTAGTAAAAATCATTAAATTTAAAATTATTTCCACGATATATGTTAAAGGATTTAATTTAAAAAGAAAACAATATAATAAGAGAGGATTATAAGTACTATTAAAGGAGGACGGATTTGACATAGTATTTGAAACTTGTTTTTATTAAAATTATATATTAAATATAACGATTTTATATAGTGTTTCCTCTCAAGATAATCACCTAGATCAACATAATTGAAGAACTTATAAAAACATTTAAAGAAAACTTTTTTAAAAATTGAGAGTTTAAAATTTAAATTGAAGAAGAGTATGAACGAACAACCATCTCCAAAAATGTTATTGAAGATTAGGTTAACTGTAAAAAAAACAACAAAGAATAATGAAAAGATCAGGAAAAAAGAAAAAATAATGTATACATTCAGATATAGAATCGGATGCACAAAAAAAATAAAAATAAGGAGTTTACCATCACTTCCACCAATGATTTTCAAAATAAATAAAATAAAAGCTAAGGAAAATACAAAAATAGCTACAAAAAGTTTTAAATATATAATAACCACAATTTTTTCGAAAAAGATTAGGAATTCAAAGATATTTAAAATGGGGCCAATAATATAACTGAATATAAAATACCTTTGTGGTATTTTCCTGAATTTAATATCTGAATGGATAAAGAAAAGGAAGATCGTACTCATAAAAGCAAAATTTATCACCAAAAACAAGGTTATAATATCAATAGAAATCCCCTTCCCAAATGTCGATAAATTTTTTAAAACTCCGTGCTTTTATATTTTCTATTCTATATCTAAATATTTTTATCCTTCCAAAATTCTTTTCTTGGATTAAATCAAGTTCTTTTAGGTGATTTAGATGTTTTCTAACATTTGAATAATTTAATTTAGTTGCATTAATAATTAATGAAATAGTTAATTCTTCATTCAGTGCTAGAGCTTTTAATATTTTAACTCTTGCTTTTGATCCTAATAGATCCTCTATTAAAAACTTATTCTCAGATTTAATCATATTAGATATCGATTTCTTTCAATTTCAGTATCTCTGTAATAATTTTTTCTAATTTTGGTAAATTTATTTCCGGAATTTGAATTGATGCTCTTCTCCCTTTGATTTTCTCACTTAAGATATTGATAAGAACTATGCTTTCCCGTTTAAATTCTTGAAGATAATTCCATAGTTGAGAATTCGACCTAGGATTCAAACCTATGTTTTCACATATAATATAGTATCTTTTTATAACATCTAAAAAGGATATTTCTGTCATATTAGAAATTTGTAATCCTTTGACAATTGAAAGTAAAAAAAATAATTTCTGAGATGACATATATTTTAGAACATCTAAAGTTGAAAATGGAACTAATTCCTGACTCCCAAGTCTAACACATTCATTATCTATAAATGTTAAATTTCGACTTTCAGCAATTTTAGCTGCCTTCCATATTATATTTAACCCATATCTGATATCACCATTAGTATAGGTTGATTCTACAATCATCTTTATCAGGTCTTTAGATATAACATTTTCTTTTAAACTTAAAAGAACTCTATAGTTTAGGATGTCAAAAATCTGTTTCTTAGAATAGCTACTGAATTTAATGATATTTCTTTGCAATGTGCTTATAGTACTATAATCTAAATTATTTAAGCATGAAAGATCTCGCACAATTCCGATAATTGATACTCTCTGTTGAACATTTGCCGAATCATCATTAATCCGAGTTAACAAATAAATCAAATCCTCTCCTTTGTTAATGAGGTAACTTAACTCATCCAAAACAATCAGAATATGTATATTTTGGTTAGTAAGAAAATCGATTAGGTTTTCTAATAAATCTTGAGGAGAATACCCTCTTTTAGGAAAATTCTTGTTAATTAATCGAATAATTTTAATTAAAACTTTATAACTAGTTCTTTCTTTTCGACAATTGACATGAACATATTTGATGCAAATATTTCTTTTAGCCGATACTTCTTTTAGAATTTCACCAAAAGTTTTTACTGTAACTGTTTTTCCAATTCCTGTTTTACCTGTTATTAAAATTTTTCTTGAGATTGAATTTGGATTTGTAATTAATGTTAGGAATAACTGTGATAGAAGGGACAATTCTTTATCTCTGTGTGGTAGTTTCCCTGGAACATAATTCATATCCAGCTTACTCTCATCGAGAAATAATGATGGCTTTTTTAATAATTCTTCAAAATACTCCATAGTAGCAACGAATTCACAATAGAAATATATTATAATCTTAAAAGAGGATCGTTTATAATTAAATACAGAGTATTAATTTTTTATTAGAAAATCGAGATGGAATAAATGAATATAAAACCATTTCATACACAATGGTTAAAAACGATCTTTAACTCCCCCAAAAGGAATCTGACGAAATAACCTTAAATTTATTCATTTATTGGGATTTTCTGTGATAAATTTTCTATAATTCTTCGAAGATTGCCAATTTAGAATTCAATATCTTATTGTGATTTCAGGCAATATTATTTTCTTTGGTCTCTTAAATCTAAATAATATTACCAGTGAAATCAGTACAATTATTGCCGATGCAGTTACAGAGGATATAAGAATTAATTGAAATCTACTTTCTTGTTTATAGATTTTTATGTTTAGATTTAAGGAGAGTGTTTTATTTTCTAAATAAAGGGAACCATTATATTTCAAAGTTAATGTTAAATCTTTATTTTCCTTATTAGAACTAAACAACTTATGAGAGATGGCTACCGATAATATCCCATCTTTATCTGTACTAAATATTTGTGTGTATGTAATGTTATTATCTCTCAAAATTGCTAACTCAATTGATTGATTCTCAAGTGGATATAACGTGTTATTGAAATAATAATAATAGAATAAATTAATTCTTAAATCTTCCCATGATTCTATTATATCTTTAAAGTTAATTACATCAATAAAAACTGGATTTCTATCTACAAAAACTTCATACTGAAATATTGAATCATTAAAAACATTGTTTTTACCCAATTTCAATACCAAATTATTTACACCTAGACCGAAATCATCAACAGAAGATACAAATATATTTATTATCCCTAAATCATTAGTTGTGAAATTAGATTGAAATATAATAGAGCTATTTGAACTTATTTGAAATGTAATCAATTGATTATTCAAGAATGTATTATTCTCAATTATACTATCAAAAAATCTTGCTTGAAAACTTAAATTTTCTCCGTAGTTTATTCGATCTTTAAATCCTATTAACTGACAATAAGGAATTCGCTTTATTATAGTAATTTGAATTGTTTCTAATAGATTTGATATTATATCCATTGTACCAATTTGGTGGTAAACACTCAAAAATTTTACATATAAACTACGAGTATAATTATTAAGAGTTAGATTTAATTGATTTATATTTATATTCCAATTTTCTGTGTAATTACCAATTCCATCATATTTAGAGGAGTTCCAAAATACAACATCAAATTCATCAGTAAGTCTAACTTGAATATAAGCTTCTACATTAATGGGATTATAATCTAATCCCCAGGAGGCGTTTATATTGATCATTTCATTAGGATAATAGCTTTCTTTATCAACTTCTATATAGTCGAGATTACACTCAAAGCCTATAACAGAATTTGAAATACTAAGAATTTCGATGATCAATACAAATAGAAATAAAATAATTAATCTCTTTCTCACATTAGAATTTTTGCTTAAAACTATAAAAACCAAAATAATTGCGAAAAAAATTTATTTTACCAAAAATTTAAATTACGAAAGATTAAAGAAAAAATAAAGTTACTAACATGGGAAAAGTAAGACCAATAACAATAAAAAACGTATCTAAAGAATTAATAAATAAATATCCAGATGTGTTTACAACCAATTTTGAAAAAAATAAAAAACTTTTGGACAAATATCTTGAAGTAGACTCAAAGCATTTGAGAAACAGGATTTCAGGATACATAGTGAATTTATTAAAAATACAAAACCGCGAATAAAACTTCTGTTTTAAAAAATATTTATTAAATTACTGCAATTGAATTATTAATTTGTGGGGATTAAAATTAGCAAAGATATTGTTAAAATGGCTGATCTTCTAAGATTGGGTCACACTATGTTAAATATAGCCTGTCCAGTTTGTAATAATCCTATATTCAGAAATAAAAGTGGGGAAAAGTATTGCCCTAGCTGTGACAGGAAAGTTGTTGTTATGAATGATACCGTCGCTCAAAATTATCAAAAAGAAAAAATTGGTTCTGAGACTAATCTAAGTATCAAAACGAGTATTAAAGGAACTGTCTATAATTCATTAGAAGATGCTATTTCTGAAAAGATTCAGTGGTTAACAGAAAAATTTCGAAATGAAACAGATATTGAATTGATAAGAATATATATTGATTTAATATCGAATCTCCTCGACTTATTAAATAAAATCTCTCCCACATCTACAACGGTTCATGATTGAAATCTTTTGAGTTCGATCATAAAGACAGTTTAACGAAAATAAATAAATGTACTCATTATTAGTTATATTCTAAGTATAAATAATGTTAATAATGCTTCTGCCGGGATTTGAACCCGGGTCCCGAAGGTGAGAGCCTCAGATGCTTAGTCTTAATCGTAGCATTCTATAACTACCATTTGAATTGACCGGTCTACACTACAGAAGCGCTTTTTTTTATTTTAAAACTAAATATCCACTTATTTATAATAAATTCAAATTATTTTAATAAAAAATTTAATAGAATTTATTATTTTAGATTATGAATAATCTCTTTATATCTTGAACTTTTTTAAGGGGTTGACATATTCAGTTATTGAGAAAAAGAGGCTTTAATAGGTTGACATAATGATCCCTTATGGAATATTCAGCAATTTTTGTAGCTTCAGATATTACTTTTTGGGTTAAGACCGATTTTTGTATATTTTCTTTCGCTAGTAATTTATCAGCTAGATATATTATAGCCCCCGTTAAAATAAAAGGATTTCTTCCTCCACGATGACATAACGGTAACTCTATCAATATTTCCCGACATTTTTTAAGAAGTAAATTTTGATATTCTTCCTTAGTCCAAGATGATTTTTTTCTCTTTAACCTTTCTAAAAGATCTTTATGATTCATAACTTGATTGGTTAGCCTTATGAGATAATCTTCACTTTTGTGGGGTATCGACTCATTATTTAAATGGTGTTTATATCTTATTCCATCACGCAGGATCAACCTGGGATTAACACGATGTCCAAAATTTTGAAAGGCTTTTGCAATTTCATTAATTGTTATCGGTGCATTGTGATACTCTTTCCTAACAGCTAGAAATACACAAAAAGCGATTAAGGATATGTTGTTTATTACTTTTTCTTCAATCTTATGTATTTTTTTATAGTAATATGCCGCATTATTCCGAATATTTTTATTTAGATTAAGGTATAATGAAATCTTATTTAGAATATTGAAAACTCGATATTCCGTTTCATGATTTTTGATTCTTAAGAATTGGGCATAATTTTTTTTAAGTCTTCTAAACAGTTTTTGTTCATTCGGAGGCAATAACCTTCCTTTTTTATCCTTTAAATATTTTGAATTTTCATAATCAATAAATGAACCTAATCCACCTATAAAATCTGTTCTTTCGCCCAATGCGACATATTGTTTACTGAGATTACCCGTTTTATTCTCTTTACTAAAAATAAATGAAGATGCTTTAAATAACTCGTTAATCACTAAGCCACAATTTTTGCAAACCTTTTCAAAGCTATTAATAATAACACTTCCTTTACACTCAGGACACTTTTCATTAACTTCGCTTTTATATACTTCTTGATTAATTTCAATCACAATTCATATTCAGTTTTAGATTTCAAATTTCAATCCTGCCTTATTTTAACTGCGTAGAATGGTAGTAAGGTTCAATGAAATAATCTTACTGAATAATGAAATTACGTTCTATAGAGAAAGAGAGAGAGAAAATGAAAAGTAAAAAATATGGGATTTAAATTGTTTGGTCTAGAGTTAGTATGGTTACAATCACGAATAATTTATTCGCTTAAGATGTGTCATATGAAAACTGAACAAAATTATAAAAGTTTTATGAGTATACCAATCAATAACATAGGAGTGCTAGAAGAAATTAAAAATAAATTAAGTAAATCATTTCAAGGCAAAAGAGAAATTATGTATTCAGATATAATTAATTTGATAATAAGAGAAGGTAAAGTCGGAAATGAATACAATGAATTAATTCTATGGTGCAATTACAAAATTAGATTAGGAGAAACTTTTGTAGAAAGTTAGAGATTGTTAAAATAATAATTACTCAATATTTAATTTTTATTTTGTAAAAAAGTAAAAATACCAAAAAGGAATAATAAATACTTAATTATAATAGTACTAAATTATTTATTTTATTAAAAAATAGAAATTTTTTTCATCTAATCTAATTTTACATCAAAATACACATAAGAACGATTTATTTACTTTATAATTGATTTATTTAGGTAGATATTTCCATGGTTCGATACACAGCAGACCATAAGGTTTATATAAAGATCCTCTATTGGGGTATGGCAAGTTCAGGAAAAACAACAACGGTCGACACTTTATATAGATATACAAAAGAAAATGAAAAAGATATTGCTCCAACTGGCAATTTAACAAAAATTTCAATGGCAAGTGGATCGACCTTATATTTTGATCGAGGTATTTTCCAATCTACTAAGCAAAAACCCAGAGGACAAGTTTTTTATCATGTGTATACTGTAGCGGGGCAAAGGAGGTTTTCTCCCTTAAGGAAAAAAATATTTAAGGGGACAGATGGCGTTATTTTTACTGTTGATTCCCAAACACATCTTTTTGAAGATAATATTGAATCTTTAAAGGAATTGAAGAATATTACACGAGGTAAATTAATTACCGAAATTCCACTTATTGTTATGTTAAACAAACAAGATCTCACTGAAGTTATAGGAGAAGAAGACTTTAAGCAAGTTTTAAAAGATGAAAAACTATGGTATGAGCCTAATGACGAATATTATAGATGGAATCCAATAATTTATAAAACTTGTGCTCTTTATGAGAAAAGAAAAGACGTTTATCGTAGTTTTACTGAATGTGCGAGAAGAACAGGGTTATACCAGATATATGGGGATGGCGAAGCTCCAATCGGAGATAATGCTAAGGATATCCGGGATTTTTGAATTAGTAGCAGAAGATTAATGCTATTTTTTTCAATAAATTACCATGTATTTCAATTATATAATAAATATGTATTTAGTATGGTTCCAAACAGCAATGGGGTAAAATAAGGTTGTAAATTTTCAATGAAAATGACTAGACATGATGATCTACGTAAAGTAGGAATGATAATTTATAGTTACTTTGAGGATTATAAAAACCTTTACTCCAATATGTATATTATACTTGATTTGAATAAAATATAAAAACATTTCTTCATTTTTATAGGATAATTAAATAAGAATTGATGTGAGTAAAAGACGGGACTCTATAATAGAATCAAGGATGGTTTACCCGAACAGTTTTCAATTTTTCAATTAATAAGCGTTTTAGGAATTGATGCATCAGAGGTAAGGAAAGTCAGAAATCTTTTAAAGCAATTTGTCTTGCAGGGTTATATTAAAAGACTTTCGAAAAATATGTATCAAAAAAATAATGTTAAATCCTAAATTTATTATTAGGTATCTACTTTTATTGTTAGTTGTGGAAATATAAAGCTAATTAATTGGCTAAATGAATCTATTACCCCTTCTCCATTTATTGCAGCAGTTTTTGTTAATGCTAATTGTTTAAACTTTGAATAGCTAATATGAGTCATAAAATCCGTTTCATGCAATTTGTGCATTTCATGTAAATCATATTTATTTAATGATATTACAATAGGAATGGTATAAAATTCCAAACCGAATAATGTCTTTAATTCTTTCCATGAACGTAAATTGTGTTCCAAGCATTCTTTCTGGGAATCAACAACAAATATTATCCCATCTACTCCATTTAATGTCGATGGTCGAGTGCTAGAATAAAAATCCTGACCCGTTGCAGAATATACTAAAAATTTTAAATCCCAAATAGCCCCTTTAAATTTTAAAACCCCAAAGTCGAAGAAAAGTGTCCTCCCCACTGTACTGTCAATAGATTTCAATGCATTTTCTTTATTAAAACAAGAAAATAAGAATTTTACCGACGTTGTTTTACCTGACATTGCAGGACCGTAATATACTATTTTTACTTGTAAAGTTTCATTTTCAAAATCATATATCATATTAATTCTAACCCCAAAGTGATACTATTTTATCACCTATAAATGATTTTTTTCCATCTTCAATCAAATCTGAAAAGTTTTCACCCCATTCTTTCCCAATAAATGATAAAATTCTCTCTATTGACGCTTCTTCGTAATCTATAGTTTCTAAAAGAGTTTTACTGCTAATCTTTGTATAGATGTCTATATTGTTTATTAAATTCAATCTGGATAATATAAAAAATGCTCTCTTTGATCCTGAATAGAAATTTTGAATTTCTCTTTTAAAAATATTCTTTTTTAACTCACTCTTTTCGATTTCGAAATCTAATAATGTTGTTATTAAATCCTTATCAAGTTGATTTAGGGTGATTTTATCATTTAGTACTCTTTTCATTTTTATTAATGCTTTTTCAGTGTCTTGAGAAATTTTTCTAAGTATATTTTCTTCAAGGGTTAAATCAACTGATTTCAAATCTATATGATCTACCCCTATTGAAAAACTGTTTGAGAAGAAAGAGATATATAAAATTACCTTCGATTTTGTATCGATAAAATCTTTTAATTTTGCCACCTCATTTTTTTCTTTTGGGATTACGATTCCGATCAACCATGAATCAATGTGTTTAAATGTGTTTAAAGCTTTAATCGCAACCTCACAAGGACACCTTATATGCGCTCTTTGGTAATTGTAATCAATATTTTCATTTGAAATTAAATCTTCATACTCATCAGCGGAAATAAAATCAGTATAAAAAACAAATTCTTTTCGAAAATGTACAAGTTCGGATAATTCTATCAAAAAATTATTTACTTCTTCTGAATCATCCCCAAAGACAATAATAGGAATTCTGTCTAGTAAGCAATATAGAATCAATGAGATATAATTTTTTTTGAATTTATCTAAGATCTTAAAGAGATTCATCTTCTCACCGTTCTTATTTTATTACTAACTCCCCCAACATCCTTTTAATGTCGAATGTACGGAAATCTTGAATTTCAGATGCCTCTTTAATAAGTTTGTTAATTTGATTTGTAAATTGGGGAAGAATTAATCGAATTAGACCTAATTTTTGTCGTGTTTTCCCAATAACAGCACTAAAGATTGCTTTTCCCAGCCCTTCGATAAATTGGAAAGAATGCTGACAATCAAGTAGGATACTTTCTGCATGCATTTTTTTTAATAACCAGGCACATCTATTTGATGTTTGAAAGAGAGAATAGCTCATTGCAGAAATCTTATCTAACTTTTCAGAATTTACATCAAAAATTTTTAACATCTTCGATGCGATAAATCCCCCTTCAATTGTTACAAAGGAATATTTCGTATCCGGGACTGTAACTGAGATATTATCCAAAACTTTTGATAATTTCAACGAGGTTGGTTTCGAAAAACTTAATGAGAAAGGAGATAATTTAAAATTTATTTCTTCATTTTCTTTTACATTGAATCCCTCTATTATATTTTGAACCTTTTGACTATTAAATTGAATTAAAGGAGGTTTAAAAGATTCTCCGGATGTTATTAAACTTGTTTTTATCTTTCTTAAACACTCACTAGTTTGAAGAAAAACACCTCCTAAGTTAATATTCGGTTGAGCGGTAATTGCGATGAAAAATTCATGCTTATCGTCTAAAACTCCTTGAGATTCTAAAATTCTGTTCAATGAATTATGTATCGGACTATTCAATGGTGCAATCAAAATCTTTGCCTTTTTCCCTTCTATTAAGATGTATTTTAAATCTTTTGGATGTAAATGTATACCAACGTTAAAAATTGCGCTTGTAGCAGAGCTAACATTAAAAATTTCGTCTTTGGAAAACCAAACTCCTGTTGATTGAATTGGATTTCCATCTCTTTGCGTCAAAACAGCATTCTCTACGCCCTTAATTTGCTTTATTTGGTCTAAATAGATTCCTATTTTTTCATTGAGCTGCATATTATTCACTAAGGTCTATATTTGAAACAATACTATTTTATTTCAATAGGGATTTTTAAACTACGAAAATTTAATAATCTAAACTTAGTTTTACGCAGAAAAACAAAAAAATTT
This sequence comes from Promethearchaeota archaeon, assembly GCA_016839705.1. Taxonomy (GTDB): domain Archaea; phylum Asgardarchaeota; class Lokiarchaeia; order Sigyniarchaeales; family SOKP01; genus Loki-b32. The sequence goes on along the minus strand of JAEOTR010000060.1, from coordinate 459 downwards.
ATAATATATTGTTCCTTCTTTATATATTAACCAGTCGCATCTTTACCGGTGTAAGCTTGGATTATGGTAAATATCCGTTAGATGAAAAGTTTTATCATAGATGCGGTATAAAAAATGTAGTTATAATTTGGTTATTATAACTGAAGAAAGTTTAATTAAGACCCTAAGTAAGTTAAAATTCCAAAAACAGTTTTGTGATACACTTCACAGTTTATTAATTCCGGTTGATCCTGCCGGACCCGACTGCTATTTGGGTGAGGATAAGCCATGCGAGTTGAATGGAATACCTAAATTTTCCATAGCAAACTGCTCAGTAACACATGATCAACTTGCCCTATAGAGAAAAATAACCTCGGGAAACTGAGGATAATATTTCATAGTTGAAAAGGCTTGGAAAAGTTTTTCAATAAAAGGGATAAGAAAAATGGTTCTTATCTGCTATAGGATAGGATCGTGGTC